>NZ_JAHKPW010000010.1:47517-95716 GCF_018860755.1 Colwellia sp. D2M02 | reverse complement strand
AACACACTGTCCGCCGCGATTAAAACGCTTTTATCTCGAACAAAATTTAACCGCGAAAGATCAACAGTCCCTAGTCAAAACAAGTTTTTTTTGCTAAATTGAGCTTATGCAAATAATTAATTCATCTACTCACTTAGCCGCTAACGCTGGTGTTAATCGTACCGCGTCTAATTCAGAAAATGACGTAGCGTTTGACGCTGTCCGTTCGTTAGAGCTTAGAGACAATAGGGCTCGACGCGATGCCATTAATCCAGATGAAAAAAGTAATCAAACAACAGCGAAGCAAGAGCAGCAAAACTTTGAGCTTAATGACAGCAAGTTAGCGATCATAGAAAAGCACCAAGCGAGTGAGCATAACTTTCATGCAGGTAATACCCAGTTAGCATCTAACTCAAATAGCGCTTCGTTTGCTCAAACTAACCAAGGCAGTTATAAAGAGCAAGTTTCTTCGCAAAACCATATAGCGGTCTCTACCTATTCAGCCGTTAACAATATAGCGCAACGTGAAAGCGTACAAAAGCTCTTTGGCGTCGACTTATTTGCTTAATGCTATATCACTTTATGTATAGTTGTTATGTATAGTAGCTGTTATGGTATTAGCTCACTACTCATGTAGTATTTAAACAATATTTAACGTGCAGTTTTCGCTATACTCGTTCATATTATTCCATTAGCTTGCCTTTTTTATCGCTCTTTTCCTGTAATTAATTTTTATAACTTACTTTATAAATAACCTTATATGACCAACTACTCTACTCACAACTCAAGCAATAAAACCGTTGGCTTTTGGCAAAAATACCAATTTTATTGGTTACTCATCGCCGCGATTATTATTCGACAAATTCCCTTTGTTGCTCTTCCTTTTAATTGGCTCGAAAGTTATTTTCATGAAATAAGTCATGGTGTTGCCGCTTTAATTACTGGCGGTAATATTATACGTATTCAGTTGTTTGCTAATGGTGCTGGCTTATGTACAACGCAAGGTGGTTTTAGTTTTTTAATTAGCTTTTTAGGTTATGCCGGCGCAAGCTTTTGGGGCTGGGGAATATATCGTTTAGCACAAGCTCACCAGCGTGTCGCACAATTTTTTTCGGGTGCTATTTTATTGCTGCTACTTTGCTCTGTTATATTTTGGAGTCGCGATTTATTAACCTGGGTTATTTTAGGGTGTTTAATCACTATTTTTGTGTTAACGATTAAAGTGCAACAGCTACGTTACTTACAAGTTGTTATGCAATTTTTAGGGATAAGTATTTTATTAAATAGCTTATTTAGCCCGTTTTATTTATTAGATGGTCGCCATGTCGGTGATGGTGCAACATTAGCCTCCATGACTTTTATCCCTGAGATTATTTGGGTTGCTATTTGGTGTTTAATCGCATTATTTGCGCTGTACGCACTCGCGCCTAAAAATGCTTCTTCGTTAAAATAGGTGGTAAAAAATGACTTCGCTAAACAATACCACACCAGTAGTAACCCCACTAGTAAAGCCAATCATAGCGCCAATAGCGTATCAATTAAATGCCTTAACCTTAGCAGGGTTAACGTGTGTTAATAAAAGCAGCCCTAATAACAATGTCACGCACAGCAATGACAACCACGCTAATGCCAATCACAGTAATGAGCGTATTGTTTTATGTTTACATGGTTGGTTAGACAATGCGGCGAGTTTTTTGCCACTGCTTGAGGCTTTAAATAAAACTGACTTGTTAAATACAAAAGTTATCGCAATTGATTGGCCTGGGCATGGTTTATCAGAGCATCGTAGCCCTGGGGCTCACTATCATTTTTTTGATTATGTTTATGATCTTCTTGAGTTACTTGAAATAAATCAATGGCAAAAAGTTGATGTGGTTGGTCACTCTATGGGCGGTATGATCGCCAGTGCTTTTGCTGCCGCTTTTCCTGAAAAAGTACGGACATTAACACTCATCGATGCATTGGGCTTTATTTGCGAAGATGAAAGCCAAGCCACGCAACAATTGCGCAAAGGTATGCAAGCACGACTTAAAAATAAGCAAGCACAACAACGTAATCCTATTCGATATTTTCCTTTATCTACTGCTGTTAAAGCGCGTTTGTTAGTGTCAGACTTAACAGAAAATAACGCGACGTTATTAGTTAAGCGGGGATTACTTGAAACAGAACAAGGCATGTGCTGGCGCTCAGATAGTCGTTTAAGAATTTTATCACCTTATCGGTTAACCCTCGGTCAAGCACAGCAAATGATGCAAGATATACAATGTCCGGTTAAACTTATTTATGCAGATAGAGGCCTTAAAATGGTACAAGAGCATTTAGCTACGGCAACTCAACTTATTGCTAACTTTAGTGTTACCGAACTACATGGCGGACACCATATTCATATGGAAAATCCTAGCGAGGTTACAAAAATTTTAAATGAATTTTGGTCGGTTCAGCATTAAGAGTAACACCAAGTCACGCTGGCGTTAAAGTGTACGAAAAAGTATTATTTATTTGCAAAATTAAAACACTCGTTTAAAAAACTGGTACATTGCAGATAAATTTGATAAAACTTCAGTGTTCATATAATTAAAACAATAAAAATAACTATAGTTGTTATAAAAAGTACAATAATCATTAAATTATTCAAAGAAATCAGTTCATCAAATGTCATGAATTGAAGCACAGTCATCACTCAGGGGCATGCGTCTTGATTAATTACAGGTATAATAACGATAATTAAATCTGCGCTATAGTTAAAACAATAACAAATAACAGTGAAACAGCTGTCGAGGAAAGTAATTGTGGAAAAAATCTGGTTAGAAAAAAGTTACCCAAGTGACGTACCGTTTGAAATCGATGCAGATAAATATCCGTCATTGGTGGCTATGTTTCATAAATATTCCACTAAATATGCCGACAAAACTGCTTTCATTAACATGGGCGTTGGTATTACTTACCAAGAGCTAGCGACACAAGCAACAGCGTTTGCTGCGTATTTACAACAAGACTTAGGACTTAAAAAAGGCGACAAGTTTGCCATTATGGTGCCTAATTGCTTGCAATACCCTATTGCTTTATTTGGTGCGTTACTCGCTGGATTGACCGTGGTTAATGTTAATCCGCTATATACCGCGCGCGAGCTTGAGCACCAATTGAAAGACTCTAATGCTAAAGCAATGCTTATTATTGAAAACTTTGCTAGCACCTTAGAAAAAGTTATTGATAAAACACCTGTAGAGCGTGTGATTATGACATCGCTTGGCGATCGCCTAGGTTTTGTTAAAGGCGCAATTGTTAATAGTGTTGTTAAATACGTGAAAAAAATGGTGCCAGCATTTCACTTACCTAATACTATACGTTTTAATAAAGCGGTAAGTGAGGGAATGAACCTTAACTTAAGCGCTGTTGAATTATGTGGCGATGATTTAGCTTTTTTACAATATACAGGTGGTACTACAGGCCCATCGAAAGGAGCTATGCTAACCCACCGTAATATGGTGGCTAACTTACAACAAGCTAAAGCGGCTATTTCACCGTTATTAAAAGAAGGGGAAGAGCTAATAGTTACTGCTCTACCGCTTTATCATATCTTTGCTTTAACCGCTAACTGCTTAACCTTCTTCACCTTAGGCGGTAGTAACTTACTGATAACTAACCCAAGAGATATGCCTAATTTTGTTAAAGAGCTAAGTAAATATCCTTTTACGGCGATTACTGGCGTAAATACTTTATTTAATGGTTTATTAAATACTCAAGGTTTTAATGAGTTAGATTTTAGTCACTTAAAAATGTCATTGGGTGGTGGTATGGCAGTACAGCGACCGGTAGCAGAGCGTTGGCAAAATATTACCGGTACACGTTTACTTGAAGGCTATGGTTTAACCGAGTGCGCACCATTAGTCACATTAAGCCCATATAATTTAACTGCATACGACGGCAGTATTGGTATTCCAGCTTCATCGACTGACATTAAAATTATGTTAGAAGATGGCAATGAAGCACCATTAGGTGAGTCAGGCGAAATGTGGGTAAAAGGTCCACAAGTGATGCGTGGTTACTATAATTGCCCAGAAGCAACCGATGAAGTACTTAAAGAGGGTTGGCTAGCGACGGGTGATATTGCCTTTATGGATGAAAAAGGCTTTTTTACTATTGTTGATCGCAAAAAAGATATGATTATTGTCTCTGGCTTTAATGTTTATCCTAATGAAATAGAAGAAGTGGCGGTAATGCATGAAGACGTACTTGAAGCTGCGGCCATTGGCGTTCCACATGACGTTAGTGGCGAGATGGTTAAATTATTTGTTGTCGCTAAGAATGAAACCTTAGATGAAGCAACATTAATTAAACATTGCCGTGAAAACTTAACTAATTATAAAGTGCCTAAAATTGTTGAGTTTAGGAAAGAGTTACCAAAAACCAATGTGGGTAAAATACTAAGGCGAGAGTTACGTTAATTCTGCTTAGTTGCTCAATTAAACCAAGGGGCTACTCAATATAAACAGCTAGCTAATCATAAGCTAGCTGTTTATACTTTAACGATCGATATGTCATTTACTTAGCAGCATTTCTGAACTCATGCGTCAATTGATCAAAAAAATATTACCCAGTAAGCTACTTTTACAAATAAAAGCATTAATTCATCGTACTCATCAAGCCTCTCTACCTTTTTTTGCAAAAAATCCCTTTTTAGCCAAATGCTACTTTAGTTTTTTTAACAATGCTTATCAAAGAGAGCAATTTTCTATTTTACAAGGCATGTTAAATTATAATGTTCGCACTAAACACTCTGCGCAACAAACATCAAACCCATTATTAAGACGCAATACTCACCGCTTAGAAAAAGGCTTAATAATGAAACCATTAAAGCCTATTTTTGCCTTAGACTATATTGAAGAAACTCAAGCTGCCTTGTTTTTCGCTATCAACTCAGAGCAACATCAAGCTGATGAAATAGCTTGGGCAAGTGCAGTACTTGCAAGGTTTTATCAAAGTGTAGACTTAACACAAAGTACGTTATTAGCTACCTTAGCAGCTGAGTTTTACAACAAGCAGTTTGCATACGATTTAAGCTTAACTCCTTATCAAAATAGTGAATTAGCGAAAGCACCATTATCTTATCAAGAGTTTGCGCAATTTATTGATACTAGGCGTTCAACGCGCTGGTTTAAGCAAAGCCCTGTTTGCCGTGAAAAAATCAAGCAAGCGGTTACATTAGCCTCACAAGCTCCGAGTGCCTGTAACCGACAGCCTTATGAGTTTTATGTAATAGACCAAGAGCCGCTGCTTAATAAAGTGAGTAAGCTGGCGATTGGTGGTGGTGGCTTTGCGGATAATATTCCTTGTTTAATAGCGCTTATTGGTGATTACTCATGCTATGAACATGAAAGAGATCGTCACGTTATTTACATAGATGCAAGCTTAGCCGCAATGCAATTTATGCAAACATTACCAACACTAGGGTTGGCATCTTGTCCGATGAACTGGCCTGAGCTGAAAGTGGTTGATAATAAAATAAGCCAGTTATTAGGGTTGCCACATTATAAAAAAACTATCATGTTAATTGCCGTAGGGGAGCCAGTATCAGATGGTGGTATACCGTACTCTCAGAAAAAGTCTGCAGAGCAATTAATACACTTTGTTAATACTTCTGAGTAGCTTAATAAAGTAAACTTATCAGAAGTCTATAAAACAATATCGAGAGGTAGTGTTTTAGGCTTCATTTGAAATAATTAGGACAATAGATTGTTAAATATTGAAATTAAAGGCGTTCAGTTCTCTAATAAAGGTGCTGAATTGATGTTAGTTGCTATTCTCGAACAGCTAGATAAAGAGCTAGGAGAATATCAGATCACTTTATCTCCAGGTCCCCATCTTCCTTATCAACAAAGAGCACGATTAGGTGCATGGCAAAAATTAAGCTTTCGTCGTGGAAAAATAGACCTAACGGGTTTTTTTGCTAAGTTGCCAACTAGGTTACTTAATTTTTTTAAGCGCTATGGCTTAGTTACTGAGAAAGATGTTGATGTAATACTCGATGCAAGCGGTTTTGCTTATGGTGAACAATGGGGAGTTAAGTCATTAGCTCACACCGCAAAAGAAGTTGCGCGTTTTCACCAGCAAGGTAAAAAATATATTTTTCTACCTCAGGCGTTAGGTCCTTTTTATCGCGCTAATATTCGTGATTATGGGCAAACTGTTTTTTCCAAAGCAAGCTTAGTTTTTCCTCGCGATGATAGTTCATATCAAGCGGTGACAGAATTGCTTGTTAATCAAGGTATAGCACACGTTATACAAAGCCCTGACTTTACATGCTTAGTTGAACCAGAGCTGCATTGCTCAATTGAGAAAAGTGAAAACCAGGCACAAACTCTGTGCATTATTCCTAATAATAAAATGGTCTCTAAATTCCACCATGAAAATGCCAGTGTTGATGAGCAAAGTTACCTTGATTTTTTAGTTAACGCTGGTAAGCATTATCAAGGCTTAGGTTGGCAAGTGGTTTTACTGAATCATGAGGGTCATGAAGATCAGGCAATCTGCCAAAAAATAGCAGAGCAATTAAGTGGTGATATAACGATTAAGCAAGGTCTATCAGCTGTGGGTATTAAAGCCTATATAGGCGAAATGGACGCGGTATTATCGAGTCGATTTCATGGCTGTGTCAGTGCTCTAATTCAAGGTGTCCCTTGTTTAGCAACAAGTTGGAGTCATAAGTATCAAATGTTATTTCAAGAGTACGGTGTTAGTGACAACGTACTTGATTTTAAAATGACAAAAAACGATATGGTCGATCAATGTACCGTTTTTAATGACAGCCTTACAGCTCAAAAGACACAATGTTTGACTCATGCTCAGCTAGTTAAAGAGCAAACTAGAAATATGTGGAAACAAGTTTTTACTATCCTTAAGGCATAGTATATCGACAAGGCTATAGTGAGTTGTTAAACTCATGCGATCAGAAAACCGTGGTTTATTAGGAGTTAAAAATGAAAAAGAATAAAGGTTTCAGCTTAATGGAGCTGATGATTGTACTTATTATACTTGGCTTATTGGGCTCATTAGTTGCGCCAAAACTATTTTCAAAAGTTAGCTCATCAAAAAAGAAAACCGCAGTAGCGCAAATGCAAATGTTTGAAACCGCTATTGACACTTACCGTTTAGATATTGGTAGTGTCCCTTCAAGCTTAGAAGAGCTACGTAGCAGTGAGAACCCAAGCTGGGATGGTCCATACTTACCTAAAGCATTACCTTTAGATCCTTGGGGAAAACCTTATATTTATACCGTACCAGGACCTAACAATGCACCTTACGGCATCATGTCTTATGGGCTAGATGGTAAAGAAGGTGGTGAAGATGAAAGTGCGGATGTTATTCATCAATGATAGCTCTTGTTCAATTGTTAGAAGAACGCTTTGATATTAGTGTTACAGACATGGAAAAAGCGAAAGCTTATCAAAATCGTTACGACGGTCGTTTAGAACAGATTTTGGTCAACATGGGCTGCTTAACTGAAGATGATCTAGCGCCGCTTTATAGTCAGTTGTTATCTTATCCGTTATTTAATGCAGATAATTGGCCTAACTGGCAGTTACCGACTGTAGATATCTCTATATTATTAAAGTTAAAGTCTTATGATTGCTTATTATTAAAAGTGAGCAGTGAATCTTGGACTATTGCAGCGAAAGACCCGTTAAATATTGATCTAATTCAGTACTTACAAAATCAAAATGTTGAGTTTGATATTTCTGTTGCGTCAGAGTCGCAATTGCAAGTGTTCTTTTATGAAATTCAAAGTCAAAGTGATATTAATATTGAAAATGAAGAGTTAACAGGTGATGAAGAAGCGAGATTACGTGAACTTGCATCAGAAGCGCCCACAGTTAATTTATTAAACTCTTTAATAACAAAAGCACTTGCTCGAGGTGCCTCAGATATGCACTTAGAGCCACATATCGGTCGTTTTCGTGTTCGATACCGTATTGATGGCGTTTTACATGAAGTCGAAACACTAGCACCTAAGATGCGGTTACCAATCACCACACGTTTAAAGATTCTTTCGGGGATGGATATTGCTGAGAAGCGCCGCCCTCAAGATGGAAAGATAGAAATGCGCATAGCTAATCAAGAGCTAGATATTCGTGTTTCAGCATTACCACTGAATGACGGAGAAAGTATTGTACTTCGCTTCTTACTGAAAGAGTCTATTAAATACGATATGTCGATTCTAGGGTTATCTCAAGATACTCAAACACTTATCCAACAAGATCTAAAGAAAACGACAGGGGTTATTCTATTAACGGGCCCTACAGGTTCAGGTAAAACAACGACACTTTATACGTTCTTAAATGAACTAAACAATCCAGATGTAAAAATAATTACACTTGAAGATCCTGTTGAATACCAACTTGATGGCGTAAACCAAGTACAAGTGAATCCTGATATAGGTTTTGACTTTGCTGCTGGTATTCGCTCTATCGTTCGTCAAGACCCCGATATTATTATGGTAGGTGAAATACGAGATGCAGAAACGGCACGTATTGCATTGCAATCAGCGTTAACAGGGCATTTGGTTTTTAGTACTGTTCATACAAATGATGCGGCAAGTGCTTATACCCGTTTACTGGATCTAGGTGTTGATGAGTTTTTACTTAATGCTGCGTTAGTGTCTGTGGTAGCCCAGCGTCTCGCTCGCAGGTTATGTGAAAAGTGTGCAACTCCCGTTAGTCATACTGAAGAGCTGATGAGTAAATATCCATTACAAAAAGTAGCTGATAATGCAGGCATTCAAGATATTACTATCAAAGAAGCTGTTGGTTGTGAGCACTGCAATCATAGTGGCTATAAAGGGCGTATTGCTATAAATGAATATTTGCGCTGTGATGATGCTATTAAAGAAATCCCTAAAAATGATCAGTTCATTAACAAAGCTAAAGCACACAATCATCAATTAAAGCGTCGTGACTTACTTGAGGATGGCTTATATAAAGTTATTACAGGTGTTACCACGATTGAAGAAGTTTTAAGGGTTGCAGGGTGATTGAGTTTGAATATAAGGCTGTTGACTCTCAAGGCGATCGCCATCAAGGGACTATTGACGCTGAAAATAAAATTGAAGCGCTGAAGAAGCTGCAACATGAGGGGTTAAACCCTATGTCAATTCAGGCCGTATCAAAAAATACCGGTTTGTCAGGACTATTTTCGCAAAATGTCACATTGGATCAACTTGAGTTTTTTACGAGTGAATTAGCATTGCTGCTAGAAAGTGGTATTAGAGTCGATAAAGGGATTGATATCATCCGTCAATCTAATGCGAGCCCAGCATTAAACCGCTTATTAAATCAAATATCATCGGCCTTGAAAAAAGGGGCTTCACTGAGTGAAGCTTTTGCTAAACATGAAAGTATTTTTGGTCCTTTATATATCAGCTTACTAAAAATTGGTGAAACCTCAGGTAACTTACCTGAGGTGTTAAATCGCCTTGCTGATGATTTAAAGTTCCAAAAAGATTTACGATCTCAAATATCCGCGGCACTAACTTATCCTGCAGTAATATTCTTTGTTTGTATTATGGCGGTTTACTTCGTTTTGACTTTCATTGTGCCTAAAATGGCCGGTATTTTTACCGACTTATCTTTAGCGCCATGGTACACGCAAGTAATTATCAATGTCAGTAACTTTTTTGTTGATTATCAAGCTATTATTATAGGTGGCGTTGTTGGCTTGTTAGTGGCCTTGAGTTATGCATTGAAAAAAACTGAAGTTAAAAGCTGGTTTTATGTTAAGGCTTCGCACTTGCCTGGTATTGGGAGTATTATTTTAACGGCTGAACGTATACGTTTTGCACAGTCAATGGCAATGATGTTAGAGGCCGGTTTACAGCTTGATACTACATTAGAGTTAACGGCAAACACATTAAAACAAGATGAATTAAAACGAGATGCTAAACAAGCACTTAAACAATTGAAATCAGGAAAACAGCTGAGTCAGGTGTTAGCAAAAACACGTATTTTTCCTGACTTTTTCTTATCTATTATTAAGGTTGGTGAAGAAACTGGTCGCTTACCTCGAGTATTTAAAGAAGTTGCTAGCCGAAGCAAAAATGACTTAGAGCAAGTGATTAAAAAGTTAACAACAATGCTAGAACCAATTATGTTGATTTTTATGGGGGGGTTTGTTGGTGGTATCGTAATTTCAATGCTAATGAGTATGGTATCAATTAATGATGTCCCTTTCTAAGTCTAAAATCACCACAAGACTATCGGGTTTTTCGTTAATTGAACTTATGGTTGTCATGGCTATTATTTCCATCTTGATGGGGATGACCGGTGGCTTAGTTACTAAAACAGTGGCACAGCAAGAGCGTCAGGTTGAATTAGAAAAAGTAAAACACCTTTTTAAACAGTTAAGCTATCGAGCCTTTTATGAAGGTTTGCCCTTTCAAGTGACACTGCAAGAAAATAAGATACAAATCACCCAAAATGAGCAACAGCAAGTTATTAGCTTTAAACAGCTCGTTTTTGTTCCCCAAGATTACAGCATATCAACCAAAGCGGTTATAACCCCAACAACCTTTGGTATTTTTTGGCAGGAGGCACCGCGTCACTTTGCTGTTGGCAGCGTCTTCGAGCCTTATGAGTTTAATGATAATGAAGAATAATCGTGCCAATCAAGGTTTTACACTGATAGAAGTGTTAATTGCAGCAATTATATTGTTTGCTTCTATAGCACTTGTTGCCGAGTTATTTTCTGCATCATCGCTATCATCAAAAAAAGCGATTCGTGTTGCGGAGTATAACCAAGCAGTACCATTGATCAACCGAATAATTAAATCAGAAATTCAAAGTAAAGCAGTCGATTTAAGCTTGTCGTCGTTTAGTGGTGAACTATTAGCTTTTGGTGTTGACTTTCAATGGCAAGCAGAAAGGATCTCTTTACTTTCTCCACCGTTGGAGCCAGATAGTAATGTCGCTAGGGCAGCTACATTTGGTCTGTTCAACGTTACGGTCTTTACTCAACATAACGATGTTAAAGGTGAATACACTTTTGCAGTTGCAACCTGGTAGAAGTATGAAAAAAAAACATCAGTCAGGCTTTACACTTATAGAGCTAATGATAGCAAGTAGTTTACTTATGCTTGTCATGTACGCAGGATATTTTGCATATAGTTTGTACTCTAACTCATGGAAAAAACAAAGTTATGCTTTTTGGCAGGCAACAGATAAAGGAGTTAATTTAACGTCGTTAACGCGAGTTATTGAAGCAACCCATCCGTATATAGTTGACAATATAAATGATAATTCAAGTCTCTACTTTATCGCGACACCTCATCATATCCGCTTTGTTTCGAAGTCTCCTATTTTTGCTGATGAAGCGGCAGTAGTAGAGCTTCAGCTCGTTGGTAGCTCTTTAGTGTATAGAGAGAGTACTTTGCTTAAAGCTCCACTATTTAATCAGCACGAACAAAGGGAATGGCAACATAGTATAGTTTTACTTAATTATTTAACTGCAGCTCGCTTTGAGTTTTTTGGTTGGGATAACCTTGAACAGTTACAACACTATGAATTACAAAGGGATAATCTATTGCACGATGAAGCGCCAATAGAACCACAGTGGTATAATCAACATCAAATGGAAGAAAGGCAATTGCTACCTTTAAGTATCAGCCTCACTTATAGTGTCAAAGGAGGCCAAGAACTGTCTATTCCATTTCAGTTACCTCAACAAACGCAGCATGCTCTGTATCGTTATATAGGGATACAAGTTTAATGCTAAGAAATAAAGGTATTGCACTAATCCAAGTACTTATTATTACCATGGTACTAACAATTCTAGGGCTTTTTATTACTCAATCTATTCGGGGGCAGGTTAATACCGCATTGAAAATTCAAACGAATGTTGATTTGGGGCTAAAAATAGAAACCGCCGAGGCTATTTTAATTCAAGAGTTACTAACCAATATTCGTTATGCAGATAAAGATAGTGAAAATGCATTAGTTAAACGTTGGAATTTCTATGGGGAGCCTTTTCAATTAAATGACTATGTTATGGTTAAAATGCAAGATTTGAATGGATTATTAAGCTTTAATGTTATGAGCCACTCATTAGCTGCAAGTCTATTAGCTGAATTAGGTGTAGAAGATCACCCAGCAAGAACCTTTTTAGACTCACTAAAAGACTGGATTGATAAAGATGACTTGAAGTATATCAATGGTGCAGAAAAAAATTATTATCGTCGTATGAACCTAGTCGGTCCAAGAGATGGGCAATTACAAACCTTCAATGAAGTATTATCTATAAAAATGGGTGATATATTACCGCTAGAGACCTGGGCGCTCTACTTTACCGAACAACTCACGACTAGCTTCAATCCGCTCAATGCACCACCACTAATATTAAAAGCTTTGCTACAGGACCAATCGCGAACTGATGATATTATTGCTATGCGAAACAGCAAAGAACTATCCCCATTAAGATTTACTCAAATGACAGGGATAGATAATGACGAATACTTTAATTTTGCTACTGGTCGCAAAATTAAGGTAGAATTACTGGCTGAATCGGGCAATATTCATTTAAAAAAGCAGTTTGTCGTTGAAGTAAAACCATACGATCCTAAACGTCCTGTCATAATCACAGATGTAAGTTGGAATAAAAAGTGAACTTGAAGTTAATAACTCAAAATAAAAAGCTATCCCTGTTATTACAGAATAATATCGCTTACTTAGATAATGAACTCTACGGGTTATTTGCTAATGAAGGCCAAGATGTTGAAACTTCTTCACAATTAAGAGGCTTGTATAAGCTTGACACTCCTAAACCTATTATTATCGTTGCAAAAAAACATTACAGCGAAAGTTGGAAAACATATTCAGCGATTAGCTTAAAAGAGTTAAAGCAAATATTAAAGTTACAGCACAGCAAAGTTGAAGGAGCAAAGCCAATTCAGCGCATCATAACCAATAAAGAACAAGATGGGTTTGATGTTCACACCATTGTTTTTCATGAGCTGATACAAAACTTTATCTCGGCAAAAGCTGTTTTACTTCCTGAAACAGAGTTGCTAGCTAACTTCTTCAACTTAAATAAAAAAAGTGTCGCAGAAGTTGAAACTCCTGCAGGGACATTATTTTGGGCGCACTCTGGCGGAAAAACATTTAGTGCTTATAAAAAAGGCTTATTGAGTAATATTAGTAACTTTTTGCAAGGCGTTGGTCTACCTGAAAATGCCGATGTATATAGCATTAATGCCGAGCAATATACCGCTTTACTTTTTGAGTTAATTGAAACCACAACACTTGATAAGTTATTAGCGATAGCATCTATTAACTTCACTAACGCTATTAATAAAAATAAGTTGCACCAGCTGTATCTAGCACCATTACTCGTTGCTACTATTTTTTCTGTTAGTGTGAGTGGCTATTTCTATATGAGTAAATCTATGTTGCTTAACGATATTAGTGATAATAGGGCAGAGGCGATGGCATTAATGGAGAGTAAGCGAAAAATAGATACTATTGAAAGTACGTTGAGTTCGGTTAATAGTACCTTTAAAGAGGTTGAGAATACACACCAAATATGGGCTTTAGTCTATAAAGTTATAAATGATGGAATGGAAGTCTCGCGCTTTAAGCGTACAGAAAAAGGCGTTGAGTTAACTGGCCGAGCTGAGAAAGCCTCTTTTATTTTAGGCGAACTCAATAAAATGCCATCGGTTAGCGGTGCTACTTTTAGTGGCGACATTCGTAAATCAAGAGGAATGGACTCATTCACCATTCTATTGCAGTTTGATACAACTAAACACGTTGTTAGTTCAAGAGAAAAAAATGAAAGCTGAACTTATAAAGTATAAACACTATCTCATTCTATTAGCTGCCCTATTAATACTCTCTTATGTCACCATACCTTTATGGGAGCTACAAAAAGAGCAACGGGGTGAGCTTGATTTACTTGAACGTAAAATGATGAAAACAGAACAATTATTATCCAAATCCGATCTATATTCGCAAATGTTGGCTGATAGTAAGGCAAAAGAGCAAGCTATTGAACCTTATTTGTTTATAGAAAGTACAGAGTCTCAATTTAAGTTGGTTGTTCAGCAGCAGCTAGAAAAAGTCATTACAGGTGCAGACTGCACAGTGCAGCGTATTAGCTGGAAAGGCTCTTCAGTGATTAACCAAGACTTAAATAGTTGGGAGTTATCAGCAAGGTTTAAAGGCAACCCAGCTTGTATGATTAAAGTCACGCGAGCATTGGATAGCACTATACCACTTATTCGTGTGAAAGACTTTTCAATTAGTGCCAGACGAATAGATGGTCAGGTAGGTAATAGAGTTAGTGCTGCCTTTGAACTATTTGCTTTACACTATGTAAAAGCCAGTGAACTCAATACATCAACTGAGGAGGAGTGATGAATAAACTAACCTTAGTTATCTCAATGATCACGTTACTATGGCTGAGTTCTGACTTTTGGGAATACAAGTCAGATGACAGTACAACAGATAGTGATATGGCAACACAAGTGCTTCACACCCCGTCAGAACTAGATAATGAGTTGTTAGCAGTAGAAGAAGATTGGCTAGCAATACAGGCGAGTGCGGATCTTGCAGAAGCGGAAAAGCTCGCTCTCAAAAACGTAGATGTAGCAGACCCTAATGAAAATATCTTAACGATTGGTGACAATAGTTATAATTTATTAGGAATATTTATGGCAACAGACAACCCTTTTATTTTGATTTCATTAAGAAATAAGAGCAAGGTTAGTAGAAAGTCAAAATTAAATCACAATCACTCCAACACCATGAAAGTGCTATTGGGGCAGGAAATTACTGCGGGTATAGTGCTTAGTCAACTATCTTCAGACAAAATAACTTTAAAAGGTGCCAAAGGTACTTTTGAATTCAAACTTTTCGAGCGGAACAGCAATGACACTCCTTAATATAACGTTAAACAAAAGTAAATTAGCACTATCGATAACACTCGCGTTAGCTTTAACAGGGTGTGCATCAATTATTGAACCTGAAGTGCCATTAGAGCAAGCGCCGTTGAGTGCAGGTGACTCTTATTTAAAACAAGATGAGCTAATAACTAATCCTGAAAATGTTAAGGCAGTTGACAATGATGTAGCTAAATCAGAGTTTACCCGACTAAATAAAGACGCAAAGTATGACGGCGCAACATTAGAAGTAGACTTGTCGAAGCATTTTACGAGTGATGAAACCTTTAAGTTCTCTACTAATGAGTTACCATTTAATGACTTTCTTCATTATGTGTTAGGTGAGTTACTTCAAGTTTCTTATTTAATTGAGCCGTCAATTAAAAACATTACTACGCCGGTTACCCTAGAGCTAAAAGAACCCGTAACAGCACAAGGTTTATTTCAATTAGTACAACGTGTACTGATTCAAAATGATACCCGCATTATGCTTAATGATGATGTTTTTTATCTTTACCCCATGACAAGAAAGGGGGCAAAGTCAGACCGAGCATTCGGTTTTGGTCGTTTAGAGCAAGACGTTCCTATGGTATCGGGTGATATTAACCAACTTATCCCACTTAAGTATCAAATTGCGAAAGGGCTTAAGCGCACGTTATCAAATTTAGTTGATGCTATTATTGATATTGATCATGAACAAGGCTTGGTTTTTGTACAGGGCAACAGAGAACAAGTGCTACGTACGATCTCTTTACTTGAAATATTAGACAGTCCGCTGCTACATAAAAAATCAACAGCGCTATTAAGTTTTGCCTATATAGATAGCTATACCTTTATTGAAAAAATATCAGAGTTGTTACTGCAAGATGGTATTGATGTCAATATAGGTAGTAGTAGCGGTGCATCTAGTGTTAATTTCATACCTCTAGAACACTTAGGTAAAGTAGTCGTGTTTGCTACTGATGATAATATTCTTGATCGAATAGAATATTGGAGCCAACTTATCGATAAGCCAGCTTCGGGTAGTGAACAAAGTTATTACCTTTATCACCCTAAGTATGCGAGAGCCTCTGACTTAGGTAAATCATTAGCGCCTTTACTCGTAAGCTCTAAAAATAGCTTTGACTACAGTACCTCTAGTAGCGGCATAAATGGTCAAGCAGGTAACACCACCACATCACCTGTAGGTGGCATTGTTGCTGGTGGAGCAGCAGCGCAAAACAAAAAAGCGCAACTGACTAAAACAGTAGAGGGTGACAATCTACGCATGGTTGTCGATGAAAGAGCTAATGCTTTAATCTTTTATTCTACGGGCAAACACTTTCAAGAGTTGCAGCCTATTATTAAACAGCTTGATATTATGCCTAAGCAAGTCATGTTAGAAGTCGTCATTGCCGAGGTTAAATTAACCGGTAGTTTTGCTAAAGGCGTTCAATTTGCATTAACTAATGGTTCGTCAACAAGTAAAGATAGTACCTTCAGTTTTAGCTCTGAAGGTGGCTTCAATTACTCCATTGTAGGCTTACCAGGTAACTTCAATGTGAACTTAAGTCAAACTGATGGGCTGATTAATGTACTATCTAAACCAACCCTAGTTGTACGAGATGGTGTTATGGCAAGTATTAGTGTCGGTGACGATATTCCTACTATTGGTAGTACCACCTCAGACCCTATTAATGGCGAACGTGAAACAACGAGTATTGTTTATCGTAAAACGGGTGTTGACTTAAGTGTAACACCCACAATTAACGCCCAAGGTACGGTTATTATGACTATTGCGCAAAATATTTCTAATATCTCGGCTACAGGGCCTTCAATTGGTGGCTCTACTGCCGTTTTTGAGCGTACTATTAGTACTGAAGTAGTGGCGGGAGACGGGCAAACGGTAATGCTAGGTGGTTTAATTAGCGAAAATAAAAATACTGGGGCTACTTCAATCCCTGTTTTAGGCTCACTACCACTTTTAGGGCATTTATTTAGAACAGATACTGAAGAGTCTGACAAAACTGAATTGGTAGTATTAGTGACCCCACGTATTATTAGTACCCGTAGTGACTGGGAAATGGTTAAAAATGGTTTTGCTAAAGGGTTAGAAAATATCAAGTTTTAACTTGACCCTCTGCTCAAAAATATATATCTTTTCGTGGCTGGAAAGTGCAGCTTGTTATAAATTTAGAATGTACTAAGGAAGCGAATAGCTCATCATTAGGTACAATTTATGAAAAAGTTCACTTAATGCTGTTGGTTAAATTTTAATTTGGTTAAATAAATATCATAAAAATAATAACCTAAGACTTGACTTATTATGGGCTTACCCTTAAATTGGCAATGATTCAGCTATACTCCAGCTGAAATACAAAAAAATTCATGGTATATTGCTTCATTACGATATATCAGTTTCATGAAACTTGGAGAACGGAAAATAATGAAATTATTCAAAAAAGCGCTAGTCGCAACTGCTGTTGTAAGTGCATTTGGTGCACAAGCTGTTACAGTATCAAGTGATTTAACTAAAATCTCTGCAGAAGGTGTTGCAGCAGGTAACACTGCAGTTGTAGCTTCTACAGCTGGTAAAGTTTTTGTTTTAGATTTCGTAGTAGATAAATTAACTCCTGCGGCATCAACTATCTCTTTAACTTTCAGTAAAGGTGTTGATTTAACTAATGTTGTAGCTGCTAGCTCAGACATTAACAACGTAGTTGGTACTGGTGTTGGTATTATCGACATCGATGCAACTGGTGGTGGTTCTACTAACTCATCATTCTTCAGCTACGGTACTGGTTCATTTACATTTGATAAGTTCAGTGTAGATACAGACAATGCTGATGACAAACACGTTATCGCGTTTGACGTAAACCTAGGTAACCCTTTAACTGCTAGCTCAGCTTTCCGTCTTACTTTAGACGACGTTGACACTAACGGTTTTGACCTTGGTGATACTTCTGCTGAAGTTTGTTACAAGTCTGTTGATGCTAACGACGTATTAATTGAAGAAGGTTGTTCACCAATCTCTGAAGTTATTTCTCAGTTCGATTTCACAGTTGAGCAACAATGGGATGCACGTATTGAGCGTATCGATCAAAAAGATTTCTCTCGCTACTACGACGGTGCTGATGTAGATCTTGATACAGTTAAATTCAAACTAGGTAACAACGAGTCTTTAGTTGCTGCTTTAGCTAACGTTGATGCTAACATCTCATTCGCTGGTGACTTTACTGGTGTTGTTGATGCTGACTTAACTGTTGCTAACTTTGGTGCTGCTGCATTAACTAATGCTCCAGCAGTAAATGGCGATGAAGACGAAATCACTTTCGTAGTTCCTAACGCTGACTTTGGTACTCAAAGTGCTAACGCTGGTACTTCTGCAACTGGTTTTGTAACATTTAACGCTGCTATAACAGACGTTATCATTCCACAAACTGGTTACATTACAGCTACTGCTGACTTCACAGACGGTACAGAGTCTACTAAAATCGTTCGTCACGCAGGTGAGTGGATGTTAGACGCTACAGTAATTAACGTTCCTTACTTACCAGTAGGTTACGCAAGTGCTGGTACTTTCTCTTCAGTTGAAATTGCTAACGACGGTAGCGAGTCTGCTAACGTAATGGCTACATTCATCGTTAACGGTGTTGTAGACGGCGTTGACGCTGAGCGTTCTGCGTCTTTCGACTTAGGTGACGTTCCAGCTAACACTGTTGTTAAGTACTCTGCTGCACAATTAGCAACTGCTTTTGGTATTACAGGTTCTGCTAAGTTAAGTGTTACATTTAACATTGACGCTTACGCTCAAGACATTTCAGCATACGCTACAGTTCAAAGTTCAACTGGTCGTTCTGAAGTTTCTAACTCTCAAGCAAAAGTTGACGGTAAAGGTTTATAATTTTTAATTAATTAAAAATTTAACTTTACTCAAAAGCCCGGCAATGCCGGGCTTTTTTATAGAAAAAATTTAGGACTTTAAGTAAGTGGCTTATGAGAGCTTTTATGGAAGAATTCATTATTAACTAAGGCCTAACTAATGCCTAAGTAAAGCTAGTTATTTACTTAAAAGTTTATATGGTTAAGCTTGAATATTAATACTGGCTTACCCATATAAATTACAGAGCTTAAATGGCAGAAAAGTACAAACTTTGTTATACAATAGCTGTTATCGCTATTAGGTTATCAACAATATTTTATCGTAGGTACTTGTGTGCTTATGTACTTGACTTTGACGGCTTATATTTTTAACTTAACCTGAACTCGATTTAAGAGGTTTAACAAAGAAGTCAGGAAAAGTAGCTGCTAGAGAAACATTTGTTAAGCCGAGCTCAGGTTAATTTATTCCCTTTTATGAACTATTTAGCTCTGTAGTGGAGCATTACTGTAGGTGTGTTATGCAATTTACTAAAAAAATATTATTACCCCTGGCTTTAGCTTCTGTTGCTTTGATACCGTTAAGTTTGTCGGCACAAGAGTGTGGTGTAAATGCTGAATTTAAAAATATTCCTCAGGTTGCTAAAAAAACTTATCAATTAAGTGAACAAGTTAGTCTTTATACTAAACAGTATCTAAGCTCACAAAGTGTTAACAGCGCTCAGTTAGCGACTTTTGTATCATGTCAGCGTTTAGTTGGTGCCAATTATACTGGCGCTGAAGATGAGTGGCAGCGTATTTTTGATAATAGTTTATCCGAGCTGGCAACTAAGGGTTTTAAAGAGGTTGAATTTGTTAGCTATAAAAAAGATGCCCAGCGTTATCAAGGTGAATTATTGAGCAAAGAGTACGTTGTTGAAGCCTCTAAAGGTGCTACTAAGCAAACCTTTTACATGCTTAACATTTTAAATGAAAATAAAGCTGTTTTGTTTAATATAGTCGTTAGTGCCGACAGCTCTATTGCAAAAGCAGCAGAAGATGAATTTATTCGCTTTGTTGGTACATTAGATATACCAAAACAGTAAAACTTATCAAATAGATTAATATAAAGTTAACGAGTAAAAATTTAATAGCTTTTAGCTGATATGCTAAATAATAACGTAAGTATAAACTTTAAGAATAAACAAAATATTATAGAAATGGAGTGTAAATGGCTAAGGTAAAAGAAGACAAGAAATCAGCAGAAGAAGTGATATCAGTTTCTTTAGCAGGGTTTGAACAACCGGTACTCAGTGGTAATTACCCAGAGGCCGAAAAAGTGTTGCAAATTATTATGCTAAACCAGCGCCGTGGCAAAATGGAGTTTAACTTAAAACCCGCAGACAGAGCATTATCAGCAGCACAGGAGCATGCTGAGGGGTATCAAATCATTGAAAAGTTAGCGACGCTAATTACGATGATGTTTAGTGATACTAAATATAACCCGTCTAATACTATGTTTCAGGAGTTTGTTTTAGGTAAAAAGTTTTTAGCGTATTTATTTGCCGCTAGTAGCTACCAAAATACCGACCATATTATTAGAAATTTAGGCTTAGATACTAAGGGCAGTTTCACTCAAAATGACATTCGTAAATTTATGATTTGTTATGTACCTGATTCTACTTTTGATCTTCCTTGGGGCAAGTTAGCCGCACATATGCCGTCAGAGATTTGTCGAGGTTATTTAGGTTTAATGTCATCTTTTGGCTTGTTGTTATCAGATGCATCAGCTATGCAGTCAAACAAAATTGCTAATGTTTCAAAAGAAATACCTTTAGTCACTTTTGCGAAACCGCAAAACTTAGAAATTATGTCATCTTCCTTTTTTAATGTGAGCAACTTTGTTGGTAATGAAAAGTTTCAATTTAAGAAATGGGCGGCTGCCAACTATAAAAAATTTATGGATGGCTTTATTAGTGACGGTATTAAAAAATCTATCAGTTTAAGCTTAGAAAAAGCACGCAATAAAGCTAAAGGTGAGAAAAAGACAATACTGATTATTCATGAGCATTACCGACAAAGCCATGCAATGTATCGCTGTTATCATAGTTTATTTAGCGCGTTAAAAGCCGATTATAATATTGTTGGCTTGGCTGGTACTCGATTAGTTGACGAGGTTGGTCAGCAAGATCACCACAGCTTTAGAGAGTTTGATGATGTTAACGATATTGCTAAAATTATAAAGCATGTAGTTAAAGTTCAGCCTGATGTTATTATTTATCCATCGTTAGGTATGAGTAATTTTGCGCCATTGCTTGCTTCCACTCGCCTTGCGCCAATTCAGTGTGTTTGTCCAGGCCATCCAGCAAGTAGCTTCATTGATACCATTGATTATTTATTATTAGAAGATATGGGGCTTAGTCAAGATGAGCTTGCTAAAATAGCAACTGAAAAAACCGTTGTGATAGAAACTGAAGCGCTTAGGTTTAGTCCTAATACTTATACATTAAGAGAGTTACCAAGTACGCCAGAGGTATGTAATATTGCGGTAAATGGTGTTATACAAAAGGTTTCCTCACAAGTATTAAGTTTATGTCAGGAGATTAGTGCAGGTATTGAGAGAAAAGTGGTGTTTCACTTTTTTATGGCTCATGGTATTCAAGATTTAGATTACTATGCGGCGCTGTCTATATTACGCCGTAAACTGCCAAATGCTGTTATGCACCCTTATTCAACTTATGATGATTACATGAATACCGTAGCGCAATGTGAGTTTGCCTTGCCGACCATGCCTTTTGGTGGTGCTAACAGTAATATTGATGTCGCACGTTTAGGCATACCTAAGTTATTTGTTAAAGACACCAGTGATTTACCCGGTGTTACTGATTATTATATCTGGAACGAACTTGGTGAGCTAACAGGGCTTTGTAAAGATCAAAGTGAATTGGTAACTAGGGCGATAGAGTTGGGTAACGATAGTGCTAAATTAAGTGAGTTTAAGGCCTTAATTCAAGCGATAGATATTAATAGTTTCCTACTTGACGATAAAGATGAAGTAGGTGATTTGCGTTTAGTTAAAGCGATGCATAGCTTATTAAATTAACCTGAACTTGATTTAAGAGATATTTAACAAGTTGAAATATCAAAAAGAATTACTTTTCTGAATCGCTAGTTTTTCTTTTCATGTGATAAACAAGGAAAATTTCGCGTCAATAGCTGGCCTATTGCAAGTAAATTTAACGAAGACGTTAGGACAAGTAGCTGCTAGAGAAACATTTGTTAAGCCGAGCTCAGGTTAAATGAGTAGCTTTTGAATGGTAAAGTTTACTCTGTGCAACGAGTTTAAGTAGGCAAATAAAAATACCACGTTTATCGTGGTATTTTTTTAGGTGTTTTGAAGTGCTCTATTTAATCTTGCGCTTTTGGGTTGTTAATAATGTTTTAGCCTTTTTCACATAGTATAAATATACTCGAACACAAGTCAGGGTATTGTTGACCTAACTCGTAGCAGCCTTCCAAATACTCAGGTGAGATAATGTCAGTTTGTAGTAATTTGTCCCATTGAAAGTTGGCTAATGCTTTAAAAAATATACCAGAGCGGTAAACCACTTTTAATCCTGCTAATTTAGCATCTCTCTCGAGAGTATCGAGGGTGTACGTACAACGATGGCCATGCTCGTGTTCTGCTGGTGTAACCGCCGAATTATGGCTAATTAAGCCCATTTTCACTGCTATTTGTCGTGAAGGAGCATTCGCATTTGGGCAAACAAGGAAAAATCGACCATTATCAGCTAACCATTCGTCATTGACTCTTTTTAATACTTTAATAGGGTCATCAACATGTTCCAATACATGAGTCATAACAATATTATTGTATTTTTCTGGTAATTGAGCTTCTTCAAATCGAGAGTTAATAAACTTCACATCTTCACTAATGTGTTTTTTGGCTAGAGTAATTGCTTCATCAGAAGCCTCAACACAGGTGATGTCATTAAAAAGGCTGCTAAAGCGTTTGGTAAAGTCACCCTTAAAGCTACCTAACTCCAGAAAGTTTCCTGAATTAAAGAAAGGTTTAAACGCTTTAATCATATAGGGGTGCATAACATCAAAGTCAAAGTTGTATGCGTATTGATGATCTGAAGTATCTTTTATTTCTTCGTTGTAATTTCTTTTGTTATCCATGAGCTATCTCTAAATTGTATGACATATTAACAGTCATTGAGTTTTGTTCTTTTATTGTGAAGCCAAGCTTTTTGTAAAATAGTAAAGCGCTTGTATTGCTTGGATGAACTTCAAGACATATGCTAGTAGCACTGTGTTCTTTTGCTTTTTTAATACATTGCATTATTAGCGTACGGGCAATACCTTGACCAGTAAAAGGCTTTGTAATGCTAACATTTGTGATAAATACTTCGCCACTGGTATTGTAATAAGCGGCAACGAGACCAATTAAGTTTTTTTGGCTCCAGGCTTCAAACGTTACAGCGTTAGAAGCTATTTTACCTGAGTAGGCGTGAATATTAACATAGCTACTAAGCTTTGGCGTAAATAAAGCGTCACATGATAATAAGTGTGCTTCAATATCACTGTGTTGAGCCGTCTGTTGGTGGTTAGTCACTTTTGACATTAGTCTTCTAATACAGCCAAACCGAAGCCAAAACGCCCAAACTCATTACCGTTATAGAGTAAGTACACTTTTCCATCGCATTTAAAAAGGTGCGGGTAACACAGCATTTTTGAATCCCAATCATCGTCACTAACATCTATACCAACCTGCTCGTCATCTCGTTGCCAGTTTTCTAAATCATTTGAAACGGCGTAACCAAGGCGATAGCCTCTACTACTGGTATTACGAAAGTCAGATGATTCACGATAACAAAATAACATGTGGTATTGGTTGTTATGTTCTACTACGGTTGGTAATGCCATACTCTCATCAGCATTGAGCTTATCGGGAATAACTTGAATACCATCTTCTTTAAGCCAGTTAATACCATCTGTTGAAGTTGCATGGCCTATTTTATAAGTTCTGTCGGGAGCCGCTCCTGCTTCGTATGCTTGCCACTGAGTGCCAAACATATACCACATATGAAAAGTATCGCTATATTTCTGCACAAAGGCGTCACCAACCAAAAAAGGCTCATTGATCGACGGCCCTAAAATCGGGCCGTTACCAAGCTTGTTGAAGGTTAAGCCACCATCGGTACTTTTGGCAAAACCTACGCCTGTATCTACTGATACAGAACTACGTCGATTCCAACCACAAGTGTACGCAAATATTTCATTACCTTGTTTGAGTAAATTAATTGGAAATATGCCATGTTCATCAAAAGTGCCTAGTTCACCTAAAGGAATTACAGTGCTATCAGCAACTTTTACTATGTTTTCAAATTTTTTGTCCATATCAACAAAAGCTACGTGACTAAGAAATTTACCATTTTTGGGATCTCTTTCTCGTGTACTAAAGTAAATACGAACAACGTCATCTTTAACAACGACTTGCGGTGATTGTGCATACTCAATACAGTTGTTAGGTAAGTGATGTTCAGTAGGATCAAATATTTTACCTAGTTTTTTCCACTTCATGATTCTATTCTACCTATAATTTTCCGTTGAGTTTAGCTAGGCCAAAACCACATCTACCGACTTGGTTACCTAAGTAAAACATATAAATGTTACCATCTAATTCAAAAATATGTGGGTAACTAATCATTTCGCTATCCCAACCGCTGTCTGACACATCAATGCCAACCTTGCTATCATCTCTCTCCCAGTTGAGTAGATCTTCTGAATACGCATAGCCAATGCGATAGCCTTTCTCTTTGCCGCGATAGCCTTTGCCATGCCTGTAGCAGAAAAACATATGATAACGGCCGTTACTAAAAAACACATCAGGGCTTGCCTGAGCTTCATTTTCATCAATAGCATCGGGGATAAGGCAGCTATTGGTTTTAACCCAGTTTTTACCATCGGAAGAGGTTGCTGAACGTATTTTATAAACAGGCTCGGGTTTACCTTCATCAAGTATCCATTGAGTGCCCGCAATATAAAATAAATACCACTGATTATTAAAGTAGCGTATTTTCGGGCCACTCATAACAAATGGCTCAAAAGGGGAGTAAGGGATAATGGGGCCACTACCAACCTTTTGAAAAGATATCCCCTCATTATCACTTGTTGCCATACCTATAGCTGTATTAAATGGAACGCTTTCACAACGTGTCCAGCCAGCATAATAAGCAACAACTTTGTTTTTATGACGGCATACGGACACCGGGTAGGTGCCAAACTCATCGAACTCGCCTAGCCCGCCTAAAGGGAGGATTGGTTGTTCTGCAACCGCGACTACTTTAGTTAAGTCATTCCTATCTAAGTCCACAAAAGCAGAGTAACTAGCATATTGACCATTACTGTCCGCGGGAGGGCGACATGAAAAATATACTCTAACAAAGTTATCGAATATCAGTGTACTTGGTGCTTGAGCAAACTCTTTTAACCAAGGTCTGTCATTTACGGTTGTTGGGTCAAATACTTTCCCAAGCTTATCCCATTTAAACATTTTTATCCTTAAGGGTATTTTGTTCGTTTTTACTTATTGAATTAATTGGTATCGTGATGTCAGAAGTTCCTTTACGGCTGGCAATGAATTAAACATTAAAATATCTATGATTGAAAGCCACGGAATAAACTCACTATTGAATTGTGGGTAGCTGAGAGGCTCTGATTGTAAAAAATGTAAATTAATTTTATTTTGGGCAAAGTGCTCATGTTGGTATAAATCAGTGCCGCCGATAGGGTTAATATACTCAGTGGCCATCATCGCTTTACAAATAGCTAAAACCTTGTTTTCTGAAGTTAAGTTATTGTCTATGGCCAAAGTTGAACTAACAACCAGTTTAGTTGTTATATTCATATACTCCATTAATAAAGTGATGCTGTTATATAAGTAGTCAAAAAGGTTGTTGCTTTCATATGTTACTATTTCTTCTATTACTGGATATACCGCTGAGAAGTATGGTGCTTTACGATAGCTATTTGCTATTTTATTAAGTAGCTTTTGGCGCTCTTTCGGCCAAGTGTCAGATAAAAATCGTTCATTGACGTTCAGGTAATCTGATGCTTTTTTTAGTGGCAGAGTAATATAGCTGTCAGAGCCATTTTGCAGGATTCTATTGCGGTTAATCCAACCTTTTTTTGTGTATTGAATATCATCATATATAACAAACTCATCAACAGCATTGATCAACTGAAAATATCCAATATAAGGAAAAAAATAAGGTTGCATGATAGCTAGTTTCATTTGCGCAATACCTTTAAGATAATTTCACAGATATTATTAACCGTTGCTTTCTTCATATTATTCATTAATGGTAAACATAATGTTTTATTGGCTAATAAGCTACAGTCATTGATTATAGAGGTTTGTGCGTTTGATAAAAATTGATAATGCTGAGGCATAAAGTAACGGCGAGGGTAGTAGCCCTGAGTATTAAGAGCTTCTTCTACTTGCAGGGCTTGCGATTCACAAGAAAACTGTACTGGCATGTAAATAGGTTGCGTTTCGTGAGGGAATCTATCACTTTGGTATGTAACCGTATTCCCTAATAGCTCGTGATAATAAGCAATAAGCTCTTTTCGCTCTAATACTAGTGCTGGTAAGTCATCGAATACGCATAAGCCCATAGCCGCATGTATTTCACTTAGTTTGCCATTGATGCCGGCTTGCTCGATAATGCCATCTTCAGCAATACCAAAATTAATTAACTTTTTTGCTAATAAATAGTCGGCTTCGTCTTTAAACACCATAGCTCCGCCTTCTATGGTATGAAATAACTTTGTGGCATGAAAGCTAATGCAATGAATGTCGCCATACTCATAAATACTTTTACCTTTATATGTACTTAATAATGCATGAGCTGAGTCATAAATTAAGGGGACATTGTATTTTTGAGCAAGCAACTCTAAAGCGTCCAAGTCGCAAGGTTGTCCAAATAAGTTTACTGCAACAATTGCATTCCCCTGTTGATTTTTTAATAGCTTCTCTACTTCGTTTGGCTCAATATTCCAACTGTTTTTATTAATATTAGCAAGAGTTGGGTTAGCACCTTGCCACGCTAAAGCGGTAGAGGTTGCTGCAAAAGTGTAGGGAGTAGTGATAACGTTTTTATTTGCTAGCTCTTTAAGGCGGTAAGCAATTTGTAAAGCGACGGTACCGTTACTTACTAGTAGTAGATGGTTAACTCCTAATTTACCTTTTAGCTTCTCGGTAAGTTCTTGAACTAAAGGTCCATTATTGGTTAATGACTCATTATCATAAGCGCCTTGAATATAGTTAAAGTACTTTTCTATCGGAGGAAAATAAGGGCGGGTGACATAAACGTTTTTTTGCACAACTAATCTTAAATTTATAATGAGTTGTTATATATTAACGGGACTTTTTCGTAAAAACAACGAGCAATGCTTGTATGCCTTTAATATCATCGTTAGTTATTTTAAGAATTAAGAATTAATTGTTAACATATTGCATGTTTACGTAAATATAAAAGGAAAGTATAAATATGCTCGCTACTGATGATGTGTTGTTAAACTTAATGGTTAAATTAAGTAAAAATGACAGTGTTGCAACCAGTACAATTAAGAATAAGGTTTTAATTTTATCTACCCCACGCTCTGGCTCATCATTATTTTGTGATGTCTTAAACAATACCGCTCAAATTGGGGAGTGTGCCGAGTGGTTTAATGAACGCTATATAAACGCCTATGGCCGGATGACCAATACATCTAATGTTAAATTTGATGAGTATCTAAACTTTATTCTTGAAAAAACAGTAGGAAATACAGGTGTTTTTGCTGTAAATGCTCATATAGAGCACATGTTTTTTCTGCTGAATAAAAATATTAACTTACTCAAACTCGGTTTTACTGCTGTTGTTTATGTGTCGCGTAAAGATAAAGTTGCGCAAGCCGTTTCTCTTGAAAAATCTAAATTGACCGACTCTTGGTCGAGTGATGTTAAACCAGATACAGATAAGTTAGCTGAGCTTAATAATGCAGGTATTGCTCAATCATTACAGTATATCATTGAGTCAGATACTGCTTACCAAGAGAAGTTAGCCGACTTTACGCATGCGGAATTTTATTACGAAGATTTCTGTCAACTGGTTACGCCTAATGACTACAAAAAACTATTTGAACTACTAGATATTGATTATCAAGGAGAGTTTAAAACTACCATGAAAAAACAAAGGGACGGTTTTTCGAAAGAAACGATTACCTCATTTAAGCAATACTTACTTGGTAGTTAGTCTGTTAGTTGGGGAATAAGAAGCTAGTTTTATCATGAAGCTTCTTATTATACTCAATTTAGTCTTTTAGTATGGCTTCTTCATTGGTTATCTGTTGAAAAAAGGCAATAACTTTTTTTGAGGTTATTGCAAAGAATAATAATGAAACTTGAATGATTAATAACTTGAGAGTCGGTGAAGATAAAGGTTGTGAGTCCATTGCTATCACCTTTATTGCAAATGAAATTTCACCCGCTATTTCAGCAGCACACAATAAAAACAAGAGTTTTTTTAGTTTTAAATTGTCTTGGATTTCACCTAAGGTAAATGATACTAATGTCGCTAATGGTACAACAGATAACGCTATAGCAATATAAAGCGTATTCTTGTCTGGGTAAAGTACCGCCAATATTTGATCACCAGTACGTAGCGAGGCAAGTGAAAGAATAAATATTATTAACCCTTTCGCCATAAAGATTAAGTTGATGTAAACCCATAGTGGTGGCTTAAGCCAGCCAGCTTCGTTAAAAGCAGTTAAAGGGAGGTTTTTAAGTGTCTTTTTATCCATGTTCTTTCCAAAGGTTCTCACGAGTTATTTTGTGTTGCTTATAGGTTGAGTGACGATATTTTAATTACGTGACGCTATTTGACGTTACTATACGTAAAAATAAAGTTTGTGCCTAGCTTACAAAAGTTAATTCTGTTTTTAAGTGGGTATTTATTCCTTTCCATATGATTCACCTTATAATAGCGACAACTTTATATTTTCAAACGACTTAATGCTAAAGGTGTTTGTGCATGAGTAACAATGTGTATCGATGGGATATTCAAGGGCTACGAGCTATTGCCGTATTAGCCGTTGTTGTTTTTCATATTAACCCTAATTTATTACCTGGAGGGTTTTTAGGGGTAGACATCTTTTTTGTTATCTCGGGCTATTTAATTATTGGTTTTATTTGGCGTGACTTACAACAGCAAAGCTTTACCTTATTAGATTTTTATGCCCGTCGAATAAAGCGCTTACTCCCTGCTTTTTTAGTGATGGTTACTTGCGCTAGCGTCGCGGCATATTTTCTATTACTGCCGACAGAGACCGTTAATTATGGCACGAGTTTACTCTCTTCACTTTTATATGTGTCTAACTTTTACTTTTACGCACAGTCTGATTATTTTAATAGTGCATTAGCTACTTCTCCCTTGTTACATACATGGTCGTTAGCGGTAGAAGAGCAGTTTTATTTTATTTTTCCGTTAATTATGCTCGGTATTTTCTACCGTAAAAGCACCTGTATAATTTTGTTCTTAGTTACGCTTGCTCTATTGAGCTTTGTACTAAGTGAAGTGTTGCTTTACATAAACCCTTCATTATCGTTCTATGCGTCACCCTCTCGATTTTGGCAGTTTATTTTGGGGGGGATTGTTGCTATAAGCCCTAAATTTGAGCTTAGCAAGCGCTACTTTTCGAATACTCAATTAGAACTTATCTCATTAAGTGCATTAGGGGTATTGATTGCTTGTTTGTTTTTTTATCGTGAAACGATGTCATTTCCTGGCGTTAACGCCATTCTACCGTCGTTAGCAACGGTGCTAATTATTTTTGCATGCCGCAATAATAGTTATAGTTATCGGTTACTTTCTTGTGCCGTAGCGGCTTTTTTTGGCAAAATATCTTATTCGCTATATTTATGGCATTGGCCAATTATTACGTTTTACATTTTAGGTGTAGATAGCACTCTCTCAATGTACGAACAAATGACGATATTTATTTTGTCTATTAGTGCCGGCTATTTAAGTTGGTTGTGTGTTGAGCAACCTACAGCGAAATATTTAACGAGCAAGTCAGCGATTCAGATTGTCGGTGGCTCAGTGATTATGACTATTTTTGCTGTGATAATTGCTGCTTTATTTATGACGGGGTTCTCTTATAGATATAATGAACAGCAATTAACTTACTCTTCTTATATGAATTACGATCGGAAGGATTATTACCGTCAGGGAAGTTGTTTTTTAACCTCTAAGTATAATGACGTAAGTTTTTTTAAAGAGGAACAGTGTATTCAGTATGATACCAAAAAGCATAATGCGTTATTAATAGGCGATAGTCATGCAGCGCATTGGTATAGCTCTTTGGCAATAGCTTTACCTGAAAACTATACATTATCTCAGGCAACATCCTCAGGGTGTAAACCCGTTACTCTTTATAAAGGTGCAAAACGCTGTACAGAGCTAATGCAGTGGGTATTTACTGAGTTAGTTGCCAATAAACGGTTTGATACTGTCATTCTTTCGGCTAGATGGTTTAATTCAGACGTCGAAGCACTTAATGAAACCCGGATTTTGCTAGAACAATATGCGAAAAAAGTGATTATACTTGGACCAATTATTGAGTACAGTTTACCTTTGCCAAGGTTGTTAGCAACAAATAAAGCAGAAGATTTGCCTTCTTACAGTAACTACGAAAGTGTGCTTGAACGAGATCTATTATTTTCAAGTACTCTGAATTCAACAACAACACACTATATATCGATGCTTGACTTGATGTGTAATCAACAAGCTTTATGTCAAACAAGTACTAAAGAAGGAGTACCTTTACAATATGACTACGGTCACTTAACACATGAAGGTGCCCTTGAATTAGTTAACTATATCGTACTACAACTTTAAACTACGCTGCTCTTATTTAAGTAATTTTACTAGCGAAGAGTTGAGGGTAAATGATGGTGTAATGTTTTTTATTGTAGGTGATTGGTGCTGACAAAAGTCTAATATTGCTTGATGATATGCGAGCATTAATTCATGGTAGTTTTCTTGTTCGTTCGTGTTTACTTTTATTGTTTCGATATCCTCTTTACTTCGCGTCAAGCTAAAGTCTCCTGCGGATACTTTTTCCTTCCTTTTTAGTGAGTTGGTTATAGCTGAACTCACTTTTTCAGTAAAAGGTAAATTTGCAAAGCTGAATAGTTTTATAAACTCACTTTCTGCTTCTCTACAAATGTCTTCATACCTCACGAGTATTATTGCCTTGTTTTTTTTTGGGGCTACTGATATCTCACGTTTGACCGTTGCTTCAACCCAACCTTGTAAGTAGCCCATTTGAAACCAAAAACTTTGTTGTAAAAGGTTTGGCGTTATTTGCTGTAAAGTGTTTAGCGTAGCCTTATTAAACTTATTTGAAAATACTTCTGTTGGTTGCCAGTTAAGCGCACTATAACTTTTAGCTACTGAAAAAGGGTGCCTTACTAGATAGACCAATTTAATTGGTTTGCTAAGGTAGTTATCAATAACTAACGGATTAACCTCTTTAATGACCAAGGTTTTTTTTAAGTGGGGTTTAAGCCATTGCTTAGTGAACTTGATGATTGAGCTGGAGAAGTTAGCGCTTCCGTGCAAACTCTTATCAATGTATGACTGGTACTCATTCCAATTGTCACAAGTTGTTTTATCAAATACTGAAATTCTGTGTTTTTTTTGTAGTGTATAACTTGTTGTAACTGGCTCTCTTAAATAGCGAACATGTTCACCTGTGCCTAAAATAGAGCCAACCCAACTAGAGCCACTTCTTGGAAATGATAATAATAAAAGTGTTGGAGCATTAGTGCGGTATTTTGAATTGGCTAATAATAGTAATTTTGGTTCACGTAGATACAGTTTGCATTTAAAAAGGTATTTTTTACATGCAAAGGGAATATATGACATTAGTATTTTTTTTATGGTGCTTTTCATGTGTACTTATATTGAAATCAGAGGTCGAGTAGGTTTATTTAACTGCATTGTCTACTTTAGTTGGGGTTAGGTATCTAGGCCACATAATCATAGCATTTATCATAAGTAGCATAAACTCACGTGTTTTTCTTGTAACGATTAAACTAAGAAAACTTGCCACCATATAGGATAACAAGGTGGCCCAAGCAGCACCTACACCGCCATAATTTGGAATTAATATTAAATTAAGTGTGATATTAGTTATAGCACCAGCAGCATGACTAAATAAACTGAACTTGTAATGGCCTTCAATTATTAGCCACTTACTAAAAATAGCTCGTTGGAAAATAAAAAGTGTGGCAAATATATGGATACTTAAAATAGAAGCACTCGCCTTGTATTCTTCTCCATATATTATATTAATAATCATGGGTGCCAGTATGAATATGACTGTGCTGATAAGTAAAGATATAGCGACCATATAGCTAAGAGATTTGAGCAGGAAGTGGCTATATAGTACTTGTCCTTGCTGCTTTAATTTAAGTAGCTTTGGGTGAAACACATTAGCAATCAATACAGGAAATACATACCAAAATTCAGAAAGTTTTGATGCTGCTGCATAAAAGGCTACTTCTTCAGTACCATACATACTAGCGAGCATTACTTGATCTATTTTAAGATATAAAATAGCGGCAAAAGATGATAATAGTAGCCACTTTCCCTTATGAAAAAAAGCTAAAGCAGTACCAGTAGATAGACGAGTATAGAGTTGTTCTTTTTGTGTTGGTTTGTGTTGGTAATATAACGTGATATAGCTGATGCCAATTAGAATAAACTCAAGTCCGTGTATTAAAATAAGGGTTAATAAGGAATACTCTAACAACAGCGCGATAATCTTTCCAACGCTAATAAGTAGGCAAACAATCAGCCTTATTTTTAATGTGTAAGTAACTTTTTGTTTAGCAAGGTAATAATGTTCTACTAGATAAATAAAGGAAAAACTTTGTAGTGCTAATAGCACCAATATATAAATGGTACTTTCATTTGTAGGGAGAAAGAACAGAGCTGCTAATGTACCAATGGTAATACAAAAAACTGCTCCCAATGCTCTTAAAAGTAAGATGGTTTTAAAGTGGATATGATTGTGCTTAGGATATAAAACGAAGTATTTTGTGGAAACACTGTTTAAGCCCATAGAACAAAGGGGAATAAATAATGCAACAAAAGCAGTTATATATGAGAAGTCACCAAAAAACGCTGGGCCACCAATTCGAGCCATTAAAACACTTGTTATGAAGCCCATCCCTAACAAAATAGCTTTTTCACCAACAAGCAAAAGGCTATTTTTCACGTTAATTGAAAGTTGCATAAATCTGCGTTTAATATCTTAGTTAATATTGGAGGTAATATATCATGTTGAAGAGTATGCACTTTACTTTATTTTATCTTTTTATTGCTCTTTAATATACAAAATTTTTTCTTGTTTTTTATAAGGTGAACCTGCTACTTGATTTTATTGACATATTTGTAGTTTTTTCCTTTGGGTAAAATGCTACAATGCGCGCCATTAATTATTACAGGACGACGTAAAAAATGAAGCATGAATTATCAGCATTGGAAACTTCTAGCGATATAGTGAGTTTTAAAAAGCTCTTTCGCATTATTTTTCGTATGAAGTGGTTCATTTTGTTAACTACGTTAGCCTTTGCCGCTGCCTCAGTGTATTACGCTAAAAACATGCCTAATGTTTATACCGCGAAAGGAATGTTTGTGCCAGCCAAAGACCAATCGGGTGGCGGTCTTTCACAACTTGCAGGGCAGTTTGGCGGTTTAGCGAGTATGGCAGGGATTAATTTAGGTGGCGGTAGTACTGATGAAACAGAAGTTGCCGTTGAATTACTTCAGTCAAGAAGCTTCTTACAAGCCTTTATCGAAAAGCGAAAAATATTACCAGAGCTACTTGCCGGGGAAAGTTGGGATCAAACCACTAAGACCTTTATTTATGATGAAACCATTTATGATAGTACAAATAATAAATGGGTTAGAGGCGCTCCTCCTAGTAAAGCCGTTATTCCAACCCCCTGGGAAGGTTATTATTCACTGAAAAATTTAATTAGTGTTGAATATTTACGTAAAAAAGGTGTCGTTAATATTTCATTAACCTACCTTTCCCCTGAGTTGTCGGCTAAATGGTTGGGTTGGTTGATTGCTGATTTAAATAGCTATTGGCGCTCACAAGAAAAGAAGCTGGCTGATGATAGCATTGACTATTTGAACAAACAGATAGAGCGTACTACTAATGCCGAAATGCGCACTATTTTTTATACGATTATTGCTGAGCAAACTAAACAAAACTTACTTGCAGAAGTAAGGAAAGAGTATTTGTTTAAAACTTTAGCGCCTATTGTGGTACCTGAAGATAAGTCGGCACCATCACGTGCTTTATTGTGTGTGGTTGGTACTTTTTTTGGTGCTTTATTTTCTCTGGTTTTTTCATTTGTTTATGCGTCAATGAGACCAGTAGAAGGTAGCTAATTGTTTTTTACAATGAAAGTTCAAGGGCTTGTTAGAGGTATAGCACATGCCCTCTCAGGCAATTTAATTGCGGCGATTCTTGCTTTTGCTTCGACTGCTTTATATTCCCGTTATTTAGGTGCTGCTGAATTTGGTACGTTGGTCTTATTACAGAGCTACGTCTTTGTATTTTGTGCTTTAGCTAATCCGCAATCGTGGCAGGCGTTAATTAAATTTGGCGCTGAACACAAAAACTCGAATAACTTGCTTTATCAAGCCGTTGTATTTGTTTGTGCTATACAAGACATTATTTATGCTTGTTTAGGCGCAATTATTGCGTATTTTTTATCCCCTTACTTTATTAGCTACTTTAATTTATCAGCTACGTTGGCTGAACCACTCCAGCTTTTTTGTCTTGTTATTTTTTTTAGTCAAATAGGGCTGGGAATTGGGGTACTTCGTTTAGCAGGAAAATTTTCAACCGTTGCATTACAGGTAGTCTTTGCTGCAATGATAAATTTCGCTGTGGCTTTGGCGACAATATATTATAAGTTAGCCATTAGTGATATTTTATTCTTATTAACGCTATCGATGTCATTAGGGGCTATTCTTTTAATTTTTTTGGGACTGTACTCACTAAAAAATCAAGTGGGAACTTTTACATTAAAGGGGATAACTTCCAAGAATTTTAATTGGAAAGATGTGGTGCGATTTAATATATATACCCACTTTACTAACGTTGCAGACATACCGGTTAAATTTTTAGATACTATTTTTGTCGGTGCTTTATTGACGGTTGAAGCTGCAGGTGTTTATAAAATTATTAGGCAGTTAGGTACTATTATTGATAAGTTTACCGGACCTGTAGCGCAAGTTTTATTCCCTGAGTTTTCTAAACTTCTGGCAGACAAACAATATGCACAGGCAAGTAGGTTAATATTTAAAGTGACCTCAGTTGTTATGGCGGTAGCAGTACCTTTTGCTATCGTACTCTCTTTAAGTGCGGTTTATTGGTTGCCACTTATTTTTGGGCAATATATGTCCGACTATGTTATTCAGCTAGGCGTGTTTTTTATTATACAGGCGTTAACGGTAAGCTTTATGGGAATACATCCATTATTTGTTGCTTTAGGCTTTGTTAGAGAGCAGTTATGGTTAACTGTTTTTTTGAATATTGCCTTTATATTATGCACTTATGTATTTAGTGCGTATATTGCCCTGTTTGGCGTGATTATCGCTTTAGCTATACAGTATGCTGGCACTATTGGGATCAAATTATTTTTAATCAAACGTACATTAAAGACATCTTAAATGAAAATATTACATTACACACCAAACTATTCGATGCAAACGGAAACGTTTATTTATGATCAAATATGTGCGGTGCAAAAATATGCCGAGTTTGATAATGTTATTGTTGCCTCATATTTAACTAATTTAGAGTCGCGCCCCTTTGATAATATTCACCATATTCCTATTAAGCAGTTTATTTCACCACGCATAACTGGAATTCTTGCGTTTCGCTTTCAGCAGCTGGCTTATTTTATTGATTATGATAAGTGGCGAGAAGTATTAGCAAAAGAGCAGCCTGATGTAATACATTGCCACACAGGTAATGGTATCAAAACTATTTATCATATTTTGAATAAATTAAAACTGAAGATCCCAGTGGTTATTGCTTACTATGGATCTGATGTTACTAGTGAGCCGCTTAAAAGGCGCTTTTACCAGAGAGATCTGTCAAAGTTCTCTAATGCTATTAATACACTTAGTACAGTTCCTACTCACTTTTTAAAACAAAAAGCGATTGAAAACCTTTTTATTAAGAGTGATAAATTACGTCTATTGCCAAACGGTTTTAGTCCTCACTTTTCAGATAACCCTAAGTGTGACTTTTATCAACAAGGTACACAAGCTCCCTATAAAATAATTATGGTTGGTCGCTTAGTTAGCTGCAAAGGGCATCAAAATTTATTACATGCCTTTAGCCAATGGTTAGCGACTTCTGGTATCCACTCTACTTTAACTTTAGTCGGCGACGGTCCATTAAAACCTGAGCTTTTAACGTTAGTAAATAGTTTAGGCTTACAAGAGAAGGTTGAGTTTATTGCTAGTCTTAGTCATCAGCAAGTTGCTGAAACGATGAGAGCCCACGATTTATATATTCAGGCTTCAATTACTGATCCTGTTACTTTACAAGCTGAATCTTTTGGTGTCGCTGCTTTAGAAGCTGTATCTATTGGTTTACCTGTTATTGTTTCAGATTGTGGGGGCTTACCTGAGGTTGTGGATGGGCCTGACACTCAAGCTCGATGTATTTATCCTCAACACGACATTAGTGCTTTGATGAAAAGTATTCAAAAAATGTATGATAGTAATTTCTCTGGGGATGAAGCATTCCGTTTAGCTGTAATTACACGTTTAAGTCAACAGAAAAATACTGAAAATATTATAAAAATATATAAAGAGTTAATAGCTAAGATGCCATCTTGATTATTTTTTTGCTCCTCAACTGAGCTATGTTCTCAGGCGCTTATTGGTTATAACAGTACTTATGAGCCGCTAGCTACTTCTTATCAACTAGTGCTAGTAAATATTGGCCATAGCCACTTTTTACCAATGGTTTGGCAATTTTTTGTAAGTCACTCTCGTTTAACCAGCCATTTCTGAATGCAATTTCTTCCAAACAAGCAATTTTCAAACCTTGTCTATGCTCGATTATTTGCACAAACTGACCTGCTTCAAGTAAAGAGTCATGTGTGCCAGTATCTAACCAAGCAAAACCTCGGCCCAATATTTGTACATTTAATTCTTCTTGTTCCAAGTACATTTGGTTGATGGAAGTTATTTCTAACTCACCTCGGGACGATGGCTTAACCTTCTTTGCCATTTCTATTACGTTATTATCGTAAAAATATAAACCAGTAATAGCCCAATTAGATTTAGGAGTGATTGGTTTTTCTTCAATGGAGAGGGCTGTATAGTTTTCGTCAAAATCAACCACACCAAAGCGTTCAGGATCTTTAACTTGATAACCAAAAACAGTTGCACCGCTAGGTTGTATTACAGCTGATTTTAGCTTATCGACAAAACCTTGACCGTAAAAAATATTATCACCAAGAACTAAACATACACTATCATCACCAATGAACTCTTCACCGATAATGAAGGCTTGTGCTAGGCCATCAGGACTAGGTTGTTCAGCATAGCTAATGTTTATACCTAGTTGTGAGCCGTCGTTAAGTAACCGTTTATATCCATCCATGTCTTCAGGAGTTGAAATAATCAGTATTTCATTGATCCCCGCTAACATTAGTACTGATAATGGGTAATAAATCATCGGTTTGTCATACACCGGTAATAACTGTTTAGATATTCCTTGAGTGATAGGATAAAGACGTGTTCCTGAGCCACCTGCTAATACAATACCTTTCATTTTATGTTCCCTGTAATCCAAGTCGTTCAGTTTGGTAGCTGCCATCTAAAATGTCTTGCCACCATTTTCTGTTTTCTAAATACCATAAAACTGTTTTTCGTAAACCTGTTTCGAAGGTTTCTTTTGGCACCCAGTTCAGTTTTACTTGTATTTTACTTGCGTCAATAGCGTAGCGTAAATCATGACCTGGCCTGTCCTCCACATACGTTATTAATTTTTTGAAGTCTTTAATTGCATTTGGCTTTTCAGTAATCTCCATATTCAAAATATCACAAATGCTATTGACGACTTCTAGGTTGGTTTTTTCATTATGGCCGCCAATATTATATGTTTCGCCAATATTACCTTGCTTCATAACCGTAACTAGTGCATGGGCATGATCTTCGACATAAAGCCAGTCTCTTATTTGCTGACCTGTGCCATATATAGGTAATGGTTTTCCATGTAAGGCGTTAATTATTACTAAAGGTATTAACTTTTCAGGAAAGTGGTATGGACCATAATTATTAGAACAATTGGTTATAATCGTAGGTAAGCCATAAGTTCGCTGCCATGCTCGAACTAAATGATCAGAAGCCGCTTTTGACGCAGAATAAGGGCTGCTGGGTTGATAACTTGTTTTTTCGGTGAATAAATCTTCGGGGCTATCTAAGTCACCATAAACTTCGTCAGTAGAAATATGATGAAAGCGAAAATTTTGTTGTTGCTTAGCAGTTAGTGTTAACCAATATGCTTTGCTAGCTTCTAGTAAATTATATGTACCAATAATATTGGTCTGCATAAAAGCGGCTGGTCCATCTATCGAGCGATCAACATGACTCTCAGCTGCTAAATGCATAATAGCATCCGGTTTGAAATCAAACAGTGTTTTCGTTAATTGTGCTTGGTCGCATATATCAATTTGAGCAAACTGATATTGAGCACTATCTTCATAACCAGCTAAAGAGGCTAAGTTACCAGCATAAGTTAGTTTATCTATGTTGAGAACATTATCATTAGTTGCATCTATTAGGTGTCTAACAACCGAAGAGCCAATAAAACCTGCCCCTCCGGTAATAATTATGTTCATATAAGTTTCCTTAAGGCGGGGAGTGCTTGTTAAATAAATTCTGAGGTTGAGAATTAACTCACTTTCAAAAGATTTTACTTGAAGTCCCTTTAAAGCTCAATCGCTCTGTACTATTAATATCAATATGAAAAATTCATTGTTATAATCGAGACTTAATTTACTTTTACTTATTCAGCATAAAATTGTTATTAGCTTTTTTCTTAGTTCATCTATACATTTTATTGTACGTTCAATAGGAATTTACTTTTGAAACATGCGTTAATTAATCATTCTTCTGGTAATCAATATGTATTGATTACCAGCAATATGTATCGACCTAGTGTTGGCGGTATTGAAAATTCGCTATATCACTTGGCTGTTGAATATAAAGCATTAGGTTATTCTCCTATTATTGTTACCAGTGATATCAATGATGCAGGTATTATTCTACCTGAATATGAAGTTGATGAAGATATTGAAATATTTCGTTATAGAGCATGTACTAAAAAAGGTGTAATAGGCTTTTTAAAGCATATTAATCACGCAATTAAGCTTTATAAGAAAATATTAAAAGATTACCAACCATTGACTGTTGTTTGTCGCTATCACTTTAACTTAGTGTTATTAGGGCTTGCAGGCTGTAAAGGTGTACTTTATTTGATTCCAAGCATCGTTAAAAATGAATCCAAAATTAGTATGCAACAAGGGCAGACTGGTCTTGCGAAGATACGAAACAACCTTTCTTTTGCATTTCATAAATATTTACAAGCTAAAGCGGTTAAGCAAGCAAAAACCCTGTATGTTTTTAGTGAAAATATGCGTTCGCAAGTTGCTGAACTAACCTCAAGAGCAGATGTTTATATTACTAAACCTGGCGTATCTCTAGAACGGTTTTACCCATTAACAATGAAAGAGAAAGGCTTGGCTCGCCAAGAGTTAGGTTTAGTAACTCAACGACAGGTACTTTTATGTGTAGGTCGTTTGGTGAAAGTAAAAGGTTTTGATACCGCTATCAGAGCTATTGCCGGTGCTAAAAAGAAAAATATGGAGCTTTGGTTACTTGGTGATGGGCCATTATTAGAAACATTTCAACAGCTAATTATAGAATTAGGTTGTCAGGGGCAGGTTAAACTTTTAGGGCGCCAACAGGCTCCTGAAAAATATTATCGCGCCGCTGATGTGTTTGTAATGTCATCAATTCATGAAGCTTTAGGACAAACCATTTTAGAAGCTATGGCTTGTGGTTTGCCGGTTATTGCTGCTCCTTGTTCTGAAAATGTGGTAACGGCAAGCCATGAGGTGCTTGATGATGATAAAAACATATTTACACGCGAACATAGTGTTGAGGCGTTCGCTGAATCCTTTATGCAAGTGGCAGAAATGTCAGCGGCTGAGTACTCAATAATCAGCCATTTTAATCGAGAGAAAGCTCAAGAGCGCTTTAGTTGGGCTGCACTCGCCAAAGATTTATTAAGTGAGCGTAGCTAATGCTTTATTTAAAATTACGTTTTTATTTATGGAGAATACTTCAGCTTATCACCTTAAATCGCTTTTTTCATAAGCGTATTGCTAGGTATTATGCAGAGTTCAGTCTTGCAAAGTATCGTATGCAAGGTGCTGAAATTGGCGAAGGAACTACGCTAATTGAATGTAAACTGTCTGGCTCAAGTAAAGGTGATCGTTTTTATATTGGTAATAATTGCACTTTAACAGGAGTTACACTTTTAGCGCATGATGCATCACCAACCATTTTTTTACCCGAATTAGTCAATTTTGAACCCGCTTATTTACCTGGTGCTCGCCGTTCCTATCGAGATCCAATCCACATAGGTGATAATGTTTTTATTGGTTGGGGCTCTATTATATTACCCGGTGTAACTATTGGTGATAATGTCGTTATTGGTGCTGGAAGTGTTGTCAGTAAAAACATTCCTGAGAATAGCGTCGCTGCTGGGAACCCTGCAAAGGTGTTAAAGGATATTGAAAGTTATAAGCTGTCTTACTATGAGCGCCTTAGTGATTTCCCGGAGCGTTTTTAATGTTTGATGCTACGGTTCAACAGCCATTCGATGCTACTAAAGAGCGACTAGTTTTCTGTCATCATATTATTGTCTGGATGTTTAGCTTTTATTTATTAGCTGATATTGTTTCTGGATTTTTTGTAATTCAGCTTGGAGTTGATTTAAAAGTATCTTTACTTTATAAAATGGTGCTTTTTGTCTTATTACTCTTAATGTTGGCTCGTTATCAATTCAATGCTTTTTTAGTGATACTGTTCACTATACTACTGTTATTTGTTAGTCCAGTGGCTGAGTTATTTCGCTTACCCAATATACCGCATTTTGTTTCTGACTTTGGTTATATCATCAAGATATTGATGCCTTTGGCAGTCTTTTTTTATTTCAGTGCTATTTATCCAGTTGCGCCGAGGTTTACTAAAAAATGGATTGTTTTTGGCTTATGGTCAAATTTTTCTATTTTGATAGCTAACCTAATGTTAGGTGCTATGGGATTTGGGCGCTCATCTTATACTTTGTCAAATGATGAAACTGTTGGCTCTAACGGTTATATATACGCAGCTAATGAATTAGGCGCCATTCTCATTGTTCTATTCGGGTTTGCACTGCATATGTTCTGGAATAAATACCGTCGTTATTATATTGCTATGTCTATTTTATCGTTATTATGTGGGGTATTAATAGCAACTAAAACAGCAATGTTATCAGCATTCTTATTGGTTTTTCTTATTCCTTTAGTGAATGAGAGAAACCTTTTTTTCCGTCTTACATGGTTAAAAATAAAACTATTATTACCCGCTTTAATTTTGTTAGGGGCGGTAATTATCTTTATTGTGGACCTACTTCAAGGTTTAGGTTTATACGATAAAATGTTGTGGGTGTTATCGCAAAAAGGTGTGATTGGAGTTATTTGGTCAGGACGTGATCAGTTTTCATTAGACTTACTCACTATTTATATTGATCAAAGCACTTTATTTCAACAAGTTTTTGGCCAAGGTAGCGGTGGTGTTTTTGAACATATAGGTAAAAAGTATTCAGCAGAGGTTGATATTGTTGATGCTTTGGTTTGGTTCGGTTTTACTGGGTTATTGGTCTGTTTAAGTATGTCATTTTACTTTATTAAAAGCGCAGCAAAATTATTTTTACATTCAAATAGTCAGTTTGCTCCCTGTGTTTTATTAGTGAACTTATTATTATTGTTTTTAGCCCAATTTAGTGGGCATGTATGGATGTCAGGGACATTAGGAATTGGTTTGGGATTATTAAATGCTTTATTACTGCTTGAGAATAAGCCAAAGGAAAGATTAAATGCATAATTTACCTTTGGTTACTGTTTGGATCCCAACATTGAATAGGCAAGAGATGTTAAAACGCGCGCTTAACTCAGTATTAAGTCAAAGCTATAGCAACCTTGAAATATTTATTGTTGATAATGGCTCTACTGACGATACTGAAGCGGTTGTTGCTGAGTATCAAGCAAAGCATAATAATATTGTTTATCATCGCTTTACTGAAAATAAAGGTGCTTGCGCAGCTCGAAACTATGCGATTATGCACGGGAAAGGTGAGCTGGTTACTGGCCTTGATGATGATGATGAGTTTTTACCGCAGCGCATAAAACAGTTAGTTGCTGCTTATGATGAACGTTTTGCTTTTGTTTGTACGGGATACTTTTGGGATTATGGCGCCTACCGTAAAGCTAAAATAGATACCGCAATGGACGTAGATTTACATGCTCAGTTAAACTTTAACCAAACCTCTAATCAGGCTTTAGTGAGTAGGGAACGTATTATTGAAGCTGGGTTATTTGATGAAGATCTAACGTCTTGTCAAGATTGGGACATGTGGACGCGACTTATTATTAAATATGGTACGGCATTACGCATAGCTGGCGCTTCTTATATTGTGCATACTGCTCACGATAAACCGAGAATTACAGGTAATATAAGTAATCGGCTTAAAGGGCTTGAACAGTTTTATAGTAAACATAAACATTTAATGACGGCACAAAATAATAAGTGTTTCGACTTTTTAAGATGCTATAACGCAGAAAAACGACTAAGTATTTATGAGTTCTTATGTTTATTTAACTGGCCGATTAAAGAACAAATTATACGTTATTTCATTGCTTCTCAATTTCCGCAGTTAGCCGAAAAACGTCTTGCCCGTTTACGAAAAAAATAGAGTTATAATGAAAAGAATTGGTTTTATTTCTAATTTATTTCCGTCAAAAAAAGACCCTACTTTTGGTAGTTTTGTCGGTTTAAGTTATCAACAATTGCAAGCTATGGGGTATCAGTTATCTGAGCCTATCGTTATTGATGCTAGGGTTTCTGCCTTGAAAAAGCTACTTGCGTATGTCAAGTTTGTTAGCTCAGGAGTGAGTGCTTTATTAAGTAATAAATATGATTTTTTTTACATCCACTATTTAACGTATTCAACATTATGCTTATTGCCGGTATTGCCGTTTAAAAAAATAAAGTACTTAGTTAACATACATGGCGATGATTTAGTCGGTACTCGTTTTATTCATAAAGTTATGGGGCTGCCATCATCATATATTTTGAAACATGCAGAAGCTGTTGTGGTGCCATCGTTATACTTCAAGCGCCAACTATTAGCTCGCCATAATTTTATTAAAGAAAGCCATATTATTATTTCTGAATCAGCAGGTTTTCGAGAAGATATTTTTTATGCAAAAGATGCAACACAATTAACTAAAGCTAAAACTGGATTACATTTTGGTTATATATCGCGTGTTGATGAAGGTAAGGGGTGGGAGTTAATGCTAACAGCATTTTCACTTTTGCAAAAAAACAACCCTAAAGAGTACAGCCAAGCGACATTATCTGTTTATGGTGCAGGCGCTCAAACGGCGGCGTTTATTGATATGGTGTCGAAATTAAACCTTGGTGATGTTGTTAGTTATTATGGTCCATTATCCCAAAAAGAGTTGGGCGCTAAATATCGTAGCTTTGATTATTTTTTATTTCCTACTCGACGTGAAAGTTTTGGCTTAGTTGCTGTTGAAGCTCTAGGTTGTGGCACGCCTGTTATTTGCAGTGAAATAGAGCCATTAACCGATATGGTATTTCATAACAATAATGGTTTTCTATTTACGGATGGTTGTGCCGAGCATTTATATCGTAGTATTTCTCATTGTTTCTCTCTTGCTCCTGAGGATTACTTAGTATTGAGTCAAAGTGCTATCAACTCAGCTGAGCAATATAAATCGACGCATGTTGCCAAGCGTTTGCATGATGCAATTGAAGCAATATTTTAGTCAGTAGAAAGGTATTAGGAAATCTAAGTGAAAGACTTAACAACATTTAATGTAACTCCGTTTGACTCAAAAGCTGCGGTAATAGAGCATATTCATCAACACTGTCACATTGAAAAGCCTTACCATATTATTACTGCTAACCCTGAGATAATTTACGAAGCGGTTAATAATCCTGTTTTTGCTAATATTTTTCATCAAGCAGACTTAGTAATTGCTGATGGTATAGGTGTCGCATTACCGCTATCTTGGGCTGGCTATCAGAGTGAGCGAGTCCCTGGTATTGATGTTTTTGAGGCTTTGCTTAGAGATAGTAAGTTAGGTGAAAAAGGTGTTTATTTACTGGGAGCTAAATTAACCACGGTAACTAAAACAGCTGAAAACCTTACAGAGCAAGGAACTCATGTATGTGGTTATCGAGATGGTTTCTTTTCTCTTGATGATAAAACTATCTCAGCACTAACCACAGAAATTAAGGCGCTTAATCCTAGCATTATTGCAATTGCCATGGGCGCGCCCAGACAAGATGAAGTTATCGCTTTATTAAAGGCGTCAGGTATTAACGGTATTTTTATTGGCGTTGGTGGAGCATTTGATGTACTTTCTGGCGAGTTAAAACGAGCGCCTTCTGTTTGGCAGAAAATAAAGCTTGAATGGCTTTTTCGCTTATTGAGTGATTTAAGAAGACTACCGCGCTATAAAAAAATTTTTAGTTATTTTATTTGGTTATTTAAAGGTTAACATATGAAAGTATTATCTATATTTGGTACGCGCCCTGAGGCTATAAAAATGGCGCCTTTAGTGCAAAAATTAGCAGAAGATGAGCGCTTTAATGCGAAAGTTTGTGTTACTGCCCAGCATCGAGAAATGCTTGATCAAGTGCTAGAACTTTTTGAGATAACCCCAGATTACGATTTGAATTTAATGAAGCCAGGCCAAGACCTGACTGATGTTACTTGTGGCATATTACAAGGCCTAAAGCCCGTTCTAGCTGAATTTAAACCAGATTATGTATTGGTTCATGGCGATACCGCGACAACATTTTCTAGTACCTTAGCGGCATACTACCAACAAATTAAAGTTGGGCATGTTGAAGCTGGCTTGCGTACAGGTAATTTGTATTCACCTTGGCCAGAAGAAGGAAATCGCAAATTAACAGGTGCCTTAGCGGAAGTGCACTTTGTGCCAACCGTAACCTCTCAGCAGAATTTGCTTAATGAAGGTGTATCACAGCATAAAATTACCATAACGGGTAATACTGTGATTGATGCGTTACTTGAAGTAAAAGCAAAGTTAGCTGAAGACTCTGAAATTGAAAAACAAATGATTTCTAAGTTTGCTTTTATCGATAACGATAAGCCTATGGTCTTAATTACAGGTCACCGAAGAGAAAGTTTTGGTGGCGGTTTTGAGCGTATCTGTCAGGCTATTTCACAGTTAGCCGATAAATTCCCACAGGCGCAGTTTGTTTATCCTATGCATTTAAACCCTAATGTTAGAGAGCCGGTAAATCGTTTACTGGCTAATAAAGGAAATGTTTTCTTAATTGAACCCGCAGACTATTTACCTTTTGTTTATTTAATGGATAAAGCGACCATTATTTTAACTGACTCTGGCGGGGTACAAGAGGAAGCTCCATCACTCGGTAAACCCGTGTTGGTGATGCGTGATACTACCGAACGACCAGAAGCTGTTGAAGCGGGTACTGTGAAATTAGTTGGCACTGATGTCGATGTTATTGTGTCGAGTGTTACAGAGTTACTAACGGATGCCCAAGCTTATGAAAAAATGACTTTTGCTCATAACCCATACGGCGACGGTAAAGCCTGTCAGCGTATTGCTGATTTTTTATATAGCACTAAAGACGACTAATCTTATAAATGTTTAATCGTAAGTTGTGATTGGTTTTCTTTATTCTTCTAAGTAGGCACAAATGAAAATAGCCATAGTCGGCACTGGATATGTTGGTTTATCAAATGCATTATTGCTAGCTCAGCATAACGAGGTAGTTGCCCTAGATATAGTCGAAGCTCGCATCAAGCTATTAAATGATAAAAAGTCTCCTATTAGCGACTCAGAAATAGATGATTTTTTGCAGAATAAAGTGCTGAATTTTACGGCAACGCTAGATAAAAATAGTGCTTATAGTGATGCTGATTTTGTGATTATCGCAACGCCGACAGATTACGATGAAGACACTAACTATTTTAATACCAGCTCGGTAGAGTCGGTAATTAACGACGTTATGTTGATAAACCCGAATGCTGTTATGGTGATAAAATCTACGGTTCCTGTGGGTTTTACGCAACGAATAAAAGCACAATATCATTGTAATAATATAATCTTCTCTCCAGAGTTTTTACGAGAAGGGCATGCTCTTTTTGATAATTTACATCCATCACGCATTATTATTGGTGATGAAGGAGGGGAGACTCCTCGAGCACATAAATTTGCCGAGTTATTAAAGCAAGGTGCAATCAAAAGTGATATTGAGGTTTTATTTACAGATCCCACCGAAGCAGAAGCGGTTAAGCTGTTCTCGAATACCTATTTAGCAATGAGAGTCTCTTATTTTAATGAATTAGACAGCTACGCTGAATCGCATGGTTTAGATGCTAAGCAAATTATTAAAGGGGTGGGGTTAGACCCACGTATTGGCAATCACTACAATAATCCATCTTTTGGTTATGGCGGATACTGTCTACCGAAAGATACCAAACAATTATTGGCAAACTATCAAGATGTACCGAACAACTTAATTAGTGCTATTGTTGATGCCAATGTTACACGTAAAGACTTTATTGCCGATTCTATTTTAAAGAAAAAGCCAAAAGTTGTCGGTATATACCGATTAATCATGAAAACTGGCTCTGACAACTTTAGAGCATCATCAATTCAAGGCATAATGAAACGTATTAAAGCCCATGGTATTGAAGTTATCATATATGAACCTGACTTGGCGCAAGAGCAATTTTTTAATTCTCGTGTTATCGCAAGTTTAGCTGAGTTTAAAGCGTTAAGTGAAGTGATTGTCTCAAACCGAATGGCTGATGATTTAAGAGATGTTATGGGTAAGGTTTACACGCGTGATTTATTTGGTAAAGATTAAATTGATATACAGCTAGCACTTAAGTATTAATGTTAGAGTAGCTAGTTGAGTAATAAGGATAATAATGAGCATTAAGTCAGTAAGTAAATCAATCAAGCAGCAAGGTACAAAAATTACTAAAGCAGTAATCCCTGTGGCAGGTTTAGGTACCCGCATGTTACCTGCAACTAAGGCTATTCCTAAAGAAATGCTGCCTATTGTTGATAAGCCCTTGATTCAATACATTGTCGATGAGTGTGTCGCTTCGGGTATTAAAGAAATTGTCTTAGTCACTCATTCCTCAAAAAATGCTATTGAAAACCATTTTGATAAGTCGTTTGAGTTAGAAACAACTTTAGAAAAGCGTGTAAAGCGTCAATTACTGGATGAAATTCAGGCCATTTGCCCTAAAGATGTCACTATTATGCATATCAGACAGGGTGAAGCTAAAGGGTTGGGGCATGCAGTACTAAAAGCTTACCCTATTATTGGCGATAACCCTTTTGTGGTTGTACTTCCAGATGTAATTTTAGACGATGCTAGTAGTGATTTAAAGACTGAAAACCTGTCTGCCATGCTAGGTCGTTATCATGAAACAGGTGTAAGCCAAATTATGGTTGAGCCTGTTGCTATTGAAGATGTTAGTAATTATGGTGTTGCTGATTGTGGTGGAACAATGCTGTTAGCTGGCGAGTCTAAAGCGATGACGGCGGTTATTGAAAAACCGAGTATTGATGAAGCTCCGTCAAATTTAGCGGTAGTGGGGCGTTATGTTTTATCTGAGAAAATCTGGGGGCTACTTGAGCAAACAAGGCCTGGTGCGGGGGATGAAATTCAGTTAACTGATGCTATTGCTAGTTTAATGGCATTAGAGCCTGTTGATGCTTTTCATATGACTGGTAAGTCGCACGATTGTGGCTCTAAATTGGGTTATATGAAGGCCAATGTTGAGTATGCGCTGCGTCATGATGAACTAGGTGAAGACTTTAAAGCTTTTTTAAAGGCGTTAATTTGAATGAGCCTAACTAAACTAAGCTAAATCAAACTAAGTTAACTTAAGCAAAGCAAAGTTAATTAAACAAAAAACGAA
>NZ_JAHKPW010000010.1:1453-47298 GCF_018860755.1 Colwellia sp. D2M02 | reverse complement strand
GATAAGCAAGGCAAATTTCCCGAATAAGTTAGGGAAAATAGCTGCTAGAGAAATATTCGTTAAGCCGAGCTCAGGTTGTTTATTGTGCTTTTAAGGTGCTGCCATTTTCTTTAATGCTGTCATCAGACATTAAATAAGCATATAAAGGCATAATATCGTCAGGTGTTGCTAATAGTTCTTTATCTTCAGCAGGAAAGGCGCTTGAGCGCATACTGGTTCTGGTTGCACCTGGGTTTATGGCATTAACACGTAAAGTGGTTCCTTCATACTCATCGGCAATCACTTGCATCATACCAACGGTTGCAAACTTAGATATTGCATAAGGTCCCCAATAAGCACGACCTTGTGAACCAACTCCCGAAGATGTAAATACCATAGAGGCATTCTTAGACAATAATAACGTAGGTATTAACGCTTGTGCCAATAAATACTGGGCAGTAACGTTAACTTGCATAACATCATTAAAGGTTTGCTCGTGTATTTGGCTAAACGGGGTTAACTCACCTAAAACTGATGCATTTAATAAAACACCGTCTAGTTTGCCAAATTGCGCTGCGATGGTGCTCGACATATCAATATAGTTTTGCTTTGTTGCACCTTTTAAGTCTAAAGGGATAATTGCAGGCTCAGTTAAGTTAAGCGCAACAATTTCATCGTATACCGCTTCAAGTTTTTTGACGGTTTTACCAAGTAGAATAACAGTAGCACCTAATTTTGCGTAAGTAATCGCTGCACTACGGCCAATACCAGCACCAGCGCCGGTAACTAAAATTACTTTGTTGTGTAAATCTGCGTCTTTTATTGAATAATCAAACATGTTGGGATCTTTTAGGTCGGGCGTTGAATCAGAGAAAAATATATACGGTTATTCTACGCGTTGGTATTTTCATTGACGAGTAAAAGTTAAATTTTTAAGAAAAAATATGCTAATTATCGACAATATTTAAGCACAATTGTAAAAACCACTAGCGAATTAATAAATCTTACGTTAAGTTTAACTGGTCTAACAAGTGAAATTACCTAAATAAAGTGATTGATGTGCGTTAAACTAACCTACAAGTTAACTTGTTCATATATTAGGGGTAATACCATTGGGTTTTTACGCTTTTAATGCTTTACTTAAACGGTTGCAGTTAACAAACATCAAATAAAAATTAATAAAACTAATAAAATTGGGCATGGGGAAACTACATGAAAAAGCTAGCACTCAGTATTTCTATTATTAGCGCACTTGGTTTGAGCGCCTGTAATAACGAAACAATTGAAGATGTAAAACAAGAGGTAATAGATAATGGCAGTGCAGTTACGCCATTAGCTCGTATTGTGTTTGATCCCGGTGCCGATGAGCCTAGATTATCTGTGCCGAACGATTTAATGTTCTCTGGTAGCGTCGATGGTACATTAAATATACCTGTGGCCGACTCAAGTGACTTTTCTGACCCTAGTGTTTCAATTAATGGTCTTGATGGTTGGTCAAATACACACCCGTTTAAACTCGCGATAGATTACCCAGAAGGTGTGTCTTTAAATGCTGAAAGTGTTTATAACCCAGAAGCTGTGCATATTTATGAAACCTTGATGGGAGGGGATGCAAGCGACGCTGACTGTCAGAGCTTAACACGCGGCTTAGCATGTAAGGTTGTGAATAAGTTAACATTTGGTGTTGACTATATTACTCAGTTATCAGATGGCCAAATCGCTATTGTTCCTCTCAAACCGCTGAGCGGAAAAACCAGTTACGTCATCGCGTTAACTAATCATATTAAAGATAATAATGGCAACTCGCTGGCGCCAGCTATTTCTTACGAACTGGTACGTCAAGATATTACAACTGCTCCATTAGCGACCGAAAGCCAATTATTATTACAAGGCTTAACGAACAGTTATGAAAATGCCGTTGTTGCTGCTGGCGCTGATAAAGATAGCTTAATCTATACTTTTGCTTTAACTACCCAATCGACTAATGATGTTCTATTTACCGCTAAAGCATTATTAGCTGCGCCATTAGCACAAGGCGGTTTACCGCCAGTAATTGCAGTGGCTGATACTGGTATTTCAGTAGCACAAGCCTTTGAATATTCAGGTATACAGCTGCCAGATAACTTAAAAGCTTTATATTCAACCGGTAATTTATATAAGGGTAGTGTTACATTACCTTATTATTTAGGGGTGCCTTCTATTGCTAACCCTACAGCACCAGTGAACTCACGATGGAAGAGTTTATGTGACTCAGGAGCTATGCTCGCAGGTCTTGCTGCAAGCAACCCAGAAGCTATTCCTGAAGGTCCACTGAGTGAGTCTGACGCTACATGTATGGCAGTGTCTCAAAATGCGGGTTTACCTGCTCCAGGTTTACGTGATTTAAGTTCAGTGATGCCTGTTGATGTTGAACGTCACTTAACTAAATACAGCCCCGTACCAGCACCAAGCCCGGTAAGTGATATTCCATGGATACCTGATCCGTCAGTACTTGAAGTACAAATGACTACACCAGATATTTCTCCTACTACTGATGCAGTGCGTGCAAGCTTTGGCTTACCAGCATTAACCGGAAAACCAGAATCAGGTTGGCCAGTTATTATTTTACAACACGGTATCACTTCTAAAAAAGAAGATATGCTAGTACTTACCGGTATCTTATCTGCTTTTGGCTTTGCAACAGTAGCTATTGACCACCCGTTACATGGTAGTCGTGGTTTTGATTTAGATAATGTTACCGATGAAAATGGTATGAAGCATGATGAAATTAGTGCTTCAACGGTTTCTGCAACTCACTACATGAATTTAGCGAGCTTATTAACTAACCGCGATAACTTAAGACAGTCAACAATTGATATGCTTGGTCTTCGTTTAGGCTTAAATGCCGTGGTTGGTGCTGATATAGATGCATCTAAAGTGCAAGTGGTAGGTCATTCATTAGGTGCTATTGCCAGTGTTAATTTTACAGCTTTAGCTAATACGCCACTAAACCCAGCCCTTGATGGTTTATTTAAAGTATCGAGTGCTTCTTTAGCAATGCCTGGCGCCATGATTGCAAACTTCTTAATGGAATCTGGCGATTTTAGTCCATTAATTAAAGGCAATTTAACGTATAAAGCTTCACCTGCCTTTAAAGCTATGGTTGATGCCGCCTACCCAGAAGGTGCAACAGAAGCAGAGCTTAGAGCGACATTTAAGGCTTTCTATAGTGCGCTAACTCCTGAACAGCAAGCTGGTTTAGATGCAACTTTTGCTCAGTTTGGTTTTGCGGCGCAAACGGTTGTCGACTCGGCTGATCCTGTGAATTATGCTGGTATTATGGCAATGACTAATACAGCAACTCATTTAATTGAAGTGGTAGGTAATGGTGTCGATGTCGGTAATCCTACATGTACGGATATTGCGTTAACAGATAACTGTGCTGATCAAGTTATTCCAAATAGAGTGTCAGTATCACCACTTGGTGGTACTGAAGGGGTTATTGCTTTATTAGGTTTACCTAGTGTGAGTAGTACAACACAAGGCTCTGGTGCTGTTAGGTTTGTATATGGCCACCATAGCTCTATTTTAACACCTGCAGCAGTACCTGCGGCACCTGATGCTGTTAAAACAGCGCAAGCGACACAAGAAATGCAAACCCAAGTTGCTGCTTTCTTTGCAACAATGGGACAAGCAATTACGATTACTAATACTGAATTAGTTAAGTAATTTGATATGAGTTTATAGTCACTCACCGTTTGGTGAATACTGATTAACTCATGAATAGAAACCCTCGTATGAGGGTTTTTTTATATGCCTGATAAAAATTTTCATCTCAAAAAACGACAAGCCTTTGCAATAAACTAAATTAGTGTAAAATCTTCGATAACTTTACGATTAACTCAATTAATTTTCAGGAGCTCTTTTGGAATTTTTATATGAATACGGACTTTTTTTAGCTAAAGCGGTAACCTTTGTTTTAGCTGTTGTCGCCATTATCATTACCATTGCTGGTGCAGCAATGAAGCAACAACACAAAAAGGGTGAGCTTGATATCACCGATCTTTCTGAACAGTTTGAAGATACAGAGCAAGATATTATTCATGCGCTATTAACGAAAGAAGAACTTAAAGAAAAAGAGAAGCAAGATAAAAAAGCGGCCAAAGAAAAAGTCAAAGCCGATAAAAAAGCAGCTAAATCAGGCGATGAAGTAAAACCGAGTAAAGCTCATGTGTTTGTTGTTGATTTTAACGGCAGCATTGATGCTAAAGAGGTAAGTTCACTACGCGAAGAGATCTCAGCTATTTTATCGGTAGCCACTAAACAAGATGAAGTGTTTTTACGCCTTGAAAGTGGTGGCGGTATGGTTCACGGTTATGGTTTAGCGTCATCTCAACTTGACCGTTTACGCCAGCAAGAAATCCCATTAACAGTTTCGGTTGATAAAGTAGCGGCAAGTGGCGGCTATATGATGGCTTGTGTCGCGAATAAAATAATTTCAGCGCCTTTTGCTATATTAGGCTCTATTGGGGTTATTGCACAGGTGCCAAATTTTAATAAGCTATTAAAAAAGCATGATGTGGAGTTTGAGCAATTTACCGCAGGTGAGTTTAAACGCACAGTTACCATGTTTGGTGAGAACACTGAAAAGGGGAAGCAAAAGTTCATTGAAGAGCTAGAAGAAACCCACGTATTATTTAAAGACTTTGTTAATGAACATCGCCCAAGCCTAGACATTCAAAAAGTGGCAACGGGTGAGCATTGGTTTGGTACAACCGCGTTAGCCTTAGGTTTAGTTGATGCAATTCAAACAAGTGACGATTACCTTCAAGCGAAAAGTAAAACCCATAAAGTGGTTGCTATAAAATATGAAGTAAAAAAAGGTCTAGCTGATAAATTCTCAAAAGCTGCGTCGTTATCTGCAGAAAGCTTTATTGGAAAACTGCTACAGCGTAATCGTATATTTCCTAGTTAGTTTGAAGGTTTGGATAACTGCTTGAATAAAAAGGGTTAAAGCATAATGCTTTAACCCTTTTAAATTTATAACCTTTAATAAGTTAAATATTATTGTGATTTATCTAAGTGATTGAAATCAATGTTCTCTATATTTTGCCCTGCATTAGGATCTAAATACATTTCTTCATCGAACTGGTTTTCACTTTTAGCGACAATAACACTGACCATGCTATCACCCGTAACGTTAACCGCGGTACGTGTCATATCAAGTAATCTATCAACACCAATAATTAATGCTATGCCTTCAACCGGTAAGCCAACTTGATCTAATACCATTGCCAGCATAATTAAACCGACACCAGGAACACCCGCTGTGCCAATTGAGGCTAAAGTGGCAGTTAATACAACCGTAATATAATCAGTTAAAGTTAAATCTTGGTTGAATACTTGTGCGATAAATACAGTAGCAACACCTTGCATAATCGCGGTGCCATCCATATTAATGGTTGCACCCAGCGGTACGGTAAATGAGCCGATAGAGTTTTTTACACCCAATTTTTTAGTGGCGGTTTCTAAAGTTACCGGAATGGTTGCATTAGAGCTTGCGGTTGAAAAAGCGAAAATGGCAGCATCACGCATTTTTTTAATGAAAATTAACGGGTTCAAACCAGTTAATAACTTCAAAATAATAGGGTAGGTAAGTAAAGCGTGCGCAATTAATACAAAAAATACAACGCCAAAATACCAAGCTAGATTTTCTATTGTTTCAAAGGATGTTGTGGTAAATAAGGTCGCTAATAGTGCAAACACACCATATGGGGCTATATTCATTAAAATAGTTACTAAGCGCATAATTACCACGCTTAAATCTTCAAATAAAGTAGCGACACGCTCACCTGACTTACCTGATAGTGCAATAGCTACTCCAAAAAGTAAGGCAAAGATAATAACTTGCAGCATATTTCCTTCTGCAAATGAAGCAAAAGGGTTTGTAGGGAACATTTGAATTAATACTTGTGCTAAAGAAGGTGCTTCTCGGCTCTCAAAACTACTGCTGGTTGGCATATTAACGCCTTCACCTGGGCCAACGAGTAATGCAACAAAAATAGCTAAGCTGATGGCAATAGCGGTCGTTGCTAAATAAAGCCCTATAGCTTTACCACCAATACGGCCAAGTTTAGTGGTATCTTTGAGTGAACAAACCCCACAGACTAACGAGACAAAAACTAATGGCACCACTAGCATACGTAAGCTGGCCATAAACACTTGACCTATTACTTCAAGCACACCATCAACTAAAAAGCCTTGTAATGATAATTGGAAGAAGTAGAGTTCAAAAGTTTTATCTTTACCAGCAGGCATTAACCACTGGAGAAATGTACCGAGTAAAATGCCGCTGATCATGCCAATCACTATACGGCCAGTTAAGCTCATTTTTTTATTTTCAGCAGGAGTATTTGAGTTTGTTGTCATAAGAATAAATGCTTACTTTTATTGTTGAACGTTATATAGCACTAAGGTTACCAATAATTGCGCTTATACAAAACCACTTTATCAATAAGCCTTATGATATAGGTAATAAAAAATACCAGGTGCTATCAACGCTTATGTTCATTATTGTGTACTTGATTTTTTTTCTAAAAATTTATTTTCAATAAAATGGCATCTTTTGGTTTACCCAATAGTTAAGTGATTACAGTCTTTAACTTTTTTTAATTTAGCAGTACCTTTTTGTTATTTATCAGTTAATATGGGGGAATAATACTAATAGAAATAAACAGAGGATGCATTTATGCAGCGACTTCGAAAGTTGAGTTTTAGCCTACTACTGATGTCTTTAATGACCTTGGTAGCTTGTGGCGGTGGTGATGGAGATCTTACTGGTGGTAATGATGGTGGTGGTACTACTTCCCCTGATCTCGAAACGATAACTATTGCAATAAGTAAATCAGACGGTGATCTTTCAGGTGATAATGATATCACGTTAACGGCGACTGTAATGCAAGGAACAGAAGCGGTTGCTAGTAAATTAGTTACCTTTGAGTTAAGTGATGAGACGTTAGCGGTACTTGAAAATTCAGCAGGCACTAAATCAACCGATAGTAGCGGTGTTGCAACTATGATGGTTAAAGCGACTAACCTAACGGGTGGTATTAATGTAACGGTTTCAATTAATGATGAAGACGTTGCCCCAGTTGAAATTGCTTTTGATAGTGTTGGTGGCGGCGCTGGTGGTTCAGTAGGTGACCCAGTAGCTGATAGTATTACTTTGTTTGCTAGTTCAACACAACTTGCGTCAAGTGGTGCACAAGAGATTACCCTTACTGCCTTAGCGAAAGATTCTGAAAAGCTTTTACTTGAAGGTGTAAATATTAGGTTTTCTGCAGACTCAGGTTCTTTGGAAAAAGTTTTCGATGATAATGGTGATAGTTCTACTGTGACAGGGCCTGATGGTAAGCTGACGATGAAGTTGAGTACATTAGCGGAGCCTGAAAATAGAATTATTACGGTTGAAGTTAAAAGTGGCTCGGTATCAGATGTTATTGAGGTTGAAGTTGTAGGTACTACAGTTTCTTTAACAGGCTCATCGTCATTAGCAATCGGTGATGATAATACCTACGTAATTAAAGTCTTAGATTCTGACGGTGATGGTATTGCTAATACACTTGTTAACTTATCATTGATAGACAGTACAACTAATATCGATTTACCTACAAGCGTAACAACCGATAATACAGGTCAAGCAAATATTACTGTAAAAGGTACTGCTGGCGGTAGTAACACTATTGTCGCTAGTGCATTAGGGGCAATGGCTAGTAAAAAAGTCAGTATTCAATCGGATTCGTTTTTATTCTCGAGCTTTAGTAATGGTACAAGCAGTGTTAACCCAGAAGTAAGCGAAGTTCCAGATGTATTACTTTCTAAAACGGCTTCAGTAACATTAACTTGGAACCACCTTGATGCACAAAGTAAGCTCGTACCGGTACCAGATGGCACAGTAGTTAAATTTAGTACTACACGCGGTACATTAACGACAAACTCTGCAACAACAGTTAATGGTAAAGTAACGGCTACCTTAACTTCACTAAATGCCGGTAAGTCATTAGTCACATTTATTGGTGAAAATGGCGCAATAGAGTTAACTAATCAGTTAGAGTTTGAGTTTGTGGCAGATACTGCAGATACTATGATTGCACAAGCCTTTCCTAAATCAATTGGTCCTAATGGACAAACCTCAACTATCTCCGTTGTTGTTAGAGACCCGTCAGGCAACTTAGTTAAAAACAAGAAGGTAGGCTTTGTATTAACCGATACTAGTGGCGGTGAAATTTTTCCTGATAGCGCCGTTACTGACAGTAATGGTATGGCATCAACAGTTTATACCTCTAAAACGGTTTCTAAACAAAACTCTATTGTTATTACGGCGACCGTAGACAATACTAATGTGACGGACTCTGTTGAATTAACTGTTGCCGATAGAGAGTTATTTATTTCACTAGGTACCGGTAACGAAATTGAAGAGCTTGATACTACCTCTTATGTTAAAGAATACTCAGTGTTTGTCACTGATGCAGACTCTAATCCAGTAAAAGATATTGACTTAACCATCTCTGCAATACCGCATAAATATTATAAAGGCTATTGGTATCCTGTATACGATGGTGATGACTTCATACGCTGGGTGCCTTTTGGTGCCGATGATTTAGAAGTTTCTGTTGGTGTAAACCCACCAAGAACAAGCTTTAATTTACGACCTAAACAATGCAGTAATGAAGATCTGAACCTTGATGGTATTTTAGATGTTGGTGAAGATACTAATAATAATGGTAGGTTAACGCCGGGTAATGTTGTTTCAGCGCAAGGTAATATTACTACTGATGAAGATGGTCGAGCAGTGGTTCGAATTACCTATGCTCAAAGTTACGGTGAATGGCTTGATGTTAAGTTAATAGCCTCAACCAAAGTAAATGGTAGTGAAAGCTCGGTACAAACCATTTTTAATTTACCGGTATTTGCTGAGGATGTGAATCAGGAAAAGGTTTCACCACCTACTCAAGGCATTGGTCTGCGTGGACCTTTTGGTTTACTTAATACCTGTGAGTTGAATATATCGCAAGACCCTAATCTTGATGGTTCATAATTAAGCATAATTATGCTTAAATTAGCTAAAAAGGCTCCAATAGGAGCCTTTTTCATTTCTTGTTCAATGGTTCAAGTAAACTCTTACTTGTTATAAAGCGAACTCAAGTTAAACGAATTCAAATAATACTTAACTCTTCTGTTATTAAACTCTATTGCCTTTTATCTGTAATCTGGCAATTGACCTACCCATTGCTCTAACTTCTCTTGATAGGGGTTATTAAAAGTTACTTCGACATCTCTTTAAGTAGAAACGCAGAAATTTCAGCGCCAACTTGTAAAGTTTTATCACGTCCTATTTCACCTTGCCCTGAGCTATCGGTAAATGGGGCTATTTCCATCATGTCTGCGCCCGTAATAGGGTACCTTGCCGCAAGAGCTTTAAGTATTTGCATTGTCTCTGTAGGCATCAATCCACCTGGTTCTGGTGTACCAGTGGCGCTGGCAAAGCTATCATCAATGGCATCAATGTCAAAACTTACGTAAAGCTCATCAATTTTTTCATTGGCTAACTGCGCCAAAATATTGTCAATGGTTTGGTTAATACCTTGTGCTTTGATTTCATCAGCCCAGTGTTGTCTTACGCCAAAAGTGCCTTCCCAGTGGCTTTTCGGCTTGCCGCTTGAGCGAATGCCTACTTGTATTAAATGATGGCGCTCATGTAAATCATCTAATATGTGAGTACACCAAGAGCCAAAACATAAGTCGATACCTAAACGCTCAACGAGTAAGTCTGTATGAGCATCAAAGTGAATAATAGCGGCACGTTTTCCTTGTTTTTTCTTTGCTTGTAAATAGGCTTTAGTGAGTGGGTAACTTACGCTGTGATCACCACCAATACCAAAAATACCTTTGTCAGGAAATTCAGCATAAAAGTCATGTAATACATCTTCAGTAATGCTTAGCGGGCTAACGCAGTATTCGCTATTTTCATTGTGATATAGCGCTTTTCTACAGTTTGCTAGCGTGCTTTCGTTGAGGTATTTATCGCTTAATAAGTGCGGAATAACTCTTACATCACCTAAGTCAAAAGCCGTCAACTCTGGATATTGTGTTAATAAACTTGAACGTAAAAATAGTGGTCCCCAGTTAGCGCCACGTAAAATGCCGCCACCACAGTCTGAGGCAACACCTAAAATAACTGCTTTTGGAGCCTTAGGTAGTTCATGTAAATAGGCTTTCCATAAATCATCAATATTAGCGGTTTGACCGAAAATAGTTTGGTGTAGTTGCTCTTTACGCTCTTTAGCGGTATTAACCGTAAAAACGCCATTTCCCGGAGGGCATAGGCATTGTTCTAACTTGTGTTGAAAGTTTGAAGTAAGTGTACTCATTGGTTATCCCGATGGTTAAATTGTGTTGTTTTAATAAGTTATACCAACCAGACCAATTAATTGCTCATTTAGTGAGAGTTAAAAGGCTTAGAGGCAAGGCATTGATTGAAGAGAATGGTTACTCCCTTGTCACAACCAATAACGCAGCATGTAGGCCTTTTTAAATCACCCTTTGGTAGTTCATCAGCAAGCGAGTAACAGCACAAAATGAATGAAATATAGCGTAACTATGTTTAACTCATTTCGTTTGTTCTAAGCTTGCTAATGTCGCTCTAAAGTTGGTCAATTAATTAATCCACTTGGTATTAATGAATTAAGTGACGACTGCCTGTGAATTATTATATTTACTCTTTTTCACGATCAGCCCTTATGTTTTTCGGTAAAGTCTATTATGATTGCCGCTAAAAATAGGCTAAATCTGATTATTTGTCATTAGATAGTAAATAAAGCCTTATTATAGCTAAAATGAGCAAATGGGTGAATAGCGTCAGCTCAAGATGAGCTTTATATAAAAAGAATTACTTGTCAGCTTGCATATTTATAGATATACCTATAAATAGTTATGCGTTTGTTTTTTTCATATTTTATTGTTTTTTTTATTGCTAGCTAAGTCATTATAAAGAAGCTCGCACTTTTTTAACTTAATTTAGTATTTGAATAAAAAGACAATAAAAAAAATTGTCTTTATCGTAGGATTAAAAATTTTTATGGCAAAATCATTAGTTATTGTCGAATCGCCAGCCAAAGCGAAAACAATTAACAAATACTTAGGTAAAGACTTTATTGTAAAGTCGAGTGTGGGTCACGTACGTGATTTACCTCACAGCAGCACCGGCAAAAAGGTTGCCGCTAAGTCGCCTGCTGAGGTGCGCAAAATGGCACCTGAAGCAAAAGCCAAATATAAAGCTAAACGCGATAAACAAGCACTTGTTAACCGTATGGGTATTGATCCAGAAAATAATTGGGCAGCTAATTATCAAATATTACCCGGTAAAGAAAAGGTCGTAACTGAGTTAAAAAAACTTGCCGAAAGTGCTGACACTATCTATCTCGCAACCGATTTGGATCGCGAGGGAGAGGCGATTGCTTGGCATTTAAAAGAAATTATTGGCGGTAGTGATGATAAGTTTCGCCGCGTAGTTTTTAACGAAATAACCGAAAGCTCTATTCAACAAGCTTTTGCTACACCGGGTGAGTTAAGTATGCCTGGGGTTAACGCACAACAAGCTCGACGATTTTTAGATCGCGTTGTTGGCTTTATGGTAAGCCCGCTATTATGGAAAAAAGTAGCGCGTGGTTTATCTGCTGGGCGCGTGCAATCTGTTGCAGTAAAACTGGTTGTTGAAAAAGAGCGAGAAATTAAAGCGTTTGATCCTAAAGAATTTTGGGAAATTAGCGCTGATACTCATGCGAGTACAGGCGAAGTTTTAGCGCTTGATGTTACCCATGAAAACGGTAAAGCGTTTAAGCCAACTAATGAAGCGGACACCAATAAAGCATTAGCGGTTTTACAGCCTGCCGATTATTCGGTAACTAAGCGCGAAGACCGACCTTCTAAAAGCACGCCGTCAGCTCCTTTTATTACTTCAACACTACAACAAGCCGCCAGTACTAAACTCGGTTATGGCGTTAAGCGTACTATGGGTTTAGCGCAGCGTTTGTATGAAGCTGGTCACATTACTTATATGCGTACCGACTCAACTAATTTAAGTAAAGATGCTGTAGAAATGTGTCGTAATTTTATTAGTAACAGTTTTGGTGACGACTACTTGCCAGAAAAACCGAAAACTTATGGTTCTAAAGCGGGCGCGCAAGAGGCTCATGAAGCTATTCGTCCATCTAATGTTAAACTTGAGGCCGCTTTACTTGAAGGAATTGAACCAGATGCGAAAAAACTCTATGAGTTAATTTGGCGTCAATTTGTTGCCTGTCAAATGACTGCTGCGCGTTATACTGTGAGTACATTAACTATTGGTGCCGCGCAGTTTGAATTAAAAGCGAAAGGCCGAGTGATGCAATTCGATGGTTGGACAAAAGTTCACCCTCAATTAAGTAAAGGTGATGATAAACACTTACCTGACTTACAAGTTGGCGAAAAAATTATTCTCGACAAGCTAGAGCCTACTCAACACTTTACTAAGCCACCTGCACGTTATGGTGAAGCTTCATTGGTAAAAGAGTTAGAAAAACGCTCTATTGGTCGCCCATCAACCTACGCATCTATTATCTCAACGATTCAAGATCGAGGTTATGTTCGTTTAGATAAAAAACGCTTTTATGCAGAAAAAATGGGTGAAATTGTTACCGATAGCCTTTCAACCAGTTTTGAAAAGTTAATGAGTTACGACTTTACGGCAAACATGGAACAAGAGCTTGATGGCATTGCCGAAAATAAACTTAATTGGAAAAGTGTATTAGATGATTTCTATAAGAGTTTCACTAAAAAGTTAGCGCTTGCTGATACTGGAGTTGAAGATGGTGGTATGCCAACTAATGATCCGGTATTAACGGATATTGATTGTCCAACGTGCGGTAGAAAAATGGGCATCAGAACAGCTACAACGGGGGTTTTCCTAGGCTGTTCAGGTTATGCTTTACCACCTAAAGAGCGTTGTACTACCACCATGAACCTAACGTCAGGTGAAGAGGCTGTTAGCGTTTTAGCGGAAGATCAAGAAACCGAAGCTCTGCGCGCTATGCATCGCTGTAAAAAGTGTAATACCGCCATGGATAGCTACTTGATTGATGAAACACGTAAACTGCATGTTTGTGGTAATAACCCTCTTTGTGACGGCATTGAAGTTGAAAAAGGTGAATTTAAGATTAAAGGCTATGACGGTCCAATTCTAGATTGTGACCGTTGTGAGTCGCCAATGGAGTTAAAGTCAGGTCGTTTTGGCAAGTACTTTGACTGTACTAATAGCGAGTGTAAAAATACGCGTAAGCTGTTAGCTAATGGTGAAGCCGCGCCGCCAAAAGAAGATCCTGTTCATCTACCAGAGCTCGAGTGTGAAAAATCTGAAGCGTATTTTGTATTACGTGATGGTGCGGCGGGTATTTTCTTGGCAGCTCATACCTTTCCGAGATCTCGTGAAACTAGGGCACCTAAAGTTGCTGAATTGAAGCGCTTTAAAGATAGAATTTCAGAGAAGTTTTATTATTTAGCGGATGCACCTGAGCAAGATCATGAAGGCAACTTAGCGGTTGTTCGTTATAGTCGAAAAACCAAAGAGCAGTATGTTATGACTGAGCTAGAGGTTGATGGTAAGGCTAAAGCAACCGGTTGGACTGCGAAGTATATAGACGGCAAGTGGGTTGAAGATATTCCTAAAAAGAAGCCTGCTAAGAAGAAAGCTGCGGTAAAGAAAACCGCTACTAAAAAAGCACCAGCTAAAAAAACAGCAACGAAAAGTAAAGATTAATACTTTTTAAAGTGCTTAACAAAAAAACCGTTGCAATGAGGTTGTAACGGTTTTTTTATAATCAATTCTTTATAGTTAATAAGTAAATAAGTTAATAAGTTAATAAGTTAATAAGTTAATAAGTTAAAATTAAAGTACACTTTTACTTAATCTAATCCTTCTAGCTCATCTATTACCCTTCTTGCTTGAGCAAGCGTGCAGTCTGTTAAGGCGATTAACTTAGTTACCGTATTGATGTTTTGACGTGCGGCCAAAGCCATTAAGCTAGCGTGATTGAGTTGCTGGTATTGTTGCTTTAAATGTTTAGCTAACCATAGCCAACTCGCTTCATTTTCCGATTCAATGAAGTTAACGATATTATGCAGCTGTTCGGTGTTTGCGGTAAGTAACCAATTTCTAGACCTACCTTGGCGTTGTAATACACAGCCTTGCTCTCTAATCATGGCCTTGAGTGCATATGCTCTCAAGGTTCGTCGTAAAAATGAGGGTAAAGCAATGGTTTTATCTACGTCCACAATATTCCCTATCTAATCTGAACTCGGGTTATATATTTCAAAATAAAAAAACCAGCATCTGCTGGTTTTAAGTAAAGTATTGTAATAAATAGCTACCACTTCTTTTTTGGCTGAAACAGCATATCAAGCTCGTCTTCTTCATTCTTAGCTTTTTTAGCGGCATCTTTTGCATTGGTATTTTTCAAGGCACTAGTAATTTCTTCAAGCTGTTGAGTAACTTCCTCTTGCTTAGTTGTAACGTATTCTGTTTTTATCGGACTATTTGCCAAACTCTGCAGTGCTTTTTCAAAATACTGTCTTGCTGAGCCAAGCATTTCTTTACTGTAGGCTTGGTTGCCGCGTTTAACTAAGCTTTCTATATTAATTTTTAACTGCATCGCAGCCAAACGCTGCTCTTCTTGAGTAAAGGTTTGAGCATCTAATGCACCTTTAGCTTGCTCAGACTTTAATACCGCACGAATTTTTTTGATGCACTGTAATATGCCAACAAGTTGTTGCTCATTATCCGGTAAGACAAAAGCCTCTTCACTAGGAGGCTGATTTGCTAACTCTTCCGAGGCCGTTAATCGTGATTTGAGTTCTTGCACTCTATTTTTAATGCCTTTTACGTCAGGCATTAATTGTTGCATTGCTTTAGCCGCATTCAAACTACGCTTATTTAATATTTTAATTATATTAGGGTTACTAGGTAGGTTGGCTAAATTCAATATCAATTCTTCACTTTCATCGATAATTGCTTTTTGTTTTGCAACCTTAATACGCTTTTCTGTTTCAAGCTTTTCTTTATGTTGTTGAATAGAGCTAACCACTACAACAAAAATAATTAAGGCGATGATTAGACCAATAATAATAGCTATCATGTAAAGTTCTCTTGGTTTTACTGGTGAAGTAAAATAAATCGTTTTATGCAGTCTACAAAAAATGCTTTGTTTAGCATAGAGCTAGTTGTCATTTTGCTAAATTATTCCTGTAAATGAGTAAAGTATAGTGAAATATAACTAATACGAAAAAGTTATTAGTGGTTTTATTTGTAAGTGTTGAAATTTATTTACAAAAAAGCAAAAAGGTTATGGAATAAATGCTCGATTAAGTATATTATTTTGATATAAGAAACCGTGTAAATTAAGTCCTGTTTATGAAATTACAACAACTGCGTTATATTGTCGAAGTATTAAATAATAACCTTAATGTTTCAGCCACTGCTGAGGCTTTGTATACTTCCCAACCGGGGATATCTAAACAAGTAAGGATGCTTGAAGATGAATTAGGTATTCAAATTTTTGGCCGAAGTGGTAAGCATTTAACTCATGTTACCTCTGCGGGACAAGAAGTTATTAATATTGCAACGGAAATACTGTCAAAGGTTGAAGGGATTAAAGCCGTTGCTCGTGAGCACACTCAACCCGATGAAGGTAAGCTACGTATAGCCACAACGCATACTCAAGCAAGGTATGCTCTACCTGAAGTTATTCAAGGTTTTGTTAAAAAGTACAATAAAGTGTCTTTGCAAATGTCACAAGGAACGCCTGCACAAATCAGTGATGCTGCAGCTAAAGGTGAAGCTGACTTTGCTATTGCAACGGAGTCTCTACATTTATATAACGATTTAGTGATGCTGCCATGTTACTACTGGAATAGAAGTATCATTGTTAAGGCTGATCATCCGCTTGCTAAAAAACAAAATATCACGATTAGTGACATAGCTAAGTATTCGTTAGTGACTTACGTTTTTGGTTTTACTGGTCGTTCAGAGTTAGATGCTGCTTTTGAGGCGGAAGGGGCAACACCTAAAATTGCGTTTACGGCAACTGATGCTGATGTTATAAAAACTTATGTGCGTTTGGGGGTTGGCGTTGGCGTAATTGCATCGATGGCAATTGACCCGCGCATTGATAGTGATTTAGTCGCCATTGATGCGAGTCACTTATTTAAGGCTAGCACTACTAAGATAGGCTTTAGACGCGGAAGCTTTTTACGTGGCTACATGTATGATTTTATTGAACGCTTTGCACCACACTTAACTAAAGATATTGTTACCCGTGCCATGCTATTAAAAAATAATACCGAAGTAGATGAATTACTTGCGGATATAGACTTACCTACGCGTTAATGTATTTTTAGGGGAATTAATGTTTAGTACAAAAACGCCAATTAATCATTAATTGGCGTTTTTGTAGCGAGTTACTCATTAAGCTAAGCGCTACTCAATCATATTATACAAGTTGATAAATTTATTGAGTAATTGAGAGTGTGTTTCTCTGTGGTTTTCATCAGGCTTAACACTATCTATTGGACAAACATTAACACAAGTTGGTGCATCATAATGACCAACACACTCAGTGCAGCTATCACTATTTATTTCATAAATTTCTGCACCTAATGTAATCGCTTCATTAGGACACTCTGGCTCACACATATCGCAATTAATACAGGTATTTAATATTTTTAATGCCATAGCTTTCTCTTACGCCACTATTTGACTGAGTTAGTGATTGATTTAGTAAAGTAATAGTCATTTAATCCGGTTGTTGGAAAGGCTGCCTTGTTGTTCCTTTTTCTGATAAGTAGCGCATAATAATTGCAAAAGATAAATCAATAGAGCATTCAAGGGCAATTAGTACTTTATGCCCCGAGCCTTTAGCATCTGTTATAACTTCGTTATTTTTTGCATTAAGCATATGGCTTAATGTAAATGTATGATTACCTGTGGGAGTCATTAGTTCAAGCTTATCGCCAACTAAGAACTTATTCTTCACATCAATTTCAACTAAACCTGTTGTCTGGTTTCGTCCTATGACTTCACCAACAAATTGCTGCGTATCACTTTTTGAATAACCATAATCATAATTTTGAGTATCACCATGGCGATGACGCTTAAGAAAACCTTCGGTATAGCCGCGGTGAGCTAGGTGCTCTAAATCGTTATTTAATTTAGGGTTAAAGGGTTTATTTGTCATGGCGTCGTTAATTGCCTGTGCGTATACCTGTGCTGTTCTTGCACAATAATAAAAAGACTTAGTACGTCCTTCAATTTTAAGCGAGTGTACTCCCATATTGACTAATCGTTGTACATGTTCAACTGCACGTAAATCTTTAGAGTTCATGATGTAGGTGCCGTGCTCATCTTCAAAAGCCGGCATATATTCGCCAGGCCTACCTTGCTCTTGTAATAAAACAATATCATCTATTGGGTTATTTTGAGTTGTTTCTATTTTGTTCGAAGGAAGGTAAATACCAACATCGTTAATACTTGTTTCTATTTCGTTGGCTGGGGAGCAAGCGATAATATCACCTGTTTCAGTTTCTTTAGCTTCGTGGGTATCGTACTTCCAGCGACATGAATTAGTACAAGTGCCTTGGTTAGGATCTCGTTTATTAATATAACCAGATAGTAAACAGCGACCCGAGTAGGCCATACATAATGCACCGTGAACAAATACCTCTATTTCCATTTCGGGGCAGTGTATGCGAATATCTTCTATTTCATCGAGTGATAGTTCACGCGACAATATAACCCGCTCAACCCCTTGTTGCTGCCAAAACTTAACCGTTGCCCAGTTAACCGCATTAGCTTGTACAGAGAGGTGAATAGGCATATCGGGAAAATTTTCTCGCACCAGCATAATTAAGCCTGGATCTGACATAATTAAGGCGTCAGGCTTCATGGCAATTATTGGTGCGATATCTTTTAAGAAGGTTTTTAATTTTCCGTTATGTGGCGCTATATTATTAACAAGATAAAACTTTTTCCCTAATGCATGCGCTTCATTAATACCTATTTGAATATTCGGTAGAGTAAACTCGTTATTACGCACCCTTAAAGAGTAACGAGGTTGTCCTGCATAAACAGCATCAGCACCATAAGCAAAAGCATAGCGCATATTTTTAAGGCTACCCGCAGGGGACAGAAGCTCTGGTTTCATCATTGCGTAACTCGTTAATAATAGTGAGGAGGAAAAGTAGGGCGCGAATTATACTGGTAATAGCGGTTGGCAACAATTTAAAGGCGACGATGTGATGATCTAGATCAATGTTTTAGTAAGGCCCTCAATACCCCAAGTAGGTTAATAAAGACCTTATAGAACATTGCCTTATTTAGTTGAAAAATATTATAAAAAAAAACTAGGATTACATTATTTTGTGCTACTTTTAAAAGTAAGGATAATAAAAATAAAGGTGAATTCATGGCAGCATCAAATGCTTTATATACAATTTTAACGGAAAAAATTAATCAAGATACTTTAGTCTTACCGACATTACCTGAAGTCGCCTTAAAAGTCAGAGCTGCAGCAGATGATCCTGAAATTAATTTAAGTCAGATGAGTGATATTATCGCACAAGATCCTGCGTTATCTTTAGGGATGCTCAAAGTCGCTAATAGTGCCATTTTAGGACGAAGCGTTAAGGTTGAAACGGTGCCTCAAGCAGTAACTCGTATCGGTTTACAACAAATTAAAAGTATTGCTACAGCAATGGCGTTAGAGCAAGTTTTTGTGTCAGATAATGATATTGTAAAGCTGTATATGAAAAAATCGTGGGCAAAAACGATTGATATCGCATCGGTTGCCATTAGTCTTATGACATTATATTTAAAAGAGAATAAACGTACTTCATTAAGCTTAGATACAATAACTCTTGCCGCGTTAGTTCATAATATTGGTGTTTTACCTATTTTAACCGAAGCTGAAAATCATCCTGATGTTTTTGCTAATCCAACGTTTTTACAACAAGCGATCATTAAATTGTCTGGGAGAATAGGCGGAGCTATTACAAGGGCTTGGGGGTTTTCTGATGAGTTTACGTTACTTGCGGAAAGCTGGAGTGATTTAACCATTTTACCAAACGAAGTTCATTATTTAGACTTTATTCGTGCTGGTGCTATTTACCATGACGTATTCAAAAACGAAACAACGAAAGAAGCATTACTTGCGAATTATACTAAAAAGGGGATTTTACCTGAGATTGACTATATGCAGTGTGATGAATTTTCAGCTATGTGCGCTGAAGTGAAAACGATGTTTACTTAATGAGTAAGCGTTAATCTACGGCTGAGTTAAAATGAATTGGATTGAGTCAAGGTAACGAATAAGTAAAAGGGAAGTCATAACTTCCCTTTTTTAATAACTCAGCAACAATTTAGCAATAACTAATCTTTATCTAAATAGTCAGTCGTTTTTAATGAGAACTCAGCAAGCAAATCCGTAATAAAGCGGTTTAGCTCTCCTGACATTAGAGCAAAGTCTGCGTCAAGTTTTGCAAGTATGTCATCGCTATCGATATCATCATTTTGCTCTTGTAGTACATCGTAAAACTTAAGGCGCTTAACGGCTAAATCGTCACATAAAATAAATGATAATGACTCGTCCCATTCTAAAGACACTTTAACAACGTATTTATCAGCATCTAAATGGGCATTTATTTCATCGCTGGTTAAGTCTTGGTTTTTAACACGTACTACAGCGCCATCATCACCTAATGCATTAAATTCAGCTTCCATTCCTAATTGAAAATTAGCACCTAGATTACGCTCAGTTAACCAATCAGTCATGGTTTCATCAACACCTATTTCAGGTTGAAAGCTTGTTACTGGCAGTGTACCTAATACTTTTCTTAATAAAGCTAATAAATCTTCAGCTTTACCGCGAGAGCTAGAATTAATAACGATAATATTATTCGCAGGACTTATATAAGCATGCGTGTCGGTAATACGTGAAAAAGCTCGAGGTAAAAGTTCAAAAATAATATCTTCTTTAAATTGCTCTTTTTCTTTCTTGGTAGCACCGCGGCCTTGTTCTTGTTCTAATAGGTTTACTTTTTCTTCTACCATATCTTTAATAACGGGGGCAGGTAAAATTTTCTCTTCTTTACGTGCGCAAATCAAGAAGTTACCGTTAGCATGATGTAGTACTGAGTCACCATGTTTTCCTAAGGCATTTACCCAACCAAAGTGCGCTATTTCAGTTGACCCTAATGGTGTGAATAGGTGTTCTGATAAGTGCTTTTCTAAATCTTGCTCAGACCATTCAAATGGGCGAGTGAATGCAAAAAAGTATAGGTTTTTAAACCACATATATAATTCCTAGGGAATGAAAAGACATTTTGGCGAATATCATACCTGAAAAATATTTTTCAGGCATTACTTTTGCCATAATGCCTATGGGAGTCGATGATAATTACGAGTAGCGCATATCAGGTAATTCAATATGATAATGTAATCCGCCGCTGGTTAGGTTTTTAGCCGTTATAGTGCCATTAAGTGTATTAAGAACAAGATTTTTAATAATATGAGTACCTAAACCTGTACCACCTGACTCTGCTTTAGTTGTGTAAAATGCATCAAATAGTTGCGGTAATTTTTCTTCGGGTACTCCACAGCCATTGTCTTGGTAATCAATAGAGAGTCGTTGTTCATTTAAATTAACCGCGATAACTATTTTTCCATGCTCAATATGCTCTAGACCATGAAGTATTGAGTTCATTATTAAGTTAATAATGATTTGTGCTATTGCACCAGGGTGGCTATATAATTCTATAGACTTGTCGCACTGTATATCAATGGTGTGCTGAGTTTTCTTTAGTTTAGGGTGTATGGATTGAATTATTTCATCAATATACTTTGCCATATTAACCAGTCTAACTTTATCGTTGGCTTGATCAACGGCAACTTGCTTAAAGCTGGCAATGAGGTCTGAGGCTCGATGTAAGTTACCTAATAATAGCTCAGTGCTATTATTCGCCTGCTCAATAAAGCCTTCAATTGAACGTTTTGATATAGTTTTTGCCTGAGTTTCTTTTTCTAGCTTATGTATCAAATCTAATAAGCAGCTTGCCGAGGTAATACTTACGCCGATAGGCGTGTTAATTTCATGTGATACTTCAGCGCTTAATAACCCTAGCGATGCCATTTTTTCAGACTCAAGTAGCCGATCCTGTGCTTTACTTAGCTCTGTAATTGAGTTTTTTAACTCATTGTTAGTTAACATTAAGGTACTTTCGGTTTTACTACGGCGTGTATTTTCAGCTTGTAGTTGCTCTTGCTGTTGAAACATTTCTTTTTGTTGCCGTTCCATTTTCAGCATCATACTACTTAATGATGAGGTCTTTTTAGCGACTTCTTGCTCTAGCAACAAATTTTGTTCATCAAGTTTATCATTAGCGGTATTGGTTTCACGTTGTGATAGAGCAAGTTTATCTTTAAAGTCGATTAATTCATCAATAAGGTTGTTATAAGCATCTTCAAGAATATTTAACTCGTTTTTTTCATAATTCATTGTATGTAGCTTTGATACTTCAGGGTCGTTAATATCAAGTTGCTTTATTTGTTCTGTAAGCTCTTGCAAAGGTTCAGTTAAAAATTTATTGAATGCTAATAAAAATAAAAAAACGAGAAAGGCTGTTTTAAGCATGGCATTACCAATTAAAAAGTAAATACCTACCTCAATACGACTAAAAATAACGTGGTTACTCGATAATAGCGTTACGGTACCAACGGTTGTGGTTCTACCTGAAAATTCAAATATTAAAGGAAATGAATGACCAAATAAACCTTGGCTTAGTGAGTTAATACTTTGATGTTCATTTTTTACTTCGCTATCACCATTTTCAGACGGGGTGTTTTCAGGCAGTATTTCACCTAGCTGAGTAATAATATTATTAGACTCATCGGTAACCGTGATCCCTTTAATCATTGGGATTGCAATTAACCCTTCAGAGATATCAATTGCTTGTTGAGTATTAAGCTCCCAAACCGCGCGAGTTAAGCTACCACTAATGGTTTTTTGTAGTGTTAATAGCTCGCTGTTGATATGGCTTTTTGTATTAAAGTATTCAGCAATAATTTGAATGCCAGTAACGCTGACCGTTAAGACAAAATAGACCGATAAAACTCGGGTTAATAATTTTCTCGAAATGCTAGTTACTTTCATTGAGTTTACTTACTTCTCTGATCTCATTTAAGTTGTACTAATTTTAGCTAGTTTTCATTAATAATGCGCGAAAATAAAAACAATGGTCTAAAATTCTTTAAGTAACCACTGTACTTGATCCAAATGTTATTGAAAACATATTGATAGCGATAATTTATGTCTCTATTTTTAGATGTGCAATAAGATTAATTAATGCCGTGTCATATTACTGTAATGAAACAGTCATAAAATCATTATTAATTAGTCATCTTTACTTAATATTTGATGAGTCAACAAGTAAAATAGTTAGTATAATTAAGGTATAGCGTATGAAATTATTAAAAAAGTATATGGTATTAGCGATGAGCTCAGCTCTCTCTCTTTCGGCAATTGCAGCTGAAAAAGAACAAGAAGAAGAGATCATTGATTTTTACGGTAAGTTAAATATTTCTATTCAGGCAACAGAAGAAGGTGATGACTCTTTTAATGAAATGAAAAGTAATGCCTCGCGAGTTGGTGTAAAGGGGCAGTACACATTAGATCACGGCCTAACCGCTATTTATCTATTAGAATGGCAAGTGAATGTTAATGATGATGATAAAGATACCTTAACGGCAAGAAACCAATGGGTTGGTATTAGAGGGAACTTTGGTGAGTTAACCGTAGGTCGTTCTGATACCGCGTTGAAAGTGTCACAAGGTAAGTTTGATTTATTCAATGACTATGAGGGGGACTTAAAGCATTTGTTTATTGGTGAAAATAGAGTATCCGATGCAATTACTTATAAGTCACCCGTTTTTAGTAAGCTGCAGTTTTTAACGAGTTATATTATTTCAGATGATCGTGATGCTGATGACCCTTATTCAGTTGGTGTTTTTTTTGGTGATCTTAACTTGAAAAAAGATGATTTCTTTTTATCAATTGCCCACGATGAAAATATGCCCGTTGGCTTTAAACGTACAGATGGTACAAAGTCAACAGAGGCATTAGCGAATACGCGTATTACAGGTATGTATCAATTGGGCGATATGCGCTTTGGTGCTATGTTTGTTGATAGTGAGGTTGGCTCAACAGGTAAGGCTGAAAACGGTTATGCCGTGAATGCCTCGTACAAATTAGGTAAAGTTCTGGCGAAAGTAGAGTATCAGGAATTTGCTGGCGCAGACTCTATTAGTGTGGGAGCAGATTATAAACTAGGTAAAAATACTAAAATTTATGCTTGGTACACAGATAGGGAAGGGAACAATTACCTTGCCGATGATGGCTTTACTTATGTACTGGCGGAGGAAGGAACATATTTCGCAATAGGAATGGAACAAAAGTTTTAATGATACTGATGTAAGTATGAGATCTTTGTTTATTTGAATCGTTAATAACATTGTTATTAACGATTTTTATATTTTACGGGCGAGTAGAAATTTAATTTTTGCTAGAAAGCATAAAGTTTTACTTTTGTCATAAAAGTGTCATCTAGTTTTTGCACAATGTTATTACTAAGCTACTACCAAGTTATTATGTTAACGGGTTAGACCAGTTATACTAAACATATTAAAGTATAGCCAACTTACTCGTACGGTAATATTTATCAGGATGTGTATATGAGTCGTCAAATTTTAGTTGTGGAAGATGAAACCCCGATCAGGGAAATGATCACTTTTGTGCTTGAACAAAATGGTTTTAATGCGATTGAGGCGTGTGACATTGACCAAGCCTTACAGAAAGTAAATGAGCCCTACCCAGATCTAATTTTACTCGATTGGATGCTGCCAGGGGGGACAGGCGTAAAATTAGCTAAAAAATTAAAACAAAGTGAGTACACCCGTAATATTCCTATTATTATGTTGACCGCGCGAGCAGATGAAGATGATAAAGTTGCAGGGTTTGAAGCGGGAATTGACGATTATATTACTAAGCCTTTTTCACCGAAAGAGCTTATTGCGCGTATTAAAGCGGTAATTCGTCGTGTATCCCCAACCTCATTAGAGGAAGATGTTGAGTTTCATGGTTTGAAGCTAGACCCCGTTGCTCATCGCGTTGCAATTAATGATGAGCATTTAGACTTAGGACCAACTGAATTTCGTTTATTGCACTTCTTTATGACACACACTGAGCGAGTTTATTCCCGTGAACAATTACTTGATAATGTTTGGGGGACTAATGTTTATGTTGAAGATCGTACCGTTGATGTGCATATTAGACGCTTAAGAAAAGCCATTTCAGGTAATGGTCATGAAGACTTTATTCAAACGGTACGTGGTGCTGGTTATCGCTTTTCTGGAAAGCTCACTAAAACAGCGTAGTTGTAATTCACAACGCTGTTTTACTTTCACTCAATAAGATAACCTTTAGGCAACTATGTATTTCCGTTTATCTATGCGTCGTATTGTTTTACGACTAATTTATCTCTTTATTATTAGTGCCGCTCTTGGTTATCTTATTGGGCATACTTTACTGGTAATGCTATTGGCAACTGTCTTTGTATTAACATGGCATTACCATCACCTCTTTAAACTGATTAATTGGCTGTGGCAGTCAAAGGCTATTTCTCCTCCGCAATCTCAAGGGATATGGGGCATTATTTATGACGGCTTATACCGACAAATTAGGCAACAAAGAGCTAAACAAAAACAACAAAATGAAAAAATACGCCGTTTTCGTGATGGTGCTGAAGCATTGCCTGATGCAGCTCTCATGTTGACACAAGAGTTAACTATTGAGTGGGCTAACAAAAAAGCCCAAAGAATTTTGGGAGTTCGTTGGCCAAGCGATTTTGGGCAACGTATTGATAATTTATTACGGGCGCCTGAATTTGCTGATTACTTAAGTAAGGAGTCTTTTGATTCCCCTTGTTTAGTTGTTTCTCCTGTAAATGGTGAAGTGCAATTAGAAATTCGTTTAATGGCTTATGGCAGTGAAAACGTTTTGTTACTTGCTCGAGATATTTCAAATATTCATCGCTTAGAGCAGATGCGTCGTGATTTTGTTGCTAATGTATCACACGAACTGAAAACGCCGCTGACAGTTGTACGTGGTTATGTAGAAATGATCCAGTCATCGGAAGAGGACTTTGACGCACATTGGCAAAAAGCGTTTTCAACCATTGAGGGGCAAGTATCTCGAATGGACCGACTTGTTGAACAGTTGCTTAACTTGTCTAAAGTTGAAAATAATAATGATGATGAGAAGCAGCCAGTTAATATGGCGTATTTAATTAGTACGCTCGTGGATGATGCTAAATGGCTTAATCAAGAAAAGCAGCATAAAATCACGTTAAATATAGCGACTGATGTTGCCGTTATGGGAATCGAAACCGAGCTTAAAAGCGCATGTTCTAATTTATTATCTAACGCTATTGCCTATACGCCTCCTCATGGAGAAATAGCGGTCAGTTGGGAAAAAGAGGGTAATAAAGCGAAATTTTCAGTGAAAGATAATGGCGATGGGATAAAGCCAGAGCACTTAAACCGACTAACAGAGCGCTTTTATCGTATTGATCGATCTCGCTCTCGAGATACCGGTGGCTCAGGTTTAGGCCTTGCGATAGTTAAACATGTTTTACACCATCATCAAGCAGAGTTGGTGATTAATAGTCATTGGGGACAAGGTAGTGAATTTACGATTTTTTTTGATCCTAGTACACTTACCGCTACTAATAAAACCAAGTAACTATATTACCTATTCTTAATGCTGAGCATGCCGTTCAGTATCGTTTTTACTTAAGAGTAACTTAAAGCCAACCAGCACTAAGTTACTCGTCTATTTATTATAAAAACAACATCTCGTCATATTAGTGTCATATTGTTTAAATATAATTGTCACATAAAGTTCTTATAGTGTTGTTAATCAAGACATAGAAAATTCTTATTGGAGATAACCATGGGTTTAAAGAAAATATTTACGGCAATGAATTTGGCAGCAATGACATTAGCAAGTAGCGTAAGTTTATCAGCAGCGGCATTAGATGAAGCTTTACCTGAATATAAAAAAGTAAGCGGTATTTCTGGCAATGTATCATCGGTTGGCTCTGACACATTAGCGAATATGATGACTTTTTGGGCAGAAGACTTTAAACGTATATATCCAAATGTAAATATACAGATTCAAGCGGCTGGATCATCTACTGCGCCACCAGCCTTAACTGAGGCTACATCAAACTTAGGCCCAATGAGTCGTAAAATGAAGTCGCGAGAAATAGAGGCATTTCAAAAGCGTTACGGTTACAAGCCAACTCGCGTCAGAGTTGCCATTGATGCTCTGGCAGTTTTTGTACATAAAGACAATCCATTAGAAGGTTTGTCGATAGCACAAGTTGATGCCATTTTTTCAAATAATCGTAAATGTGGTTTAAATGAGAGTGTTGAACGCTGGGGAGATTTAGATTTAACTGGTGCTTGGGTTGGCAAAGATATTCAATTGTATGGTCGTAACTCAGTATCAGGTACATACGGATATTTTAAAAAGAAAGCACTATGTAAAGGTGACTTTAAAAATAATGTTAATGAACAACCTGGCTCAGCTTCTGTAGTACAGTCTGTTTCGGCATCACTTAACGGTATTGGGTATTCAGGTATTGGTTATAGAACATCAGGCGTAAGAGCACTACCTTTAGCTAAAAAAGGCAGTGAATTTATTGAAGCGACGATGGAGAATGCGGTTTCAGGTAAATACCCATTATCTCGTTACTTATATATTTATGTAAATAAACACCCTAATAAACCATTAGCACCAATGGAAGCTGAGTTTTTGAAGCTGATTTTATCTAAGTCAGGTCAAAAAATAGTTGAAAAAGATGGCTATATTCCTTTGCCTAACTCAGTGGTAGAGAAAGAATTCAAAAAATTAGGGCTAACACTTTAAGCTTAGTAAAGTAAGTTTATTAATAAACTCACTCTACTAAAAATGCCACGTATTAACGTGGCATTTTTGTTGGTAAGTTACTTAAATAATCAGCTAGATTAGTGGAAGCTATTAATAGAGCCATAGGTGAAGCTAACGGCTGATGTCTACCATTAAATCATCTGCAGTATCTTCTAAGGCACTAATTAACGGATCTATATCATGCGCAGCTAAGGCTATTTTTACTTTCGCTTTGAAGATGGCTTGTCCAGTATGGGGAGCGTTATCTTGTGCGCTAACTAATTTTAATAAGTTACCACCGTTATGGTGAATTACTGAAGAGAGCTCTTGAATAATACCAGCTCTATCATTGGCAGTAATATCAAGCACTAAGTTACTTTCAACGGTTGGAATATTAGGCTCTGCAAGCTCAATTTGACATGATAAGCCCGGTATTGTTTTTAACGCTGAGGTTAATGCTTCGCTATATTGCTGCTCTACTGCCACTTCGATAACACCAGCAAAAAAACCAGAGAGGTGATGTAAACTACTGACCTGCCAATTACCATGATTTTCACGGACTATTTTAGATAAAGTATCAACTAGACCGCTTTTATCTGGGCCAATACAAGAAATGATAAGGTGATTCATTCAGTGTCCTTAATTATTTGAGAGTATATTTTTTGATAAGTGATTGTCTGATAAGTTAATTGTCAGGTAAACGTGATAATTGGCTTAGCTCTCTACTCAGTTGTTCATCATTACCTAAATTGAGCTCTACTAAGCGTCTTAAGTGCGTGACGCTGTCAATATCGATAGCGTTGCAACGTATGCCTGTTTCGTGTTCATGCTCATGAACAACGGCAATGTGCATGGTTACTTTAGACTCACCATCAGAAAGGAAGAACTCTAAGGTGCCAAGTTTACCTTTTAAAACATCACTTGAGTCTTTAACCGTAACTAATGCGCCATTAAGTGATATATCATGAAGCGCTACTTCATAAACCCTGTCTTCAATGTGTAGCGCTGCTTTGATCGAAAATAATATTCGTGTAAATTGTCGTCTATTTTCCATTGAAACCAATACATACTAAGGAAGTGTGTATTTAGCATAGCTGGCTTTTATTAAAAAGTAAAAATTAAAAAGGCAGGTAAAATAATGATTTTACCTGCCTTTTTATCGGTTTTATTGAGCTATATTATGCGCTGATTTTTTTATACTTTATTCTGTGCGGTTCAGTTGCTGCAGGGCCTAATGTTTTCTTTAACCATGCTTCATAATCGGTAAAGTTACCTTCATAGAAGTTAATTTTACCTTCATCGCGGTAGTCTAAAATATGTGTGGCGATACGGTCTAAGAACCAACGGTCATGAGAGATAACCATTGCACAACCAGGGAACTCGAGTAATGCTTCTTCAAGTGCACGTAACGTTTCAACATCTAAGTCGTTGGTTGGCTCATCAAGTAATAATAAGTTGCCACCGGTTTGTACAAGTTTTGCTAAATGAACACGGTTACGCTCACCACCTGATAAATCACCAATGATCTTTTGTTGATCGTTACCCTTAAAGTTAAAACGACTCACATAAGCACGACTTGGAATTTCAAAGTTACCAATTTGTAAAATATCGTGGTCTTGAGAGATTTCTTGATAAACAGTTTTGCTATTATCCATGTCATCACGGAACTGATCAACGCTGGCTAACTTTACGGTATCACCTAAAGTTACTTCTCCTGAGTCAGGTTTTTCAGCGCCTGACATCATTTTAAATAAAGTGGATTTACCCGCGCCATTTGGCCCAATAATACCAACAATCGCCCCTTTAGGAATACTAAAACTTAAATCGTCGATAAGCACTCTATCGCCGAAAGATTTAGTTAGATTTTTAACATCTAAAACTTTATCACCTAAACGTGGGCCAGGTGGAATATAAAGTTCATTAGTTTCGTTACGTTTTTGATGATCTTGACTATTAAGTTCTTCAAAACGATCCATACGCGCTTTACTTTTAGATTGACGAGCTTTTGGGTTTGAACGTACCCACTCAAGCTCTTGCTTAATGGTTTTTTGTAGAGCACTCTCTGCTTTGCTTTCTTGCTCTAAGCGAGCATCTTTTTGCTCAAGCCATGATGAGTAGTTACCTTCCCATGGAATACCATGGCCACGGTCAAGCTCTAAAATCCAACCCGCAACATTATCTAAGAAATATCTATCATGGGTAATGGCTACCACAGTTCCAGAATAGTCGTGTAAGAAACGCTCTAACCAAGCAACAGACTCTGCATCTAAGTGGTTGGTTGGCTCATCAAGTAATAGCATGTCGGGTTTTTGCAGTAATAAGCGACAAAGTGCAACACGGCGACGCTCACCACCACTAAGTACCTTTACTTGCTGTTCCCAAGGCGGTAAACGTAATGCGTCTGCAGCACGCTCTAATACGTTGTCAATATTATGGCCATCTTGAGTATTAATAATGTCTTCAAGCTCACCTTGTTCTTTTGCTAAAGCGTCAAAGTCAGCGCCTTCAGCTGCATACTCGTTATACACTTCATCAAGGCGTTTTAAGGCATTTTTTACCGTAGCAACGGCTTCTTCGACAATTTCACGAACTGTTTTTTCTTCGTCTAAAACCGGCTCTTGAGGTAAATAACCAATGTTAGTACCGCTTAGTGCTTTAGCTTCACCTTCAAAATCGGTGTCAACACCAGCCATAATGCGAAGTAGGGTAGATTTACCTGAGCCATTTAAGCCTAAAACACCGATTTTAGCGCCAGGGAAAAATGATAACGAAATGTCTTTTAAAATAGTACGTTTAGGAGGCACCACTTTACTAACGCGGTGCATCGACATTATGAATTTGTCTGGTAGTGGCTGAGCCATAAAAAACCTTTTACTTATCTAAGTTATTGTTGCGCTCATTTTAGATTAGTTAAGGTGATATAAGCAAATTGATTTGTTGTAAGTTGTAAGAAGATTAACAACCGTTAGCTAATTATTTACTGATGTGGTTATTGCTTAAAAGCTATAAACCAAAACGGCTGCGGTTTGTGTGTCAGTATTTTCTTTTTCGTCATCAACTTTTGAGTTGTAATCAATAATAAAACTAAGCTTTATTTGTAATGAGTCGATGAGTTTACTGGTGATTGAAGTTTCGGTTTTATATAAACTATTTTCACCTTTTTCAATAGCATGTTTTGCGATAACTAATTGCTTAAACTCAATATGCTCATTAATCTTTCTAATATACAGGGCTTGTGCTTGTAACATTAAGGTATCACGCGTTTCACTATGTAAACCATTATCAAGCTCTTCTTGACTAATTCTTGTGACATCTCGTTTAAAGCCTGGGCCTATATCGGCATCTAAGCTTGCTTTACTGGTTTCAAACCAACGTCGCCCCCAGCCTGTTGATAATGACGCCTGTGATTTAAAACTAGAAAAGCGATTATCTTCATAAGATAAGTTACCGTAAAGGTAGTTGCGTTTTGCGGTATTGATAGTGTAGTTAGTTTGCGTGACTATGCTCCACTTGTTGTCGGTAGTTTCAAAGTTTTTATCCCCTTCGCTGTCGGTGCTTTCTGTTTTCTTTATTAATGAGTCAAATGAGACCAAGCTACGCCATAAGTTTTTTTCAAAACGAAAATCAACACCGGCTTTCATATCGGCGCTGCGAGTATTGCCCGTTAAATAGAGAAAGCCTAGTTGCGCAGATGCGGAGAAAATAGGAGCGACTTTGACCGGCTGTTGTTGTGCTTTTTCTAAACTTGATAAAATGTCTGCCGTTGTTGCAATACTTGCATGATTACTTTTTATGGCCTTCGATGACTTAGAATAACCTTTAGCGGCAATAGGTGTAGAAAGTAAGCTAATGAAGGTGAGTGATATTAGTGGTAATGCAATACGGAACATAAGACTTCTAATTAGTGTTTTTATGGTTTTAATAAGTGGCTATTTTAAGCGTGGAGTTAAACGGTTAATTTTTAAGTATACCTAAGAGGCATTTAACAGCGCAATGGCACGTAATGATAAAAGTGATTAATTTCGATGAAGTACAATAATATTACGTTGTAGTGTTAAATAATAACATTTTCTTAACAATTTTGAGGGAGTAGTGTTGAGTTAGCTAAAGATAAAATAAAGGCAACTCGTTAAGCTGCCTTTATTTTTTATTTCTTTCTTTAATAAGAAACTAAAAGCCTTTAATCAGTGGCTTTAATTTTCCTTGCTGGTAAAGATCAAACATACTGTCTAAGTTGATAGGTTTAATTTTACTTGCATGACCCACGGTATTGAAAGCTTCATAACGCGCTTTACAAATATCATACATAGCATTGGTTGATACTTGTAAGAATTTTCTCGGATCAAATTCGCTAGGGTTTTGTGCTAAAAATTGTCGTATAGCGCCTGTCGCTGCTAAGCGTAAATCAGTATCTATATTAACTTTACGAACGCCATTTTTAATGCCCTGTTGGATTTGCTCAACCGGTACACCATAGGTTTCAGGTATTTCACCGCCAAACTCATTAATGATAGCAAGCCACTCTTGTGGAACAGAAGAAGAGCCATGCATAACTAAGTGAGTTTGCGGAATACGCTGATGAATTGCTTTAATGCGATCAATCGCTAAAATGTCATCGGTAGGTGGGCGAGTAAATTTGTACGCGCCATGTGATGTACCACAAGCAATAGCTAAGGCATCTACTTGTGTTTTATTAACAAAGTCAGCAGCTTCTTCAGGGTTAGTAAGCATTTGCTCTTTAGTTAATACACCCTCAGCGCCAACGCCATCTTCTTCGCCGGCTAAACCTGTTTCAAGTGATCCTAAGCAGCCTAATTCACCCTCTACTGAAACGCCACAAGCGTGAGCCATTTCAACAGTACGACGCGTTACTTCAACGTTATAGTCGTAACTACTTGGTGTTTTGCCATCTTCCATTAATGAACCATCCATCATTACTGATGAAAAGCCTAGTTGGATTGAGCGTTGGCATACGCTAGGAGAAGTGCCGTGATCTTGGTGCATTACTACCGGGATATGTGGAAACTCTTCAATAGCCGCTAAAATTAAATGACGTAAAAAAGGAGCACCAGCGTATTTTCGTGCGCCAGCTGAGGCTTGTAAAATTACTGGGCTATCAGTATCACTTGCGGCAAGCATTATCGCACGTACTTGCTCTAAGTTATTTACATTAAATGCTGGAATGCCATATTCATACTCTGCTGCATGATCTAGCATTTGACGCATTGAAATTAAAGCCATTGAGATACTCCTAAGTATTTTGAGGTGGTCATTTTTGATGGTGGTGTTGAAAGTTTTTATTTGTACGGTCAAAATTATATCAGAATACGAATATTTCTGTCAGCGCTATTTTTCATAAATTTGCATTTTAAACGACTCCGTCACTATTGAGTTGTTTTTTGTTCGAAACTTACAATAAATACAAACAAATATCCTGCTCTTTGGTTTTTTTACTGTTTTATTTGTGAAAGTTAACAACATAAGTCGGTTTGTTGTTTTGAAATGTTTTAGTTGCTATTTTAAGGGTAGACTAGGTTTGGAGAGTAAGCGTAGATTATTAGGTTAATATATTGAACGGTAGGTACTATTTTTCTCTAGCTAATAGCTATAACTCTTGGCGCTATGATCTTCGTAGGCATAATAAATCACCTATAAAAAAGCGAGCTTATAAGCTCGCTTTACTAAATTTAGCACCAAAGCTTTGCAAGATAAGAGCTCGCATGAAGTACTATTGGTTTACTGCATTGTTATTTAGCGCTGGCGCGTTGCTCTAAAATTTCAACAGCAGGTAGCTTTTTACCCTCTAAAAACTCTAAGAAAGCACCGCCGCCTGTTGAAATATAAGAAACTTTATCAGCAATATCATACTTATCAACAGCCGCTAAAGTGTCACCGCCACCAGCGACAGAAAAGGCGCTGCTTTGTGCGATAGCGTGTGAGATAGTTTCGGTGCCTTTAGCAAATGCATCAATTTCAAAAACCCCTACAGGGCCGTTCCATAAAATAGTGCCTGCACCCTTAATGATCTCAGCAACTTTAGCCGCTGTTTCTGGACCGTAGTCAATAATGTCATCTTGTGCGTCAACCTCTGATGCTTTTTTAATTGTTGTGGCTGAATCATGTTTCCAGTCACTAAAGCCATCGCGGGTGACCGTAACATCACTAGCAAAAATCACATTAGTTTGCGCGCATAAACGTTGTGCTTCAGGAATTAAGTCGGCTTCAAATAAAGAGTTGCCTACTTCGTTACCTGCTGCGGCAACAAAAGTATTTGAAATACCGCCGCCAACAACAATGGTATCTGCTATTTTAGATAATGAATCTAGGACGGTAAGTTTAGTTGATACTTTTGAGCCACCCACAATCGCAACTAATGGGCGTGCTGGGCTTTCAATAGCTTTTGCTAGTGCGTCAAGCTCTGCTGTTAATAATGGACCAGCACAGGCTGTTGGGGCATATTTTGCTACGCCATGAGTACTTGCTTGTGCGCGATGTGCGGTGCCAAAAGCGTCCATAACAAATACATCACATAGTGCCGCTAGTTTTTTAGCTAAACCGTCATCATTTTTCTTTTCACCGACATTAAAACGAACGTTTTCAAAAATAACCAACTCGCCTGCGGCAACGTCAACACCCTCTAAATAGTCGCTTACTAATCTTACTGGGTAGTTAAGTGCTGCACTTAAGTAATCAGCAACAGGTTGTAATGAAAATTCTTTTGCTGGCTCGCCTTCCGTTGGACGCCCTAAGTGTGACATTACCATGACTTTTGCGCCTGCTTCTAAAGCAAGTTTTAGTGTAGGTAAGGCGGCGCGTAAACGTGCATCAGAGGTGATTTTACCGTCAGATACTGGAACATTTAAATCTTCACGAATAAGTACGCGTTGCTCGGCAAGGTTTAACTCAGACATTTTAATAATCGACATTCTTATCTCCAATAGGTTTTGACACTAGTGTATTAAATATATTTTTAGTTTATGGCTTAAAGTTTACTCTTCTAAATTTTTATTCTGGCTATATTATTTGGCATTACCAATAGCGCTGGCGTTAGACATAGCTTGTGCGGTATCTAACATACGGTTGGCAAAGCCCCATTCGTTATCACACCAAATAAGCATTTTGACCAAGCGTTTGTGACTCACTCGTGTTTGATTGCCATCAACAATACAAGAATGAGGGTCGTGATTAAAGTCAACGGATACTAGAGGTTCTTCGGTATAGGCTAATACTCCTGCTAGATCAGTGTTGTTATTACTGGCTGATTGAATAGCCTGATTAATATCATTAATCGTAACGTCGGTATCAACACTAATACTTAAATCCATCGCGGTTACGTTGACCGTTGGTACGCGTACGGCAATCGCTTCAAAACGGCCTTTAAATTTAGGCATAATGCGCTCTATACCTGCGGCAAGTTTTGTATCGACAGGAATAATGGATTGACTTGCGGCACGTGCACGGCGTAAGTCACTATGATAAGCGTCAATAACTTGCTGATCGTGCATTGATGAATGTATGGTGGTAATAGTGCCACTGTTGACACCAAAGGCTTCATCAAGGGCTTTTATTACTGGCACTATACAGTTAGTCGTACATGAGCCATTAGAAACAACCTTATCATTAGCGGTTAATGTGTGGTGATTAACACCAAAAATAATGGTGCTATCAACATCATTAGTACCAGGGTGTGAAAACAATACTTGTTTAGCGCCTTGTGCTAGGTGCTCTTTGCCATCGGCTTGTGTTCCGTATTTACCCGTACAGTCAAGTACAATATCAACTTGATGGGCTTGCCAAGGTAACTCGCTCAGGTTGTCTATATGCGTTAACGCAATATCGTCATTATCTATGGTGAGGGTATTATTGTTTTGAGAAACTTTATGAGCAAAACGGCCATGAGCGGTATCGTATTTTAATAAGTGCGCGATACCTTCTGGCTCGGCAAGTTCATTTATAGCCACTAGGGTAAAAGCGTCAGTTTTATTGCTCTCATAAAGTGCTCTTACAACACTGCGGCCAATGCGGCCAAAGCCATTAATGGCGATTCTTATTGTCATTTAGGGATATTTATACTTAAAACTTAAGAAGGTAATAAAAGGAGAGACTATTACGCCTCTCCTCAGTTAGCTATTGTTGAGCCAAGTTATCATGGCTCAACATATCGCTAGTTTGTTGTTAATGGTTACAGTGCATTCACAGTGTTAACAACATTATCAACAGTAAAGCCAAAATGCTCTAGTAATACATTACCTGGAGCTGACTCACCAAAGGTTGTCATGCCAACTACCGCACCACTTAAGCCAACATATTTAGCCCAAAAATCTACATGGGCAGCTTCAATGGCAACACGTTTAGTTACGGCTGCTGGTAAAACGGCTTCTTTGTACTCTTTTGATTGCAGATCAAACACATTGGTGGAAGGCATAGAAACTACACGTACTTGAGTTCCTTGCTCTGTTAATGCTTTAGCTGAGTCAACTGCTAAGCCTACTTCTGAGCCTGTTGCAATTAAAATAACCTCTGGCGTACCTGAGCAGTCTTGTAAAATATAGCCACCTTTGGCTATTTCACTTAGCTGTGCTTGACTGCGAGTCATCGCAGGTAAACCTTGGCGAGAGAAGATTAACGCTGAAGGTGCTTTTTGGTTTTGCACTGCCGCTTTCCAAGCAACAGCTGACTCTGTTGCATCACACGGACGCCATGTTGTTAAGTTTGGCGTGGTACGTAAGTTAGTTAATTGCTCTATAGGCTGATGTGTAGGACCATCTTCACCTTGACCAATAGAGTCATGGGTATAAACAAAAATATTTTGAATACCCATTAATGCTGACATTCTCACTGCGTTACGTGCATATTCCATGAACATCATGAAAGTTGCGCCGTAGTTAATAAAGCCGCCGTGCAATGAAATACCGTTCATAATACCGCTCATACCAAATTCACGTACGCCGTAGAAAATGTAGTTACCGGCAGGGTCTGTTTCTATACCTTTTGAGCCAGACCATAGTGTTAAGTTTGAGCCAGCTAAATCTGCAGAGCCACCAAGCATTTCAGGTAATACGCTACCAAAGGCTTCAATAGCATTTTGTGACGCTTTACGTGACGCTATGTTTTCAGAAGCAGTATGACATTGTTCAATAAATGCGTTGGCTTTTGCTTCAAACTCTTGTGGTAATTCACCTTTAATAACACGGCGTTCATACTCTGCTGCAAGCTCTGGGTGCGCGGCTTGGTATGCTGAGAACTTTTCAGTCCAGTTAACTTGGCTTGCTTGACCTTTTTCTTTTTGATCCCATTGAGCGTATACGTCACTAGGTACATCAAAAGGTTTATGAGGCCAGTTTAAAAATTCTCGTGTTGCGGCAATCTCATCATCACCTAATGGTGCGCCGTGACAATCGTGAGTACCTGACTTATTTGGTGAGCCAAAACCAATAATTGTTTTACAGCAAATCATGCTTGGCTTATCAGTAACGGCTTGTGCTTGAGCAATGGCGTTGCTGATAGCTTCAGGGTCATGACCGTCAACACTGATCACATGCCAGCCGTATGATTCAAAACGGGCAGGGGTGTTGTCAGTAAACCAACCTTCAACATGGCCATCAATAGAAATGCCGTTGTCATCCCAAAAAGTAATTAACTTGCCTAAGCCTAAAGTACCAGCAAGCGAGCAAACTTCATGTGAAATACCTTCCATTAAACAACCGTCACCTAAGAAGCAATAGGTAAAGTGATCAACAATGTTATGATCTGGGCGGTTAAATTGTGCCGCTAAAGTCTTTTCGGCAATAGCCATACCTACCGCATTAGAAATACCAGCGCCTAAAGGGCCTGTGGTAGTTTCAACACCAGGGGTGTAGCCATATTCAGGGTGACCTGGTGTTTTTGAGTGTAATTGACGGAAGTTTTTTAAATCTTCAATAGATAAGTCGTAGCCAGATAAATGCAATAATGAGTAGATAAGCATAGAGCCGTGACCGTTAGAAAGAATAAATCGATCACGATCAACCCAATTAGGATCAGTTGGGTTATGCTTTAAAAAATCACGCCATAACACTTCGGCGATATCGGCCATACCCATAGGGGCTCCAGGGTGACCAGATTTTGCTTTTTGTACAGCATCCATACTCAAAACACGAATGGCATTTGCCAGTTCTTGACGCGACGACATATTTGCTCCAGATTATATTGTGACACAAGGGCTGATTAAACAGCTTGTTTTTTTGAATAATTGAATAGGCATTTTCGCTTAGCTAAGCGAGCAGCGCAAATTTAATTACGTTATTTTTTATATTATTTACATTGTAATTAAGTATTCGGCGAATATAGTGCTAGTATGGCGTGCCAAACACTTTATTAATCAACCTGCAATCAGCTCAGCAACCTATTATTATGCAGCATAATTTACAGCGTTTTTTTATTGTTTCTCTGCTTTACTTTTGTCTTTGTATTAGCGCAATGTTAATTATTGAACCTTTGTCTATTATTAACTTTATTGCACCTGCTGCGGCATTATTTAGCGGTTTAGTTATTATTTGGGGGAGCATTGCTTTTATTGGTATTTTATGTACCACGCCATTTATTGCAGGTTTTTTCTATTATGGTTTAGAGCTCAATCCCACAGTAGCAATCATGTCTATCGCTTTATTAGCGATAACCTTACAAGGTGTGTTAACTAAACAATTAGCATTTAGATTGGTTTATCAAGCCAAGTGGCTGAAATCAAGGCGTTTACTTTTAATTTTTTTATTACGTATTGGTCCTTTAGCCAGTTTAATTTCAGCAACAGCAGTATTAATTGTTTCAATACTAGATAACCAAACCATACAAGGAACATTTCTATATACCTTTGTTTCTAGTTGGGTTACCAGCATGTTGTTTGCTGTATTTTTTATCCCACTTCTGCTGCTGAGCAAAGAGAAAACACTTTTTAATATTCGTAAACGCTTCTTTGTAACTCTAACTTCTATATTAGGTGCAAGTGCCATTTTTACGTTGTTTATAACCTCGCAAAATGAACAACAAAGCTACCGGCTTGATAAGTTCCTTCAAACTAAGCAAGAAATAACACAAGATATAGTGCAAGAAATTGATAATGTCGTCATGCAGGTTGAAAGTATGTCGGCATTATTTTATGCAAGTGAACATGTTGAGTCAGATGAGTTTATGTTGTTTAGTGAGCGAATATTTTCGCATAGTGATAGTGTTATTGCTTTAAAGTGGGCTCCTTTAGTTCACAGAAACATGAAAACAGAATTCGAGCACCTTGCATCCAAAGAGCTGCAAAAGACCTATAATATTAAGGAAATGCCCGATACGTTGAAAAGTAATGCGCCTTCGTTAAAGTCTATCTACGCGCCGTTACTCTACATTTATCCTAAAAGTGATGCGCAGTTATTAGGGGTTGATGTTTATGGTATGTTTCAAAAGTCACTACTAACGTCTTCACAAGCCTCAGGTATCTTTGCTAGTGAGCCTTCATTAGTAGAGCAAGATAACTTTGCTAAACCTAGTATTTTCTTTAGTACCGCAGTACCTCACCTGACTCCCGTCGCGCTGAACCGTTACGGTAATTCAAAGCCTCAGCCAGCACTTTTGAGTCAAATGCAAGGCTTTGTCGTGGCAGTGGTGCAATTTGAATCTTTTTTTGATTCGTTAACTAAAAAGTACAACCCAAAAATTTCTATTAATATAGAAGATATTAGTGGCAACACACCTTATTTGATATATGGCCAAGGCGTTAGCGGCATTAATCGGCATATCGACTTTAGTGAAATATCAGTACACTCTAGGCAATGGCGAATTAGTATTAGTGAATATAAGCCCTGGCTTATACAAGAAATGAATGCCCATACTTGGTATGTTTTGTTGGGGGGGGCAATAGGAGCATTACTTTTTCAATTATTAGTACTCATTACCGTGGCTTACTCGAGTGAATTAAATCAGCAGGTCGAATTAAAAACTCGTGCGTTGAGGCTTGATAAAAGTAAATTCGAAAAGCGGAGTATCGCTAAAACATACTTTTTAGAGGCGTTTAATGATGAGTTGCGCATGCCACTACAGGTGATTAAAACCTTTGTTGAACAATTGAAACAACGAGGGATTAATAATAAGCAAGTATCGGGTATTTATCATGCCAGTAATACCATTGGACAATTATTGAATACCATGGCTGACCTTTCTGAAATAGAGCTAGGAAAAGTTAGTGTTAAACACGATACGTTTGATTTATATGGTTTATTAAATAGAGAAGAGTTGATACTTAAAGGCGAAAAGCTTAATGAAAATAAAACGATTTATTTTTTAATTGATAGTGAAGTGCCACACTTTATTAATAGCGATGAGTTACGTATTCAAAAATTACTTGGTCTACTGATTAAAAGCGCTCAACAATTGTTCGGTGAAACACCGCTGCGGTTAGCGGTAAAGTTACACCAGCACAAAATGGATAGTGCGACACTCTTTTTTATTTTTTCAAATCAAGGTGATGTTTTTACACCGTATAGCAGAGAACAATTTAATATTGCAACAAGTAAGGACCTTGGCTCTTACAGTACATCAATGGCAATTATCAAAGAAGTTTGTCAATTATTACACGGTAATGTCAATGTTGGCTTTTTAGCTTCAGGTGACGGTGTACTAAGTGCTTCGGTAAAAGTTTCAATAACAACACTAGAGCAACAAAAAGCTCATCAAGCAAAATACTTTGATGAAAATCGGTAGTCAATGCGCTTAACTTAACTTGATTACTTTGATTTTTACGTTAAGTAGTTTAAAGAGTAATGCGGGGAAAGCGGAAGTATTTATAATTTCCTTAGATAATCACTTGAAAAACAGTCATTAATCGTTTAAGTTTTAATCGCTTTGCAAGAAATATAATAATTAAGCAATAAGTATACAATAAAGGTAAATAATGAAGAAGCCATCCTCTCGAGGCTGTAAGCTGTCTTCGGTTATTTTAGCTGTATTGATAATGACCGTGTCAGCGATACTAAGTAATGCTTCAGTAGCAGACAACATGGATGTAGAAATAACGCAATCGAGTAAATAGCGTTTGTATACGCTATCATTGCACAAGGAAATTCAAGCTCCGACTTACCCGTACATGTAGTGTCGGAGCTTTACCTCATAAGTATTCAGTACAATAAGCCTTTATATAAGTGCACTTTTAAGAGAAGACGATACAACTGCTTCATTAACTCAGCAGGATAGAGTGTCTCCCTCCTAAGGAGAAAGTCGCAGGTTCGACTCCTGCATGAAGCGCCAACTCCCTTCTTGTTTTTATGCCCGTGAGGTTATTTTAATACCTGACCGCAAAGTCATTAATTTGAATATTGCCAAATAGGCTGTTATCTGGAGTGTGTGCTATAGCCGTGCCTCGGGTGAGCTGAGTTACTTTTACTTTATAAGGACTTACATTGAAGCCGGAATAGCGTTTTCCCTCATTACTGTTAAAGTCTTTAGCATGTAATAATGTAAATTCATCACCAATTTTCACGCCATGATCTCGGCCTAAGTTAAAAGTAATTTTATTACCATTCACTTGTAATATTTTACCTTTGCTAGGCTCACACATAACATTCTCGTCAATATCTTTGGTGACTTGAGTCAACATATTATTAATCATGGAGCCATATTCACTCTGCCAAAAAATAATGCTATTAACATCAATAGTTTTGCGCTTAGTAAAAGACCAGATTGCCGTATCTTGATAATCTTTCTGCCACACTAAATCGCCACTAAAGCCACTATAAAGATAAAAGCTTAATGATAGGGTTCTAGGATAAATACCTTGCTGCCAAAACTGCCATGAGTTTGTCGCTTGATCTTCAAAAGAAAGATCATTAATTTCGCTAAATAAAATATACTGGCTATCAGTTGAGCCACCTAAAGAGCGTACAAGGTCCTTTATCCGTTCACCTTCTAAACTATTATTTAATCGAGAGAATTCAGTTTTACTGTTAAAAATACTACGACTGTAAGTGAAATTACTATCGGCCGTTAAGTGCTTTTCTAACTTTTTTATAATGGCGGTATCAATAGGATAAATTTTGCCGATATTAGCCTGTTCGCGATTCACTAAGTGACTTTTAGTCAACAGCAATGACTTTTTAAAGTTAACGGCGAAGCACTTTTTTTCTTGTGGAAATATATCGGCACGAATAGTCACGGTAATTAAATTGCCAGAATGTAACTCATCAACAAGTTCAATAGCATTAACACTACCACTCGCACGAATACTTATTTGATCTTGTGTTAAGAGCCCATTAACCACTTGTTGAACGCTCGATACACTAGCCCCAGCAACTAATAGTGCTTTTTTTAACGCATTTTCAACAGCTTTATTACGTGCTACAGCAATGTCATCATCGTCAATCGAGGCGTGACCTTGAGTTTCATACCACTGGCTTGAAGCTGAGGTGCTGGTAAAAGTCAGCGATAATAGAAGGCTTGCTATAATAAAAGAGTAAAACCAATGGCGCATAATGATATATCTCGTCGAGGTTAATTAGTGTAACGCTATTATTTTAAACCATGCATTTATTATGCCTAATAAAATTTGTCGTTATTAAGTTGTCTGTGTTGGCTTGAAATATGCATTTATTTCTATTATTGGTTTTATATTGAATTATTTCTAACGTAATAAGCTATAAATGATTACGTTTTAAAAGGGGAATACAATGAAAAAATGGCTAATACCATTATTTATACCTGCACTGTTTTCATGTGGAGTAACATCGAATGATGATTTTTATCAAAAAAATCATGTCGATAAGGCCGAAATAGATAGCTTTAACTTACCTCGGCACGCCATTAATGATGTGGTTAAGGGCTTGGCTTATCAAATGTTAGAAAGTAGCAGCTTTGTTAATGCTAAAACACCTGTTGCAGTAACTTCCTTTGTTAAACTTGATGATTTAGAAACAACAAATTGGTTAGGGAACCAACTAGCTGAAAGCTTTGTGCATGAGTTACAACGCCATGGCTTAGTAGTGATTGATTTTAAAACCACAGGCCATATTAGAGTCACAAAAGAAGGTGACTACGTCTTTAGTCGCGACTGGAAAGAGTTACCTGAGCGCCAGATAATTGACTACGTGGTTGCTGGTACTATGGTAGAGCAAGAAAACGGTATTTTAGTCAATGCTCGCATGATAGGTATTCAATCTAAAGTGGTTGTTGCTACAGCCCAGTCATTTATCCCACAGTGGGTTTTAGGCGATGAAATGAACCCAAACGAAAAAGTTAAAATGGTCGATGGCATGATTATTCGCAGTGACAATATGCTCATTAATGAGCAACGTGCAGTGAGTATTCAAGAATAACGGTATCTGACTTAATTTCGGGTGCAAGTTAGGGCTATGAAAGTTAAGTAAAATAGAGATAGGAAGTAGTGATAATGAATATTAAACAAGTAACCAGAGCTGTCTTTATCAGTACCACGCTTTTTTTGAGTTTAGCCTGCTCTAGTATTTATGATAAGCATGTACAGTGGCAGTCAGTAAAACCTGAGAGTTTTCCTGTTTTAAATGCGATAGGCTATGCGCCAATTAGTTTGCAGCAGTCATCACATGAGACACAGCGTATGCTAATGGCAATAAAGGCTTCTAAAATTGCGGCTTATGCAGAGTTAGCTGAGCAAGTTTACGGGCAAAAAATTGAAGGGCAAACAACAATGGCTGATTTGTTGATCAATGACAGTCAATTAAAGTCTTCGGTTCAAGGTGTTATTCGCGGAGCTAAAGTAGTTAAAAGTTACCCTGTTGGAGACACATACGCGACCGAGTTACAATTAGACTTTGAAGACGTTTATAAAATATACGAAGCAAATAACCCTCGCCAAGAAGTCAAAGAAGTGTCTTACTTTTAACGACTATTTAGCTTTTTAATATCTTTATCTTGGCCGCAAGATAAAGATATTACTTAAGGCTTAAGCTTTTAAACCAATACTACTTAATCCAGCACTTTTCTTACCTTTACTATCATAAGTAATCGCGCTTTTATTGTGCTTTTCTAATAAGCTTGTTTTCATTCGTTCAACGGCAAGTTGCGATTGTTGAATGATTTGACCATTAACTTGGTTTTGTTGTTGGCAGCGCTCTAACGTTACCGTGATCTCTGCAAGTACAGAGTCTAACTTACCAGCAGCTTTATCTGTGGTGAAATCTGGGTGTTGTACAATGCTTTGATCGAGTGTTTGAATATCGAGGAGAAATTGGTTTTTCTCTTGGCTTACTTGTAATAGCTCATCAGGCTGGTGTTTTTGTAGTATTTCTTTTTCTTTGGCAATAACTTGCTCAAGCAACAGCAACTGCTGATACTGTTGCGCGAGTAATTCTAATAAATTGGGCATATGCAAGCCTATTAATGTTAGCTATATTATTGCGTTTATCATTAAACGTTGACTCGTGAAAATCAAGTTAAATTAGTTCAAACTCAAATTTAGCAATACTTGCAGCAAGCTTTTCTGGATCAACCTTATATTCTCCAGAGCTAATGGCTTTTTTCAACTCATCAATCTTTTTTTGATCAACAGCTGGTCCATCACTCGCTTTTTTCTGTAGCTCATGCAGTTGTTTTGCCTGTGGAGTAATTGAAACTGAATCTTGATTAGGTGATTTCGGTTGAGCATTACTCGTTGCTACCTGCGCAGATTGTTGTTTAACTTGTGCTTGTTTATTTTGGGTAACTTGGTTGTTGTTACTCAAGTTGTTGATATTTATAGCCATAACAGTATCCTTTGGCAATTGTGTGGTAATCGTGTATTTGCTTATACAGGTATTATCGACAAATCAGCAAATAACTTTAGTAAAATTATAGGTTAATTACTACCGTGTTAATAGCTTTAACTGTGGCGGTAATTATTTTATTAGAACGACTATTTCTGACTTGAATTTGCTCTTGGTTATTACCTGAACTTAAAGCCTCACCTCGAGCTTTTATGCTGAAATTTTTACCTGATGCAATAATAGTTACTATATCCCCTTCACAAACTAAACAAATATTGCGAGGGTTAAAGGCTCTTCCTTTAGCAATACGTTTTTCAGCTTTTGCTCCTATAACTAGTGCCTCGTTATTTACGATAGCTCCTCTGATTTTTGTCGCTGAGAGGTAAACCTTTTCAATATGATCTGCTGTGATAACACTACCTTTACCAATTGTTTTTTTGGCGACAATAACAGGGAGGGTAACTTCTACTTTTGCAGGCAAATAAATATTCCAGGGGTTTGAATCATCACAACTTATTTTAACATTTACGTTTCTACCTGAGCTATTTTCAGGTATATTCGCTTCAAGTGGTATTTGGCACGTTTGTACCTTAATTCTAGGATCAATCGAGGCGACGGTGATTGATACTTTCTCGTTATCTTCGGCGGGATAATATGCTTCTAAGGCGCTTTTAGCTAACTCCTCAATATAAGCATGGTCATAGGATGTAGCGAAAGATTTCGCTAAAGCGAATTGCCCAAATAATAAAATGTAGAAAAAAAGTTTCATATAACTCATATATTTTGTTATCTACCTATAGGTAAATGTGAATTGTCGTCTATGCTTAATTTAAGTTATTAGTATGAAAGACAATAAGAACAAGTGTCAATAATCAGACGCTTAATGGCGTTTTTTGTATTATTAACTGTATACTTCAAGAAATATGCCTTTGTGCAGTAATACTGATGATATACATTAATTAAGTTGTTCATGCTTTCTAAGCAATACTAAAAATACAGTGCAGATTTAAATGAGGTTTTTATGGCAGGTATACTAGATTCCGTTAACCAACGAACACAGCTTGTTGGTGAGAATAGACTCGAACTTTTACTTTTTAAACTAATAGGTAGACAGCGTTTTGGTATCAATGTTTTTAAAGTACGTGAAGTCATGCCATGTCCTAGATTAACAATGCTACCTCAGCAAGACTCTTTTATTAAAGGTGTTGCTCATATACGTGGTCAAACTATTTCGGTTATTGATTTAAGTAAATCTACCGGTGGTCCTGCTATTGAGCAAACAGACGAAAGTTTTATTATTATTGCTGAATATAATCGTAGTGTACAAGGTTTCCTTGTAGCGGGGGTTGAACGAATTGTTACTTTAAGTTGGGCTGATGTGATGCCGCCGCCTGAAGGGGCTGGTAAATCAAGTTACTTAACTGCGGTGACTGAAATTGACAATGAAATGGTGTCAATTTTAGATGTAGAGAAAATACTCAACGAGATTAGCCCTGTTTCTACCGATGTCAGTGAAGATATCATTGATACAAGTGTCGGGGAGAGCATTGGTGAAAAGTTAGTGATGATTGCTGATGATTCCACTGTTGCTCGAAATCAAGTTAAGCGAGCTTTAGAGCCTTTGGGTATTAATATGATTTTGGCTAAAAATGGTCGGGATGCGTTAGATCAACTTAAAGCAATAGAAGCAACCTGTGAAAATAGTATTACTGAAAAAGTCGCCTTAATGATCTCTGATATAGAAATGCCTGAAATGGATGGCTATACCTTAACGGCTGAAGTGAAAGGAAATGAACGTATGGCTAAAATGCCCATTATTTTACATACTTCATTAAGTGGTGTTTTTAACAACGCCATGGTTGAGAAAGTAGGGGCTGAAGACTTTATTCCTAAATTTCATCCAGATGAACTTGCTACCGCCGTTAAAAAATGGTTGAAACTTGATAGTTAACCTGAACTCGGTTTAAGAGATATTTAACAAATTGAAATATAATAAAAATTACTTTTCTCAATCTCTAGCTTGATAGTT
>NZ_JAHKPW010000010.1:0-1222 GCF_018860755.1 Colwellia sp. D2M02 | reverse complement strand
GCTAGATAAACATTTGTTAAGCCGAGCTCAGGTTCGTTAGTTATAAATAGGTAAAGTATCGCGTCATTTGTTACGCTTAAATTGAGCTATAAAATATAGCGATAAGTAGGAATTAATAGTGCCAGAAAAACAACTTGATGAAAGAAGTTATAATCAATTTAGAGCTTTTTTAGAGCAACAGTGTGGAATTGTACTAGGTGAAAGTAAGCAGTACTTAGTGAAAAGCCGTTTAGCTCCTCTTATGGCAAAATTTGGTCTTAGTTCTTTAAGTGAATTAGTAACGCGAACGTTAGCGCCAACAGAACGGCAACTTCGTGCCGCAGTTATTGATGCGATGACAACTAACGAAACCTTATGGTTTCGAGATGACTACCCGTTTAAATTATTAAAAGATAAGCTATTGCCCGAATTTGCAGACCGAAGAACACCTGTTAAAATATGGTCTGCGGCAAGTTCATCAGGACAAGAGCCATATTCTATTGCGATGTCTGTACTCGAATATCAACAAAAAAATCCTGGCGCGTTTCCTCGTGGTGTACAAGTTATTGGTACTGATATCTCTAGTACTATGCTTGAACATTGTAAATATGGCCATTACGACAACTTAGCCTTAGCAAGGGGGTTGTCAGCAGAGCGTAAAAAGCAATTTTTTGAAGCGGGTGATAATGGCATGCTGAAAGTGAAAGATCATGTCAAAAAAATGGTCAGTTTTAGACCCTTAAACTTACTTAATAGCTATAGTTTGATGGGAAGGTTTGATATTGTTTTTTGTCGCAATGTGCTCATTTACTTCTCACCTGAAATTAAAGCGCAGATCATTAGTCAAATACATGGCGTATTGAATAATGACGGTTATTTGTTTTTAGGTGCCTCAGAGTCTTTATCAGGACTTAATCAGAACTTTTCTATGTTACGTTGCAATCCTGGTATTGTTTATCAAAAGCAACAGTAATGTGAATAGGGTACAAATTGTACCCTATTTATCAAACATCTATTTTTATTTAGCTACTTGAATCGCGCTCTTCTGAGTTAAGCTTTATTGCTGCATCACTGACCTATACATATTGTTTTTTATATACTTGTTTAGTTCTCGCTACCTTCTCCCCCCCCTGGTTACAATTTAGTTTTTAATCCTGAATAATAAATCAAACATTACTAATTAACCTGAACTCGGTTTAAGAGATATTTAACAAATTGAAATATCAGCAAAAATTACTTTTCT
>NZ_JAHKPW010000027.1 GCF_018860755.1 Colwellia sp. D2M02 | reverse complement strand
AATGCGTCAATATCATCAGGGTCAGTGACATCCGCTGCTGGCGCTGGCTCTTCATCAACAGACTCAAGTAATGTGTCAATATCATCAGGCTCTGTGACATCCGCTGACGCTTGTGCAAGCTCTTCATCAATATTAATTTCTTCGGTGTTAGTTTCCGTATCGTCGTCATCACCTAAACCATTAAGCAAGTCATCTAAATCATTTTGATTTAACTCACCGTCAGGCAAGTCTTCAGCTTCGGTTGATTCGTCATCACTCCCTAAGCCTGAAAGTAAATCATCTAAATCACCTTGACCTAACTCTCCGCCTTCTAAAGCTTCACCATCACTATCATCATCGAGTAAAATATCTTCAAGATCATCTAAGGCATCATCATCGTCGTCATCTAAATGAATTACATCATCGTCAAGCAACTTTTCCCCATCGTCTTCTAATAAGTCAACCGATAAGTCATCATCCAGTAATTGATCATCAAGCGATAAACTATCATCTAAATCTAAGCCTAAATCATCATCGAGTGATAATTCATCTTCAATATCAAGCTCATCATCAAGAGATAATTCATCGTCTAGATCTAAATCGCCAACAAGTGACAGTTCATCGTCAGTCGTTTCTTTTTTATTTTCAGGTGCTTCTTTCGGTGCTTTTTCCTTATCTAACTCATTAAAAAAAACTTCATCGGACGCTTTTTGACGACGCTTAAAAAGAAAAGCCAATAAACCCAGCAATAACATCGCCGGCACTGTGCCCATTAATAATAGGAACCAGATACTTGAAGTAAAATCTTCTTCGGCGATCTCAGCTTGCTGCTTTTCAAGTAGTAGTTGCTGCTCTCTAGCCTCAGCTTTAGCAAGTAATGCTTGTTGCAATTGGATCATATCGTCCATTTGCAACTTAATTTCTTTACTCTTGGCAACCTCGTTTTGCATGACAACAAGTTTGTCGTTGAAAGTAGTTAAACGCTGACGTAACGCTTCATTTTCTTTGAGAATAGCTTGTAAACCATCTATAGAATCTAAGACATCATTTTGAATGGTGGCTAAGCGCTTTTGTTGTTCACTATCAATTTGTTGTAGCTGATCATTAATCTCAACTTTAACAGTATCTAGATCTTCTTTTTTAACACTCGGAGCCACAACAACTGGCTCTTTAGCTACTTTAGGCTGTTTTTTAGCCCATGATTTTTCATCTGACTCAACTTTTGCGCGTGCTTGTTCTGTATTTACGGCCATCATGCGATCGAATGATGGTATTTTTAAATATTGCCCCTCAACTAAATGGTTAATATTGCTGTCGACAAAAGCTTGCGGGTTAGCTTGATGGAGTGCTTCCATCACTTGATAAACACTTAAACGATTATCAGGTCTAATCGTTAAAGCGATGTTCCATAAGGTATCTCGTGAGTTAATTGGTCCGTAACGATCATAAGGGAAAACATCACTGCTTTTAGGTCCACGCATACGAATGCCACGATCGTCTTCGGCATTAACAGGAAAGTGCATTGAAAGTATGCCAAAAATGACTACCTGCCATAGGCACAGGCGCAATAATTTTTGCATTAAGATATCCTAATTTTTATTATAATTACGTTACATTCCACTGCATTTGTCAAAAAAATGCCGTTTTGAATAACCCTTTACGTAAATAATCGCTGAATTAGCTTGGTTAATTTGCTTATGATAAATAAGCAAAAATTGTTCCAACAGGCATTATAGGCAGCTAACTCGCAAAATGTTCATAAATAATACCAAATTCAATGAAGATGTCTCGTGTTATTCGCCTCTGAATGATTTTTAACTGAATAAAATCAGTATGATTTATCTCAACACTCTTTCATCACTACTTTACATTAAGTGAACTGATGATACCAAGTTAGGTTATTTAGCATTAAACTCTACGGGTATAAACCATTACACCAGAATAACAGGCATAAAAAAACTCGTTGTTAGCCATATTATCTATAGTTAACGACGAGTTTTAGCTTTTCTTTAATCGGCTAATATAAAATAAATTAACTTAAATGATCTTTTACTAATAGCTCTGCGATTTGCACACTGTTAGTTGCTGCGCCTTTACGTACGTTATCAGCAACAATCCACATATTAATGCCACAGTTATGGCTAATATCTTCACGAATACGACCAACAAAAGTTTCATCTTTGCCGCTTGCATTACCAATTTGTGTTGGGAAGTCTTCATCGTTACGACAAACAACAATACCAGGTGCTTGCGCTAGTAAATCTTTAACTTCTTCAGCTGAAATTGGTGAGTTAGTTTCAATGTGTAACGCTTCACCGTGACCAAAGAATACCGGTACTCTTACTGCAGTAGGATTTACCAGTACGTTTTCGTCATTCAAAATTTTCTTCGTTTCCCACACCATTTTCATTTCTTCTTTGGTGTAGCCATTTTCTAAAAACACATCAATTTGTGGAATAACATTAAATGCGATTTGACGAGAAAAGTTTTTACTTTCAACTGGTTTACCACAAAGTAAGTCGGATGTTTGCTTAGCTAATTCGTCGATACACTCTTTACCGCCACCAGATACTGACTGGTATGTGCTTACATTAACGCGGCTAATACCTACGGCATCATAAATTGGTTTTAATGCAACCATCATTTGAATAGTTGAACAATTAGGGTTAGCAATAATGTTGCGATTACGGTATTCAGCAAGTGCTTCTGGGTTAACTTCTGGCACAACTAATGGAATATCAGCTTCGTAGCGAAATTCAGAGGTATTATCAATAACAATACAACCCGCTTCGCCAGCAATAGGTGCAAACTTAGCAGACGTTGAGCCGCCAGCAGAGAAAAAGCCAATTTGCGCTAAACTAAAATCAAAATGATCTGCATCTAGCACTTCAATACTTTCACCATTAAATTCAATAAATTCACCGGCTGAGCGAGCGCTTGCTAATGGGTACAGTTTATTAATAGGAAAGTCGCGTTGCTCTAAAATTTCCATAATAGTTTTGCCAACTAGCCCAGTTGCGCCAAGTATGCATACATCAAATTTTTGTGCCATGATCCTCTCTCTTTTAGTTGGACATTTTATTAAAGCCTAAATGATGTGGCACATCACTATAAGCATTAGGTGATGAAGATACCGTTACTGCGGAAAATTCTCGACGAACGGGGTAGCTCTTTCTGATACTATCAAAACCTTCAACGGATAATTGTTGACGAAATATTGCATCGTCTCGCCTTACATCGTAAACCATTTTTACCAGCTGGTTTAGTAATATTTGACTAAAATCTTGCTTTAATTCAACAAAAGTAATACTTGCGCTCGGTAAAAAGTCCGTTAGCTTATGTGTCACTTTTAAATTAAGGTGCTGACATAATGCCTGATAGAGCATTTCACTGCCACGAGCTTTTCCTTCTAAGCTATAACCAGCAATGTGTGCCGTTGCTAATTCGGTATAAGGAATTAAAGGCTCAAGCACCTTTGGCTCCCCCTCCCAAACATCAAGAACCAGTTTTAACCCATGCCCTGATTGCTTTAAAGCCAGTAACGCTTGATTATCAATAACATCACCACGACATGCACTAATTAATATTTGCTCATCACGTAAATTAGCTAAGTTTTCACTATTGAGTAAATGATACGTTGGGTGATCACCCGTAGTAACTTTCGGCACGTGCAGTGAAATAACATCGCAGTCTAATACTTCTGTTAACGAAGAGAATTCACGTAAGTCTTGAGGGTTTTGCTCAAGTAACGGATCGCAAATTTTATAACAAATACCTAAAGCCGCTAACTTTTCACTTAAACGTGTTCCAGTATTGCCGCCACCAACAATACCAACCGTTAATGAGCTTAAATCCAGTAAATAACGCTCACTAAGTACAACCAAGCTACTTAATACATACTCAGCTACTGAAACAGCATTACAACCTGGCGCTGAATGAAAGCTAATATCACGACCTGCTAAATAAGGTAAATCAATGTGGTCGGTACCAATAGTAGCACTACCAACAAACGATAACTTATTGTTGTTCGCTAGTAATTGCGCATTCACTTGAGTGATGGAGCGTACTAATAATACATCAGCATCTGCCACTTGCTCTGCTGTAATTTCTCTGCCAGAAAAAGGGACTAACTCACCAAAATCAGAAAAAAACTCGTGAGCAAAAGGCATATTTTCATCAAAATAGATTTTCATTATAAATAACGCTTACCAAGGAAATCAGGAAATGTATTTCTATTATACGGTGATAGCTTTATAACAACTAGTAGGCTAGCTTTATCTTTAACAAAACAAGTCGTAATTTTTTGCACAAAAAAGCCCGATAGAAAGTGTTTCTATCGGGCTTTTAACTGCGGCTTAATTATAATAATTAACCGTTAAATTTTTTCATTACTAAAGTAGCGTTAGTGCCACCAAAGCCAAAGCTATTTGACATGATCAAGTTAAGCTCTGCGTCACGTTTTTCAGTAACAATATCTAAGCCTTGCGCTTGTTCATCTAAGTTATCAACATTAATCGATGGCGCAACAAAGTTGTTTTCCATCATTAATAAAGAGTAAATTGCTTCATGAACACCCGCAGCACCTAATGCATGACCTGTCATGGCTTTAGTTGCACTAATGGCTGGAGAGTCGGCACCAAATAATTCTTGAATAGCACCAAGCTCTTTCACATCACCTACTGGTGTCGAGGTACCATGGGTATTTAAGTAGTCTACTTTACCTTCAACGCCTTGCATTGCTTGTTGCATACAACGTACTGCACCTTCACCACTTGGAGCAACCATATCATAGCCGTCAGACGTAGCACCGTAACCTACTAATTCAGCATAAATATGTGCGCCACGAGCTAATGCATGCTCTAGCTCTTCAACCACAACCATACCGCCACCGCCAGAAATAACAAAACCGTCACGGTCTGCATCATAAGTACGTGAAGCTAACTCTGGTGTATCATTACGACCAGCTGATAATGCGCCCATACCGTCAAACATCATCGCTAATGACCAATGAACTTCTTCACCACCGCCAGCAAAAACAACATCTTGCTTACCTAGTTGAATAAGCTCCATTGCATTACCAATACAGTGAGCACTGGTTGCACAAGCTGAGCTAATAGAATAGTTAACGCCTTTAATTTTAAACGGGGTCGCTAAACAAGCTGATACGGTGCTACCCATCGTTTTAGGTACAGCATAAGGGCCAACACGGCGAATACCACGGTTACGTAAAGTATCGGTAGACTCAACAATATTTGCAGATGAAGCACCGCCACTACCAGCAACAATACCGGTGCGAACATTAGATACTTGCTCTTCAGTTAATTTGGCGTCTTTGATTGCCTGGTCCATCGCGATATACGCATAACCTGCAGCATCTCCCATAAAGCGAATAGCTTTACGGTCAATATGATCTTTTGTTTCAAGTGCAGGCTTGCCCCAAACATGGCTTTTTAGCCCTTGTTCAGCAAAGCTTTCTGAATGAGTAATACCTGACTTACCCGCTTTTAATGAAGCTAGCACTTCTTCTGCATTGTTACCAATACTTGATACAATACCTAAACCTGTAATTACGACACGTTTCATTTAATTAACCATCTTTAATTATAAAATCTTCGCCATTATACTGATAATAGCGGCCAAACTGGTATTACCTATCAAAGCTAATCTATTTCAACTCCAGAACCAGCGTACACTTGTACACTATAATATGTCATTATGCTCTAGATAGCTACGCTATTTTAGTTAATGCCAGCAAGCAGAAGTAAAATAACACTGATCCTTATCAAGTTTTCACGTAAAATGTCATTCAGATAACTAGTTGTATTACGGAAATTTGTATCGAAAATGTCATCACCTAATCAGCATCCAAATAAAAAAACAGCCAAAGCAACCTCTTTGGATAAAGAGCCTATTAACAATAGTGATGATCATTTACATTATCGCCCAGATGGTAGTCCTTATTCACAACGTTTTAATGACATTTATTTTGATACCCAAAGTGGCTATCAACAAAGTAAAGAAATTTTTATTGATGGTAATAATATTACCGAGCGATTATTACAAGCAAGTGACACCGTCACTATAGCTGAAACAGGTTTTGGGACAGGGTTGAACTTTATTTTAACCCTGCAAGCTTATGAGAGAGCACAAAAATCAACCGAAAAAAAACTCCCTCCATTACACTTTATTAGTGTTGAAAAATACCCGTTATCAAAAGCACAACTAGTAAAGTCTTTAGCAATACTGCCGCAACTAGCCAATTATAGCGATCTACTAATAGCATTATATCCTCAAGGTGATCCCGATAACTTCCCCAACAATTTATCAATAGCGTTACCTGAGAGTTTTCTCGATAATAATATCAAGCTAACCTTACTATTTGATGATGCCACTGCAGCATTGACGGCATTCGAACCACATATAAACCATAGCCGCGGTAAGCAAAAAGGTTTGATTGATATTTGGTATTTAGATGGCTTTTCGCCAGCAAAAAATCCTGATATGTGGGGCAGTGAACTATTTAATCAAATTGCTCGTTTATCAAAAGCGCAAGCAAGCCTGACCACTTTTACCGTAGCAGGGTTTGTTAAACGAGAACTACAACGTATTGGCTATCGTACTGAAAAATTAATATTAAATGGCAAAAAAGCTGATGCACAGCGGGCTATATTTCAACAAAACCCAATAACTCGCAAAGGTTATCAGCTCAGACCAACCATCACCAAGCCTCAACATGTCAGTATTATTGGTGGGGGTATTGCGTCAGCATGTTTAAGTTACGCCTTAACCAAGCAAGGCGTTAAGGTTACACTTTACTGTAAAGATATGAGTGTTGCTCAAGGCGCTTCAAGTAACGCCATTGGCGCTCTTTATCCACTGTTTCATCAACAAAGTGACGACATTAGTTTATTTTATCAGCATGCTTTTTTACACGCAAAAAACCTTTATCAAGACTTATTAAAGCAAGGTTTTCATTTTGCTCACGACTGGTGCGGTCTTTTAGAAGTGTCTTATAAAGACAGCCTAGTTAAACGCCAACAAGCCTTCGAAGAAATTCATGCCTGGCCAGCCTCTCTTATTCATGGTGTTAATGCGCATCAAGCAAGTGAGCATGCTGGCATAAAATTAAACCATGGTGGTTTATTTATGCCGCATGCTGGCTGGATTTCACCACCAGAGCTTGTGAAACAACTTTTTAATGCTGCCGAAAAAACCAACCGTTTACGCATTAAGTGCCAAACAAAAATCAATAAATTAGTTCAAAACTCTCATAATAAAAGTTGGCGTTTAATTAGCGATAAAGAGAACTTTGACGCCAGCGTAGTGGTTCTTTGTGGTGGTGCTGAAAATATTAATATAGAGCAGCTGAGGTCTTTACCGTTAAGTGCAACGCGTGGTCAAGTTACTAGCATGAAAACCAACTCGGTTATTGGCCCATTAAAAACGGTTATTTGTCATAAGGGCTACCTAACACCCGCACATAATAATCAGCACTGTATTGGCGCAACGTTTCAAAAAAACAACACATCAGCTACCCCAACAAGCGAAGATGACCAATACAATATAACAATGCTTAAAAAATGTTTACCTGAGCTAACCCAAGCCATTAATTGGCAAAGTGAAGATATTAGTATGAGTAAAGCGCGTTTGCGCTGCATGTCACAAGATCACCTACCTTTAGTTGGTGCCATGCCTAACATCAGTGAGCATATAACTCAGTATCCGCACTTAGCTAAAGACAAGAACTGGCCTTACCAAGCGCCAGCTCCCTGTATTGATAACCTTTATCTCATGACAGGTTTTGGAGCGCGTGGTTTATGCTCTGCCCCATTGACAGCCGAGATCTTAACCGCAGATATTTGTAATACCCCCTTTCCTGTCAACACTGAAATGCTATTTAACTTAAGCCCGAACCGTTTTATTATTAGGGATATGATTAAGCGAAAAATCTAGCTCAAGTGTACTATGCTTTATTGAGTGCATATTTTATATAGTATGTACAAAGCAATAATAATTATCGTTAATTTGAGGTTTACGAGCTTTATGGTGATTACCAACTCAACACATTCTTTTATAGAGCATCTCTTGAAAACGTTACGAGTATTTGTATTAATGACATTAGTGTCACTAATCATGACTCACTATGTAATGGCTCAAGATGGAATACAAAAGAGCGTCAATGTAGTTATGGTAAACCCATCAATTAAAGCCGATCCTTTCTGGCATAAAACCGAAATCATTACACAGCAAGCAGCTAAAGCTCTAAACATTAATCTTGATATTATTTATGGTGATGGCACAAGGTTCTTTCAATTTGAAGCTCTTAAAAGCTACTTCAAAAATATAGAACATAGCCCCGATTATATTATTCTGATTAATTATCCGGGTAATGCTAAACAAACCATGGACTTTCTTAAGCAACAAAACGTTAAAATTATAACTTTAGAGCAAACTTTATCACCCGAAGAACAAGCGCAGATTGGTTCACCTGGTGAGCTTTATAAGGGTTGGCTAGGAGAGATTTACTTTGATAATGAAAATGCCGGCTACATACTCGCGTCAAACTTACTTGAACAAGCTAAAGTCGCGAAAAAAAAACCTCTTGTTGCAGGCATTAGCGGTCATTTCGGCTCAGAATCTACACTGCGTAATAATGGACTTATCGCCGCAATTAAAGAGCACAATGCTGAGTTAACTCAAATTGTGCATGCAGGATGGTCCGCAGAAGATGCTTACCATAAAACACTAAAACTATTACAGCGCTACCCTAATATTAACGTTATTTGGTCTGCTTCGGACCATATGGCATTAGGGGCATTAAAGGCCATTGAAGAGTTAGGTTTAAAAGTCGGTAAAGACATTTTCCTTGGTGGCTTTGATTGGATGAGCAGCGCTATTGAAAGCATTAATCAGCAGCGTTTAACTGCAAGTGTTGGTGGACATTTTTTAATGGGAGCTATCGCTATAATAGCCATTTACGATATAGAGAATGGTATTCCGTACCAACCTTTTGTAAACTCTACTCATAATAGCTTTAACCTCGCACTAATCAATAGTAGTAACGTAAAAAGATATTATGACTTGCTTATTCTTGAAGATCTAAAACATGTCGACTTTAAAAAGCTAGCAAACCTTTACTCTAGAGAGGAGCAAATAAGCACTTTCAATTTATTAGAGATGTTAGAGATGTCGTCAAAAGTCAACCTTAAACAAAGTACGAATAAAACGGCTAACTAATCAATAGTTCTATGTGAAAAGCTAGCGAGAATAGATTTACAATAGCTAAGATGCATAGATAAATGAGTTTTGTAGCCCAAGCCAAAAGTTATTCACTATCACACCATCTTGCGGGCTTAATTCTGACTTAGCTGCTTTTAATTTGAGTGTAACTTCACCAACTAAATCCGTGGTAATTACTTGCTGCTCATCGCCAAAACTTGTGGCAACTAAAGCAATAAAACCACGTAAATAACCACTGGCAAAGAGTATGTCAGCATCGACATCCTGATCAAATAACCCATCAAAATAGGCGTAAATATCTGCAACAGTTGCTATCTCTTTTGAGCTTACTGGTGCATTGGTTAAGTCAGAACTTATGGTTGTTGTCATCTTTTCACAGTTTCCATTAAATGAGTTATCTTTAAATAGTTTTTAGTTATGTCTTTAAAATACTTATTGTGGCGTAGCAACCTGATAAAGCACTTGGTCTTTATAGCCTGTGGTAACTGGCATAAACCCTGATAATATTTGATCTAAGCCATTATCACCGGTATCACTAATAAGCGGCCTATTGGCAAGCTCGGCTAATTTAGTTTTAGTGGCAATAATAACTATATTATTTTTACCGCCCTCTTGAGCGATAATAGCACGAAGTACGCGAGGACTTAGCTGTTGGTTACCGCGACCAAATATATGCCCTTGTCCACCAATTAAGGTAATAACTAATTTAGTTACCCCTGAGTGTTGCTCAATACTCTCTATTATTTCAGTTTCCGTCGCATCACTACATAGCAGCGCTTGTTGATAAACAATATCAACCCCAAGCAAAGTATTCTCTAAGCCTAGCTCTGCCATTAAAAATGCGGTTGTTGAGCCTGAGCCAATAATAAATTGAGTTTCATTATATTCAGCCATTTCCTCAATCACATTCGCAGCAATATCTTGCAGTACTAACTCGTCACTTTCTTTACCGCCTGACTTAACGGCTTGCACATAACGTAACTCACTAGGAATTTGCATTTCACTATAGCGCTTTGCTTTAACAATACCGTCACGAAATAAACTTTCATCTATATCCATAACATCGCCAGTAGTGAGTGTTACCAACTCTTTAGTTACCATCAATTCAATTACTCGCCCTGCAGCTTTTGGGGTTATTGCATACACCCCCGAATGTATTTTACAACCGGCTGGAATACCGAGTACTGGTACTTGAAAGTGCTCTTCACTTGCAACCACATTAGCAATATTACGGGCGGTACCGTCGCCCCCTGCGAATAAAATAACGTCAACTTTTTCATCGATGAGTGCACGTACAGCAAGCTCGGTATCATCACTGTGGGTTTGTACTTGTTGAGTTTGGTAAACAACATTAACGTTAAAACCAAGTTGTTGCGCACAATGCTCGCCCATTTCGCCTGATGCTGTATAAATAGATAACTGCTCTTTGTAAGGCTGTAACACTTCAAGTGCCAGTGCTGCACGCTCATTGGCCTTTGGTTTAGCACCTAACGCTAATGCATGCATTGCCATACCATCACTTCCCTTTAAGGCAACACTACCACCAATACCTGCAATAGGATTAATAATAAAACCAAGCTTAAATGATGACATAGTTATTTTCCGTTTAGTGTTCTGTGTTAGTTAAGGTAGCTTTCAAACGCAATTTATTTGTTATACGATTTACGTAACGCTAATTAGCCTAAAGTTATTCATATTCAATTTCATGGCAAGTGCTATCAACTTGAAATAGCTCAACCGTTAATGGCAAAGTGCTATGATAGAATGTTGATAAAACTTCAATAAATTGCTGAGCCCGCTCAGGAAATCCGTGTTCAATAAAGTGACATACTTGTTGGTACACTCGTAGTTTAAAACGCTCGGTATCAGCTTGAAAGCCACTCAAGTTGTCAGCCGAGACATGAAATTTTCGCTTAGCCGCAACATTAAACGCCCACTCTATCGCTTGTGGAATAACCTCAGCTTGCTCAAACTTTGCCTGTTGTTGCTCATTTCTGCCATCAGGCACATACCAATAACCGTAATCTTCTAATAAGCGCCTTTTAGCACCAGCATGACACCAATGCGCTATTTCATGAAAAGCACTTGCATAATAACCTCGAGCAAACACAATTTGATGATAGCTACACTCTTTACTTGCTGGTAAGTAAATAGGCTCATCTGCGCCCTTAATTAAGCGCGTATTGTGTGTGTTACTGAAGGTTTTATCGAAAAGCTGAATTAAATCTTGGTAGTGGTGTGCCATAACGCTAGAAACATAAAAATTATCGTACTATTGTAACTAATAATGACGCTTGATACAGCGCCATTATTATAAAAGTTACTTATTGTGATTTAGCTTAAACGTCATCTTCAATATTATCTTTGCCTTGAGTACGCTCTATACTGTCAAGTTTGTGATGAATTGCCGACTTAATTAGCATATAACCACTAATTGGAGCCGTTAATAAAAGAAATATCGAAATCAGTATTTCTTTTACGCTAAGCCCTGATTGAGCGGTACTAAAAAAAACCATGGCTGCGGTTAATAATGAAGCCATGCCTAAGGTAGTTGCTTTAGTAGGACCGTGAAGGCGCATAAAAAAATCAGGCATTTTTACTAAACCAATAGAGCCAACCAGCACAAAAGAGCCACCTATTAATAATAATATCGAAATTATCCATTCTGTCATGATTTTTGCCTTACTCTATAATATCGCCACGTAACAAGTATTTACATACTGCAACCGTGCTAACAAAACCTAACATAGCAATAAGCAATGCCGCTTCAAAATAAAGCCCTGTGCCCATGCTCATTCCATATAAAATAATTAAGGCGATACTATTAATGTACATAGTATCAAGTGCAAGTATTCTATCGGGTACCGAAGGACCAATTAATAATCGCCATAAGTTTAATAATAACGATAAGCCGATCATGGCAAAAACAATTAAAATGACGGTATCTAGCATTGGAATATCTCCTTAAGAGGCGCTTCGTAGCGTTCCTTAATCGTGTCAATTAGTGCTTGTTCATCTTTAAGGTTTAATACATGTATCAGTAAAAAACGTTGTTTAGGCTTTTCACCTTCAGTAAAACACTCTCGCCAAGGGTAAACTTCAGCGCTTACTGTACCTGGAGTTAATGACACTGTACTCGCCAAAATGGTAATAGGCATACTGTGTGTTAAATCTAATGGAACTTTGACAAAGCCTGGAGTTAGCTTTTTATTAGGCCCTAAAATTAAAATAGCGACCTGAACATTCGCGGTGATAATATCGTATAGGACCAACAATAAATGACGAAATGCTAACCAAGGCTTTATCACTAAGGGTTGCTTAGTGCGAAATGGGCTTGTAATCCAAGGAATAACTAACGCTAAAATTGTTGCCAATACAAGATGGCCTGCCGACACGCTGTTATTTAACAACAACCATACAAAAAATAATAAGAGACTTAATATAGGAGTTGGGAGCCATTTAAATCGAGTATCTAGTCGCATTACTGCTCTCCTATAAGAATAACATTAATATTGCCTTCAAAGTCGTGTAATTGAGTCGCAGCATCAATTGCGTATTCACTCAATTGTCCAGCAAAAACACTCATCAGCGGTGCACCTGAAATCAGAATTAATAAAGCAACTAATTGCGCAGGATGAACCCGCTCTTGTCGAGCACTTTCAGTCGCTTTACCTTGGTGGTTCCAAAAAACCGTACTACCCGCTTTAGACACCCCAACTAATACCGCTAAACTTGCCAGTAAATAAAGTGGCCAAAACACCATGGCATATTCTGCATCTAAGGTTTCTTTTAATAACCATACTTTAGCTATAAAACCTGACAATGGCGGCATACCAATGACAGCAACACTGGCAATAATAAAACAAGCTCCTAATAACATCGGTTGAGAGACCGGAGTCCCCGCCGTAATGCGATCGGCAACTTTACCTCGTTGGCGTGCAATTAAGTCAGCCAATATAAAGAGTGCTGCGGTAACTAAAGTTGAATGAACTAAATAATAAATAGCTGCAGAGCTAGCTTCTACTGTTTGTACCGCTACTAAGGCGACTAAAGTACCTACAGACACAATCACTAAATTAGCAACTAACTTTCTTAAATCTTGGCTCGCTAAAACCCCAATAGCTCCCATCGCAATGGTTGCTAATGCTAACCACCATAACCAGTTTTGCGCCATGTGTGATAATTCACCGGCTTCATCACCAAAAATCAAGGTGTAAACACGCATCATTGAGTAAACACCTACCTTGGTCATAATAGCAAAGAGTGCTGCCACAATAGGCATGGCTGTAGCGTAGGTGTTAGGTAACCACAAATGTAACGGTAATAAAGCCCCTTTCAAGGCAAAAACTACCAATAATAATAAGCCACCAATTTTAGCAAGGTAAACATCATCACCTTGTAATAATGTTACTTTTTGGGCCATATCCGCCATATTTAATGTGCCTAGTACGCCATAAAGCACACCCAAGGCAATTAAGAAAACGGCAGAGCCAACAAGGTTCATAATAACGTATTGTAGTGCTGCCCGTGTGTTTTTCTTATCACCGCCATGCATTAACAGTGCATATGAAGCAATAAGTAATACCTCAAAAAACACAAAAAGGTTAAAGGCATCACCCGTTAAAAATGCGCCGTTCACACCTAAAATTAAAAAGTGTACTAATGGATGAAAGAAGCTGCCTTTTTCGTCATCTCCAGCGCTGGCATATAAAACACAAACCACACTCAGTAAGGTTGTTAAACAAACTAGCAACGTAGATAAAGGGTCTGCAACTAATACAATACCAAACGGGGCGCTCCAATCACCAATAGCATAAACTTGTGTACCATCAGCTTGAACTTTTAATAAAAGTGCGACTGAAAACAAAAAAGTAATAGCACTGAAAACAACAGAAGCAATTCTTCTGATACTTTTATTTTTTCCACAAGGTGGCATTAATAAAAGCACACCCGCTAACATAGGTAATAAAACAGGTAAGGATGTTAAATGCTCAATCATACTTTACCCTTAACCTTGTTATCTGGAACTTGACCATTAACATGGTCGTTACCTAAATCAGCGCGCCCTCTAATTGCTAGAATTACGACAAAAGCGGTCATTGCAAAGCCAATAACTATTGCTGTTAGTACAAAAGCTTGCGGTAATGGATCAGCATAATCTTTGCTATATCCCAATACCGCAGCACTATTAAGACTTAAGCGCCCTGAAGAAAATAAAAATAAGTTAACCGCATACGAAAGCATCGTTAAACCTAAAACCACAGGGAAAGTTCTAGAGCGTAAAATTAAAAATACACCACAAGAAACTAAAACCCCAACACAAGCTGCGTAGAGTAATTCCATTAAATATTTACCTCTTCTTTAGGCGCGTTAGCCGTTAACTTACCTAAACTTGCTAAAATCATTAATGTTGCACCAACAACCGTAATATAAACACCTAAGTCAAATACCAATGCACTCGCAAGTTCAATTTCACCAATAAATGGAATATCAAAATAGTCAAACCACGTGGTCATAAAAGATCGTCCAAAGAACCAACTACCAACCCCTGTAAATAGAGCTATAGCAATACCCGATGCTATAATTTTTCGGTAATTAATGGTTAAGCGCTCAGCAATCCAGTTTGAGCCGTGCGCGATATATTGCAAAATAAACGCAATAGCGGTCACTAAACCAGCAATAAAGCCACCACCTGGAAGGTTGTGCCCGCGTAAAAATATATAAAACGATACTAATAATGCCAACGGTAGTAATGATTGAGAGATACTTGCTAACAAAATGGGATAACGCTCTTTTGCCCAAGGTCTGCCTTCACTGTCACTACCAGGCATAAATAAAGGTAAGTTCACTAATAACTTAGCAATACCTAAAGCGGCAATACCCAGTACACAAATCTCACCTAAGGTATCAAAGCCACGGAAGTCGACTAAAATAACGTTAACAACGTTAGTACCACCACCACCTGTTTTAGCATTGTCCAAGAAAAAATCTGAAATAGACTCTAATGGGCGAGTAATTAATGCATAACAGGCACTCGCAACTACCACACCTAAAGCGGATGAGATCCCTAAGTCGCGTAATACACGCATTGAGCTTGACTCTCTTGGTGAGTGTTGTGGTAAGAAAAATAGTGCCAACATCAGAAGAATAATAGTTACAACTTCAACTGTTAATTGTGTTAACGCTAAATCTGGCGCAGAAAATCGAGTAAAGGCGACCGATACCATTAGGCCAACAACAGAAAGCATTAATAGTGACACTACACGCTTTCTAGACCAAATTACCGTACAAACGGCACCAATAATTAATAGCGCTGCACCAACAGCATTATGAACATCAATAGGCGTTAGTTGCTTTTTGCCAGCTAATTGACTCATTTCAAATAATGGCCAACCAGCAGCGAGTAGTACCACTAAAAACATCAACATTAAATAGCGCTGTAAAGAGCCATTCTCAATGGTACTAATTTTACGCTGACACCATTTAATCATAACGTAAATACTATTATCGAAAGCTTTTTTAGCATTCAATGGTGGTAATGAAGCCTGAAATTGATAAAGGTAACGACGTTGTGTGTATATTAGTAAACCACCTGTAACCGCTATACCACTCATGAGCAATGGTAAATTAAAGCCATGCCATAACGCGACCTTAAACTCTGGCACATAGCCGCCTAGTACCGCAAAAGAAGCCGCCGTTAAAATATCATCAACGACAAAATTAGGGAATATTCCTACTAATAAACATAACGCAACTAATATTTCGATAGGTACTCGCATATAACGAGGTGGCTCGCTTGGCTGCCTTGGTAGGCCAATGGGGTCACCATTGAAGAAAACATCATGAATAAAGCGCGCAGAATAAGCCACCGCCAATGCCCCAGCAACAGTAGCAAGCACAGGGATAAGCCATGACATAGAGCCTAATAATTGTTGATGTAATGTTTCAGCAAAAAACATTTCTTTAGATAAGAAGCCATTTAACAACGGTACCCCTGCCATGGCAGCCGCGGCAACCATCGCCAAGGTAGCGGTATAGGGCATAAACCGCCACATACCGTTAAGTTTTCGCATATCACGAGTACCCGTTTCATGGTCAATAATACCTGTTGCCATAAATAAGGAGGCTTTAAAGGTCGCGTGATTAATAATATGAAAAATGGCCGCCACTGTTGCAAGCTCAGTGTTCAAGCCGAATAATAAAGTAATTAGGCCTAAGTGGCTGATCGTTGAATAGGCCAGCAACCCTTTTAAATCATGCTTAAATAAAGCCACATAAGCACCAACTAATAAAGTTGTTAAACCGGTAATACTCACCAGAATAAACCAAATATCAGTACCCGCTAATGCGGGATAGAAGCGCGCAAGTAAAAATATCCCTGCTTTAACCATTGTAGCTGAATGTAAGTAAGCACTAACAGGTGTTGGTGCCGCCATGGCATGTGGTAACCAAAAATGGAAAGGGAATTGTGCTGACTTAGTAAACGCACCAAGTAACACCAAAATTAACGCTACTTCGTACCAGTCATGGGCTTGAATAATCTCTCGACTTGCTAAAATAACGTCTAAATTATAGCTACCAACAATGTTTCCTAATAACAGCAAACCTGCCAGCAATGCTAAACCACCGCCACCAGTGATCGTTAACGCCATTAAAGCTCCTTTGCGCGCTTCTGACTTATGCCACCAATAGCTAATTAACAAGAACGAACTAATACTGGTTAACTCCCAGAAGAACCAGAGCTGAATAACATTATTTGACATTACAATGCCTAACATCGCTGTCATAAATAACATGAGGTAGCTATACAGTTTAGGCATAGAATCTTTGCTACTTAGGTAATAACGCGTATAAAAAATAACGAGAATACCAATCCCTAAAATCATAAAGACAAAGAGTAGCGCTAAGCCATCTAACCGAAAGGCTATATCAACCCCAAGTAAAGGGATCCACGATATAGTTTCACGAATAACATCGCCTGAAAATACTGCAGGAGCTAAGCTAATCGTAAAGCATAATGCGATGATTGGCATTAACATCGACAGCGCAGTAGATTGATTACGCGTTAATTTACCCGTCATTGAAGAAATAATACTGCCAAGTAAGGATAGCAAGGGTATCCAAAGCAAAGTCATAGAGTAAACCTTTTTTATAATGTCGTATAATTACGACTGTACACCATATTTAATGTGATGATTCATATATTTAATAGCGTAAGACACGCAATATTGGCAACGATTTTACTGTATTAGTCTTTAAGTTGTCTATAGTTTGTAATTCTAGTTTGTTCGATTTTGTACACACTTAACAATAGACGATTTTTTCCACAAAATTTTAATTACGCTAGTAGGAAAATACTCTTTTAATTATTATTGAATACCAATTAAACAAAGTAAAATTAAAGCACTATTTAGTTGTACATTTATCTTGAAAAATCTCACATAATTCGGATTTACCGAGTTTTTATGTTAAAAATTCAAATAATACCCTTATAACACTAGTCGTACTACCTATATAAAGTGTAGTATTTAGCTTAATTAAGAAGTATTCATTTACAGGTGACCAATGAAGAAGCTAGATAATATCGACTTGCAAGTATTAACTATTTTATATAATGACGCAGATATCACCAATAAAGAACTTGCGGCACAAATAGGTATTGCCCCCTCAACCTGCCTAGAGCGTGTAAAACGCTTAAAGCAAAGTAATGTAATTAAAGGCGCATTTATTGATGTTAACTTAAACAACATTGGCGGAAATATAGAAGCCATTGCAGCTATTAGGCTACAGCCCTACTCCGAAGAAATTGTAAACCGGTTTAGAGACGACCTTTTACAGTACCCTGAAATATTAAGTCTTTATCATATGGGTGGTGGTTACGACTACTATATTCATATGTCAGTGAAAGATAGTGAGCATTTACGTCAATTTGTTTTCAAAAACATTACCTCCCGAGATGAAGTCACTACTGTTGAAACATCATTAGTATTCGAACATAGTCGCAGTGGTATTTTACCTAACTTTGACGAGTAATATGATGGGTAATATACAACAGCGTTATCTTTAACTACTTTTATACTCCCTAAGTTTTAGTCAAAAAAAATCCCGCATTATTCATACGGGATTTTTTAATGGGTAACGAATAAAGTCACCAATAATAACTTAAGTTGAATTAGCTTTTTAAGTCATCAAAAAACTTTTTCACACCGTCAAAAAAACCGGTTTCTTTAGGGCTGTGTTTTTTACTACTTTTACCCATTTTTTCTTCTAGTTGACGTAGTAAGTCAGATTGATCACCCGATAAATTCACTGGTGTTTCAATTACAACCTTACACATTAAATCACCAGTAGATGAACTACGTACTGATTTAACACCTTTACCACGTAAACGGAACATCTTACTAGTTTGTGTTTCTTTAGGCACTTTAAGCTTAACTTTACCGCCTAAGGTCGGCACTTCAATTTCGCCACCTAATGCTGCGGTAGTAAAACTAATAGGAACCTCACAATACAAATGGTTTTCATCACGAACAAATATTTCATGATCGCGTACATTCACTTGTACATATAAGTCACCTGCTGGTGCGCCATGCTCACCTGCTTCACCTTCACCTGATAAACGAATTCTATCACCGGTATCAACGCCCGCAGGAATTTTAACAGATAAGGTTTTCGTTTTCTCAACACGCCCTTGACCACGACATGAAGTACAAGGATCAGAAATTACCTTGCCTTGACCATTACACGTAGGACACGTTTGTTGAACCGCAAATAACCCTTGGCGCATTTGTACTTGGCCATGTCCATGACAAGTTGAACAAGTTTTTGCTGATGTGCCTGGTTTAGCACCAGAGCCATCACAAGGCTCACAAGCAACATACGTAGGTACTTTAATCTCAAGGCTTTTGCCTTTAACTGCATCTTCTAGGCTAAGTTCTACGTTATAACGTAAGTCTGAGCCTCGTTGCTGACGTTGGCGTCCACGACCACCGCCGCCACCAAAAATATCGCCAAAGATATCGCCGAAGTCTTGACCAAAGCCACCGCCGCCAAAACCTCCGCCGCCACCACCATGACCACCTTGCTCGAAAGCAGCATGACCATATTGATCATAGGCCGCACGTTTTTGATCGTCATTCAGAATTTCGTAAGCTTCTTTAACTTCTTTAAACTGCTCTTCTTTAGATTTATCACCTTTAGTACGATCAGGATGAAATTGCATCGCTAAGCGCTTATAGGCTTTTTTAATATCTCTTTCCGAGGCGTCTTTGCTAACCCCTAATACTTCATAATAATCACGTTTTGACATAATGACTTCTTTTCTTTGTTCTACGCTCGCGCGAATTAATTATTTATTTACGTTACAACTTAACATTTACGCTATGTTATAACGTAAGAAGCGCCGAAAATATCGACGCTTTAAATTTTGACAACGTTAGTTTAACGTTTTCAGCGGGTTAACTATAACGCAAAGCATAAGTGTGTACACCCATGCATTGCGCTTGTCCGCCAAAGTAGTAATAACTACTTGTCGTCTTTAACTTCTTCAAACTCAGCGTCAACAACATCATCAGCTGGAGCGGCATCGCTTTCTTGAGCTGCACCTTCAGGAGCACCTTGTGCTTGTTGTTTTGCTTGAGCAATTTCCATTAATTTAGCTGACGCTTCCATTAATGCTTGAGATTTCGCATCAATAGCTTCTTTATCATCACCTTTGATTGCTGTTTCAAGCTCTGTTAGTGCAGCTTCAATTTTTTCTTTATCTTCACTTGGTAACTCATCGCCAGCTTCTTCAACTTGCTTACGAGTAGCATGAACCATACCGTCAGCTTGGTTACGAGCTTGTACTAATTCTTCAAACTTAGCATCTTCATCAGCATTCGCTTCAGCATCACGTACCATTTGTTCTACTTCATCATCTGATAAACCAGAAGACGCTTTAATGGTAATTTTTTGCTCTTTACCCGTATTTTTATCTTTCGCAGTAACGTGAAGAATACCATCAGCATCAATATCGAATGTTACTTCAATTTGTGGTGTACCACGTGGTGCTGGATCAATACCTTCAAGGTTAAACTGACCAAGAGATTTGTTAGCTGATGCTTGCTTACGCTCACCTTGTACTACGTGTACAGTAACTGCTGATTGGTTATCATCTGCCGTTGAGAACGTTTGAGACTGTTTAGTTGGGATAGTTGTGTTTTTATCGATAACTTTAGTCATCACACCACCCATAGTTTCAATACCTAATGATAATGGCGTTACATCTAAAAGAAGTACGTCTGTAACATCACCAGAAAGTACACCTGCTTGAATCGCTGCACCTGCGGCTACGGCTTCATCAGGGTTAACATCTTTACGTGGCTCTTTACCAAAAAACTCAGTAACCGCTTTTTGTACCATAGGCATACGTGACTGACCACCAACTAAAATAACGTCGTTTACGTCACTTACTGATAAGTCTGCATCTTTAAGCGCTTGCTTAAGTGGCTCTAACGTTGCTTTAACCATATCTTCTACTAAAGACTCTAACTTAGCGCGAGTTACTTTAATGTTCATATGCTTAGGACCAGAAGCATCTGCAGTGATGTAAGGTAAGTTAACATCAGTTTGTTGTGCAGAAGAAAGTTCACATTTTGCTTTTTCTGCCGCTTCTTTCAAACGTTGCATCGCTAATGGATCAGTTGTTAAATCCATGCCTTGGTCTTTTTTGAATTCAGCTACTAAATAGTTGATTAAACGGTTATCGAAATCTTCACCACCTAAGTGAGTGTCACCGTTAGTCGCTAATACTTCAAAGGTGTGCTCGCCTTCAACTTCGTCAATCTCAATGATTGAAATATCGAAAGTACCACCACCTAAATCGTATACGGCAACAACTTTATCGCCTTCTTTTTTGTCCATACCGTAAGCAAGTGCTGCGGCTGTAGGCTCGTTGATAATACGTTTAACATCAAGACCAGCAATACGACCAGCATCTTTAGTTGCTTGACGTTGTGAATCGTTAAAGTAAGCAGGAACAGTAATTACCGCTTCTGATACTGTTTCACCTAAGTAATCTTCAGCTGTTTTTTTCATTTTCGCTAAAACTTCAGCTGATACTTGTGGTGGCGCTACGTTTTTGTCACGTGCAGTAACCCATGCATCACCGTTGTCTGCTTTAACAATACCAAATGGCATAATTTTAATATCACGTTGTACTTCTTCGTCATCAAAACGACGACCAATTAAACGTTTAATTGCGAATAATGTATTTTTTGGGTTGGTTACAGATTGACGCTTAGCAGGTTGACCTACTAATGTTTCGCCATCTTCAGTGTAAGCAATAATTGAAGGAGTGGTACGGTCACCTTCTGCATTTTCAATAACACGAACTTTGTCGCCGTCTAATACAGCAACACAAGAGTTAGTTGTACCTAAGTCAATACCAATGATTTTACCCATGAGGGAAGCTCCTATCTATTACGTTTACTCTCAAAAGAGAATAATATTAATTAATCAATTGTTGAAATAGTTAATGGGGGTGGGAAAATGCTTTTCAATAGAAAATTTATAAAAATTTCATTTTATTTTAAAAATAATTTTTACGACTTACCTTGCCTCTATTATTTGTTAACCTTGCACTGGTAAGCATTATCATTTACACCCGCCATAAACAAAAAAACCAGACTGAACGTCTGGTTTTTAATACCTAATAAGGCGGTAGTAATAACTTATGCTGACTCATCAACACTCGGTGCAGCTTTAGATACCATTACCATTGCTGGGCGAATTAATCGACCATTTAGCTCGTAACCTTTTTGCATCACGGCAATAACTGTGTTTGGCGCAACACCAGGTACTTCTTGCATAGACATTGCTTGATGAAATTCAGGATTGAATGGTTGGTCTTGTGGGTCAACCGCTTTAACACCAAACTTCTCTAAAGATGATGTTAAACCTTGTAGCGTTAGCTCAACACCTTCAATCACGGCTGCTTTACTATCGTCTTCTTTATCAATATTTTGCAAAGCACGTTCAAGGTTATCAACCGTAACTAACATTTCACCGGCAAATTTCTCTAATGCAAACTTGCGCGCCTTTTCTACATCTTGAGCTGCGCGGCGACGTACGTTATCAACTTCAGCTTTAGCACGAATCACAGAGTCTTTTTGATCAGAAACGGTAGATTGCGCTGCCACTAATGCTAATTCTAATTCATTAATTTTTTCTTGCTCTGCACTAAGTACTTCATGTGCATGCTCGTGTTGCTCTTCAACTTGCTCCTCTGCCTGCTGTACTATTTCGTCAGCTAATTGCTCAGGGCTAAGCGTTTGTTCGTTTTTATTTGTCGTTGACTCAGTTGTCATGAAAACCTCAATTTTAAGCGTCATTTTTAACTATTGCTGTCATTATGGGGACTATGAAAAATCTTTCAAGCATCAATTATCAACAAATTATAAAAATGTGAACTTTACAATGAGATAAAATCCAGCGAAACTGCCACTATTATGGATATAAAAAGCAGACCTAACAATGGCTCAACTTTATAAAACAATTGGCCTTATTGGTAAACCAAAACATGATGGTGCCAGCGCGACTATACTCAAGCTATACCACTATTTAACCGAAAAAAATTATCACGTTATTATTGAGCAATCAGTTGCCCAACACCTTGACCTTCACGAGGCAAAAACAGGCACCTTAACCGATATTGGCGAGCAAGCAAATCTTGCCATTGTTGTTGGTGGTGATGGTTATATGCTAGGTGCCGCACGCGTACTTTCTTGTTTTGACATTGGTGTTATTGGTGTTAACCGCGGTAATTTAGGGTTTTTAACCGATCTTTCCCCTAGCGATATTATTGCACCATTAGAAGAAATACTGGCAGGAAAATCACGCTCTGAGCAACGCTTTATTATAGAAGCAGAAGTATATCGTCACGGTAAGTTAAAAAGCTCAAATAGCGCGGTTAATGAAGCAGTACTTCATGCGGGTAAAGTAGCAAGCATGATTGAATTTGAAGTGCATATTGATGGCTCATTTATGTTTAGTCAGCGCTCTGACGGGCTAATTGTATCAACCCCTACTGGTTCAACCGCTTACTCTATGTCAGCTGGCGGCCCTATTTTAACGCCTAACTTAAATGCACTTTCACTAGTGCCAATGTTTCCGCATACCTTAACAAGTCGCCCTATTGTGGTTGATGGTAACAGTGAAATTAAGTTATTACTCTCAAACGATAACCATGACAATTTACAAGTAAGTTGCGATGGTCATGTTATTTTAGCGGTAATGCCTGGCGATGAAGTTATTATCAAAAAGAGTGAATGTAGTATTCGGCTTATTCACCCATTAAGTCATGATTACTTCAATGTATTGCGTAGTAAATTAAGCTGGGGTAATAAACTTTACTAAACCTCAACAATAACGCTTACTTTTATTAAATAGAAATAAATTCAATGTGTTAATAAAACACGTTCAAAATATCATCAAATAATTGCAAATATTACTTGAACAAAAAACAGTTACTGTATAAATTAACAGTAACTGTTTTTTTTACTTTTGGGCTAAAGCCTGAGGCAAGCTATGTTACTGCAACTTAATATACAAAATTTTGCGATTGTCCGCTCTCTTGAGATTGACTGGCAAGCAGGCATGACAACAATTACTGGGGAAACTGGCGCGGGTAAGTCTATTGCCATTGATGCATTAGGCTTATGTTTGGGTGATAGAGCCACGACTAATGTAGTTAGGCCCCATTGTAAAAAAGCCGAATTAACCGCTAACTTCGACACTAAAGGCAATACTATTGCACAGCAATGGCTACAAACCCACGATCTTGATTTAGAGGGAGAAAGCCACTGTATATTAAGACGCGTTATTTCAGCAGAAGGTCGCTCGAAAGCGTACATTAATGGCAGCCAAGTACCATTAGCGCAACTTAAAGAAGTTGGTCAATTATTAATTAATATACACGGTCAGCATGATCACCAACTTATTGTCAAAGCCAGCCATCAATGTCAATTACTTGATGGTTATGCCAAGCACCAAGTATTACTTGATGATGTAAAACATTATGCTCAGCAATATAAAAAGTTAACGAAAGAGCTAGAATTGTTGCAACAAAACAAGCAACAAAGAGAGGCTAAACAGCAGCTATTACAATACCAAGTAACTGAGCTTGATGAATTTAACCTACAAGAAAATGAATTTACTACCCTTGAGGCCGACTATAAAAGACATAGCAATGCACAAGACTTACTTGATACTACGCTAAGCACTTTACAAAGCATGTCTGAAAATGAAAACTTTAATATTATTGATACCTTAAGGCATTGTAATGACAATATAAGCGCGCTCGCTCGTGTTGATAACCAACTTGAGAGTGTTGCCGCTTTACTCAATGAATCATTAATACAACTAGATGAAGCTAATGATGAGTTAAAACATTATTATCAACAAGTTGAGCTAGACCCTGAAAGTTACAATATGATTGAGGAGCGTTACTCTAGCGCTTTACAACTAGCTAAAAAACACCAATTATCACCTGATGCGCTTGTAGGTTTTCATCAAGAATTAAAACAAGAGCTCACTAATATTTCAAACGATGAGTCGCGTATAGACACCGTTATTGAAGAATTAGAAAAGGTTAAAGGCTTTTACTTTGATGCTGCATCTGCGCTTTCTCATTCAAGACAACAAGCCGCAACGAGCTTAAGTGAACTCATTAGTCATAGTATGCAAGAATTAAATATGCCCCACGGACAATTTAATATTGCCGTTAGCAACCAAAAAACCACGAAAAGCGCGAACAAAGAATTAATCAGTATTAACGGAGTTGATGAAATTAACTTTCAAGTTAGTATTAACCCTGGCCAAGCACTTGAAGCTATGCATAAAGTTGCTTCTGGCGGAGAGCTCTCGCGTATTAGCTTAGCTATGCAAGTTATTTTGGCTGACAAAGTAGTAACTCCTACCCTTATTTTTGATGAAGTTGATGTTGGTATTAGTGGTCCAACCGCAGCAATGGTTGGCAAAAAATTACAACAACTAGCAAAAAACACTCAGGTTATTTGTGTAACCCACTTACCTCAAGTTGCTTGTAAGGGCCACCAACAATTATTTGTAAGTAAATTAACTGATGGTGAACATACAGAAACAAGTGTAACGGAACTTAGTAAGCAAAGCCGTGTCCAAGAAATTGCTCGCTTGCTTGCTGGTGATAAAATATCTCAACACAGCTTAGCAAATGCCAAAGAACTATTAGCGGGCTAACAAACGTAAGCAGCACATTAAAGAGCAAATAAAGTTATTACGAGTTAATAACTTAGCGCTCACTTTAAGTAAAAAAAATGTGTTGCTTTACGACTTTTTTCTCAGTTTTTTCGTATTCGTAAGAAAATAGCTTTGAATCTAACGCTGTGCTTGGTTATCATGCCTGCTCACACTTACTAGGATAATTAAATTTCATGTTGTTCCGTATTACCGTTCTTATTGCTGCATTATCTCTTTCTGCGTGTTCTAGCTGGGTTTTTCGCTATGATATCCCGCAAGGAAACTACCTTGAACAAAAGACTATTGAAAAACTACAAGTAGGTATGACTAAAGAGCAAGTTAAATTTATTTTAGGCAGCCCTGTTGTAGTCGACGCTTTTAATAACGACACATGGCATTATATTTATAAGCTAAAGTCAGGTCGTGATAGAGACTTTGATATTCAGAAAAAATTTATTCTCAACTTTGTTGACGACAAACTAACGGCCGCTAATGGTGACTTTGAGTTGTCGGAAAACTTTTACGTTCCTTTTAATGCTCCAGTAAATGATGCATCAACCGTAACTGAACAGTAATAAACTTATAACTATTCATTACATAAAAAAACGGCTTTAGTAGCCGTTTTTTTATTATTGATTTAAAGAGAAAACCAAGCGTTAGTCTTTATTTTCTGCTCGTAACGGGTTGACTCGCCCACCGGTGGTTTTATCAGCTCGTCCTTCTAACACTGCTTTTTCAGCTCTGCGCTTTCTCACTTCTTTAGGATCAGCAATAAGTGGGCGATAAATTTCAATACGATCTAAGTCTTGCACCTCATCTGACAATTTAACTGCCCTATTCCAAATACCAACTTTATTAACTGATAAGTCAATGTCCTTAAAAAGTGCTAACATACCTGACGCTAGAATCGCTTCTTCAACGGTCGTACCAACAGCAACATTAATCGCCATCAATTTTTGCTTATGTGCTAAACCATAAACTAATTCAACTTGTATTTCTGATGTATTATTGTCTGATGTATTGTTTAATGTGTTGTCTTCTGATATTTGACTTTCTGATTGATTAACTTCAGATCCTTGTGCCACCTCAGTGGTTTCTTCATTAGCTGTCATAATAGCTATTGCGCCCCGTAAATTTGTTTTGCTCGCTGAATAAAAACCTGCACTAAGCTGTTACTAAAGTGACTAAATACTTTACCAAAAGCTAACGACACTAATTTATTCGAGAACTCATATTCTAACTCTAAGCTTATTTTACACGCTTCATCTGAAAGTGGTGTTAAAAGCCAGTAACCTTCCAATTTTTTAAAAGGACCATCAACTAACGACAGCTTTATTTTTTCATTAGATATTAGTGTGTTTTTTGTTGTAAACCACTTACTCAACCCACCTTTAGACACCAAAAGTGCCGCAGTAACTGTGTTACTATCTTGCGCAATAACCTTACTATCATCACAGTCAGGAAGAAACGAAGGGTAAGCATGAATATCATTAATTAGTTCATACATCTGATCAACATTGTGCATCACTAACGCACTACGACTTATGGTTGGCATTACATCTCCGAATTTAGCCCCTCGCAACCCACGCATAATACCAAAAGTCAGCGATAAGCGCATTAATCTCATCATTTTTATGATAAATGATAATTTGTCATGTAAAAACTGTTGTTTATGCGTATAATCACCGCCGTTTGCTAGTCATTTTGGCAAAAATATAGAAACTCTAATGGCAAAAATATAATGGCAAAAAAGAAATCGAAATCATCAAACAGTAATACTATCGCTTTAAATAAAAAAGCGAGACATAACTACACCTTATCAGATAAATTTGAAGGCGGTATGAGTCTGCAGGGCTGGGAAATTAAAAGTATTCGCTCTGGCAAGGTTAACATCTCAGACTGTTATGTTCACATTCAAGGTCGTGAAGCATTTTTAGTAGGTGCGGAAATTAGCCCACTTATTTCATCTTCAACACACGTTGTTTGTGATCCAGTAAGACCCCGTAAATTATTACTTAACCGCCGCGAGCTTGATAAACTTATTGGCGCAGTAGAGCGTAATGGTTACTCACTTATTGCCACTGCAATGTATTGGAAAAAGTGCTGGGTTAAGCTTGAGTTTTATCTTGGTAAAGGTAAAAAAGACCACGATAAACGTGCTGACATTAAAGACCGAGAATGGAAAGTTGAACAAGGTCGCATGATGAAAAACAAACAAGATTAAATAAACTTATTATTTAGCTTGGCGTTTATAACCTAATAGCAGTATAATCAACGTATTGATAACTGATGATTACTTAGTAGATGTGTACTCACAACCACTAGAGTAAAAAATATCAATATTGTAAAACTTTGGGGCTGATTCAGGATTCGACAAGATTCACGAAACCCAAGGTGCATGCCCAGGGGCGGTTGGCCTGGTAAAAAGCCGCAAAACTATAATTGCAAACGACGAAACGTTCGCACTAGCCGCTTAGGCTAGCCATCACCTTGAAATCTCACCTATTGGTTAGAGGATTGATGGTCACCCCAAATAGGTTAGCGAGGGAAGCTTGCTTGAGGCTGAACCGCGAATTAGTATCGAGCTCACCATGACGAAGCCTGTCGATTGGCGTCTAATTGGTTAAATAAATAATCGACTAAGCATGTAGTACCGAGGATGTAGGTTTTTTGGACGCGGGTTCAAATCCCGCCAGCTCCACCAAACTATAAATTAAAGACGCTTTTTAGCGTCTTTTTTTTCGCCTAAAATAAAGCAATTAAAAGTTTTAAGACCTGTAGCGTTAATAATAATTTTCAGCATTCATATTTTAAGTAACTTTGAAAACAATTACCCTCTGAAAAATAACAACTTATATTTTTTTGTTTTGTATAGAACTTACTAATAATCCTCAGTAATACCCTCCCCTAATTATTTCATAATATTTTAAACTTTCTAAATTATTGAAAATATGGAATATTAAGCCTTTGTAAATTAAATTTATGGGGCGGACATTACAGAGAAGTCACCATAATATGCTGTTATGTGTTAGCCGACTGTGTTCAAGCGCTAAGAGATTAAACATGTATCGGGAGCTACTCCGTATGCGAAAACAGAAGGATTACGCCAATTATGACTGAAAGTCTTTCTAGGATCCTGCTTGAGAATGGGGTAATACCTGCTTCCATCCCTAAAGTAACTCCGTTATTTCGGCAAGCTTACATTTGCTCAGGTACTGTAGTGTTATCTCCAGGACAGCATTGGAATGAGCTGATGGCGATTCGCCAGGGAATTTTCAGGCTGTACTACTTGGATTCCAGTGGTAAAGAATCCAATAAAGGTTTTTTTAGCGAAAACCAAATTCTTGCCCCAATAGCTCGTTCTGCTATCCAAGAGCCTTCATTATTTTTCGTTGAAGCGCTGACTAATGTTGAAGTCTATAGCTGTAATTATGAACAGCTAGCTACGATTCTGAACAAATCTCCTAGTGGGAGAAACTTTTACAACCGCCTGGCTGAGAACCTTCTTGAAGATAAAATTCGACGCGAGATCATGTTTCTTCAGTTAGATGCAAAAGGCCGTTATGAGCGGTTCTTCACAGATTTTCCTGACCTACACGAGCGAGTTCCACTCCACCATTTAGCCTCTTACCTCGGGATGACGGATGTAACTTTATCGCGTATTCGAAGAAAAACTGACTTATCAAATGTTAAGGAGCTAATTTAGCTCACTACCTATAATACTCCTCCATTTACAAAAGTGAGGAGTTATACTTATGAGAAATAAATTTTTTAGTAAAATATTAGTTGTTACATTAGTTATTCTATCATCGAATTTATATGCAGCAGCTGTTGAAAAATCAAAGTCGGCATTAGTAATGATTGAGTATCAAAATGAGTGGGTTGCTGATGATGGAACTCTGCGTCACCTCCTTGTTAAAGATGAAACCTCTTTTAAGTCCGCCATCGAACACTCGAAAACTCTTTTGGCTACTGCCAGAAAAGAAGGAATAACCGTAATTCATGTAACGCTAAAACCAGATACTCAGTATAGAATTTTTGGTGATGCGGAATTTGGTATTAGAGCGGCTATACCTAATGCTAAAACATGGAAGGGTGATATGCAGTCTATTCATCGCGACTTTATGCCTACGGCAAATGAACACGTTATTACTGAAAGAACGGGCGTTTCAGGATTTGCTGGTAGTAACTTAGACAGTTTCTTACGTAATAATGGTATAGATACCATCTTTCTGGCAGGGTTTGCAACTCATGTATGCGTAGAGTCAACACTAAGGGATGCCCATGACAAAGGCTATCGTACTTTTGTAGTCACAGATGCTACAGGTGCTTTTACTCAATCACAGCAAAGCTACTTTGAAAATGAAATACTTCATCATTTTGGTCATGGCGTGAAAAGTACTCAATTTATAAAAACCTTTGATAGTAGCTTAGGAAAGGCTGTAGAGTAAACCATGCTAGCCAGCAAAAATTAGGTTAGGTTAACAAATATCTAATCAGAAAATAAGCAAGGATAAAAAAACAGTTGGCTATACTTCGTGCTCCACGAAGTATAGCCAACTGTTTTTGTCCGCTTAACCCGGCGTTATAGGTCTACAGTGCTAGCCAATATAACTCTTAGCTGAATACTGAAAGTAACCCCTTATTTCAACGTGCCCTGCCAAAAGCCAACATCAAGCCATTGATCAAACTTAAAACCAACGTCTTTAAAGTGCCCTACTTTTTCCATCGCAAACTTTTCATGTAAACGTTCACTGGCAATATTAGGAAGCGTAATGCAGCCAACAACTGTGCGAATATCACTTTCTCGTAATTGAGCAAATAAAGCTGAGTATAGCTTACTGCCAGTACCTTGCTGAGCGCAACTCTGATCTACATAAACAGTGATCTCAGCGGTAAACCGATAAGCTAATCGTGCTTTCCAAGTATTGGCATAGGCATAGCCTATAACGTCGCCTTGTGCATTGTGGGCAACAAGCCATGGAAACCCTGCGTTTTGTACCTGCTCAATACGTTGAGCCATATCTGTCGATGTAATGACATTGGTTTCAAAGGTTGCAACAGAGTTAAGAATATAGTGGTTATAAATATTGGTGATTGCTTGAGTATCGTGTTCACATACGGTTCGGATCATTAGTCTTCTCTAATCAATTATCCTGACACAGGGGGAAAATAACAAATAGTGAACATATAATGATTTAACTCGATAAACCAGAATAAAGTTTATTTTCATTTAGGTAATAAAAAGCCAAACACGAGGTTTGGCTTATTGAGGTGTTTGAGCTTTTTACAACGAACTTGTTAACTGTCGGCAATTTTCACACGTACTCTATTTTTAGCAACACGTAAGTGGTGTATTGCTGTTAATGCAACATTTGCCTCTTTATCATTAGGCATTTCAACAAAAGCAAAACCTTTAGATAATCCTGTTTCTTTATCAAGCACTAAAGTACATTCAGTAACACGTCCATGCGCTGAAAAAAGGATACGAATTTCTTGCTCTGTTGTTGAGCGAGATAAGTTACGAACTAAAAGTTTCATAGTTAACCAGTAAGTTGTCAATAATTGCGTCAATTATCGCAACTAAAGTCTATTTAACCAAGCTATTCCGCGTTATTTATTAAAAGCAGGTAGCTAAAGCTTAGCTACCTGCTAACGATAGTTTAACTTAAGCGAGGTTTATATTTTCATTACAACACGGCCAGTAATGTCTCCGTTGATCATATCGTCAAAAATCTCATTAATATCTTCGAGTTTTTTCTCGATGGTTATTGCTTTAATTTTTCCACGAGCAGCAAAGTCTAAACATTCAATAAGATCTTTTCGGGTACCTACAATAGAGCCAACAACGCTAACGCCATTTAATACGGTATCAAAAATAGGTAATGGCATTTCTTCAGGTGGTAACCCTACCAATACACATTTTCCGCCACGACGAACAACTTTATAGCTTTGTTCAAAGCCACTCTTACTTACCGCTGTACAAATACTTGCATGTACGCCACCTGTAGCCGACAGTACCTCAGTAACAACATCTGTTGTTTTAAAATCTAAACAAACCTCAGCACCTAATTTTTTCGCTAAGTTAAGTTTATCTTCACCGGTATCAACCGCAACGACGTTAAGCCCCATTGCCACAGCATATTGAACAGCTAAGTGCCCTAAGCCACCTACTCCAAAAATAGCAACCCAATCACCCGGTTTTGCGCTAGAGACTTTAAGCGCTTTATAGGTGGTAACTCCAGCACAGAAAAGCGGCGCTGCATCGACGTAGCTAATATTGTCAGGAATTTTCACCGCGTATTCACCATCGGCTCTACAGTATTCAGCATAACTACCATCAACCGAGTAGCCTGCATTTTGCTGCGATAAACATAAGTTTTCATCACCGGTTAAACAGTAATCACAGTGCCCACAGCTACTATAAAGCCATGGAATACCAACACGGTCACCTATGTTCAAATGTTTGATTTGCTCCCCTACTTCAACAATTTCACCAACGCCTTCATGTCCAGGCACTAACGGCATTTTAGGTTTAACGGGCCAATCACCATGACAAGCATGTAAATCAGTATGACAAACACCACAAGCATGAATTTTCACCAAAATATCTTTAACGCCAATAACAGGCTTTTCAATATCTTGAATGGTTAACTTACCTTTAAACTGGTTATTTACCGCTGCCTTCATCATTAACTTCCTTATATTAGTCATTGTATTAAACGCAAATTAGAGAATTTAACTACTTTTATGAGTTTAAGAACTTTTAGTCTTCATTGCTATGAGGTAGATCAACAAAGGTAGAGTTACCACTAATGTTTAATATAAAACGACTTATCATCAAGATGTTAGCCAATATACTTTTCTATATGAATATGTAACAATTACTCGAACTAGGGATTACAGTAGCCGTACTATTACGTACTGCTGTTAATTATTGTCAATTATATGGACTTTTAAAACATGAATAAAATAGTAACAATATCTTTATCTGCACTGGTACTAGGTGGGCTTATTGCTCCTAAGTTTGTCGGTGGTCAATTAAATGATTCACTTCATGAAATTGTAAAAACGGTAAACGATGTACCCGGTTATACCATGAGTATTAAAGATATTGAGTCAAACTGGTTCTCTACCAGTGCGGTATTAGTTGTAGGAATAACCCCAGGAACCTTTACCCAGGGCTCTTATGTTGAGATGGAAGAACTTACGCTTGAAACAGAATACAGTGCGACTCACGGTCCATTTCGTTTTGGTGAGCATAGTGGTTTAGGTTGGGTTGGCTGGTCTGCAAAGGTTGACGGTGAAGCATTAAGAGAAGCGCTTGAGTGGCCATTAGAGCAAGCCTTTTATCAAATAGAGTCGAGTATGGGCTTATTCGGCGGTCATACATACGCTGATACTATAACTGCTTTTAGTGCCAAAAAAGCTGATGAAGATATATCAGTAACATTTAGTGGTTATCAAGGTGAAGGTAGCTATGACGGACAAGGCTTAGAGTACTCTGCGATTATGCGTGACTTTACCTTAGCCTCTGATGAGGTTGATGTTACCTTGAATGATTTAACCTTAGATATGTTACTTGAAACATCAATTGAAGAAGTTTTAGCTAATGGTATTTATGACTCAAGCACTAAAATGAATTTTGCTAACATTGATGTCAATATTAAAGATGAAGCAAAAAAAGTCACTTTATCTGATCTTTACATGACTGTAGCTACGGTACTAGAGCCAAAAGAACAATTAATGGACATGAAGTTAGCTTACGGCGTTAATAACTTGGCTGTTGATGATTTTGCTGCACAAGATATTGCATTAGAGTTTGAAATGAACAACCTTAGCGGAGAGTTTATTCAAGCTTACCAGGCCGAAAGTAGGGCTATTGCTAGCGCTAATGGCGTAGCAGACCCAACAAAACTGATTGAGTTTTTAAACAACAATTTATTGCTACTGGTTAAAGCCAACCCTGAAGTAAATATTACGAGTTTGCGTGGCACCTTACCACAAGGTAAGTTTAGCAGTCACTTTAATACCAGCTTAGTTAATATTACCAGCTTACCTGCACAATTAGCTGACCCTAGTTTTTGGTTAACCCATGCGTTAGTTGACGCTAATATTAATGGTGATAAAGCAGCAATTGAGTGGATAGCAACAAACATGATGCAAATACAGCTTGCTAAAGACCCTGGCACTGCAGGTATGACCGAAGCTGAAATTACAGATCTTGCTAATCAACAAGTACCGGCAATGCTTTCAATGTTTGCTCAACAGGGTTTTTTAACCGCTACTGAAACAAACTACAACTCAACGTTAACGTTAAAAGACAAAGCACTAATCCTTAACGATAAGCCTATTCCATTACCTTTTTAAGGTACTAACGTTAAATTAGGCTAGCGTGTTTAACCTAAAATATAAAAGCCGAGTTAAGTGCTACTTAACTCGGCTTTTTTATCGCTAACTTTTATATATAAATTCATGAAATTTTTATAAAATAGAGCGCACTAAATAATCTAAAATACGACTTTCTTCTGTTTCTTTCACCTTAAACTCAAACAGTGGGATTGGTTTGATAATTAAACCTCGTTCAATCATTTCACTGATAATAGCAAAGTCTAACAAACCTGTTTTACCTACAAGTAAGTCTTCAAGCTTGGCCGTTTTACTCAATAAAAATATATCGCGAAACCCTTTTAGGTATAAATGGTCTTTGGTAAATCCACCACCACGATATACACGCGTAGTTAAAGTGAATGCCGCTTCTTTTGCCATGCCGTGCTCATTAATAAGTGTCAGGTAAGTTTTGGTGAAATCTCCCTGCGTTACCATATAATTAACGGCCATTACTCGCAAAGCTAACATTTTTAACCGTGACAACGTTAAACTGCCTGAGCAATATTCACTAAAAATAGCTAAGCCTTCTTGCGTGTGAGTATTACCCACCAGCCCTAGTGAAAACACCTTTAATGGCTGTTTTTTAGCATTAATGGTGGTATGCATATGAATACCTAATTCATGGTACGCATAAGCATGTAGCTCGGCCTTAGTAAACGTTGCCTCTTTGTTAATTGATAACAAACTACGCTTGTTATTTACCATGGCTTTAGCCACAAGGCGACTCGACTTTTCTACTCGACATTTTAACTGCCATTCTTGTGCTATTTCAGTGAAGTAATCAACCGCATAATCAGCATCAAATTTTTCAGGCACTTCTGTTGAAATATCAGGCGCGTGTAGAATAAACTTAGCATTAGCAATATCTTGCTGGTCAGGCTTACCATAATACTTTAATGAGTTATAAAGAAAGTCTTCCGTGCCAATTGTCGTTAACAAGTCAATTTTTGCCGCTAAATTGTCAATAACATGTCGGTAGAGTTGCTGAATATCAGCATCCGCAATCTGGTTTATTGGTAACTTATAAAGTTTTTCCCTAAATTCATAAGGATTAATATTTAGCTGTTTATAAGTAAACTCTGGCGTATATTGTGCGTTTTGATTAAAAAACTTTTTACGCTCACTAGCAATATTAACAGGGTTAATAAAACTTAACGTATCAACATTTTGCGATAAGTTATATAAGCTTTTATCAAGGGAAATAAGCGCTGGCGATAACGATGATGACAATATATCAGCCTTGCCAACTGACTTACGTTTACCGTAACGGCGCATAAAAAAGGCGGTTGTTTCACTTAAGGCATTTTTAAAGCTCGCTCGTAACTCTTCTAATACCAGCGAGTACAACTCACCAGTATCTTCATCCATAAACACTTTTTTCACTTCAATAGGTAATACCAACGTATTATCAAAGTGCGCATTAATATGGGTAATTAAGTAGCCATGTCCTTGATTGACTTCATCAACTGTGGCCGAACAAGCAATATTAGGTAACTCAATTTTTGCTAATTGCTTTTGAAAGTGTTTAACAATGCCGCCCCAACGCTCCATATCTATTTGTGCTGAGCCAATATCAAACGTTGGTGCTGTAGTTGCTAACTGTTTGTAGTTGTAAGCATGCACATCAAACACTATTGCATTTTTAAACTGCTTTTCAATACTAGCAACTAGCGCTTCAAGTACATTGTAAAAGGCTTGGTGCTTCGCCTGACTTTTTGCGCGTTGCTTTGCTGTGAGTGCTTTTTTCCATACTGGCTTTTTGCTTGCAATTTTATGGTTAGTTGACAGGGCTTTAGCGCGGCTTAAGTCATACTCAAAACGAGAGTCATTACCCATTAATACCACAGGAAACGACGAAATAAGCTCATCGGTATATGGGTCTTCTTCATATAACGACTCGGCTTTGGTCAATAAAAAGCTTTGCTTTAATTCAGCACGTAAGCGATGACCATTATGAACAGCCGCACAAATAACTGGCGAATATTCATCTATTTTGATAATAAAAGCGCCACCCTCAACTTCAGCTTGAAAACACTGTTGTTGTTCAATCAGCGCTATACATTCTTGCTCAGACAGCGTTAGCATTTTCAATCACCTGTCTAAATTCATTTTTACGGCTGCGTGATAACTCTTTCGCATGAACAACGCTCTCTACAAAGTCGATAACCTTTTCTTGCAAGCGCACACGGTTAAGCTTATTTATACGCATAATCCCTCCTGGGCTTAATACATTCACTTCTAACAATTTACCGCCAATGACATCAATACCGGTAAAATATAAACCATCGCGCACTAATTTAGGGCCAATGTATTTACACAGCCTTTTTTCTTGCTCTGTTAATTTATGCTTAACAACGCGTCCGCCAGCATGTACGTTGGAGCGAATATCATTATCGGCAGGGATACGTTTCATCGCACCAATAGGCTCGCCATTTAACATTAAAATGCGCACATCGCCCTCTTCTGCTCCTTGTAAAAAGTCTTGAAGAATGACGTAGTTAGTCCCTTTGCCGCTTTCATCACCGCCAATATAAAAATCAAGTAATGAGCTAAAGCTTTGACGAGCGTTTTTCTCAAGCACAATAACGCCGCGACCGCCATAGCCATCAAGCGGTTTTAAAATCATACGATCGCTGGTTGACTCTTCAAAAATTCGCTCTAAATACTCACGGTTTTTTGAGACATGCGTTGCGGGAATAAACTCGCTTTCGGTATCTTGAAATGATGCGGTATATACTTTGTTATTAGCGATACGTAAGCCATCTAAGTCATTCATAATAAAAGTATCACCACGAATAGAGTCTAGAAAGTTTAACGCTAAGGTATCTAGCGGTGGGTTAGCACGCATAATAATGGCATCAAAGCCCGCAAGTGGTAATTGTGAGCGGCGAAACTCTGCTTTTTTATAAAAATTAGGAATGTTATCAGAAACTTTTTCATTGCGTTTGAATACATCACAAAACGCACTCGCAACACTATCGCGAATGGTTAAGTTATTCACGGTAGATAAAGCAACAGTGTGACCACGTTTAACACACTCGTGTATTAGGCGTAATGTTGAGTCGGTTTCGGGCTCAACTCTATCCCACGGATACATGATAAAACAAATTTTCATAAGTAAACTCTATTAAGTGCTATTTAGCGTTTGTTGTAGCAACTCACGAAAAGTGTGAGTTTTACACGCTGAGGGTAATTTTTGGCGAGAGTACCGACAATAAACGCAAAAAGCTCTTAATAAATTTTTATCGTAACAACAAAAAAAATCAATCAAAAAAAAAGCTAAACATATATTGCTTAGCTTTTATTAACTTTACTATATGTGCTGCATCGCTAATCGTTCATTACGATATCAGGCTCCACCTCAACATCAGGTGTAACAACACTACCGCGACTTCTTGCCTCGCTGATCATAAAGCCATGGCGGCGTTTAATATGAGCGAGAGCATTTAAATATTTTTGCCATAAGCGCACAGGATATAAGTCAGTATGTTCTACGCCTATATTAGCAATAAAGCGTTTTTCTTCTCTGTTTTCACTAAGCAAACGACCACTTAATAAACCTTCAAAGGTATCACCGTAGAGCTCAAGCTCTTCAGCTTCTCGTTTATTAAAGTAACCACTGCGTGCTATGCCGTGAGGGAAAACACTATCGCCATAAAAAGCACGTTGACCTTTTCTTATCTTTGTTTGCATAAGATGTACTCCAATTTAACGTAAATAAGCGTATTGATTAATTCATCGCGTTAAGGTTTTTCAATTCGCTAGAATGTATACCAATTAAATTACCGAATAAAACAAAAAAAAATTGTCGTAACGACAATATTTTCATACATTAAGGGCTGTAATAATTAATGTATTAATTAGATAGTATTTTATGGATATTCGCGTATTTAAAACCTTTATACAGGTTGCTAAAACAAAGCACTTTGGTCACGCTGCTGAAAACTTATATATTACTCAAGCCGCGGTAAGTGCTCGAATAAAACAGCTTGAAGAATTCTATGGTACTCAGCTTTTTATCCGTGATAAAAATAATTTACGCCTAACTCCGTCAGGTGAAACGCTACTTGCTCATGCCCATTTAATGATTGAGCAGCTTGAACAGTCAAAGCAAGCCATCACCACCGCCAAAAAGCAAAAAACACAATTTACTATTGCTGCAACACCCAATGTTTGGGATGCTTTTTTTAGTTCGCGCATACAAGAAACGATTGATTTTTTTAGTGAAGTTTCATTAGGTACTGAAATATCTGTACGCGAAGTTATTCAACGTAAACTTGGTGAAAAAACTTTAGACGTAGGGCTTTTAACTGACCCGATAAAAGATGAAGACTTTACCAATACTTTAATTGGGCACTTTGAATTAGCGTTAGTAAGCACCAGTGAAAACCATCTGGATGTTATAGACCATTATATTTTAGTAGATTGGGGGCTTACCTTTTTAAAAGAGCATGCATTGCATCATAAATTGCAGCCATCTTTGCGAACTTCAGCGGCAATGATCGCTTTAGAGGTTTTACTCTCTCGCGGTGGCTTTGCTTATTTACCCTTAGCGCTTGTTAGTACTTTAATTACTAATAAAACCTTATATAAAGTCGAAACGCCACTGCTAACCAAGCGGCCAATTTATATGGTGACTAAAAATCAATCATCAACAAGCCGGAAAAATGAGTTACTTAACAACTATGGGAGCTTTCTTAAAAGTAATGCTTAGATTAACTAAGTATTACTTTACCCTAGCATTTACTCAGATAAGTCACAATGGTGTTATTATAGCTGTTCGCTCTTCTTACTTTATTACGCCAATAAAGGATCATGAATGTACACACAAGCTGATTTAGATAATATTACAGCACAATTACCCCTATTAAAAAAAACTGCAGAGCGAGAGTTAGCATCTATTTATGGCTTAACCGGTATGGTATATACCCCGCATAGGGATTTATATATGGAAGCCTGCCTAAAAAAAGCTGCAATAGTCAGCCAATTCAAAAAAGAAGGACTGTTAGCGCTATCTCAAGTAGAAATAATCACCGCGGCATTAGATGCATTATACCCTAAAGTTAAAAACCGTGATGTGGTTGAGTATCATGGTAACTATTATCAGCGTAGCTTTTCTCCCCTGAAGTTAAGTAAGTCAGGTAAGCTGGTACGAAAATGGGCAAAATACTGGCTTTTACAAGGTGCTAATGGTGAAATAGAGCCACAATGGAAAAGCGAGGTACACGACTTATGGCCGAGCTACTTTGTTATTCGCGCGGTTATGGATTAACGTAGCATACGTTATTGCTAGGTTATAGCTAGCCACAAGTAACCACAACCAGCCACTTTAGAAACGACGAACTTAGCTATCTTTATATATACTTACGTTAACTTAACGAGACAACAATATGAAAAAAACACGACAACTATTATTTACACTCGCCACAACTAGTGCTTTAACGGCCTGCTCTGATAATGAAGTAGGTGATGTTTCTTTAGGTATGTTTACCATGAAAGATATTAAATTAAATACCTTAGTTGACCCGACCGTTACCGGCGTTACTTGCCATGTAGCCAGTGTAGAAGCAAATTTAAGCTTAGCCGATCCTAGCGACAGTTCTATTTCTTGTCGTCAAACGGGCGAAATCACGCCACAAATGATTGCAGCAATAGACACCAGCAAATCTGGCGAAGTTGTTTTTAAAAAATCAAAGAGTATATTTTTTAAAAGTATGAAAGTACGTCGTATCTTTGATGCTGATAACCAAACGCTGATGTATTTATCTTATTCAACAAAAGAAACTTCAGGCAGCTTTAAACATAGCTTATCAACAGTGCCGCTATGGGGAACAAAGGCTTATAAACCAAAAGCAGCCTTACCAAGTACTGATACTTAGTTTTTTAATTAACCCTAAGTATCTATAATCTAAGCTTGAACGGTTCTTCCATTACACTGTGCTTTTAAGGCAATATTTTGCCTACTATACTTCAGTTCAAGCAACCCCTCTCTTGACTTTATACGTATCTCCCTGTGTTTAAGTAAATTCTTTACAACACTAAAAAACACAAATAGTAACTATTATCATTGTAATAATATTGCATAAAAAACCTTTTTATTCTTATATTTATTAAAAAAAGTGATTAAAACAGGTTTTTATGCGATTTTTTACGCATTAAAAACAAAACAAAACCAACAAAAAAGTAAAAAAAGAACATAAATGTAATTTAATTACAAAAATAACTTTACACGTAAAAATAAATTAGTATAATTACTCTATTCCTTGAGCAGGAACATTTTTTAACTTGTTGATGACATAATATAGAGGTTTATATGAAGAATTTAGTAGCAGCTTTAAGCGTAGTTTTATTCACTGGCGCAGCACAAGCGTCAACGTCAAGTGTTAAGTTTGTTTCTGTTGATAACTCAATTGAAAGCCAAATTTGTGTGGTAGCGGCAAAAAGTGGTTATAACGCTGCAGTAAGCTATGCAAGCCAATCTGGTCAAAAAAACATGGTAGCAATGAAGTGTAACGGTAAGAGCATTCAACAATTTTCAAAGGCTTACCAAGCACCAAAAGCAGCAACAAAAATTGTAGTTGTGCCAGCTAACGCAAACAGTGCTTCAAAAGTGTGTGCTCAAGCAGTAGCAACAGGTATTGACTCAGTAGCAAACACAACAAACTTTGACGTTAAACAAATGCGTTGTAACGGTCAAACTATCAGCCAGTTCGTAAAACAGTATTCAACATTGTAAAAGTTTTTAAGCGCAATTTGTAATTCCCTTACATTGCTTTGGCCGCATTCTTCATAATGCGGCTTTTTTTTGCCTAAAATTTAAGAACTATAAAGCTTAGCACTGCACTTTAGTTTAATTGCGAGGTAAAGTTACGGTAAACTGCGCTCCGTGTAACACGGTTGAGTTGTCAATAATTAAGCTACCTTGGTGCCACTGCACAATACGCTTAACAATAGCTAAGCCCATGCCATAACCTTTAACCTTTTTACTACTTTCACCACGAATAAAAGGTTTAAGTATTTGCTCACGTTGCTCTGGTGCGATACCTGAGCCATCATCCGTAATAGTTAATTCAACATGAGTATTGCTTTCTTTAATAGTGACATCAATTTTTCCTTGGCAATGCTGATAAGCGTTTTGCAATAAATTAGCAACGAGGATCATTAAATACGATAAATCGCCATAAACCATAATTGGCGTTGTTGGTGGTTGGTAATGCAACCGCACGTTGTCTTGACTTTTATTACTGATACACCGAGCAACCAGTGCAGAAAAGTCTATTTGCGTTTTATCTAAAGTGAGTAGCGTTTGATCAAGGCGAGCATAGTTAAGCAAGGTTTCAACTAAGTCGACCATTTCATCAACATTGTCGCTAATACGTTGCTCGAAACGTCGTCGCAATATCGGATCATCTTCCTCAGCAATAGTATCTATACCAAAGCGAATTCGGGCAAGTGGTGTACGTAAGTCATGTGAAACGGCGCCACTGAGCAACTTAATATCGGCAACTAAATCTTCAATACGCTGAGCCATACGGTTAAACTCTAATTCTAAATCTCGAATATAAGACACCGAACCAACATTAATACGTTGCGTTAAATCCCCTTCCCCAAAAGATTTTGCTGCTTGACGTAAATAAAATAGACGCTTTGCTAGCGGGTAAAGCCATAAAAACATTAATAACAGCACCGCTAAATAAAATAAACTGGTCAGTAATATTGATATATACGTGCTGTTTTTCGGCTCTGCCATAGGAATAGTTTTTAGCACTAGCAGCTCATTGGAGCTACTCAAGTAGAAATGCAGCGCTATATATTCATCGGTTTCCAGCAATAAAGGTTGCCCTGCTTTAAGCTCACTAAGTAATACCTCAGGTAAAGGTAACGCTTTTAAAGGTAATAAACTCAGCGTGAAGCCATTTTTCTTTGGCCACTTTTGAATAAATGTTGCTTTATCAGTTAACTGGTTAACCGTTATTGCTAAATTTTCACCTAACCGTTCAATAGTGCTAATATTATCAATTGGTTGTGTTTTATCTGAAGATGATATTGTTGTAAATGACGCTTGATATTGGTTGTAAATACTATCAAACATCCAACCTAAACCTATGGTTGCGATTAATACAACACTTAATAATGACAGTGCTAGTCTACCCATGTTATTCCTTTCAATTGAAAACTAGGGGCTGTTGAACTTTCGCGGTTAAATTTTGTTCGAGATAAAAGCGTTTTAATCGCGGCGGACAGTGTGTTGCCTAGTCATTCTAAGCAAAGACTGTTCAACAAAGAATAAAATGCTTTTAGCCGAA
>NZ_JAHKPW010000041.1 GCF_018860755.1 Colwellia sp. D2M02 | reverse complement strand
ACAAAATCGATTCCAATCAGCTATTCGTAATCAGTCAAATATTGCTGAGAACTTAGCATCGGCGAAATCACGAGTTCAAGATGCAGACTTTGCAGCAGAAACAGCAGCACTTACACGTAATCAAATCTTACAGCAAGCAAGTAGCTCTATTTTAAGTCAAGCTAATCAACGTCCTCAGTTAGCCTTATCATTACTTGGTTAATTTTTAGGGTAGATAAGGTAAGCTTGGAAAAAAGTTACTATAGTTAACTGAAGCCAAGTTTACCTGTTTTATTATCTGGCTTAATATTTGCATTGTTTGGTAGGAGCGAATTATGTCAATAGAACAAATATCATCTGAACAGTTCATCAATGTTTTATCGGGTTACGATAAACAGCGAAATACTGAATCAATACCGCTGAAAAGTACGGAAAATTCAGTTAACGATACGAGCTCAGTAAGTAAAAAAACAGCTTCACCATCTTCTGAAAATATTGAAAAAACAGCAGAAGATAAGGAAGAATCTCGTTATTCATTAACATCAGGTTTAAATGAAGTAGAGGAAAAAGAAGAGCTTGAGAAATCACTTGAGATTATCAATCAATTTATTCCGTTAAAGAATACTAACTTGATTTTTGAATTTGATGATCTTTCTGATCCACCCATCGTTAAAGTGGTTGATAAAGATACCGATGAAGTTATTCGAGAAATACCGCCTAAGAATATTAGAGAAATATCTAAGGCTTTAAATGATATGGCCGATAGTATTAATAGGACAGGCGCACTATTTAATTCAGAAGTGTAACCTAAGTAAAGTTAGGTACTGAGTAGATTTTAAGTTTAAGCATCATAGTAGGTAGGTTAACATGCCATTAATTACATCAGCAGGCGTTGGCTCAGGACTCGACCTTGAATCGATCATTAAGGCAAGCGTTGATGCTGAAAATTTACCTAAGCTGGAAAGCCTTGCTAAAAAAGAATCTGAGCTGAGTGTTCGCCTATCTAGTATCGGTGCAATAAAGTCTTCTTTATCTAGTCTTGACGATGTAATGGGAAAGTTATCTGATATTGATAATTTTAACAAACGTACTGCAACAATTACCCAGCCCAGTAGCGGTGATTTAATTTCTGTAACTACTAATTCAAACTCTACTTCAGCTAATTTTAATGTTGAGGTTATGCAGCTCTCCCAAGGCTCTAGAGCCGTAATGGCTGATGGTCTATACACTTCTCCTACAGATGTGGTTACAGCATCAGGTGGAAACTTAACCTTTACTGCGGGTAGCAAAACATTCGACTTAAGCCTTGCCGCAGGCGCTACTTTAGAAGAGTTAAGGGTGGCAATTAATGACTCTGCCGATAACTTTGGTGTTACCGCTAACATTATTAACGACGGCACTTCTTCTAAATTAGTATTAACCTCTGATGAAACTGGTGTTGGTAATGACTTAGTTATTACTAGTGATACTGCAGAGCTTGATAATGTATCAACATTGGCAAATGATGGTGTTACAGCTGGTGGTTTAGCTATTGCCTTAGAAGATCAAGCACAAGACGCCATTATTGAGGTTGATGGTATCTCTATCTCTAGTTCGACCAATAAATTTACTGATGCAGTGCAAGATATTACGATTAATGCGTTAAAAGTTAGTGAAAACAATGAAAAAGCTGGTTTGGTTATTGATGTTGATAAAGCTGGCGTAGAAGCAACTATTGATGAATTTTTAGAAAAGTTTAATAATGCTATTGATACTATTGAATATCACACTCAAAGTGGTAGTGCGCTCTACGGTGATAGCGCCATGCGTAGTTTGAAAACACAATTAATTAATACCTTATCAAGTAAAGTCAGTGGTGCAGGTAATTTTGAAAGTCTTTATGATATTGGTTTAGGCTTAAGCTACAATATTGATACTAAAGAGGGGGGTAATTTAGAAAGAGAGTCGCTAGTACGTAGCTTAACTGACGCATTAACGGAATCCTATGATGATGTGGGCGTTATTTTTACAGCACCTGACGGTATAGCAACCCAGTTTTCTAATTTACTTGATGATTATGTTGGCGGTAGTGGTGCAATGAAGTCGAGAGAAGACTCGATTAATTCCCAAATGAGACAGCTGACTACAGATAAAGATAATCATGCTTACCGTATGGAGCAATTAGAGATTCGCTTAAGAAAGCAGTATTCAAGTTTAGATGTACTGGTTGCAGGTATGCAAAGTACAGGTAGTTTCCTTACCAGCCAATTAGCCAATTTACCTGGTTTTACTAAAGCTAAATAATACACCACAATAAATAGAGAATAAGTTATGAATATTAAATTAAATCAATATAGAAAAGAAGCGACTAAAACACAAATGGCAGGTGCAGAGCCTTATCAAATCATACAAATGCTAATGGCAGGTGTTATGGATAGTCTAGCTTTAGCAAAAGGGTGTGTTGAACGAGGTGATTTTGAACAAAAAAGCCGTAACATTTCTAAAGCTAGCTCTATTATTGTAGCACTGCGCTCTAGCCTTGATTTTAAGGTGGAGAGTGAGGTGCCAAATAATTTAAACGCCTTGTATGAATATATGACCGATAGATTAGTTGATGCAAGTATTGATAAAGACACTATAGCTATTGAAGAGGTAGCTAACTTATTTCGTGAGATTAAGTCGGCATGGGATGAAATTCCTGTTCAAGCTCGCGTAGAAGCTGAACAATTAAGAGCTAGCACAGCCACAGCAAGTTAATGGTTGCTTCAACAAAAGAAGTAAACAAAGCTTTTGATGAGCTTAATGAAATACTCGTAGAAGCAAAACTGTTAGTTAATAAAGAAAGCTATGAGCAAGCTCGCGTAACTGTAGAAACATTACAGCAAGCGTTGGTGTATTTGTTTTCTCTTGACAGTTTTGATCGTAATATTTTTATAGAAGATAATATTGAAAACCTAAAAAATAGAGCATTACTATTAGCAATAGATGACTTTCTAACCTCGAATGTCGAAAAATTGACACTCACTTCCCAGAGCCTTAAAACTGAGCTTGCAGGGTTAAACGTCGCAAAAAAAATGAAAAAAGCTTACGGTAAACTCTAGTTTATTCCCTGTTACTCATTTATTTATCAATTATTCCTCCTTGCTCAAACGGTATTAATTTAACCTTATTACTTTCTTGTCTGGCATAGCCCTTGCTTTATTTAGATAATATATCGAGTTAAGTGTAGATTTATGCTTAACTTAACATTGATAAAATTAATTTATTTAAAATCTAATGGTTAGGTGTGCTGTGAATTCAATTAAAGACAACTTAGATAACATAGAAAAAAAACTGTTACAGGTACAAAAAAAAGCAGAGCAAGAGCACGAATTTTCCATAGAAGCCAATGCTAGGTTTGAAAAAAACTTAAAAGCATTTGAGCAATATTTTCCTGAAATACAAAAGAAATTTATTAATTATCAACCTAGTGATAACTTTCAGTTCATCATTAACGATAATGGCACCGCAAATATTATTGATTATGATACTAAAGTACCTATGTATAGCGATGATCCCATTACACAAGTACACCAGCAAGTCGCACAGTCTTTAACAGAGCCAGTATTAAGTAACCTGAACTTTTCAGGTGTAGAGTTTTTAGAAAATACTACAGGCTTTTTACATGTCGACTTAATGAAAGCTATTGGTGCTCAATATAATAAAGCGAAAGATAGCCTACCTCCAAATAAGCTCGTTGATAAAAATATCCCTAGTGCAATTATCTTTGGTGTAGGGCTCGGTTATCACTTAATGGAACTTGCTAAAGCAACTACAGCCTCTTATTTATCAATATTTGAACCGAATGAAGATTACTTTTTTGCCAGCTTATTTTGTTTTGATTGGGTTGAGTATTTAAAGGTAATTGATAAAAGTGGTGCTTATCTGTATATCGGTATCGGTGATGCTGAAAGTGATATTTATCAACACCTTTATCAGCGAGCACAAGATATTGGCCCTTTTAGTATTTCTAACTCATATTTTTATCAGCACTATCCATCCAAAGCGATGCAACGTCTAACAAGTGAAATTCAGAATAATTTTCATCAATTTTTTATGGGTTGGGGTTTTTTTGATGATGCATTGATGAGCATGGCGCATACTATAGGTGTAATGGATAAATCTCCTCATATTCTGAAAGGTAGAAGTGCTTTAGCAAAAGAGATAAAAGATTTCCCTATTTTTATTATTGCTAATGGACCATCACTTGATGCTGATATTGAAAAAATAAAACAAGAAAAAGATAACGTTATTCTTGTTTCTTGTAACTCAGCTACCACGGCATTGCTTGCGCAAGGTATTACACCTGACTTTCATATCGCCCTAGAAAGAACTAAAGCGACAGCTGATTTTTTATCTGCACATATTAGTAAAAAAGATAGAGACATAATTAACCTATTGGTTGTCAATGTGATGTACCCAGGTACATTAGACTTATTCAAATGGAGTGGTGTTGCTTTAAAAGGTAATGAATCAGGTACAACTTTATATCAAATGACTCAATTTATAAACCGCAAAGAGATAACACCAACGGTTGGTTATTGTAATCCGTTAGTGGGAAATACAGGTTTAAGCTTCTTTACCAATATGGGCTTTGAAAATATCTATTTATTTGGTGTTGATAGTGGTTATATTGATGAAGAGCATCACCATTCAAAGTCTAGTTATTACTATAATAAAAAAGGAAAGTCGGTTTATGCTCCGTTGAAAATGGGGGCAGAATTTAGGGTTGAAGGTAATTTTGGTAAGCCGGTGATCACAGAGCCATTTTTATATACTGGTAAGCAACAAATGGAGCGATTGATTGAGTCATTTAAGCACACCAACCTAACGTGTTTTAATTGCAGTGATGGCGTAAAAATTGAAGGGGCTTATCCGCTACGATCTTCAGATATTCTATTACCAGAGCACTCGCTAAATAAAATAGCAGTCGTTGATAAAATTAAAAGTGACGCTTTTGAACCCAGCATGGAGAATGCCGACCTTAAGTCCTTACTTGATTTTGATTTATTCGAAGATATTTGTAAAACCATGGTCGAAATACTTACAGAGCCAATGGAAAATCGTTCACAAGCACTTGATAGTTTAATTAAGCAGTTAAGATATTTAAAATCTTTTAAACAGGGGGGGCGTCATGTGCATTTATATTTATTACTTGAAGGCGAGGCGTTATATGTCAACTCTGTTTTAATTAGTTTATTGTATAACTTTGGTAATAATAAAGAGATAATTCCTTACTTCAAACCAGCATTAAACTACTGGATAGATTTTTTACGTAAAGCTCCTGATTATTATCGCGAGCGCTGGGACTTACTGAGCACTTATTCGTTTGATTACTCAGAAACCGCATTAGAAGAAGGCAACGATTAAAGCGTAATAGACATTTCTATTGAGTTGTTATCAAAGTTATAATAACCATCAGTAACACGATCAAAGCCTATTTTCTCATAGGCTTTGATCGCGGCGATATTATTAACCTCAACACCTAAATTAACTTCACTTACGTTAAAGCTCTCTTTTAAGTAACCTATACTTGCAGTAATTACTTCACCAGCAACCCCTTTACCGCGCCAATTTTTTTCGCCAATTAGAATCCCCATTGTTGCGACACTAGGGTAGTCAGCCATGCGTTGATACTTGATATTACCAATGTGTTTTTCATCAGAGAATATCCCTAAAAAAATGCAATTTATGTCTTGTCTTCTTTGCTCAATAAAGCCTGCAAGCTCTGTTAAGTTGCTTTTAATATTCATGATATACTGGCTACTTTCATCGTCTTGCAACCACGATAAGTAAGTTAAACTAGCATCATCGCTTTGTAATGTTCGTAGCGTAAATCGCTTTGTTTTAATATTTATATTCAACGTAAACTCCTATGCATAAAAAATATGAAGTAATATTTAAGCTAAACGCTGTGTTGATGACCTGAGCGGATTAGTGCAATAGTTTGTGCAAAGCCACAGTTAAATAGTAAGTCGATAATACTCAAGTGGCTAATAAAATCACCATAAAGTTGCGGATATTTAGGGTGAATAAACTCTTGATAACTTAGGCTTATCCCTGCTTTAGTAATAGCTCCGCCAGGAGTTTCTCGCTCAATATAGTCAGCGGCACCTACAGGAGATAAGTACTGTTTAGCATCAAGTTGTTTGCATATATTGACGATTCTCTCGTCTTTAACTCCTGGTAGCTGTGGTAACTCAGAAGCAATATAAAAATGAGTATTGATTGCAAGTTTACTCGCAATTGCTTTGATTATATTTATGGTAAAGTCTGATAGTAATTCAAAATCAGCCAGAATTAGTGGCTCAATAAAGGTATAAACTTCATTGAAATAAGGTGACTTTCGGTAGTTGCTGGCAATACTTTTAAGATGTTTTTTTCGCCAAGGGTGTTTCAAATTTAACTGTGCTTGATTAATCAGAGTATCCATTCTTCCGTTAGGTAAGTTAACGCTTACCGTTAGCATAATATCACCAGTAGCTGACTTTATTCGGTTGCGTACATGCCAATCACTTTTACCGAGTTTTACATTATCGAGAAAAATAAAATGATCAACGCTATCAATTAAATCAAAGAAACCGCACCAAGGTAAATAGGTTGGTTGCATAATTGCACACTGCATTATTGAGGCTCCCTATAAACAAAAATAGTATATTCAAAAGGAATACTGCCTGCTTTTAAAATGTAGTCATGTTTGAGCACAACATTTTTGGATAAGTGCTTTTTACAAAAATCAAAAATAGCTAAGGGATCAGAATAATAAAGTTGCTCATCTTGATAATCAACATAGGTAGACATGGCATTAAAAGCGATACCTTTGTTACAGCTAGCGAACATCTTTTTCAGTGTGTTTAACATAAAAACTTCATTATTGGGCATTTTGTTGTTGAAAACGCCGCTAAGTAAAACGTAATCGTAACCTTCTGGAATATGCTCGGTCTGTAAGTCGCATTGTTGAAAGTTTACATTAGCTAAAGAGTGATATTTTTGCTGTGCGAGGGTTATAAACTCTTCAACGAAATCTAAGCCTAAATAAGTACCCGAAAAATTTTTATCTTGCAAGTATTCGTACATATCACCTAAGCCACAACCAACATCTATAATAGAGTAATCAGTTGATTTTACTGTGCTTTCAGTAATGCTATTTAAAATACTAAAACGTTTAAATTGCGATAGTTTATTAACATGCTGAACTGCAGCAGGAGAGGGGCCATGTTGGCGTAATAATTGTTGATAATGCGCTTTTAAGTTTTTAATCATCGGTAAAACTCATTTATAAAACCAATAATATCATCGAGTTGTTTTTTAGGTGTTTCAGGACGAATAAAAATATTGATGATATGCTCGTTAAAATACTCAGCGTTAGGGTTAACTATACCAGTAGCAAGGTGGCTAAGAGGCTTGTAATGACGGGTGATAATAATACCCTGCTCACTGGCTTTACTAATAAGTTCATCTCTGTTCTTTTCAACTAACAGAGGTAGGCGCCAGTAGAGTAAATCACAATGTAAGGGTAATAAATTAAGGTGTTGATGTGCTAAACGCTCGTAACAATACTGCATATTATCTTGTCTTTTTTTCACGCTTACTGCTAATCTAGCTAGCTTTTGCGTAAGTTGCGTGGTTAGTTGAGCTAAGTCGCTCGGTTGTGGTGCAAACTGCAATAATTGGTTAGTATTTAAAAGAGTCGTCGCGTTATCAAAAAAAAATTTGTTATTCGTAACTAGTGCGCCGCCATAATTACAGTTAATTATTTTGTCATAGCCAAAACTAACAATACTGATATCACCATAGCTACCTAAAGGTTTACCTTGGTAGGTTCCACCCATGGCTAAACAAGCATCTTCAATTAGTACTAAACTATGTTGCTTTGCTAAAGTATGTAAATCACTTATTTGGCAATAATGACCATAGCTGTGAATGGCGATGATAGCGCTTGTATGTTCATTAATTAATGGCTCAACTTGTGCTGAATTCATACAGAAATCATCAAGACTAATATCGCTAAGCACAGGCGTGTAACCAGCAAATTGAATGGCAAAAAATACCGCGGGACAGCAAATGTCAGGCATGATGACTTCACTTCCTGACGGAACACCACTTGCTTTTAACGCGGTAATTAACGCGGCACTACCTGAGCTTGTTAACATGCCGTATTGGCGACCTAATTGCTCAGTGATGGTTGTGGTCAATGCAGCTAAAGACAAATGCGTAAATCCTTTCTATATTCACTTAGTTGAAAGTGCTCAGGTTGATTAAGTATTTCAATGTGCTTTACTTGATGACTAAAGTGCAGCTTAACAGCAGCTAAGTCACAGAAGGTCCATTGAGAATAGCGCATAATATCGGGTAATTTTTCTTCAATAAGAGGATCACTCGCTCCCTTTATCTTTTGCTCAAAATCTTTGTCGAGTAAGTCCCCAATTAAAATAATGCCGCCTGGTTTAGTGACCCGAATCATTTCGTTAATAGCTTTAATAATATAGTCTTGCTCAGGAAAGTAATGAAAAATACTGTAGGATAATACACGGTCAAAGCTACTATCATCAAAATTGAGCTTTGCTGCTTCAGCAACACTAAAACATTGTTTAGGCATCAGTATTTTAGCTTGCTCAACCATAGATGATGCATAATCGACACCATAGAGCTGGTCAAAGTCATCTGCTAATTTTGATAACAATAAACCGTTACCACAACCAACATCTAATATTGAATTAAGCTTAGTAGATATTTGTAATTTGCTTTTTATATCAATAAGCAATGCTTGCCACGCTTGTTCAGTAGTAGGGCGACAGACCTGTTTTTTGAGATCTGCCGAGCTTAATGCTTGTTGATCCCATTCTGAGCGTTTTTTATCGAATGTACTCAAACGTTAAGTCCTTATGATGTGAGTGGCTAGCTCGTAAGTAGAGTTTGTTTTAAATAAAGCTTTAGAGCGCTGATACAATAATTGGTTTTCTGCTACTGAGATGATCTTTTTTAGTTTAGCACCCACGGTTTCTATGTCTGTATTGTTGAGCAATTGCTCGGTTAATCCTAGGTCGTGAGTTAACCCTTCATTTGCTAAAATTTTAGTATCAACAGCTTGGCCTTCATTTTGAGAAATAGCCGCGTTAGCTATACCACAAAAAGCGACTTCGTATTTACTTAACCCGCCACCGGTAATAAAAAAGTCAGCATCTTGATAATAGTTTTCTATTGTTGAGTTTAAAGGCAAGTAAGTCAGGGTATTGTGCTCAAGCGCTGTTGTTCTTTGTAAAGTACAATTTTTATCAACCAAAAATAGTTGTTTATTAGATAAAAAACTATCCAGTAAACCTATTAGTTTTATACCCGCGCCACTTTGATCATAGCCGCCAATAAAAATATAAATGCTATTTATATCACTTTTTGGCGTTTGTTCGTTTTGTTGTCGAATAGCGATAAGTTCTTTTTTAAAAGGGAAAAACCCTAACCCCAAGCAAGTGGCTTTATTTGAGTATTGTTCGTTTTCGGCATGTAAGCGAAAGTTAATGACTAAATCTAGCGTGTTTAAGTCAAATTCATTAAAGTCATCTATTTTAATGAAGGTTTTTACTACGCCTCGATAATAATTAATCAAGCTTTGGTCAATATCATAATTGTCTAAAATAAAGGTCGTCTGGCTCAAGGCTTTTGTACAAGGTGTTTGAGTTATTAATAGATTACTTTTAACTAATAGCGCTACAGCAAAGTCATTAAAATCTCCGCTAAAGGTAATTACCGCTTCAGGGGTTATTTCTTTTATCGCACAAGCAATATTTAAACAACGGGTTAGGTGGCCTAACCCCGTTTTATCGTTGGCATTACATTGAAATAAATATTGCTTAGGTATCATTTTTTTAAGTCTTTAATAAATACAACTATCATGTTGAAAAACGTTCATTAATGGCGTGATAACTTGCCTTAATTACATCACCATGAAACCATTGTTTACCGCTAAAACGACCAGAAATCATAATGTTATTAAAGCTATTGTTGAGCTTGTTATAATTTTCAGTTGTTGATTGGTGAAAAGCAAATGTGGGAATAGGAAAAGTATTATGGATTGTTTGTCGTAAGCTGCTTAAAACCTTGCTTTGCTGTGAGATTAACCCCATTGCTTTTAATTCATCGAGCATCATTGCAGCGGTAATATTTTCACTCTCTTCAGGTGTTGAAAGCGCTTCAATGGATAGGTTATATAATTGGTCATCAATTATGTCGGTACGTAAGTTGGGTAGTAAAGTCACTCGAAAGCTTTTTGCTGATAAATCCCAGTTCCAAATGTAATGAGATTGCGTGTTTTGCAGTGGTTTATCAAACGTAAAATGAAAAATATTAGCGGTTTTAAAAGCGATTTTTTCATTACTTGGGTTTTTATAAGGCGTAATGTCTGCGGCGAATAATGCCATAACCGGCGGCGCACTCCAGTAAAGAAAGTCACACGCTAGCTCTTGTTGACTATTTTTTAAAGTAACATGGGTAATGGCGTTGTTATGATGTGTTATTTTACTGACACTTTCTTGTGTTAAAAAAGTTACCCCTTTCGCTTTTGCCTGTTTAATTAAATGATCTATCCAAAATTGCACACCTTGGCCATTTTTAGGGTAGTAATAAGTGCATTCTTGGGTGTTATCACGTTGTACTCTATCAATATAGTCTTGTTGTGTGTGATAAGACAATTTAGCATCAAATGCGGGTAGCTCTTTTAGTTTAGCAGTAACTTCAGGCGTTAAAGCTAGAACGCGGCTTAAACCAAAATAGTTAACAGATGAGTTAGTCATTAATGTGGATAAGTCGATATCATCTCCGTATATTTTCTTACATAATGGTTCAGCTATTTCTTTGGTAAATGTTGGACCGATAGTGTTAATTAAATACTGATAAATATCTGACGCATCGCTAGGGGCTGTTAATGAGAGCAACTCGACAATGCCTTGCTGATATGTGTGTTCTGGTAGCTTTCGGGTATCGACTACTTGGGTGTTTAAGTCCCAATGCCCCGCAAAATAATTAGCTGTTTTAAGGTGACCAAGGTTATTCCAGCTTTTTTCTCGCTCGTGCTCTAATCCAAACAAAATGTTGTCAATTTCAGGGATCATTGTGGTGTTAGGAATATGTGTACCTTGGTCATAACTAACGCCAGCATCATCTGAAACAGAGCGTAACAAACCACCACAGTTTTCATTGGTTTCTATAAGGGTAACATTTTCAAACTTGTCAGCTAATATAATGGCAGAAAACAGGCCGCACAGACCACCACCAACAACGATACAGTTTTTCATCTTTTCCCCTCAAATAGTTATAACTATTTATTCTAAGCCAATAAGCGTGATAATGAGTCATATACTATGACCGTTTTTAGCTTAGGGTTGTTGTTTAAAATCAACTAACTACTCTATTATATTCTTGTTAATTGCTTTAGGTTACAGCTCAATGTCATCTAAAGAAAGACGGTCGCCTTTGGCCAGTGACTTAGTTACTTTTTTACCTAATATGTGTTCATAATACTTGGGTGCTAAACCATAACTAGGGCGTACCGATTTAATATTTTTACTGGTGATTATCTCGCCCGCATTAATATTGTCACTGACATATAATGAACGTCTTGCGAGCATGTTTTTTTGCGAGGCAGGTGATATTTCATAGCTTATGCCGCCAAGCGCTTGCTCAACAAAACGAATGTCTTGTACCATTTGCGAAAACTCATCAGGGTCTAATGAGAAAAACGCATCAACAGATGGGTCTTCTTTATCTAACACAAAGTGCTTTTCTATTACTTTAGCACCTAAGGTCACGGCGGCAATAGGTACGCTATTACCTAAACTATGATCAGATAAGCCGGCAATACATTGAAAGCGCTTTGCCATATCGGGAATTGTTAACAAATTAATATCTTCGGCAGGAGCAGGGTAGGCAGTAGTACACTTTAAAAGGGCGTATTCTTGGCAGCCATTATCCGTTAAGGTTTTTATCGCTAATTCAATGTCTTCAAGCTCAGCTAAACCCGTTGATAAAATTACCGGTTTTGAGGTTTGCGCAACGCGCTTAATTAACCCTATGTCTGTTATTTCTGGTGAAGCTATTTTATAAACAGGGCAGTCTAGAGTTTCTAAAAAATCAACTGCGCTGATATCAAATGGTGCAGAGAAAATATCAATGCCAATTTTTTTAGCTTCATCAAATAGCGCCTTATGCCACTCCCATGGTGTAAAAGCTTTTTCATATAAGGCATATAATGTTTGGTGCGCTTCCCAAGGGTTATCGGCAGGTAAGGTAAAATCTTCGTTATTACAATCTAAGGTAATGGTATCTGCGCGATAGGTTTGCAGCTTAATAGCGTCTGCGCCACTACGCTTAGCCGCGTGGATAATCTCAATAGCTTTCTCGAAACTACCGCTGTGATTTGCTGACATTTCAGCAATAAGGTAGCTTGGGCTGTGCTGATTAATAACTTTACCGTTAATGGTTATGCTGGGAGTGCTATTCATTTCAATATTAGTCTTCATGATTATTTTCAGCCGCTAGTGATTTTTGTAAACCTTCATTACGTATAATATTTTTGTTTAGCGCAAATACTTGTGGGTGATTGGTTAAGTATTGCTTAATAGCTAACGTTTTAACTTGTTCGATGGTGCTCGAAAAGTGTTTAATAATGTGCTCAATTACTTGCGCATCTTCATCGTTATCTAAGGTGAACCTAAAGTGACTATCATCAGTATTATTATTTAACTCAAAACAGCTAAATTGCTCAGGATTATTGTAAGCATATAAGGTTACATGCTCGCGTTCAGACGCTTTTTTTGCTTGTTTTTCGCTGCGCAATAACGTGGATATAGAAATCACTTCACAATCAACCCCTTCACAAAACCGTTCGCTTAAATAGCTATAATCTGCTTTATTTTTTTGATGGCTTTGAATTAATAAGTCGCATATTTCACTGTCAATTAATGGGCTATCGCCTGTTATTCTAACAACATCATCAGCATTATATTGCTGTGCTGCTTGGCTCATGCGCTGTAAAACATCATCTTCATCACCGCGGAACACCTCGAAGCCTTGCGCTGAAACATAATGACAAAGTGCATCATTTTCAGCGTTACTTGAGGTGGCTAAAACAATTTCATCAATATAAGCGGATTGTGCTAGTCGCTTTAGCAATAAAGCAATTAATGGCTTTTCATAGCCATCAACACAGCGCATTACTTTACCTGGTAAGCGAGTTGATGCCATGCGAGCTTGAATAATTGCTACCGTTTTTTTAGCCGAGTATTTAGCTTCCGATTTAGGTACTAATGTTGGTATTGATGTAGCCATTAATTTAACCTGCTAAAACCTGAGTGGCACATTGGGCCAAGTAATAAACTGGCGAGATTGTCATGTTCAATTGCTTGGTTAATTAATACAAATACTTCGTTAACGGCGTTTAAATATTTTTCAATCATCAATTCACTGTGTGCCAGCGACACATAAATAACATTACTGGCTAAAAATCCTCGTTTTAGCATTTCTTGGGTAAATACCGTTTTCGTTAATAACGGGTTATCACCAGAAAAAGCCAGAATAATAACGGAATCTATGCCGAGTAAGGTTAAGTCAAATTTTGTTTTTTGTGTTAGTTCAAGTAGCCCTTTCTTAATCAAACGGCCTTTTTCGGCAACCTTTTCAATAACATTTTGTTGCTCAAATATATCAATGGTTTTTAATGCGGCTGCAAAGCCAACCCGCTCGGTCCAATATGAGCTACTGATAAACGATAGTTGAGCGGCATCCATAACTGATTTTTTGCCAATAATTGCGCCAATAGGGTGACCATTACCGAGTGCTTTACCTAATACACAAATGTCAGGCTCTACATCCCATAATAAATGTGAACCACCAACATTAAGCCTAAAGCCTGAGGAGATTTCATCAAAAATAAGCACGATATTATGCTGGATACACAAGGCTTTAATCGCACGTAAAAAGGCTAAGTCAGGCGTACTGTGTCTAAATACTTCCATAACCACTGCAGCACATTCGCCGCCATGCTGGTCAATAATCGCTTGAAACCCTTGAATATCGCCTTCTTTAAAAGGTAAAACAGAACCGGTTAAACCGTTAGGAACACCACAAGGGTTCAGCCCTGGGAGTAATTGCTCATCTAAATTATTATCATTTTTTAAATTGGTTGCTAAATACCAGTCATGCCAGCCGTGATAACCACAAAAGGCAATTTTGTCTTTTTTAGTGTGTGAACGGGCAATTCTTACTGCAATGGCGCAGCTTTCACCGCCAGTACGTGCAAAGCGCGCTTGTTCTGCCCACGGGTGTAATTCAATTAACTTCTCAGCGAGAGCGACCTCTTCATAACAGTTTAAGCTGGCCATGCTACCATTTTCAACGGCGTCAATAACGGCCTCACTTACCTCTGGGTGAGCGTAACCTAAAACGCAGGTACCAATACCCATAATACTCATATCAATATAGTGGTTATCATCTAAGTCCCATATTTCACAACCCTTGGCCTTTTTATAATAGGCAGGCCAAAAATCAGGAAGAAACATTTCTGCACGCTTTGATAAAAGTTGATTACCACCAGGAATAATTTCCTTGGCCTTTTGCCATAATTTTGCGCCAGAGTTATTAGATAAGTCGTTCATTGTTGTACTCGCGTTAATGGGTTGTGGCTTGCTATATTTTAGCAAGCAATTTTCATGCAAGAATTATTATTGAGTGTTTATAGTAAACTTTTTTACCAGCGACTCGGGTTAATGATATTTTCATCTGCTTCAGCAAACTGAGAAAAGTCGTATGTTATTGTTTTTGCTAACTCATAGGCTGTTATTATTTGTTGTAGTTCGCCTGTAGAGCAACAACCAATTACCAGCTTATTAATAGTCGATTCTTTAATAAAAGGTGCTAGGGCTACTGCGATTTTTGCTGTGGTAATGTCGTGATTATTTTGTTGCTGTGCTAGCGTATTTAAATGCTTTAGCTTAATGCGTAACGGTTTAAGTGCAGGAGGCAGAGCAGCGGGCTCAAGAAAAATAACACCTTGTAAAAATAGTGAACGAATATGTACTTCAATTTTTTGCTCTGCTAATTGCTGTAGTGCGTTGTTTGCAAATATGCCCTGATCAAAAATATTTGCTGGTATTTGTACAATATCCAAGGGAAATTTTTTGCTCAAGGTTATAGCTTCTTGAGCGCTATAAACAGAGCAACCTATTTTAGCGGTCAGTTGCTGCTGTTTTGCTATAACGAGTTCTTGATAAATGTTATCACCATTAACACCGAGCAATTGTTTACCATGATGAAGCATTAAAGCAGATAGTTGCTTTGTTTTTAATTGTGCTAATGAATGCTGACAGCTTGCTATGATGTGTTGAGGTTCACAATCAGGGGCGATTTTTGAAACAAAATTAAAGTCGCTGGCAATGGACTGCCGACCTAAGCGGCTTTCACTGTCTCCATAAGCTGGGGCGGTATCAATAACGGTAATATTATGTTGTTTAGCGAGTGCTAATATGTTGCCAATCTCGGTATGACTGACTTGACCAAGCTGATTAGAAATTCCGTAGTTGCAACCAAACTGGACTGAGCCTAGTGCGATTTTCATGACTTTTATTATCCCTTAGTTGCGTAATAGCTGTTGTTAAACACTTTTATAAAACTGTTTTAGTTGGTGTTATAACAGCTCAAGTATGGTTTTTATAATATAGCCTTGCTCATCTTCGGTTAACTCAGGGTATAGAGGTAGTGAAATAGCACGGGAGTAGTACTCTTCTGCAACAGGAAAGTCACCAGCGGCGAAGCCAAGCTTTTTATAAAAGGGTTGTAAATGTACGGGAATATAATGTACGTGTGCGAATATTTCACAGTTGCGTAGTGCGGTTATTACAGCTTTATGCTTTTCTTTATCACTATCAGGCAGTAAAACAATATATAAGTGATAGGCTGAGTAATTATCTGTTGTCGTTGTTAAGCTGGTTAATGTTGATGATGAAAAAGCCTCGTCATATACTTTTGCTAAGGCATTTCGTTTGGCAACAAAAGCCTCTAAACGTGTCAGTTGACTTAACCCTAAAGCCCCTTGTAACTCAGTCATTCGGTAATTAAAGCCTAATGCGATTTGCTGATAATACCAAGGGCCGTGGCTTGCCTCGTCCATGTCTTGCGCGTTACTGGTTATGCCGTGACTTCTATAAAGCTGCATTTTTTTAGCTAAATCGGCATTATTCGTTAAGGCAACGCCGCCTTCAGCACATGTAACAATTTTTACAGGGTGGAAACTAAAGATAGTGATGTCACTGTACTGGCAATTACCAATAGGTAAATTTTGATAATGACCGCCAATGGCATGTGAAGCATCTTCAATAATGCTAAAACCATACTCTAACGAAAGTGCCTTAATGCTTTTCATATCACAAGACTGTCCGGCTAAGTGCACCGGAATAACGACACTAGGCAAGGTATTGTTAAGCTGAGCTTGAATGAGTTTTTTTTCTAAAGCCTGAACAGACATTAAACCCGTATTGATCTCTATATCAACAAAATCGATAGCTGCGCCACAATATAATGCGCAGTTAGCTGAAGCCACAAACGTTATTGGGGTTGTCCAGACAATATCATTATTAGTAACGTCTAAGGCTAAACAAGCAATGTGTAAGGCTGATGTTGCACTGTTAGCAGCAATACCAAATTGACTACCGCAAAGCTTAGCAAGTGTCCTTTCAAATAAAGGTACCTTAGGGCCTTGTGTTAAATAATCAGAAGTTAATACCTCTGTTACTGCATCAATATCAGCTTGTGATATTTGTTGCTTTCCATATGGGATCATTGATCAACCTGTTGGTTAAATTCAGTGATTTCTTTAATCGATAAATAATTAGGGTTACTTAATGAGTCATACTCATAACCTTCAGGAACAGGCTTACCGGTTTCATTTATAGCATTGACGGTAAAATCGTTACTGCGGCTACTAAACTTTATCGCTGGCGCAATAACAAAATGATCATCAAACTCAAAGGTGCTATAACAAATCTCTCCAGGACACATCACTTCATGCAATTTTTCACCAGGGCGAATACCGACAATTTTTTGCGGTAAATCTGGCGCCATAGCACTGGCTAAATCGGTAATTTTAATTGAAGGGATTTTAGGTACAAAAATTTCACCACCGTACATTCGGGAGAAGTTTTTCAAAACAAAATCAACACCTTGTTGTAGTGTTATCCAAAAGCGTGTCATGTTTTCATGTGTAACAGGTAAGTGGTCTGCGCCATCATTGATCATTTTTTGAAAAAATGGCACAACTGAACCTCGTGAGCCAACCACATTACCGTAACGTACAACTGAAAAAGTCGTTTTATGACCACCCGCTACATTATTCGCAGCGACAAAAATTTTATCGGAAGCGAGTTTGGTTGCACCATATAAGTTAATAGGGTTAGCTGCTTTGTCTGTTGAAAGTGCGATAACTTTTTCAACATTATTGTCTAAAGCCGCATCAATAACATTTTCAGCGCCATTAATGTTGGTTTTTACGCATTCCATTGGGTTGTACTCTGCCGCAGGTACTTGTTTCATTGCTGCAGCATGAATAACAAAATTAACACCACGCATAGCACGAGTTAAGCGCTCTTTATCACGAACATCACCAATAAAGTAACGCATGCAAGGTTGATTAAAGACCTGTTGCATTTCAAATTGCTTTAATTCATCGCGTGAGTAAATAATGATTTTTTTAGGGTTATGGCTTTTTAGTAATGTTTCTACATATTTCTTACCAAAAGAGCCGGTGCCTCCAGTGATCAAAATGCTTTTATTGTCGAACATTGATGTGGTCATTTTTGCCTCACACGTGTATTTAGGATGCTTGTTATAGTTGAGTAAAGCCCACCATATGTGTGATTTACTTTAGGTTTAACTATAACGACATTCAAGAGTAACGCAAATTATGTGCCTACTGTTGTTGATACACAATAGATTATTGAAAAATATCAGTAAAAAAGTAAATTATTTATTTAATGTTGGAGCGTAGCTCTTCAGAGCTAAAAGCCTTTGTCGATTAACCACACAGTTAAGTGTCAATAATTCGTCTTATTCGGCTTTTTTCAATTAAAGCGTCAATATTTTGTTGATTTTAGTTAATCAAGCGCTACTATAAAAAAGTGAAGTGCTGATAATAATGATATTTTAAATAATTGGGTTGTATATGAATGATATAAATCAAGCGTTAGACCATAAGAAGATATTAGTTGTTGATGATGAACCTATTCGATCACAACAAATAACAACGGTATTATCGTTTGTGGGTGAGTACTTTGATCATTGCGCTCAAGATGATCTCGCTGAAAAATTATCAAAAAATAGTAATTATATAACCGTAATTGTTACTGGGGACATTAGCAATAATACAAGCGATATTATTAAAAAAAATCCTAGCACTCCTTTTTTATTACATGATGTTATTGATGCAAATGCTCTTGCTGGTTTAATGAATGTTATTGGCTCTTTACAAGTTCCTTTAAATTATGCCCAATTAACAGAGCAGATCCACCACTGTCACCAATACTTTAATAAATTACCACGCACAGGCGCTCAATTTACCTCAAGTGCTTTATTTCGTTCACTTGTTGGCTCAAGTAAAGCCATGTCAGAAGTACGTTTTCTAATTGAGCAAGTTGCCAAAACACCCGCGAGTGTTCTCGTACTTGGAGAGTCAGGTACCGGTAAAGAAGTGGTCGCTCGTAATATACACAACCTATCTGATCGTGCTAAGGGTACTTTTGTGCCCGTTAACTGTGGCGCTATCCCCGCAGAATTGCTTGAAAGTGAATTATTTGGTCATGAAAAAGGTGCTTTTACAGGAGCCATCTCTACTCGTAAAGGCCGATTTGAACTAGCTGAAGGCGGCACTTTATTTTTAGATGAAATAGGTGATATGCCGCAACCAATGCAAGTTAAACTACTACGCGTATTACAAGAGCGTACCTTTGAACGAGTAGGCGGCAGCAAAAGTATTAAAGCGGATGTACGTATTGTTGCAGCGACCCACCAAAACTTAGAAGATATGATCAAAGAAGGTAGCTTTCGTGAAGATTTATTCTATCGGCTCAATGTTTTTCCCGTTGAAACGCCATCATTACGTGAGCGTAAAGAAGATATTCCTTTATTGTTAAAAGAGTTGTTATCTCGTTTTGAAAGTGAACAAGGTAAAACTGTACGTTTTACTGAAAAAGCGATTGAGTCGTTAATGGAGCATCCTTGGCCAGGTAATGTCAGAGAGCTTTCAAACTTGATTGAACGTATGCTAATTATGTATGGCGACCAAATAGTTGATGTGACAGAGCTACCTCGAAAATATCAACATATTGATATTGAAGCATATAATCCAGAGTACCCTGAAGAGCTACAAGAGCAAGATGCGATTAATGAACTTTTTGCTGGGTTCGATTATGACGATACCGATGATAATGACGCTCCAGAAAGTACAATTGTCGATAACACTACTGATGCCAACATAGTAGAAAACAATAATACTGGCCTGCTGCCTGATGAGGGCTTAAACCTTAAAGAGCATCTTGCCGAGTTAGAAGTTTCTCTTATTACTCAATCATTAGTGAAACATGATTATGTTGTTGCTCGAGCTGCTGAAACATTAGGTATGCGTAGAACAACATTAGTGGAAAAAATGCGTAAATATGACTTACAAAAACCAAACGAATAGCTTAGTAATGAGTCAATGTCTTGACAGTTATTTAGGGTGTTAAATTACAGGTTTTAAGTTTTTTGTGTTGTAGGTGTATGATTTTATTTGAATAAATAAATGGCATGTTAAATGCTTTGTAAGTACTGAGTTAATTTTTAATTGAGTACTTATTTATGACACATGTGACAGCACAAACAATAAAACTAGACCCTAAAAATAGTTCAAACCTTGATGCTAAAGCGAATGCTAGTTTTGGCGCCGCTTTTGAAAGCGAGCTTAATAATGATGTCGCTGGTTTACATAGTACTTCAAATCATAAAGGCGTTAATTTTGTGGCGCGTAAAGCTAAAGCGCCTACACGCCATGTTTCCTTAGCGCAAGAGTCATTTCCAGGTGAACTTGCGTCTCTTCGAGCACAATTAGCTGAGCAAACTTCTCCACAATTCAATCAAAATATTACTCAAAAAAATCAATTAGCGGATCAACTTATTGACGTTATGCCAACAGGTTTAGTTATGCTTGATGGTAACGGTATTGTTGTCAGAATCAATAAAGTCGCTAGCCACTTACTTGATGAGCCTATTTTAGGGCAGCCTTGGTTTGAAGTGATTGCTCGATCATTTAATCCCAGAGAGGATGACTGGCACGAAATATCATTAAAAGATGGTCGTCGCGTTAAATTAGAAATTAGCAGTTTAGGTGCTCAACCTGGGCAGTTAATTATGATCACAGACTTAACTCAAACACGCTTGCTACAAGATAAAATAGGGCAAATGCAGCGTCTTTCTTCATTAGGGCGCATGGTGTCAACACTCGCACATCAAATTAGAACCCCATTATCTGCGGCCATTCTATATGGTGCTAATTTAAAAAATAGCCAACTGCCAGAGGCGTCCCGTTTAAGCTTTCAAGAAAAGTTAAATGCTCGTTTATATGATTTAGAGCAACAAGTTAACGACATGCTGTTATTTTCTAAAAGCGGCACTGAGCAAGTTGTGGCGCCGATAGTGGTAAATGACCTCATTAATAGTTCAGTGCAATCTATGGATGCCTTATTAACTAAAGCTAAAGCACAAGTTAATTTACAACTTTCAACAGAAGAACATACCATTTTAGGTAATAAAAGTGCATTAACAGGTGCAATACAAAATTTATTACACAACGCCTTAAAAGCTGCAGTGCTAACACAACAAACCGTGATTAACATTCAAGTTTATAGCCAAGAAAATAATATTTATTTGAGCGTTAAGGATAATGGTCCGGGGATTGATGTACCGAATAAAGACAAAATTTTCGAACCTTTCTATACCTCAAGTAGTCAAGGTACAGGGTTAGGGCTTGCTGTTGTTAAATCAGTAGTTAATGCCCATCAAGGTGATGTGAAGCTTATTAGTAAAGCAGGTGAAGGAGCGCATTTTGTTATTCGCTTACCATTAATGCTTACGACACAGACCAAATCAAACACATCGCCAGAACATCATGTAGGAGAGCACTAATGACCATGCATAAAGTACTTGTTGTTGAAGATGATGCAGGCTTACGCGAAGCGTTAGTTGATACCTTATCTTTAGGAGGGTATGTTTGCGTTGAAGCAGATTCAGGTGAAAATGCATTATTATTATTAAAAAATCATGCTATTGATATCGTGATCAGTGATGTACAAATGGGGGGGATGTCTGGTTTATCTTTACTCAAAAGTATTAAAGCGCAGCAACCTAACTTACCGGTATTATTAATGACCGCATACGGTACCATTGATGATGCCGTACAAGCGATGCAAGATGGAGCATGTAATTATATTGCCAAACCATTTGCACCTGAAGTATTACTAAATATGGTAAGTCAGTACATTCCGCCAGTCGTTATTAATAAATGTATGCCAGTAGTCGCTGATAAACGTTCGTTAGAGTTATTATCACTGGCGAAAAAAGTAGCAACAACAGAGGCATCTGTGATGATTTTAGGGCCAAGTGGCTCTGGTAAAGAAGTGTTAGCGCAGTACGTGCATTATAGCTCTAAGCGTAATGACCAACCTTTTGTTGCCATTAATTGTGCTGCCATTCCTGAAAATATGCTTGAAGCGACTCTTTTTGGTTATGAAAAAGGGGCATTTACTGGTGCTATACAGGCTTGTCCTGGTAAGTTTGAACAAGCGCAAGGTGGCACTATTTTACTCGATGAAATAACTGAAATGGATTTAGGCTTACAAGCTAAAATTTTACGGGTCTTGCAAGAGCGAGAAGTAGAGCGTTTAGGCGGCAGAAAAACGATTAGTTTAAATGTGCGTATTATTGCAACAAGTAACCGTAATTTAAAAGATGCCGTAAAAGAAGGCGTTTTTAGAGAAGATTTATATTATCGCTTGAATGTTTTTCCATTAACATGGTTACCACTAGCTGAGCGTGTTGATGATATTTTAGTACTAGCACAGCATTTAGTTGCACGCCATTGCCAAGAGTCAGGGCAGGTTATTGCTGAGTTTTCAGCCGCAGCGCGTAGTAAACTAAACGCTTATCATTGGCCAGGTAATGTTCGAGAGTTAGATAATGTTGTGCAGCGTGCGCTAATTTTACAAAGTGATAATGTTATTGACGCCAGTGACTTACTAATTGAAAACTTTGAAACAGCAAGCGTGAGCGATGTTGAAAAAGCTATTGTCTCAGACGATAAGCTAGGCAGTGAACTTAAATTACAAGAACATCAAATAATTTTAGACACACTACTCGCCTGTCACGGCAGTCGTAAAGACGTTGCTGAACGACTAGGTATTAGCCCCCGAACATTACGTTATAAAATTGCTAAAATGCGCGAGTCGGGCATTGAAATACCCGCGTAGTTTTAGTGTTGGTTAACTTTTTTATAGCGCCTTTATTGGCGCTATTTTTATCGGCGTTATTTTATCGCTAACTCAACACTCATGTTGTTACCTTCACGAATAAACGATCGTAGCACTTCACGTATTATTAGCTGCATGCTACTTTGATGACGCTAATTCCTCTTTCTTTAGTGCGTTCAATTAGTTTTTATCTTGTTGTTTTTGTTTGACAATATCTGATTTTAAAATACATTTCCTTGTTGGCATTATGCTTGCATTTTCACTAAGTAATCGCCATTGCAGCGAATAATTGACACAAGTGAGAAACCTATGGATATCAAAAGCAACTCTTTATATAACCAAATGCAAAGTATGTCATTACAGGCTATGGGTAATAAACTTCCGGTAGCGAATGGCGACTCTATTGGTGTGGGTAACGTAGGACAGCCGAACCAATCAACCAGTAATTTTGGCAATATGCTCACTGATGCTCTAAAAAATGTTAATGATTTACAAAAAGATGCTGGCGCAAAGAAAATGGCTTTTGAAATGGGTGATAGCAATGTCACATTAGCGCAAGTGATGGTTGCCTCTTCTAAGTCAGGTATCGCATTAGATGCCACAGTACAAATACGAAATAAGTTTGTTGAAGCTTATAAAGAAATTATGAGTATGCCTGTTTAAAGTGTAACTACTTTATAGACCTACTAAGTCTCAAGTTATTCATCAATCAACAATATAACTTAGACGTAAAATAATAAGCCCTCCGGAGAAGCGAAGTGTCCGATACCAATGCGATAGTAGCAACAGATAATAGTAACGATATGCTTGCTAATGAAAATGACAATAATGGCATGGAAGAGCAAAAATCAGGCTTTTCTGCTGCTATTGGTAATGTTGACTTTATGCGTCAAGTTACTTTAGTTGTTGCCTTAACTATTTGTTTAGCTATTGCTATTTTTGTGATTATTTTGGCGAATGAGCCAGAGTATCGCTCACTTGCTAAACTACCGACCGAACAGCTTATCAAAACCATGGATTTTCTTGACGCCAATGAAGTGGAATACCGTCAAGAAAATAACACTCTTTCAGTACCAACAGACCAATATCAAGATATTAAATTATTACTAGCGCGTGAAGGGCTAACTAAAGAGCCTTCTCAAGGTGAAGATATATTAATGAAAGATATGGGCTTTGGTGTTAGCCAACGTCTTGAGCGTGAACGATTAAAGTTTGGTCGAGAGCAGCAATTAGCAAAAACCATTGAACAATTACAAAGTGTTAGCCGAGCAAGAGTATTACTTGCTATCCCTCGTGAAAATGTTTTTGCTCGCCGTGAGAAAAACCCTTCAGCAACGGCAGTATTAACACTACAACGTGGTCGTTTATTATCAGAAGAAGAAGTTGACTCTGTGGTTGATATTATTGCCTCAGCAGTACAAGGGTTAAATCCTAATCGAGTTACCGTTACTGATCAAAATGGCCGTTTACTAAACTCAGGCTCACAAGATACAACGTCTTCACGTTCACGCAAAGAGTTTGAAATAGAGCAAAAACGAGAGCAAGAATACAACGACAAAATAGATAGCATTCTTATTCCTGTGGTCGGTTTAGGTAACTACACCGCGCAAGTGGATGTAACCATGGACTTTACCAATGTTGAAGAAACCCAACGTCGTTACAATCCAGACTTACCTGCGCTACGTAGCGAAATGAAAGTTGAAACCAGTAATATCGGCGGTACCGTTGGTGGTATCCCTGGTGCATTAACAAATCAACCACCACTTGAATCAAATATTCCAGAAGATGCTGTTGGTGGACAACAAAAAACGATGCCAAGCCGTAAGCATTCAGAATCAACTAAAAATTATGAGCTAGATGAAGCTATTAGTCATACAAAACAGCAAACAGGCGTTGTAAGAAGAGTGAGTGTTTCTGTTGCTTTAGATTATGTTGCTGGTGCAGCTTCTACCCCGGTTGAGGGGGAACCAAGCGTTGCAGGACAAGCGGTACCAAGATCAGTCGCTGAAATTGCCAGTATTCGTCGATTACTTCAAGGCAGTATCGGGTTTGACTTACAACGTGGCGATGTTTTAGAGGTCGTAACTATTCCATTTAATCGTCCTGACTTAGGTCCTGCGGTAGAACTACCTATTTGGCAGCAACCTTGGTTTGTTAAAGTATTAAAATTAGTGTTAGGTGCGTTGGTGATTATTGTTCTAATCTTAGCGGTAGTACGCCCAATGTTGAAACGCTTAATTTATCCTGACCAAACACCACAAGATTACGGTGATAAATCACTAGATAGCCACATTGATCTTGGTGATGAGACTATGGACATGTTAACGTCAGACTTCGATGCTGGAGCGGTTGGTTTTGCGCCAGATGGTAGTTTACAGTTACCTGACTTACATCGAGATGAAGATATTTTAAAAGCGGTTCGTGCGCTAGTAGCAAATGAGCCAGAGTTATCATCGCAAGTAGTTAAAAGTTGGTTGAACGAAGATGAGTGATGAATCCCAAGAAATGACCGCGTCAAGTGGTGGCTTTGACGTTGATAAACTGGAAGGCGCTGAAAAAGCTGCAATCTTATTGCTGAGTTTATCGGAAGAAGACGCTGCACAAATTTTAAAACACCTTGAGCCAAAACAGGTACAGCAAGTTGGTACTGTAATGGCTGCAATGGAAGATTTTACGCAAGAAAAAATAACCGCTGTTCATAAGTTATTTATTCAAGAAATTCAAAACTTCTCTACCATTGGCTTCCAAAGTGAAGAGTTTGTACGTCGCGCATTAACTGCTGCCTTAGGTGAAGATAAAGCTGGTAACTTAATTGACCAAATAGTGATGGGTGGTGGCGCTAAAGGCCTTGATTCATTGAAATGGATGGACTCAAAGCAAGTAGCCAATATTATTCGTAACGAACATCCTCAAATTCAAACCATTGTTTTATCCTATTTAGAGCCAGAGCAATCAGCGGAAATTGTTGGACAGTTTACTGAAAAAGTACGTTTAGATTTAATGATGCGTATTGCCAATTTAGAAGAAGTACAACCTGCAGCATTACAAGAATTGAATGAAATTATGGAAAAACAGTTTGCTGGTCAAGCGGGTGCACAAGCTGCGAAAATGGGTGGTTTGAAAGCAGCAGCAGACATTATGAACTATTTAGATACCAACGTAGAAGGTATGCTAATGGACTCAATTCGTGAAAATGATGAAGAAATGAGTCAACAAATTCAAGACTTAATGTTCGTCTTTGAAAACTTAGCGGATGTTGATGACAGAGGCATGCAAGCTATTTTACGTGAAGTACAACAAGAAGCCTTAATGAAAGCGATTAAAGGTACAGATGAAGCCTTAAAAGAGAAAATTTTAAGTAATATGTCTAAACGTGCGGCTGAAATGTTAGCTGATGATTTAGAGGCTATGGGACCTGTACGCATCAGTGAAGTAGAAGCGGCACAAAAAGAGATCCTTTCTATTGCGCGACGTTTATCTGACGCAGGTGAAATTATGCTTGGTGGTGGTGGTGGTGGTGACGAGTTCTTATAAAGTCACGTATCACTTCCTTAGCATAGTAAAATACAAAGCATTTAAATAGCGCAATAAGGTAACTAATATGACAGAAGCAGGTAAGTCTCCTGTAAGGGTAATTAAAGCGGCACAACACGAAAGCTCAGATGTGTGGCCGTTACCTGATGTGCAAGCTAACGAAAGCTTAGAAGAGACTGAAAAAACCAATGCCCTTGGTAAAAAAAAGGGCTGGGTTTTTGAGCCTCCTGAAGAACTAGCATCAGAGCCTGAACCTTTAACGGTGGAAGAAATTGATGAAATACGCCAAGCAGCGTATGAAGAGGGCTTTAATCAAGGTAAAGAAGAAGGTTTTGCTGTTGGTGTTGAAGAAGGTAAAGCACAAGGATTAGAAGAAGGCACAGCACAAGGTATTGAAGAAGGAACCGCACAAGGTTTAGAGACTGGTAAAGAAACTATTGAACAGCTTGCTCAAAATTGGCAAAACCTTGTTGAACAACTTCATCAGCCATTAGCCACCGTGGATAAAAATGTCGAAGAGCAACTGCTAAATTTAGTGGTGCAGCTAACCGAAGCTGTAGTGTTGCAAGAAGCTAAAACCCACCCTGACATTTTAATGGCGGCTATTTCTACGGGCATTAAAAGTTTACCTAGCCATGATGCACAAACACAAATTTATTTACATCCTGATGATATTAAAATTGTTGAGGCGCAATTTGGCGTTGAGCATATTAATGAAAGTGGCTGGCGTTTATTACCTGCACCACAGTTATCTCAAGGTAGTTGCCAAATAGAAAACAGCACATCGAATATTGATCTGCAAGTTAAAACACGTTTAAAACAAGTGCTGGAACCTTTCTTGCAAGACGCTATTCATCAAGAATAAACGTCAATAATTACGCTGTTCACACTTTAGCGTAATCGCCGAAAAGGTAATAAAACAATATGGTTGATAGTGTTCGTCTAACTGAGCGACTTAAAAAAAGCCAAACCTTCATAACCCCTTTTAAACAACCTGTTGCTGGGCGCTTAGTACGTGTGGTTGGTCTAACTTTAGAAGCGGTAGGTGTAAAAGCGCATATTGGCAGTCAATGCATTGTTGAAACGGCACATGGTGATTTACTCGCTGAAGTTATTGGCTTTTCACAAGAAATTACCTTTCTCATGCCCGAAGAGAGTTTACGTGGTGTATTACCAGGAGCTCGAGTACTACCTGTTAGCAATAAAATGAAACTTCCGTTGTCAATGGCATTGTTAGGTCGTGTTATTAATGGCGTTGGCAGCCCTATTGATGGTAAAGGACCAATTAAAGTCACCGAAGACTATCACCTTGATCAAACACCCATTAATCCATTATCTCGCCGTGCAATTACCGAAGTACTCGATGTTGGCGTACGGTCTATTAATAGTTTTATTAGTGTTGGCAAAGGGCAACGTATGGGACTTTTTGCCGGCTCAGGTGTTGGTAAAAGTGTTTTGATGGGAATGATGACACGTGGTACCACCGCCGATGTTGTTGTGGTTGGGCTAGTAGGTGAGCGTGGGCGTGAAGTAAAAGAGTTTATTGAAGAAATTTTAGGTGAGCAAGGGCGTGAACGTGCGGTAGTTGTTGCTGCACCAGCAGATAACTCACCTTTAATGCGTTTAAAAGGTTGTGAAACTGCAGTACAAATTAGTGAGTACTTTCGTGATCAAGGTTTAAATGTTTTATTATTATTAGACTCGTTAACACGATATGCGCAAGCCCAAAGGGAAATAGCGCTGGCCGTAGGTGAGCCGCCTGCAACAAAAGGTTATCCACCATCAGTTTTTTCTAAATTACCCCAACTGGTTGAGCGAGCAGGTAATGGCGGGGGAGGGCAAGGCTCTATTACCGCCTTTTATACCGTGTTAACAGAAGGGGATGATTTACAAGACCCTATTGCTGATGCATCTCGCGCTATTCTTGATGGCCATGTCGTTTTATCACGAGAGCTTGCCGATTCAGGACATTACCCTGCTGTTGATATTGAAGGCTCTATCTCTCGTGTTATGCCAATGGTTACTAGCAAAGAACATCAAACTTTAGCGCGACAATTGAAACAAATTTATTCACTGTACCAGCAAAACAAAGATCTCATTTCGATTGGCGCTTATACCAAAGGTAATGACCCTCGTATCGATCAAGCCATTAATGTTCAACCAGTAATTAACTTTTTCTTACAACAGCAAATTGATGAAGTGATCCCTTATGAGCAGAGTATAAGCCAGTTACAAGAAATTATAGCGGCGGCGAATGCTAGTGCTAATCAGCAGCAACATGCTAACGGCTAAGGCAGAGTAAAAAATGGCTAAAACACAATTAGATACGTTATTAAAGTATGAACAAGAAAAAGTTGACCGCTGTGCGGAGCAACTAAAAATTGCTGAAAATGAATATCAACAAAATATCACACGTTTGCAAGGTGTTGCCGATTATCGTTTAGAGTACATGAAACGCTTAAGTCAACGCGCTGAGCAAGGTTTAGATAGTGCTACTTACAGTCATTATCATGCGTTTATTGCTAAGCTAGATCAAGCCTCGTCACAGGTTGAAATTGCTATGCATCAAGCTAAAGCATTGGCAGAGCAAAGTAAAAGTTTGTGGTTAAAGCAACGGCAAAAGCTTAAAGCAGTACAATCATTGCAAGAGCAGCGTATGAAAAAATTAAACCTAGCAGAGCAAAAGCGCGAGCAAAAAATGTTTGATGAAATAGCGACACAACAGTTTATTCGCCGAAACATACGTTAGTTAATAAGATAATTCACCTTTTTAAAACGCTGTGTTATTACTGGAATATTTCTTGCTTTATATTATTTAAGCGTTTTTGTAAGCAACCGACTTGCGTTAATTTAGTAGACATAACATGCCTGCCTAATGACGATAAGTTTATTTATTACTATGTACCTTAGCCTAGCGGATATACTATGCAGCAAGTAAATACTTTAGCAATAATGTCACCTCAAGATACTGAATCTACTCATAAAAATTCATCTGTCGTGAAAAACAGTAATGATAGCGACTTTTCTACATTCGTAGATAAGCATTTAGATAAAAAATCAGTTGAAGGCAAAGAAAAGTCAGAAAAAACAGGTAAATCTGATGACGAAAGATCATCGGGCAAGGTTGATAATGGCCACGCTATTGCCGCTGACGGCAATGCTGAGAAAGCAGTGAATAATGAGGTAACACAGGGCTCTGTTAGTGAGGATGATGATATTGAGTCGTTACCTGAAACAGACACCGCGGGGGAGGGGCAAGTCGGAAAAACTCAAAAGAATGACCCATTAGCACAAAGCGAACAATTTTTTTCATTACTGTATCAAAGTGATAATGCGTTAACGAACAACCAAGTTAAAACAAAAGTAACTACTAATGCCGACGTTAATATTACAACTCCTTCTACCGCCTCAACTGATGAAGCTGTAGGGGCAGATAAAGATCAAATAGTAAATTATCAAGCAAGTACGGAGCATAAACTAAAAGCTTTTATTAATCAGAATACTGATGTTCAAAGCATTGCTAACAATAGTAGTACATCAACAGCCAACTTGATGAGTTACCAGCGAGCTGTTTCAGTTAATAAGTTAGCAGGCGAAAATGATAAAGCATTACCTCTGTCTGATAATATAAGTGAGTTACTCGAAGAGCATGAGCAAGACGTAGCATTTAATGCTAATCGTTTTGTTACCGGTAAAGCTCAGCCTGAAGATACTAAACCAACATTGGGTTCACAGGTTCCAGTAACGCCAACTAATACAGCAAAAGATGCGCCGTTAATCACCAGTCCTGCTAATGAACCTGTTAGCAAAAACATTGAAACAATGCAGCTATCTTCAAAAGAGGTTACTAGTGATAGTGAGTTAGCCTTAAAATCGCAGCAAACGAGCTCACTAATTACTGAAAATACGAGTAAAATTTTAAATGGTAAAGCTGTGGGAACTCAATTCGAGGAAAGTACTCAGAATAAAGAGTTGGTAAGTAGCAAGGTGGCTGAAGCCATTAAGCAAGAGCTAAACGGTCAATCTCAAAATCAAGTAGAGCCCAAAAGCCAACAAACCAAACAGAGCACGATTAATAGTAACCTTGCTGAAACATTAAAGACACAAAATCAAATTGCTGCACAAGAGGGTGAAGAGAATAGTGCCGCAGATGATCTTAATGTAGAAAAGCAAGCAGTAGAAGCCGAGTTGATGTTAACAGGAAAAGGAAGTGAACCTGTTGTTGCTAAATCAGAAGGAAGTCAAGTTGCCAACCCACAAGTTCGTTCGATAAATGATAGTGCGAGCCATGTCACACAAATCAGACACGAAAGCCAAGCGTATAATGCACATGAAAGCGCAATAAAAATGGACCAAAGTGTGACGAGTGAAGTAGTACAAACTCAAAAACATAATGTTCAGTTACAGCAAGAGACTATTGCCCTTTTCAGAAAAGATTTTGCTGAGGCGGTGAAAGATAAAGTAATGCTAGTTATTTCTCAAAAATTACAGCAGTTTGACATTACTTTAGACCCACCAGAGTTCGGTAATATGCAGGTACGAGTTAACCTACAGGGTGAACAAGCCTCGGTAAATTTTGTTGTACAAAATCAACAAGCCAAAGATGCTTTAGAGCAAAATATGCATAAGTTAAAGGATATGTTAGCTGAGCAAGGTGTTGATGTTGGTGGTGCAGATGTTCGGCAGCAAAATAAAAATCAGGCTGATTCAGACGACAATGCTAGCCAAGGAGCCTTACACTCAAACTCAACAGGAAAAGAGCAAGAAGATCATAGTGAGCACATTTTATCAGCTGCCTTGGTTAATTCTTCTGCAAGTGGCGTGGATTACTATGTTTAATCAACTAAAATAGAGTTAACTTGATGAAAACACATTGGATCAAACGCTTTTCAAGGATATAGTTATTAGTAAATATGTATTATTTAACCTGAACTCGGTT
>NZ_JAHKPW010000021.1 GCF_018860755.1 Colwellia sp. D2M02 | reverse complement strand
AATAATCTCGAAAGATCAAAAGCCCCTGGCATTATAAAAAAAATGACACCGCTGTCATTTTTGCTAGAACTTTACTATTGGTTAGTATATAATCGCACGAAATTTCAGCTGCCTAGTGAATCCGAGCGAAAATTGGGCAGTAGTGAAATTAGCTTATCTAATTCACAGCTTAATAAATAACTTAATATAACGTAAAAGGAATAACATGCGTAAGTTTTTAACCGTAGCAATGACGCTAGCTTTAGGGCTTTTTGTTGCAACATCTGCTTTTGCCGTTGCCATTGATTTGGGCGATGCGAGCAAATATAACGCCTTTATTAAAAATGACTTTAAAGTAACTTCTTCAGATACTGAAGGGCGTATTGCCGTTGGCGGTGATTTTATTGTTAATGGTGGTTACGATGTAGGTGCTGAGATCACTTATTTAGGCATGGGAGAAGGTCCAAGCTTAGTCGTTGGTGGTGATATTGTTAAAGGTAATAATCAGTGGGGCGGCTCAGGTTTTTTAAATGTTTATGAAAACCACCCATCAGAATTAGGTGATATTGTTCACGCAGGCGATGTTATTGATAACGGTAGCAGTGGTGGAATTCTTGGTAACTTAAATAAAGTTAATGCAAACGATTTACCGGTAGATTTTGACAGTGCTTTTGCCCATTTAAATAAATTATCAACAGATTTAATGGCGGCAACTACTCATGGCGATGCGGTAAGAGATGGCAATAGAGCTGGAGCACCTTTAGTATTTACGCCAACATCAACACCAAGTGATAACGTTTATGTTTTTAACGTAACTCAAGAACAACTGAATGCAAACACAGATTGGTTTGTTGAAGGGGTGAGTGACGATGCAACGATACTATTTAATATTACCAACCCAAATAATATAGCGGGTAAATCTAATAACCAAGGCGGTCAATGTAGCCAAGGGCAAGTTGGCTGTGTTCACTTTAGCCAAAGCAACCTTAGTATTAATGGCGTATTGGCAAGCTCACACCTTGCTGGTAAAGGTGGCTATAAAGATAGCACTATGACTAATAATATTTTATATAACTTTGGTGATGCTAGCCAAGTTAATTTAGCGTCAGACTTATACGGTAGTGTGTTAGCGCCAAATGCTGATATTAAAGCAAACCCATCGGTAATTTGGGGGCAAGTTATTGGTAAGTCTTGGGAAGGTAATATGCAAATTAATTACAACCCATTTACGCCGGTAGGTTCAACACCACCAACGCCAGTACCTACTCCTGCAACATTATGGGTATTTGCGTTAGCATTAGCACTACTTTATGTGAATAGAAAATCTTTTATTCGCGTAAAGCGTAAGCCATTTGCCGAGTAACTATTAACGGGTAAGGTTAAATAACCTGAATTCGGCTAACGAAAGCGAGATACTTAATAAAGTATCTCGCTTTTTTTGTGGCTGTTATTCTTCATAGTCGTTATAGAAATTAAGCCTTAGCGTTGTAGTTTATAAACGCTGCAATATAGTACCGGCACAACAGCTAAGGTTAATATGGTACCAATACCTAAGCCAAAGGCGATAACATTAGCCATGCCATAAAATAGTGGGTCTTTACCAATAATAAGCGGTAATAAGCCCATAATTGTTGTAATGGTGGTCATAGCTATAGGTCTTAGGCGCGTTAAACAAGCATCAATAACTGCTTGGTACTCACGCTTTCCTGCCTGTATTTCTATTTGAATTCGATCAATTAATACAATAGCGTTATTAATTATAATGCCCGCTAGGCTATAAAGCCCAAGCGTTACCATAAAACCAAATGGTGCATTCATTATCAGTAATCCAGCAACAGCACCAATAAAGGCTAATGGAATGGTTAAGGTGATAATAGCGGCTTGTTTAAATGAATTAAATTGTGCCACCAATATCATTAGGATAAGTCCAAGTACAACAGGCATGCTGGCTTTTAAGGCTTTTTGTGCTTCTGCGGATTCTTTGATTACGCCATCATATTCAATATTATGATTAATAGGTAAGTCCGCTTTTAATGCTTGAATATCACTATCAATTAAGCGTTTTAAATCTTCTGCTGCCATGGTGGTGTTTCGTGCTTGAATGGTGATAGTACGAAATAAGTCCTCGTGTTTAATAATGGCAAATTGATTATTAGGAGCTAACTCAGCCACTTGAAATAAAGGAATACTATGGCCTGTTTTTTTAGCGTAAATAGTTAGTGTGCGTAGCCTATCTAAGTTTTCTCGCTCGGCTTGTTCTGCTCTTAATATTACTGGAATTATTTCGTCGCCTTCACGATACTGGGTTATTTGTGTGCCTGAGAAATAGGTTTCTAGCGCTTGTGCAATTTCTGACGAGGTTAAACCTGAGCGTTTGGCACGTTGTTGATCTATTTGTACATCAACCTTAACAATTAGATTTTCCCAATCATTTCTTATATCTAAAGTATTAGGGGTATTATGAAGTACATTCATAACCTCTTGGGCTTTTTTATAAATAACGTCTTTATCAGGCCCTTTTACTTGAATGGCAATGGTATTGGAGTCTGAAGGTCCTAAAAACATCTTATTAACTCGTGCAGACACATTAGGAAATTGATGTTCTATTGCTTGGTCAAGGTTTAGTATTTCGGCTGAAATGTTTGTACTTTCTTGAACATTGAGGACAATAAAGCCTTTGTTTTCTGCAGGATCTTCTGGACTAAGTGACATTACAAAACGGGGACCACTAAAACCAACATAGCCAGAAAAGTTTTCAATATAACCGAAATCATCTTTATTTTTCAGCCAAGTAAATATTTCCTGCATTTGACGATTGGTTTCTTTAGAGGAAGTCCCATTGGGTAAGTCAATATTAATAACAATTTGAGTGCGATCTGAGTCAGGAAAGAACTGTTTAGCAACCATACTCATCGATAATACAGCAGCAATAAACAGTGCAACCATTGCACTCATAAACAGTGTTTTACGCTTTAATATTTGATGTAAAAAAGCCTCATAATAACGGTAAAGCTTACTAACATTAATACTGCTTGATTGTTGAGGCTGCCCAGAAGGTGCTGGGATTTTAATAAAGAAATAGCATAATATCGGCGTAACACATAAGGCCAATATCCAGCTGGTTAATAAGGTAATTAAAATCACTAAGGAAATTGAACGGGTATATTCGCCAGCAACATGCTCGGCAAGCATTAACGGTAAAAAGAAGAGCACAGTAGTGACAGACGAGCTAAGTAACGGAATTGCTAACTCTTTGCTACCTTGTAACATGGCATTATAACGATCAACACCTTCTTCTAATCTTCGCTTAAAATCTTCAGCGATAACTATGCCATTATCAACCAATAACCCTAATGAAATGATTAAGGTAGCTAAGCTCATTCGCTCTAACTTCATCCCTGAGAAGAACATAACGGTTAAGGTAATTAACATCACAAAAGGGACGATAGCACCTACCACTAAACCCGTTCTAATACCGAGAAATAGCACAACAACCACTAAGACAATTGCTAAGGTTTGTAATACGTTAACCGATACACCCGAAATGGTTTTTTCTACTTGCTCAGCTTGGTAAGTTGCGGTGTTAATTTGGTAGCCAATCGGTAGTGTTGTTTGAATGGTTTTAACCTTCTCCATAACTTGTGGCGCATAGCTGAGCAAGTTATATTCGGGCAACATTGAAATGGCAAAAAATATAGCTGGCTCACCATTATAATAAGCAAGTTTATCGGGGGGATCGATAAAGTCACGTTTGAGTGTCACGACATCTTTTAAGGCGATAAAGCTTTCACTGTTAGGAATATTAATATAGGTATTTGCAATATCTACAGCACTATTAAAATTACCTGACGGTTCAACAATAAAGCTAATGGGGCCGGTATCTATTTGCCCACCAGAGCTAATAATATTTTGATTTTGTAGCTCTTTGACCAAAGCATCGGGAGATATCCCCAATTGCGCTAATTTAGCGTTTGATACTTCGAGAAATATACGCTCAGCTTGTTGGCCGAGTATTTCAATTTTTTTAGTTCCCTCAACACCATATAATGTATCTCTTATATGCTGAGCTATATCGTACATTTGGCTCATACCAAAACCATCGGCGGTTAAGGCTAAAGTAATTACGGAAACATCACCAAATTCATCATTTACAAAAGGCTCATGAGTACCATTAGGCATTCTTTTATGAGCCGCGGTGACTTTATTGCGCACGTTTTGCCAAATATCATCAAGATTAAAGTAGCGATCATAAATTTTAACGTGAACAATAGACAAACCAATAGTTGAGGTGGAGCTGATTTCTTCGACTTCAGCGACTTTTCGTATTTCTTCCTCAAGTTTTTTTGTAATTAACTGTTCTACCCTTGTTGGTGACATGCCGGGAAAGGAAGTACTGATAATAGCTTCACGAATGGTGATATTAGGATCTTCTTGCGCAGGTAAGGTGAAGTAGGCAAAAATGCCATTAAGTAACATTACCGCCAGTAATAAAAATACGCTTTTGCGAAAGGTAAAAGCGGTTTGGGTGATATTCATTTTTGATCCTTGCAAGCTTGCTGGCTAAAGTCGTGTTGAGTTATTTAGTTGAATAATTGATGTTGAGTACTCAGTAAACTGACTTGTTGACCATCTCTAAGAAAAGCTACACCTGCGGTAGCAATAATGTCACCAGGCTGTAAACCCGCAGAGATATAAACTTGGTTGTTTAAAATGTTTTCGGTTTTTATTTCGCGTTGTTCTACTATTTTTTCACGAGAGTTAAACACATAAACATAGGTTTTTTGTGCTAAACCTGCCTTGATGGCAGTGAGGGGAATTCTAATGGAGGGCCCTTGGTGACCAGTTCGCCCTTTTCCAGCAAACATAAATTCGACTTCTGCACTCATACCTGCACGTAGTAAGGGATTTTCACCTTGCAGAACCACCGTCACTGGAAAGGCGTTAGCCGACTCAGCACGAGTTCCTATTTCACTAATACGACCAGAGATTTTAACTTGAGGTAATACTGGGAATTTTATTGGTATAATGGCATCTCGGGTTAACTCTTGAATTAATGTTTCAGGCACCATAATTTGAATTTCTAAGCCATGTTTACCTTCAATTTCGAAAACAGATTGTCCTGAGGTGATTTGCTGTGATGGTTCAAATAAACGTCGAGTAATGATGGCGTCATAAGGCGCAATTAAGATACTGTCTTGTAAGTTTTTGGTGGTAATATCAAGTTGTGCTTTCGCAACATCTACAGCACTTTTGTTGTTTTCAAATGTCGCTTTAGCGTTATCAAAGCCTGATTGTGAAACTACACCTTGCTTAAGTAGTTGTTGATAGCGTGCATAAGTGCTTTTCGAATCAGCCAAGCTGACTTTTGCTTGCTCATACTTAGCTTGGGCCGATTGTTGCTCTAAAGTAAAGCTACGCTTATTCAGAAAGGCTAAGGTTTGCCCTTTAGTGACTTCATCCCCTAAATTAACACTAATACCTTCAATTTTACCACTGACTTCAAAACTAAGTTTAGTCGCTTCAACGGGAGCAACAATTCCTGATAAAACTCGAACTTGCTCTAGCGTTGATAAAGTTACTTCGGTCCAGGCAATAGGGCGAACAGCCGTATTATTGGTTGTTGTTTTTTCATTACAACCACCAAGTAATAAGGTTATTACAAGTAAAGATAAGGTGCGCATAATTATTCCTTTATACACCAATTTATTAACAGTGTAGTACATAGTTATAAAGTAAAATATGGTGAAATTATTGTAGGTTGGTACTGCTCAGTACCGCATTATTCTGGTACTATGGAGTACCAAAGTCAATAGAATATTATTTACGTATTTTGCATATGATAAATACATCGAATAAAAGGAGCCTTAGTGAATTACGATAATCAGCCGTTAAGCGCTCGAGGTACGCTGTTACTTGACGCTGCCCAGCATCTATTTTTTACTCGAGGGTTTGATGAAACCTCATTAGAGATGATCATTAATGAGGTAGGTGGGTCACGTCGCTCAATTTATAATGAATTTGGCAACAAACACGGTTTATTAGTGGCGGTAATTAACCGACAGTTAATCAAACAAACTGAAATGCTAACGAGTATTAATCGGGAGTTATCAGCAGAAGCAGCCCTTAACGATGTTTGCTTTAGATTTGCTCAGGGAATGTTGTCGAAAACACTAATATCGTTGTTTAGACTTGTTGTACAACAAGTGGTGAAATCCCCTGAGTTTGGCGAAATGATTTTCGACAGAGGCCCGATGAAAGCTGTACTACCATTGGCGCAGTACTTAGAAGAGTTAACTGAACAAGGTATATTAAAAGTGGTTGATGCTCATACATCAGCGCAAGTGTTATTGAAAATGTCAGAGGGGCCACTATACACCCGCAGTTTACTATTACCAGATACTTTAGCAACCGATGAAGAAATCAAAAAACAAGTTGCTAATGCTGTAGGGATTTTTATTAAAGCGCATACCACCGAGACGACGAAATAATACTGCTGCTAAACCGGACGAAGAAATAAACAGCAGTTAACCCGTTTAACTTAAAAAGTAGTTGCTAACTAAGTGTTTTTTCGTATAATGCCAAACACTTCAACAACAGTGTGAAGTGTAAGTACTTATCTTTATCAATTTGTTGATATTTATAATGCTGTAGGATGCAAAACCTTTGCTATAAAGCATAAATTTTGATGTTATAGAAAGCAGTGCCAGCGTGATGAAATTGGTATACATGGGGGATTTAAAATTGAACGTGTCTACACGTAACAATTTGAATTTAGTGTGAGATACCACTAGATTTCACTTGCAAAAATTTGCAAAGAAAATATTTAAAGTAGCTTGTATAAAATTCTGTTTTTAAGTGAAAATTGAATTTTATGTAAGCTGAAAAGTTTACTTCCCCCTTTTGCCGGAGTGGTGGAATTGGTAGACACGACGGATTCAAAATCCGTTGCTTTCGAGCGTGACGGTTCAAGTCCGTCCTCCGGTACCATTTTATGCCTTGTTAATACAAGGTTCTATCCATGAAATTTACTATTAGTCAATAGCGAACTCATACATAATTCCAATGTAGAAGTAGTGTAGACCATAAACTATATTTATAATTTAGTACTTTTCAAAGTTACTATGCCGCTACAGATATGTAAAATTTGGAGGTGTGGTAAAACGTAGTCGGAGAAGTGGGTATAGTAGCCTTACCTTTTGATGGTGTAACAAATTGATTTAAATTGGTATTTAAAAATTCTGATGTGTTTATTAGCTCGATATAATATATCAAAGGAAGTTTTAACTGTTGAATTTGAACGTGACTGTACATTGCAATTACTTCTTATTAACTATTTGTGACACTTTGTCTTTGTATACTCGCCCAACCGGTACAACAAAATCATTAATATGTACTTCACTGGCCTTGATTAATGTCAATGCATGATGGGCAACTATGTATGAGCGATGTACTCGAGAAAAATGTGCTTCAGGTAATAATTGCTCAAAATCAGAGATTTTCATTTGGCTTAGTAACTGAGTACCTTGTAGATACACAGAGGTGTAATTTCCGCTTGCTCTTACATAAAGCAATTCATTTAATGCCACTTGATGATGTTTTTTATCATCCTTAATAAAGATACTTTCTTGTAGGGCATTGCTACTGCTCTCGCTTTGCATATGACTTTCTAACAACGCTTGTTTATCGGCTATCTTTTGAACTGTCTTCGCAAACCGTTCAGCATTAAACGGTTTAAGTAAGTAGTCACTTATTTCATATTCATAGCTTTCCAATGCATATTCTTGGTGTGCTGAAATAACAACAATTTGCGGTGGTTGTTTTAGTGCGGTTAAAAATTCGAACCCCGTGATTTTCGGCATATTGATATCAAGAAAAATCACATCAACCTGATTCGAACGCATCAATTGTTCAGCTTGCATGGCATTAAAACACGAACCCACAAAGTTTAATGTCGAATGATCTTGTGCAAATCGAGTGATTAATTTATGCGCGGTTGGCTCATCATCGATGATCAAATAATTCATTAAGTTAATCCGTCTATGTAATCCGTTTATGTTAAGTCTATCGAAACCGTTGTTTTATAACTGCTATCGGTAACATTTGTTTTAATTTGGTGTTTATCGGGAAAAAGCAAAACAAGCCTTCGCTTTAAATTGTCTAATCCCAGTCCACCGCTTGCTCGTTGCTTTTTATTTTTCTCTAATACCGTTTTGTCAAAATTATTATCGATCGTAAATTCAATCATCTCCGACTTAGTGGTTAAACAAAAATGAATATACTGACCATCGGTTAAGGTATCCACACCATGTTTGAAGGCGTTTTCCAGCAAATTAATGAATAATAGTGGCGGAATACGTTGTTGATCATTGGTGATATGTCGTTCAAACCGAATATCCAATCGATGTTGATGGCGCAGTTGATTTAGTTCAATGAAACTTTCCAAATATGCAATTTCGTCCACCACCAATACTGTATGTTTACGGCCATCATAAATTGTAAAACGCATCATTTGAGACAGCCGATATATTACCTCTTCAGTTAAATCAGACTTCTCAACGGCTAGCCCATATAAGTTATTCAAAGTATTAAAGAAAAAGTGTGGATTAATTTGGCTTTTTAGTAAACTCAGTTCAGCTTTGAGTGTTTCTTGATGTAAATGATCAATGTACTGTTTTTGTTTTGCCCTATCTTGTATCAAATAAATAAGCGGTAGCATCAAGCTAATGGTTAAAAATACAATCAGTACCTCAGGGTTTGTGGCAAGATAGATAAGATATAGGCTGACGCCATAACCTAATACTAGCGCAATACTCTTTAACCAAACGTTCAAAATAGCCTTCTTTTTAGCGAAATTCGTCGTTCGACAATGTTTAATCGTCGTTCGTCATTTCATTATTTATTTAACTTTTAGCGATTGTACTATACAGAAAAACATAAAACACTTCGGACGGACGTATGTTAACGATTAGAAATTTATCAAAAACTTATGACAATGGAGTTCAAGCGCTTAAATCAGTATCACTAGACATAGAACCTGGTTTATTTGGCTTACTTGGACCAAATGGAGCTGGAAAGTCATCTCTAATGCGCACAATCGCAACGTTGCAACAGCCTTCTCACGGACAAATTAGTTTTGATAATAAAGACATTATTAAAAACCCCAATGTATTACGTGAATGTTTAGGTTATTTGCCGCAAGAATTTGGTGTATACCCGAAAGCCAGCTGCTACGAATTGTTAAATCATTTAGCATTATTAAAAGGTATTATTGATAAAGAGCAGCGTAAAGCGCAAATAGAAAGTCTGCTGCATTTAACCAATTTATTCGACAAGCGTCACAATGACGTTGCAACCTATTCAGGCGGTATGAAACAGCGTTTTGGTATTGCGCAAGCCTTACTAGGTGACCCAAAACTTATTATTGTTGATGAACCAACCGCAGGGTTGGACCCGCAAGAACGCAACCGTTTTCATAATTTATTGTGTGAAATCAGCGAAAACATAGTTGTTATTTTATCAACACATATCGTTGAAGATGTCAGTCAACTTTGTCCAAACATGGCGATCCTTATTAATGGTCAAATTCAATTACATGGAAAACCTGCTTCGTTAATCCGTACGTTAGAAGGTAGAGTCTGGTCAAAAATGGTCAATAGAACAGAAGCTGCAGACTACCGCAATAGATTCAACGTCTTATCTGAACGATTAATTACTGGTAAAACTCAACTAATCATTGAAAGTGAATTCCAACCAGAAATTGGATTAAAGCCCATTACTCCAGATTTAGAAGATGTTTACTTTTCTACGTTAAACAAGGTTCAAGGTATTGGTCATACAAAGCAAGGGGATCAAGGTGTTGCTTAAGTTATTACCCTTTGAATTAAAACAACAGATCAAGCAAGGTGGCTTTTGGGCAGCTTCAATCGCCATGATATGGATGGCCGTTTTGATCACTACGCAGCGCGGTTCTGGTTTAGTTTTTGCAAACTCTGCTCACGCTATAAGCCAAACATTATTGTTTATTGCGCCTAATATAATTTTTGTTACTTGTATCTTAGCTTCGGCTACCGTTTTGCGAGATAGTCAATACAAGATGGAGTCGCTAATTTTTACAACGCCAATTGACAAATTTAAGTATTTAGCAAGTAGATACTTCAGCATTGCCCTTGCCACGTGTGCGATATTATTCATGGCACTTATTGGTATGATGATTACCCCGCTATTTTTAGATGCCGAATTGGTAGGTCCATTTCAATTAAATTACTACATCAGTAATTATCTACTGTTTATCGTACCTTCCGTATTGTTATGTACCTCTATAGTATTTGCTGCGGCAATGTTAAGTAAAAGTATGATCACGGTATTTGTTTCTGGCATCGTGTTATACGTGATATATATCGTAGGGTCGATATTTGGTAATTCACCATTAATGGCGACTTCATCAGTATTGTCAGAAAGTTATGGTTTTGCTTCTCTTATCGAACCATATGGCCTTATCGCTTTTGCAGAACAATCTGCTTATTGGAATGCTGAGCAACGCAATACTTTTATGCCCTCGTTAACAGGGGCATTGTTATTCAACCGTATTTTATGGCTAGCAATAAGCCTTAGTTTATTTGTCTTTACTTATAGAGTATTCAGCTTTAGGGCTGAGCACAAAATGAAACCGACCAAGAAAGATCAAGTTCAATCAGCTATCACGGCGTTTGAAAACAAAGATTTCGCGCCTTATAAAAGTATGAAGCCTGAGATCAACTTTAGTGAGCTTAACTGGTCTGTGGCATGGTCAAAATTCAATATTGAATACATTACTGCCACACGTGGCAAAGTGTTTATAGTTTTATTGATCACCACTATCGCCTTTACGCTAGGTAATTTGATTAGCAGTGTATTTGATGGACCAATTTCAGGAGGTCAAGCATTCTTACCACAAACAGCGTTGATTCTAGGCTGGTTACAAGAACCATTAGCAAAAATTGGTATGTTAGTGGCTATTTTCTTTACTGTAGAACTATATTGGAATGAACGCTTAATCAAAATCGCACCATTAATTGATTGCACACCTACGCAAAATTTTACTTTTTATTTGGCAAAATTAGCGGCAGTACTTGCCATCAGTTTTACCTTAATACTGGTGAGCATTATCTCGGCGATTTTATTCCAGTTGTCGCAAGGTTATTTAGATATTCAACCTCAACAGTATTTACTATTGTTTTATTACAGTGGTGTACCTATGTTATTGGCCGCTTTGTTAACGCTATTTTTGCAGCGTTTTGCCAAGGTAAAAGCAATAGGCTTGTTGTTAGGTGTTGGTGTATTTGTGTTAAATGGTGTAGCCAAAGGCATGTTGCTTGACCATCCATTAACGGTATTTGCTTATCAGCCTTATTTCATGTTTTCCGATATGGCTGACACCATTTACCATGCGCAAGCTGCAAATTGGTACAACACTTACTGGTTATCATTAACAGGTGTTTTAGGTGTTATCACTATTAAATATTGGCAGCGTGGCACTATGGTAACCGCAGAAGCTTTAACGCAAAAAGCCCGTGTACTATTAGCGAGCTTAACAGTGGTTTGTGTCACTAGTGCTAGTTATATTTTCTATCAAACAAATGTATTTAATACCTTTATGACAGAAGAACAACAAATTGCGTTAATGGCTAATTACGAAAAAAAATACCAGTCGTACAAAGGTAAATCGACACCAACAGTTATTGACGTAAAGCTAGCCATGGATATTTTCCCAGAGCAACGTAGTTACCAGGTAAATGGCCGTTATATCATTGAAAACCAAACAAATCAGCCGATTAATGAAGTCTTGGTATCAGTATTGCGCCAAAGCCATGTGAGCTATCAAGTTGAGTTAGCTGATGCTGAGTTAACCACACATGATCAGGCCCATCAAACCATGTTATTTAATTTGGCTACACCTTTAGCACCTAGAGCAAGCACTTCTGTTGAGTTCTCATTAACAGCGACACATAACGCGTTTGCAGAGTTAGATGGAGAGCACTATGTCACTAAAGGAGGCAGCTATATAGAAGTTGAAGATGTTATTCCACACATTGGCTTCATTGAGCGTTACGTGTTAACAGACACGGAACATCGTAAAGAGCATGATTTACCAAGTTTAACACCTACTATGCCAGAAAAGCACATGCACGTTGAAGCACAAGATAAATTGATGTTTGATGCAGTAATTTCAACAACCAAACCGCAAACGGTAGTGACAGTTGGTACGCTTAAAAAGCAATGGGTTGATGAAGGGCGTCAGTTTTTTCATTACCAGTCTGAACAGCCAATTCAAGCACAATTAGCGGTAGTTTCAGCGGAGTTTGACGCGGAAACGATAAGCCATAATGGTATTGAGTTAACGGTTTATCATGCGCCTGAACATTACCAAGGCAACGAAATGATTTTGACCGCCTTAACGCAATCTATGGATTATTTTGCAGAGCATTATATTCCTTTTAAAGGTAAACATTATGCGGTAGTTGAAATTCCATATTTCTCAGCAACTCAATCATTTGGTAGTTCACAACCAGGCATGTATGTGGGTGTAGAAAATAGAATGTTTAACCTTGATAGTAGACAAGTAGATTTAGCGGAGTTTAATCCTCAACTACGTGGAATTTCTCATGAATTTTCTCACCAATACTGGGGCGACTATTTGCAACCACACTATATTGCTGGAGGACCAATGGTAACAGAAACGTTAGCTAAATATACGGAGTTAGTGATGTTAAATCATGTATATGGAGAAATGGCTACGTTTGACTTAGTGAATCAATCGTTAGATTTCTATTTAAAAGTTCGCCCATACATGACTGACATTGAACAGCCTTTATATCGTATGGGACACGACGCTCACTTGTTTTACGGCAAAGGTCAACACAGCATGCACGCCTTATTAGATATCTTAAGCGAAAAGAAAATTAACATCGCTTTAAAGCAACTATTAAAGGAAAAAGGCTATCCATATAAAGCAACAACATTAGATGTATTAAACGCTTTCTACCAGCAGGCAACACATGAGCAAGTTGAAAAAATTGATGATTTATTTAAGCATGTCGTATTTCATAGCTTTGAAATACATGATGCTAAAACTCAACAAGTGTCTGAACAAACCAATAGTAAGTACATGACAACAATTGATGTGAGTACGTTGAAGTTCAAATTAGATTTGCAAACGAACCGAGAGCAATCAACGCCTATCAACGACCATGTCGATATTGCGCTATATGAAGGCTACCCTATGTATGACGATAGTAACGCTATGTTAATTGAAAAGGTGAAGTTTAATAAATATCGTAGTGAAGTGACGTTATACACAGACAAACAGCCTACACATGTGTATATAGATCCAAAATTACGCAGAATAGATAGGAACTTATCTGACAACATTTTCACCATCAATTAACCCTTTTGTAAACACGAGCGGGAACGAACAGATTCCCGCTTCCCTAACATAATACTCAACAACTCAATCACTTATTGTAACACAGGAGCACATGATGAAACTTATTCATGGAGTTAAACTCGTCTTTTTCACCGTAAGCTTAACCAACATTTGTATGTCAGAATCAGCAATTGCAACACCACAAAGTAAACTAGTAGCTAGTCAGCAAACGTTAGAGCAGCTTTACTATCAACGCGACTACCAATCTATAAAGGAAATACTTAATGCACTCAACAGGCCTCTTAAAATTGATGAACAGTTATTAATGCTTGCGATAAAAGTACAACGTGATGAAGATGACGCAGACGATGCCCTAGAGTCCTTGACTAATGAACACCAGAACAATGCAAAAGTACAATATTGGGCGGGAAATTTATGGCAAATTGTCGCAAAAAACAGTTCGATGTTTTCCAAAATGTCGATATATAGCCATTATGTTAAGGCGATGACAAAAGCGGCCAAACTCGCCCCCCAGAATGCTAGATACCAAATGGAAGCAGCTAAAGCTTATGGACAGCCCAGCATCATGGGCGGTGATAGTGATAAACAAGCGCCAATAGTAGCAAAGTTATTGCAAGGAAGCTCTCAGTTCGCTCATATTGCACAGATGGACTTATTACAAAACACACAAAAGGAAAGTGAAGCGATCCATTATGCAACGGGGATTGCACAGCAATATAGCAACAACGTAGAAATCGTTGAACGAGCAGCGCAATTATTATGGACATTTGGTGATAAAGATAAGGCTGGAGAATTTTTTTATCAGGCCTGCATGTTACCCGCACCGATAAAGGAACCCTATCTGAAATGGAGTGCTGCGTGCTGGTATAGTGTTTTGTTTAGCGACAATGGTGAATTGTCATTAGAGCAAGGAATTACCGCAGGTAAAAAATTACTTGCACAAAGTAGTGTAAAGGATAATGAATATCTAGAAAGCTTAGAACTTTATGCTCAGTTACTAGTAAAAGCAAGACAAACTGCGAATGCAATAAATGCTTATAATGATTTGTTAGCATCGGCCACTAATAAAAGCATGAAGCGAAAAGCAAAGGAAGCATTGAAAAAGTTAAGTAAGTAATTGGGCTATCTCGGACTAGATTAACAATGTGGAATCTATTCCTACCTTATTAATAACGTTCAGTATTTATTTAGTAAACTTGCTTGATGGCACATCTTACTTTAATTTCCCATCAGTTGTTCAACTATAAAGTGTAACGGTCAAATAAACTTGAATACTTCTTTAGTCGCTTTGCTGTACCATTTACCGTAAAGTGCAAAACAAGCATACCAACGTTTACTATTGCCTTGCTGGTAGACGTATAATCCGTCTTGGGTGTCATGGTGCGTTGTTTGAATAGGCATAAATACTAGTATTCAATAAAATAAGATGACTTGCAAAGTGTCTATGTTTTATTTTATTTAATTGAAATATAAAGATAAATTTAGGTGTCTATTTTTCACCCCCCCCCTGTCTAAGACGTGTCGGTTCGAGTCCGACCGCTGGTACCACTATTAATAATATTAAGCTATAACAAAAACAACCGACATTATGTCGGTTTTTTTATGCCTAAAATCCACTCCTTATTCTTTACTTTACGCTTTACTTTATTCGGGAAGTTAATAAGATAACTTTAGCTTAGCATCGATGCTGGGCACTGAAATCTCAGTGGTTTTATTTGAGCTTTTCTTTTTACTTTATCAAGGTGCATATTTTAACTCGTTAGCTATAGTGAGTTAACATAGTATGTCGTTAGGACTGATAAGCAGTTCGATTTATTTTCAAGTTTAATAATATGAAGGGCTAAGCATGAAGAGAATGTTCATGGCGTTTATTATTGTAAGTGCCTTAGTTGCCCTAAGTGTAACCACTGCGAGTGATACAAAAAAAACACTTAAGTTGTGCTCATCTGCTTGGCAACAGATGGTCGAAGAACACTTAACAACAGGTGATAATCATGGGCATGGCCCTGATGTTGGATCTGATGAATGGAAGTCAGTTGTAGAGTTTAAATTGAACATCCGAGGCATGGCTAATATTCCACAACGAGATAGCATGGCTTGGTGTGAATATATAGATGAACGCTTGAAAAATGATAGTGCTGACAGTGAGTCCAAGCGACTTGAACCTTCTTTTTCTTGTGAGTCTAGTAAGCTCTCTGGCGTAGAAAAAATGATTTGCCAAGACGATAAATTAAAAGAGCTTGATGTGAAATTAGCAGCTATTTACATTGCCGCCAAAAAGAAAAGTCACAATGAGCACCCACCACTGTTACAAGCAGAACAACGAGGTTGGATAAAAGGCCGTGATGAGTGCTGGAAAAGTAATAATCAGCGAGAATGTATTGAAACCGAATACGTACGCCGTACCGCAGAGTTACAAGCTAAATATAGGTTAGTATCCTCTAGTGACCCTGTTAAGTATATGTGTGGTGCGAACCCTGCGAATGAAGTGGTAGTTACATTCTTTGATACTAGCCCACCAACTTTAATTGCAGAGCGCGGCGATAGCACATCGCTTATGCACATTCAGCGCTCAGCTAGTGGCAGTAAATACCAGGGACGTAATGAGTCTTTTTGGGGGCATCAAGGAGAAGCACTAATTTCTTGGGGTTATAATGAAGGCGAACTACAGTGTATAGAGGCGCCTTAATATAGGTGAAAAGCTCTGTTTTTATTGGTGTTAAAGCTTTTAGCACCCTAACGGCTTTTAAACTATTACTAGGAAATATTTTCATTAATATTGTTGTTAAGTATACTGCTAACAGGCCGATATAGATCCTCAAGTGTGCTCTCTATAAGTGACTGTGCTTTTTATATTACGATAAAGCAATGGCTTTAGCGTATTGCCTTTAAATTCTATTCTCGAAGTATGGGAACCTCTTATGCAAAATCAACTCTCAGAAATTTTTGACTATAGCAGCGAAAGTTTGCTGGCAGTCGCTGAACATGATCCGTGGTTAGTCGCTTTATCTGTTTCTATTGCTATATTTGCCTCTTTTATGGGCTTTCAAGTTGCATCACAAGCTGCAGTTAGTTCATCAAACCGTCGTAAACATGCTTCATTATTGGTTGGCAGTTTTGCGCTTGGGGGCGGTGTTTGGTCAATGCACTTTATTGGCATGTTGGCGCTAGAGTTATGCACTAAAGTTTCCTATCAAGTTGATATTACAATTATCTCTATGTTGCCAGCGATTATTGCCTCTTGGGTCGCGTTAAGCTTAATTACTCGAGAAAAAATAAAAATCACTCAATTAATTCTTGGTGGTGTACTCGTTGGGGCCGGTATCGGAACTATGCACTATGTGGGCATGGCTGCAATGCAAATGGCACCGCTACTGCGTTATGATTTATGGATGTTTAGTACTTCAATTGTTGTTGCTGTAGTACTCGCTATTTTGTCTTTGTGGATACGATTTGCGCTCAATACTATTGGCAATATTCGTCTGAGTTATCGAGTTAAAACTTTTATATCGAGCTGTGTGATGGGCTCTGCAATTTCAGGAATGCATTATACTGGAATGGCGGCAGCACGTTTTGTTCTGCCTCCAGGGGTTGAGCTATCAAAGCAAACTAATGATATTTCGTTCTACCTTGCTTTGGGTATTACAGTAATTACGGTTGTTATTATTGGTTTAGTTGTTGCTGTTAATTTAGTTTTTAGACATAAAGATATTTCAGCTGCCGCTACTCAAAATGAAAAGCGTTTGAGTGCGATTATGGATACCACAGTTGATGGCATTATCACTATTGATGAAGTAGGTAATATCATTGGCATTAATACCGCTGTAACGAGAATGCTAGGTTGGGAAGAGGGAGATTTAATTAATAATAATATTAATCGTGTTGTCCCTGAGCCTTTTCAGTCTCACGATACTAAATTTACGAAAGCAGACTTACAAGCTTATATTGCTGAAATTACCGTAAGAGGTCGTGAAATTGAGGCGATAACCAACCACGGAGAAAAAATTCCCGTACGTCTTGAAATTGGTTGTGTTGAATTAAATGAACAGCAAATGTTTGTCGCCTTTATTTCGGACTTACGTGAGCGCCTTAGAATGGAGGCGGCACTGCGTAACAATGAAGCAAGGATCCGCTCTTTACTAACGAATATTCCAGGTATTGCTTATCGCTGCATAGACACTACAGGTTGGCCTAATATTTATATAAATGATGAAGTTGAAAATATTATTGGTTACCCTGCGAGCGACTTTTTACTGCCTGATCCTAAGCGTAGTTTAGCTGATTTTGTTCACCCTGATGATTTTAGTCTTATTGAAGCAACGGATTTGCGTAACCCAGATGGTTTTAAGATGGAGTTTCGATTTATTGATCGTTATGGCAAGGTAAAGTGGGTTTTAGGGCACGGGCGAGCGCTTAAAAAAGAAGGTTGTGAAGATTATTATCTTGATGGCTTTATCATGGATATTAGTGACCGAAAACAAATGGAGTCTGAGGTGCTTGCTGCAAAAGATAAGGCCGAAAGAGCAGCGGAGACCCGGTCAGCTTTCTTAGCTAATATGAGCCACGAAATCCGTACCCCGATGAATGCGGTTATTGGTTTTAGTGATATTTTACTTGATGAAGAGCTAAAGCCTAATCAACGTAAACATTTGAACATTATTAATCAATCGGCAAAATCGCTATTGCATATTCTTAACGATGTTTTAGACAGTGCAAAGCTAGAAAAAGGGAAGTTTCAGCTTGAATATAGAGACTTTTCGCTTGTGGAAGAAGTCGATGCTGTGGTTTCTACTTTATGGCTACAAGCTCAAAATAAAGGTTTGACGCTCGATCTTAATATTCATACTGCTGCACAAGGTTATTTTAATGGTGCGCCCGATAGAATTAGGCAAGTGTTAACAAACCTGTTAGGTAATGCTATTAAGTTTACAGAGCAAGGAAAAATTACCATTGAAATCACTTCAGTTGAATCAACCACAGTAGCTAAGCCGGCAATTCAGTTTACGATAAAAGACACTGGCATTGGTATTACTGCGTCGCAATTAGCAACGATATTTGATGCATTCTCACAAGCTGATGAGTCGATGAGTCGTCGTTTTGGCGGGACAGGGCTTGGAACAACTATCAGTAAGCAATTAGTTGAACTGATGCAAGGTGAAATTTTTGCAAAAAGTACCGAGGGCGTAGGCTCGGAATTTAGCTTTATTATTCCTTTAACTCCTATCGAGTACTCAAGAAAAGTAACAACTGAGAAAAATCAACAAACATTGCCTAAGTTACATATATTAGTCGTGGATGATATTGATCAGAATATTGATTTATTAACACTTTTGCTAAAACGCAATGGACATAAAATATCTGAAGCGAGGGACGGGGAGCAAGCACTGTTACAAATACAAAATAACCCTGTTGATGTGGTGTTAATGGATATTCAGATGCCGGTGATGGATGGGTTGACCGCCGCTAAACAACGTAGAAAATATGAACGTGATCATGAGTTAAAAAGAGTACCTATTATTGCCTTAACCGCCAGTGTATTACCGCAAGATAGGCTTTCAGCTGAGCAGGCGGGTATGGATGGGTTTGCCAATAAACCTATTGATATGGATCACCTTAACGCAGAAATAGCGAGTGTATTAAAGCTTGAACATACAGTAGTTGATGAAGTAAAAAATGTTGATAAATCAACATTAAAAATAGATATCGATAAAGGGGCTAAACTGTGGGGCTCTAAAACGAACCTTTATGTTGAAATTGATCGTTTCATTAAGCACTCTGAAGTTGAACTCCCCCTATTTAAACAGCTATTTGAGCAGAGTAAAGCAAAAGAGCTAGGGCAATTAGCGCATAAATTTAAAGGTAGTGCAGGTAACCTAGCGTTAAACCGCTTAATGAAAATGTTAGATGAACTAGAAGGTTCATGTAAAGAAGAGGATGCTCTGAAATTAACTAAGTGTCAGTTAATTATAGAAAATATTGAAGCCGAGTTTTGCTGTATCAAAAACTGTGTCAGTAAAATGAGTGACGGTGAAGAAGAGGCTAGTGAGGCTGAAACTAGTAGCCAAAGTAGCGTCACAGATGCCATTGACATTTTAGGGCAACTTGAACAGTCTGTAAGTAATAATGAATTTGATGATGAGTTGTTAGACAAGTTGCAATCATTAGCGCCATTACGGCCTAACGAAATTAACGCTATAGTTAATGCTTGTAACGATTTTGAGTTTTCACAGGCCACTGAGTTAATAATCGTATTAATTGCTCAGTTACAAGCTGAACAAGTAAATAAGTAAGTTGAGTAATCTATTATGCTAGAAAATAAACAAAGCGTTTTAATTGTTGACGACGAGCCAACTAATTTGCGTATCCTTAATCAAGTTTTAAATGATACCTATAAATTAACATTTGCTAAAAGTGGCCAAGAAGCTATACGTTTGATTGAAAAAGAGCGACCAGATTTAATATTGCTTGATGTCATGATGCCTGAAATGACAGGCTATGAGGTGTGTGAATACCTCAAAAAACACCCTAAATTTAAAGTGATTCCTATTATTTTTGTTACCGCACTAAATGATTCCGATGATGAAGCAAAAGGGCTGACCCTCGGAGCGGTAGATTATATTTCTAAACCTATCTCACCTGCCGTAGTTAAAGCACGAGTTAAAACGCACTTATCCTTAGTGGATGCTGAAGAGCTTAGGCGTACCCGTTTACAGGTTATACAACGACTTGGGAGGGCATCAGAATATAAAGATAACGAAACAGGCATGCACGTTATGCGTATGAGTCATTACTCTCGGGTAGTTGCACTAGCACATGGCTTTTCTCAAGCAGAGGCAGAGAACTTATTTAATGCTGCGCCAATGCATGATATTGGTAAAATAGGTATCCCCGATAGCATTATGCTTAAACCTGGCAAGCTTACTGATGAAGAATTTTCGATAATGAAACAACACCCTGAAATAGGTGCTGAAATTTTAGGTGAGTCGGATTCAGACTTAATTGCGTTAGCTAAGTTAGTCTCTTTAACACATCATGAGAAGTGGGACGGCTCAGGTTACCCTAACCAGCTCAAAGGCGAAGAAATCCCTATTGAAGGGAGAATTGTTGCTCTAGCAGACGTATTTGACGCCTTAACTAGTGTTCGTCCTTATAAGGATGCTTGGTCGGTTGAAAAGGCAATGGAGTTTATTCATAGCCAAAAAGAGAAACACTTTGATCCTGAGTTAGTTGACTGCTTTGAACAACAGTTACCTAAAATAATGGAAATAAAAGAACGCTGGAAAGACTGATAGTTCACTGCTTGGTAATAGTCATTATTACCAATAGTGAGAGTTGAGGTTATTTTAGTAAAGCCACCTTGCTACCTTACGGGCAAATAGCTCGTTGCTGCTCACTAGTATCAAAACTGTATGTAAGTAGCCACTTACAAACTAAAGCTTCTTTATGGTGACGTTTAATAATACTTATTGCTGAACGTCTAACCCAAGGCTGTTTATCTTGTAGCATCAGCTGTAAATGACGACGTAACCCCGACATTATTTGCGCCGTGTAGGGGCTTTTATTTTGATAAAGATAAAAGCCAATATCAACCCAAGCCTGATGTACTTCAATAATATTACTACCGTATTTATCTGCCTGATGTAAATAATTAATCAGCTCTTGATCAATTTCATTCAAACGCCACTTCAAGATAGCTAGCGTAGCCCAAGTTACTGGCCAAGTAGGGCGTAACTCAAGCGCTTTTAAGTAATACTTTTTTGCTTCAACCAAATTACTTTTTTGCTCAGAGGGCGAAAATATAGAGCTAATTCCGCCCCACTCAAGAATTAACCCTTGAGTAACAAGATAGTGTGGGTTATTTGGATGTTTACTATTGGCGTTATTAATAGCGCTAATGGCTGTTAGGTATTGTGACTTTTCGGAGAGTGTTTTATTTTTCAACCAAAGCTCTTTGAGTTGAAAAGCTTTATAATAGTGCAAATTAGCATTAAGCATAGTCACAGCTTGAGCCGCTAGGTAAAGCAATACAAAAAAGAGTAGGGTAAGTAGTGTTTTTTGTAATGACGTCATTAAAGGCTCATTAGTAACGCAGATTAATTAAACTTACTTTCACTAATAAGCTTAGGGGTGTCGTAAACAAGTCGTTGGGCAGCTTCAGCGCCAATAAGTTGCTCTGCGATAAGCTTAGCGGCTGTTAGCTTAGGTGGACGACGCTTAATATTATGAGTATCGGTTGCAATAATAGTTACCTTGTTTTCTCTAAGTAATTGCTCTGCTATTCTTTGAGGTGCTTCTCCAAAGTCTCCACATAAAGAGGCTGCGGTAATTTGATATAAACAGCTTGAGGTAGGAATACGTGAAAGCTTTGTTATATCGGCAATAATATCTCTATTACGCTCTGGGTGAGCAATCATCGGGATAATATTATTGTTATTAAGCCACTTAATTAACTGCTCTGTACCTGCAGGAATATGGCTGTGGGGAAGCTCAAGCAATAGCACATTTTTACCTTGCCATTGACCAATAAAAGGTAATTTATTTTGTTTAGCCAACAGCATTATTTCAGGACAAATACGTACTTCAGCAGCAAAGGCTATTTTTATTGCCAACGCTTCAGCATGCACTTGTTGTTGTAATTGGTTAAATATCTGTTCAATGTTGTCAATGTTATTATCGAAGCGGCCAAATTGAATGTGAGGTGTGCATACCATATGAGTAATGCCATCGTTAATGGCGGCGTGAAGTAGCGCAATACTTTCATCAATATGCTGAGCGCCATCGTCAATCCCTGCCAAAATGTGGCAATGTAAATCTATCATGAGTGAGATGTTTCAGACTTATTGGTGGTAATGGTATTATCACTAGCCACTTGCGCATTATAGCCATATTGGTCGTAATAACCGGTATACTCGCCATACTTGGCTGCTTGTTTTAAATCAACTTGATTTAAAACAATACCATCAATACGTACACCTGCACTCAGTAATCTACCCAGACCTGACTGAATCATTTTTTCACGTGTATGATCAGCTTTAACCACATAAACAAGAGATTGACTATGCTGAGCAACTAAAATTGCATCGCTTACCGCTTGTGTTGGCGGCGTGTCAATAACAATACGATCATACTTACCTTTAAGTGAGCTGATTAAGTTAGCAAAGTCACTTGAAGCTAAAAGCTCCTGAGGGTTTGGTGGGAGAGTACCCGCTGTAATAATATCAACGCCTGATTGCGTATCTTTAATTAGACATTCTTCGACACTGTGAGTGCCAGCGATAATGTTAGATAAGCCGGTTTGATAAGAAGGTAATTCAAAGTTTTTTGCGACGGAAGGTCTACGCATATCGGCATCAATAAGTAATACTCGTTCAAGTTGCCCTAACGCAAAAGACAGGTTTAATGAAACCGTTGTTTTACCTTCTCCAGGCACAGACGATGTAACCGATATAACTTTGGCGTCATGCTCAATATTGAGTAATAAAAGACTGGTTCGAATGGTTCTTACCGCTTCACTAAAACTATGCTCTTCACTTGAGAAAAAGTGACGTAATGCCAAGCCTTGCTTTCTAGGCGTTTTTTGTAATGGTAATAAACCTAATAGACGCTGCTTTAACTTGTTTTCAATATCATCAACACTACGAATACCGTCATTAAGAAACTCAAATAAGAAGGCCAGAACTAAACCAAAAATTAAACTCAAAACGAATGTCATGATAATAATTAATTTTTTATTAGGTTTTGCAGGCAATAGTGGCGGTTGAGCAGGATCGGTTAGTCGAGCATTCGCCGACTGAAATTCACCGACTTCTTTTGTTTCTTTTAAGCGAGTAAAAAATGCATTATAAAGTTGCTCATTAGTTTCAACTTCACGCTTTAGTTCTTTTTGTTTGCTATCAAGTGTTGATAGCTCTCTGAAACGTTGTCCTTTCGCCTTTATTGCCGCTTGAAGAGCTTCTTCATTAGCTTTTGCTGAAAGATACTCGTTGGTAATGCCTGAAACCAATAACTCAACTTGTTGAACTAAGTTATCATTAACAGAGCGTAGTTCTGACTGTGCAGCTATCATAACCGGATGTTTCGGCCCATAAGTGCCTTGCAGTTCATAAACCTTGGTTTTTGATTTTTGTGCCGCTTCATTAACGCTTTGAATTAATTTGTGGTTTAGTACTTCGGGTAAAGAGATTAATGTGCGAGGATCGCTTTTTTTATCTTGTACTAGCTTATATATATTTTCATTTTTTTTACGTAATTGACTCGCTGTAGATAACAAACTATTTAGTTCTTGTAATTCTTTAGCTTCGATACCTTTAACACCATCAATATCCACCAATTGTTCTTGATTTTGATAAGCTTGTAAGTAGTTTTCAGAGTCGTCTAACTTTGTTTTTAGCGCATTTAGGCGTTCATTTAACCAACTAGATGCTTTTTCGGTCATCGCTAACTTAGACTCTAAATGGTTATCTATATAGACTTCAGCTACGGTGTTCACTACTTCTGCGGCGAGCTCTGGTGATTCAGACTCAAAGCTAATAGTAATTAGCTGAGTTTTTTTGATTAAGCCTATGGATAACCGCGACATAAACTCAGTAAGTACTTTTTGCTCTCTAATATAAGCTTGCTGCTTTTCTGATATATCTTCAACAGATTGGGGTAAAAAAGGCAGTTTTTCTTTGATAAAACTAACGAGATTAAATTTTTCTGCCTGTTGGTCGGGATCAAACTCAGGATGATTAACTAAGTCTAAGCGCTTAATTACTCGCGCAGAAATGTGTTTTGATTTAAGTATTTCTAGCTGGGTTACAAAATATTCTTGAGAGTTACTATTAATGCCATAAACTTCTTCAATGGAAACTACATTGGCTTGCTCTGCTTCAATCAGTAATGTCGCCTTAGCAAAGTATTTAGGTGTTAGAGAAAAAACAATGACGGTAGCGAGTAATGTCACAATAAAAGCGAGTGACAGAATTCGCCACTTGAAACGCAAGATAACCTGAAAAAAGTTTTGTAAGTCTATCGTGTCATCATTTGCGGTAACCGTATTCGTTTGGGCAGGGAAGTTCATTATAACGGCACTCTTAGAAGTAACTTTGTTTGACAGTGATTATATCGCCAGGCATAACAGAAGTGTTTGCATGCACATTAACCGATTTTTGCTCAGGATCGTTACTGCGAATGATAAATATTTTAGTTAAAGATGCTCTTTCGGTATAACCACCAGCTAACGCTGCCGCTTTGTTTACACTTAGCCCAGGTTGAAAAGGGTAGCCGCCTGGTTTATTAACTTCACCGTCAATAAAAAAAGGTCTGTACTCAACAATACTCACAGAAACGTTAGGGTTTATTAAATAATCGCCTTTTAACCCTGTGTAAATTTGCTGTTGAAATTGTGTCAGGGTTTTTCCCGTTGCTTGTAACTGGCCTAAAAATGGGTAATCGACTTTGCCACTATCATTCAAGAGTACCTCAAGAGACAGATCTTCTTGACCAAAGACGGTGATTTTTATGGTATCACCAGAGCCTAGTTTATAATTGTCGCTAGCATGAGCTATCGATGAAAAGCTAAAGACAAGTAAGCATAGCCAAATAATATGTTGAGCAAGCGTGTTAACTGTTGTTGTTTTCATGATGATGCAATACCTTAAAACAGAGCTATACGGGCACCTAGGTTAATAAACTGTCTATCATAAACAAAGTTATCTCGAGTACTATCGCGCTCGGTATAACGATAGTCTAATGAAAAGCTTAGCCAATAATTCATATCATAAAATACAGCTGCTGTTATTGCAGTATTATCATCTTTACGTACTTTATATTCAGTATTATTGTCGGTGCCAAAGTATTCATCTTGGCTAATTGCGTAACCTAACTTACTTGTTAAACGTTCAAGCCATTGATGAGTCCACTCCACAGCGTATTGGGTGTTCTCTACAACATTTGCTTTTACTGGGCTTATGGTATCGCTAAAGAAAAAGCCTTCGCCATTGGTTTCATCAGCCGTTTGTCCGGTAGTAAATTTTACTTTTGAATAGGTTTTAGGCTCCCATAATACTTCAACTTCCCATACAGGGGTGTCGAAGGTATTACGTGTTTCAAGATCAAAGTCTTTTTTAATGTAACCTATTTTAGCAAAGCCTGTTGTTAATGCTGTCGCTTCCCATTTAGCACCAACCATAATGCGATTTTCAGTACTATCTAATAAGTCTTCTGGTCGAGGAGTGTAGTCATAAGAAATATCACTATTCCATAATTCAAAGGTAAGGTCTGTTGCTGCGCCAATTTTATAATAAGCGGTACCACCGTATTTTATGGTATTACGATCACGGGCTGCGGTAGTATCAAAAGGAGTGCTGTTTGGGATATCAATAAAGCGACTGTCATAGTCATTACCTAAATAACCAAGCTCTAACTCTACTCTTGCATCAGCGGTTGGCGCGCCATAAGTGTATTGAACACCGCCGTACAGTTGTTCATAAGTATCAGGCTCAGCTAATTGTGTTCCAGCACCAAGTGAGAAGCGACTACCACGCTCTTCATGGGCTTGAATATAACCACCCTGAGCCATTAAACGGTGTTTTTCAGCCAATTCATAATTGAGCTTGCCAGAAACATCATGGTCGTTATAGCTATCTTCACGACTGGCATGATAAGCACCGTGGGTAAATACCCAGTCCATTTCAAAATTGTGCTTACCAAACTCACCAAATTCAGTGGTTGCCTTTAAGCTTGGCTGAAAAATAGTGATCCATGAGCTAATAGGGTCTACTTTAGCACTGGTAACGTTATCATCGTAACCTTGTTTAAATTTCACTAGGGGGGTTAATAAAAAGCCACCAACAGGAATTGCTTGATCATTACGTTCACTGTCTATGTTATAAGAGGAACCGTAAGATGATAGAGGAAAAGCAACCCCTAAAAGTAAAATGATTTTAGCAATATTCATGAAATATACCTTGAAAACTCTAATTATTATTTTTATGTTAACTCAATAATAACAATAAATAACATATACAGCTATAGGTATAGTTGCATATGATATTTATTGTTAGTTTATCTTTATTAATTCAAGCATTTTCGTTGTGTAATTGTTGTTAGGCGTTAAACTGCGGTTAGTAATGTTAAGGAATAAGTATTTCAAATGTCTAGTGGTCTAATAAGTAGTATTCAAAGTAGTTTTTCAACGTTCTATCGTATTGTTGATTTATTACTCATTAGTATGGTGTTTTTTATTGCCACTTATAGTTATGGTGTTGAATTAGACACCCATTATTACTTGGTGTTATTAATTAGCTTAAGCTGCTTTTTATTTTTATCTCAGACGTTTGAACTGTACCGTTCTTGGCGTACATCAACCACTTTTGCTTTATTGAGTTATACCTCTTTAGTATGGGTTAGTTGTTGCCTTGTTTTAATGATACTGGCTTACTTTACTAAAACAGGCGCTAACTATTCTCGTGTCGCTATGGGGATTTGGTTAGTTGCAACTTTATTCGGACTTTGTGCATGGCGTGTTCTATTTAGAGCATTACTCGTTCATTTTCGTAAGTCAGGTCTAAATGCTAAATCAGTCATTATTATTGGTGCGACCCCAACAGGCTTAAACCTTGCGGCTCAAATTAACCAAAACCCACAACATGGCTTAAAACTATATGGTTTTTATGAGGATAGGCCGGCAGAACGCTTACCTGATATGGAAGGTTACGAGGTTAAAGGCACTGTTGCTGAAGGGGTTGCATTGGTAAAAGCTAACCCTGAAATTAGCCATGTTTACATTGCTATGCCAATGAAAGCAGAGGCGCGTATTACTGATATATTAAATCAATGTAGTGACACCACCGCGACAGTTCATATTATTCCTGACTTCTTCATTTTTAATTTATTGCATGCGCGCTGGCAAAATGTAGGTAACATGCAAACATTAAGTATTTTTGATTCGCCTTTCAATGGCTTTAATAGAGCTGTAAAACGTATTGAAGACTTGGTATTAGCTTCTATTATTCTCGCTATTATTTCTGTGCCTATGTTATTTATTGGACTGGCCGTAAAACTTACCTCTAAAGGTCCTATTATTTTTAAACAAAAGCGTTATGGCCTCGATGGTAAAGAGATTTGTATTTATAAATTCCGCTCGATGACTTTAGTTAATAAAAAGGTTGATGATGTGGTTCAAGCCACTCGTTTTGACGCCAGAATAACGCCACTTGGTTCTTTCTTGCGAAGGACTTCACTTGATGAATTACCGCAATTTATTAACGTATTACAAGGTAATATGTCTATTGTTGGCCCAAGGCCGCACGCAGTACAGCATAATGAAGAGTATCGTAAGCTCATTGACGGCTACATGCTGCGTCATAAAGCAAAACCAGGTATTACTGGTTGGGCACAAATTAATGGCTGGCGCGGTGAAACAGATACCTTAGATAAAATGGAAAGGCGTATTGAGTTTGATTTAAAATATATTCATCGCTGGTCATTATTATTTGATTTGAAAATTATATTGCTAACAATATTCAAAGGGTTTATTAATAAAAATGCATATTAATAGAACTGCATATTAATAGTTAATAGCGTTTAACTATTTTCTGCATAACCTCAATAGCTTTAGCTGTGTCGCTATGGAGTGATTTTCAATGAAATATATAAATTATTGGCTGTTGTGAATAGTGGATGATTGTTTATTTCAGATAAATATTCTATTTGGCGATGTTCTTTTTCCTTGTTTGGCATCGCTATCATTGATGGTTTACCTTGTTCTTTTCTTTGATTAATTGCTTTTATTTCGTCAAATACATTTTGAGTATTGGCACTGGTATGATCAAAGCTTAAAAAATTTCGAGAAAACTGAGTATTGCAGCGCTTAATAATAGCACCCATATTTTGAGTAACTTCATTAAACTCAGCAATAACGAGCTGAGCTTTCAGCGCTTTAACCACGGTATAAAAATCAATGTAGCGTTGTAAAGCCTGAGTAGCGTTATAGTTTGAATCACGCACTAGTAACGAGCTGATTGCCGATATTGGCTCACGCAGTACAACAATAGCGGGGGTGTTGTATTTTACGGCCAGCTTAAGCTGTGCTTCAGCATGTAAGTGATGCGCTACTTGGTATTCTTTTACTTGCGCTTGTTTAAAAGCAATGACCGCAAAAGTATTGGCGCTACGCGGAAATCCCTCAATAACAATATCTGTTGATGAATTTACTAATAGCCCTTTAAACTTCTGGCGTTGCCCGTAATAAATATTAAGTAAAGTAGGGCTGCTAGCAACCCATGAAAACAACTTATGTTTTAGTGCTGTTGGTAATAAGTTCACATGAAAAACCTTAGTTTTGGTCTAGGTTGTTGTCCTTAAGTGAGTTAAATAGTTACACCCAAATGAACCCGTTCAAACGATTAGCTGTGACGTAAGGTCTCTTGATTCAAATACCATTGATAAGTATCTGCTAAACCCTGTTCAAGAGAAATTTTATGCTGCCAACCCAATGCATGGATACGCGATACATTTAAGCACTTTTTTGGTGTGCCATCAGGTTTAGACTGATCAAAAACTATCTCACCTTGATAACCAATAATACTCGCAAGTGTTTGCGCTAACTCTTTTATAGTGCAATCTTTTCCTGTGCCAATATTAAGGTGACTTACGGTGGGTTGAGTGTGTGCTTTATAGGTTTGCTCTGGTAATTCCATCATATGAATAGCAGCAGCGGCTAAATCATTAACGTGTAAAAACTCTCGCTGTGCATTGCCACTGCCCCAAATACTGATTGTTGAAGCGTTACTCACTTTAGCCTGATGAAAACGTGCGATCAATGCTGGAATAACATGGCTGTTAGTTGGGTGGAAGTTATCATTTTCACCATAAAGGTTTGTTGGCATAATTGAGCGATATTGTCGGGCATATTGACGGTTGTATGCTTCACACACTTTAATACCGGCAATTTTTGCAATAGCGTAAGGCTCATTAGTTGGCTCTAGCTCCCCGGTTAATAATGCCGACTCACTAATAGGTTGTTCAGTGATTTTCGGGTAGATGCACGATGATCCCAAAAATAATAATTGATTGATATTTGCTACGTGAGCAGCGTGGATAACATTACACTGAATCATTAAATTTTCATAAATAAAATCAGCAGGGTAGCTGCTATTTGCCTGTATTCCTCCGACCTTAGCTGCAGCCAAGTATACTTGTGCTATTGCGTTCTCTTGAAAAAACTCACTGACCAGTTGTTGGTTTGATAAATCAAGCTCGGCACGCGATCGTACAACTAACTCTAAATCAGAGCGAGAAGCTAGCAACTTAACTAATGCGGAGCCAACCATACCTTGATGACCAGCAACAAATACACGTGTTTTCTTCATTTACTTATTACCGCGCTATTATGAGCTTGCTGAAACTGATTAGTTAACATCATAACCATGAGACTTTAATAATGCATTCTTTTTGGCTATACGCAAATCGTGTTGCAACATGTCATTAACTAAAGTGGTAAAGTCTTTTTCGGCTCGCCAACCGAGGCTTTTCTGGGCCTTACTGGCATCGCCTAATAAACTGTCGACCTCGGCGGGTCTGAAATATTTCTCATCAATTTTAACGATAACGTCACCGCATTTTATATGAGGACATTCATCGCCAGAAATTGCGCTAACAATGCCTTGCTCATTAATACCTTGACCTTGCCAAGTTATAGTTACCCCAAGTTTTTGAGCAGCAAGCTCTACAAACTGACGGACAGAGTGTTGTTTACCTGTGGCAATAACATAATCATCTGCTTGCTCTTGTTGTAACATTAACCATTGTGCTTTTACGTAATCTTGGGCATGTCCCCAATCTCGTAACGCATCTAAATTACCTAAATATAAACACTTATCTAAACCTTGGGCGATGTTAGCAAGGGCGCGAGTTATTTTACGGGTAACAAAGGTTTCACCACGACGTGGAGATTCATGGTTAAACAAAATACCATTGCTTGCATGTAACCCATAAGCTTCACGATAGTTAACCACAATCCAATAAGCGTACATTTTAGCAACACCATATGGTGAGCGAGGGTGAAAAGGGGTGGTTTCAGTTTGTGGGCTTTGCGTAACTTTACCGTAAAGCTCCGATGTTGAAGCTTGAAAAAAGCGTACCTTTTTTTCCATACCTAAAAATCGTATCGCTTCTAGCAATCGTAATGTACCTAAGCCATCAACTTCTGAGGTATATTCTGGGCACTCAAATGAGACCGCTACATGGCTTTGTGCTGCAAGGTTATAAACTTCATCGGGCGCTACTTTAGCCAGAATTTGTGTTAAATTTGAAGTGTCTGTTAAGTCACCATAATGAAGAAAGAAATTAGGGTTACTGCTATGAATGTCTTGATAAATATGATCTATGCGTTCGGTATTTAATGATGATGAACGACGTTTAATACCATGTACTTCATAACCTTTTTCTAATAATAACTCAGCAAGGTATGAGCCGTCTTGACCAGTTACGCCTGTGATAAGTGCTTTTTTCATCGGGTATTTACCTTGCTTTAGCGATTTTATTATTGGTGCTTTTTAGGCGAAAACTTTTCTTTGATTAATAACCATAAGAATTGTGTATTGGTAACTAAGTAGCGCTTCCACATTCTTCTAGGCTCCTGAATAATACGATAAAACCATTCTAAACCATAGTTTTGCATCCATTTAGGTGCGCGCTTTACTGTACCTGACACCACATCAAAAGTACCGCCTACGCCCATAACGAAGTTAACACCCAGTTGATTTTGCCATTTGTTAATGAAGTTTTCTTTCTTAGGAGAGGTAATAGCAACAAATAATAACTTGGCACCAGAAGCTTTAATTTGTTCAACAACAGCCTGTTCATCAGCGCCGTCGTTATCCCAAAAGTAACCATGATGAAAACCAGCAATTGTTAGTTTAGGGTAGAGGGACTTTACTGTTGATGCGGTTTTCTCTACCACGTCAGCTTTAGCGCCGAGTAAAAATACAGGAAACTCTTGTTTGGCGCTCATTATGAGTAACTCATGAAACAAATCAACACCAGCAACGCGCTCAGGTACTTGATGACCACAAAAACGAGCGCCTAGCACTACGCCCATGCCATCAATATTAATCATTTCACAGGCTGTCACCGACTCCGTCAGCTTAGGGTCTTTTTGCATATGCACTAACTTGGCAACATTAACCACCACATGCTGTAAAAACGCATTACTTTGAACTTTATGTTCAATATAAGCCACAGACTCTGCCATGGTTAAGCTGTCCATTGGTATGCCTAAGAAGGTGATTCTAGCCATTATATTCCTTGTTTTTTCTTTGCGGTGTTAGCTGTGTTGAACTGTACTTAGTTGAACTATACTTAGTTGAACTATACATAGTTGAGCTGCATTTAGTTGCGCTTTACTGTTTGCTGACACGATTAAAATAAGCGAATGAGTAATACACCCATGCTTGTGTCCAGCGAATATAGTTTATTTTATTGGTGAACCCTTTGTGCTTTTGATAAACAAAGCGTTGTTTATCAGGCATAAACAAGGTGCTAATTGCTTTATTAATTACTTTTTCAGTAAATAATAAATCCTCAGGAGTACCCCCTACCTTTAATAAGGTAAATATCGCCTGAGAAACACAGTGCATATCAAGTGGATAGCGATTGTTATGATAGTATTTTGCCGTACCATCTTGTTCAAATAAATACGCTTTATAATAAGCTAACCCTTGTCGTATAGCATTATCAAACGCTGAAGTTTGTAATGCAGTAGCTAATATATGTAGCGCCTCTAAGTTATAGCCAGTATGAAAACCATCAATAAATTGATGATGATGCCTAGCACCGTACACCCAAGAGCCATCAGTTGCTTGTTCTTTAACTGATTGGTGGGCAACACGCAGCGCTAAGTTTTTATATTCAGTATTACCCGTTAAAGAGCCAACAAAACCAACCCATGCCGCGCCCCATAAACTGGCATTATGCACAAAAGCAGTTTCACCAGGAATATAGGCAAAAAACGTTCTATTTTCATGTTCGCAATATAAGGTTTTTACAATGAAATGAGCAGCATCTAATGCAGGCTCTTTATATTTATTTTCATTGGTTACTTCACTTAACGCGTACAACGCTTGCGCAACATAAATGGTGGTAATAATATTAGGCTTACCTTTGGGGACAAAAAAGGCGCGTGCGTTCCAGTCAAAGTGATACCCCCAGCAAGCATGCTGCCAAAGTGATATATCACTTTGTTGAGTTAACAACCAATCACCAAGTTTAACAGCTTCATTTAAATAATGTGGCTCTTGCGTACGTTGATAATCTTCAAGTAATCCTAAAATAAATAAGCCAATACCCTTAGGGTTACGTTTTTTAGGTACTGCTAATAGTGGGCGTAAATTTACAACGGAACGTTTATTTACTTGTATCCACGCTAAGCCAAATAAGCCTTTTTTTAGTTTAGGGAAAACAGTGAAAAATTTACTGTTTAAACCGTCAAAGGGATCTTGGCCAGCGTAATTATAGTGTTGTGCGTCCATCAGGATGTTATGGGTAATTAATGCCATAGGTTGTTGCATGGTTACTTGTCCAAGAGCTCTTTGTAAATATTTTTTAATTGCGGAATTATCACATCAGGGCTGAAATTTTCTTGATACTTTATTTTCGCAGCATCACTATATTGGGCTCTTAACTTCTCATCACTGAGCAAAGAGCGTAAAGCTTCTGTAAGAGCGTCAACATCGCCAGCTTTCACTAACAAACCTTCTTTTTTATTGGTAATAGCATCGGGAATTCCGCCTGCAGTGGAAGCAACTACTGGAATACCCGCGGACATTGCCTCTAAAACTCCCATGGGAAAACCTTCATTGTAGCTAGGTAAGCAATATATAGTTGCATTAGCAAGACATTCATCCTTACTATCACCAGCTACCCAACCCAGAAATTTAACTTGGTCAACAACACCTAACTTTTTTGATACTTCTTGGTAGTAACGAATATCACCATCGCCTCCTAGATGTAATTCAATAGTTGGGAACTCAATTGAGATTTTTGAGAAGGCAACAATTAAATCTTCAGTACCTTTGCGGTTTCCTAAGCGACCTAAAAATAATATATTTTTGTTATTTATTGTTCTTTTTGGAAGCTTAACTTTAGGCACTGCATTGTAAACAATACAAGCTTTACTTCTATTCTGAATAATAGTGTTAATCCAGCTTAGCCATTGGCTTGATAAAACAACAACTTTATCAGCTAAATTAAAAGTCTCTCGTATTTTAATTTGCTTTTTTTCTGAAGATTCCTTGCTATAAAAGTCTTCAAACTCAGCACCATGTAAATGAATGATAGTTTTTGCGCCTAAGAATTTACAGATGCGTAAAATTATCGACTTACGTGTATAACTACCTCTTGATGCCATGTGAATATGAGCTACACCTAATTTATAAAACACTCCATAGTAAGTTAGCTTGATTAAACTAAACAGAAACCAAATAAATGCGGATATTTTCGTTTTATTACTCGAAGAGTGAGTATTAATTTTAATGAAAGATAAATCTGTCATTAAACCTTCCGCATAGTACCCTGAAACAACCGTTGCTATACCACCTTGCCCTTTTGGGTCGGTGCTTATCATTAAATTAACTCTACACATTATATTCACTTTCGATTTTAGTTGTTGTTTCATTTATAACCCAGCGATATTTACCTGCTACGGTTCTGGGTATCTCATTTACAAGTTGTATTTCTGCATTTATGTTATGACTGACAAACATTTTTAGGTTTTTGAGTATTTGTGAACCATCACTCGACCTATAGTTTTTTGTTGGGACAAGCCGTATCACCCATTTTTGAGAAGATATTTGTGCAACTTGCGATCTCTCTATGTTGTTAACTCCCTTAAAAGCAAAGGTAATTAATGATGGACTTATTGCTTGTTGTTCTGTGTCATAAATAATATCTTCAAATTTTCCTGATATTGGCTCTATCATTGGATAGTTGGAGCCACATTGGCAAAGGCCTTTTTTCCACTTGGTACGATCAGACAGTTTATAGCGTATTAGAGGCATTATACTGTTGTGCAATGTTGTTCCTACAATAAAGCCCTCCTCATCAGTTGGGTTATTATTCTCATCTAATATTTCGACATAAGAGTAGTCACTGTTAATGTGTAAATTTTTGAAACGACACTCTGTTGCCATTGCTACTCTTTCAGCCATGCCATAAAAGTCAAAAACTTGACCTATTGTATTTTCGATTACTTCTCTTTGGTATGGATAGAGCATTTCAGAGGCTGTAAATATGTAAGGTATTTTAATCACTAACTGGTTATCAATTACGTATTGAGCAAGTTGAAAAGCTGTAGATGGGTAAGCTTGTAAAATATCAGGGCTAAATTGCTTGATCACTGAAATAAAATCTTTAGATGTTTCCTTAGTAAGGTGCCTAGAAGATAATATAAGTTGATTCTCTATTTTATTGTATATCCAATATGGTTTTTTGTTTTGAGAAGAATCAACGATTTTATCACCTCTTAATGTTGCTCTTCTGATTGTCTTTACATTACAGAGGCTTTGCCAGTGCCTTTTAACGAAAGCGTTTTCCCATAGTATGGAATCAAAAGATCTAAATACTTCTAACGGTGTACCTGTTGTACCACTTGACTTCCCCACTATTTGTAAAAAGTGAGCCTTCCCTTTATTTGGATAATATTGACTTCGTTTAGTTAATAAATCCTCTTTAGTTATTACGGGACAATGACTACTAATGAATTTTTTTATTTCACTACTTTCAGTAGGCACTTTTAAATCATGGTAAGCAGCCAACTTTTTTTTTGCTATATGCAATGATTTTAATAAAAAGCTATTTTGTAAATCATTCATTTCGTCTATATCTAATTTAGATCTTAATTCAAGAGTGTTAATCCGCCTTTTAATGAAAAAAACATCGAGTAAGAGAAAACGGAATAAAAGCGTAAACTTTTTAACTATAAACATAAATAAATACAAACCTTTAGCATGCTTTTTTATTCAGCAATCCATGAAATAGAGTTAATTATTATGAAGGTTACCAACGCTCACGAGGCGTTGTAAACGTAATTCTTCAAGAGCGATAATGCCTACCCAAGCATAGTTATTATGACAGCTATGCTCTAATGATAAAATTCATATCGAGACTTGAGATCTCCCGATAATGTTTTTTGAAAAAAGATAACCTAAATATAGTTTTATAAATTGAAGGCCTAGAAATGTTAATAATAAAAGCTCTATTCTATATGGGCTAGGTGGCGTTTCATAAAAAATAATAGCAATAAAAACCAGTAGTGTAGATGTTGATATAATATTGATTTTCAGTAGTGTTCCTGCCAGCCCTTTTACCATTAAAATATTGGAGAAAGGGAGGCTTAACTGTGAAACTTGCATTGCGCTAAAAAGGATGAAGAAAATTAGCCATTGGTCATAAAAATAATATAATGTAGGTAGAGCAATTAATATTGTTATAACGATAAACTTCAAAATACTGATAAAAAAATCACTAACGTCAGCTGAGCTAACGCCATTTTTACGCATATTTGGTATATGTTTTGCTGATAATACGTGTGGGATTAAGTAAGTCAATGTGGAAAAGTAGAATACCATTGCTAATTCTGCTGCAATATAGTCACCTACCTCTGCCACAATCACAATTGGTACCGCATACATTAGTGAAGTAGACGTAGCATTTGATAAAGCGTATTTTATAAAATTAATCGTTATATTTGAGATAGTTGATGGTGTTAGTTTAGTGCTTTCAGCTCTGTGAAAGAATAACATCGGCAGTAGCAACGATAAAAAACAGCTAAATAACAATAAACCAGAGTTGTTAAATTTAAATAAAATAACCCCTAATATTAGAGTGATAATCATAGTGAAGCAGGATGCAATAAATACAGGTTTAAAATTTCCTACATTTAAGAAATGACGCTTAATTACTTCATAAGCCGATAGGCATAACACTGAGATAAATATACAAATATTTACACTAGCATTATATTGATTTAAAGCTATGTAATAAGCGATAAAATAACCAATTAAACTGGATGTTGAAACTAATAAAAGCTGATCTCTAACCGTTATGACATATTGAGAGGACACAAGAAGAGTTACTATTGGTAAGCCGGAAAAAGTATATAGTAATGCTACCCAAAAAAAGAGTTTAGAGAAATCATTAGCAACAGAGGAGCTAGCAAAAGTGGTTATAAGGAGGATGACAAAAAACTTATATCCTCCAGGAAACCCTACTGAAACTAACGCGAAGAACTTATTGCTTATACGGACTAATTTTTCGTTGTGAATTAGTTGTGTTAATTTATTTGTCATAATAGTTTATTTTGCTTTTTACTTTTACTCTCAAATCTTACTATGAAAATCACCATAAAAATAAGAAGAGGTGAGTTATAAACCGGAGCCGAGAAGCTATTAATTAACATTACCGTCATAGTAAAGAAACTAAAAATGCCTGCAAAATTAAGGTGTATTGAAGAACGTAAACACTTTAAAGGATAATACAAATAACTTAACAATAAAAATAGCATCCCTAACCAACCCGACTCTGCAAAAACTTTAGGCCAATAAGTGTCCGTTAGAAATAATCCTTGATGAAAATACCATAGGTACTGAAAACCATGTTTATAAAAAAGATCGCTATCGTATACAACCGCCGCTTGTCCGCCTAAAGTTCCCAGTCCTGCGCCTAAAGGGAAATTTTCATTGGCCTCGCTGATTGCTGATGACATCATTTGAGCTCTGGGAGAAGGGGTTAATCCTGCACCTGTTTGCGAAAAGCCTATTTCCTCTAGTGATATCCTAATCATATCCATATTGTTTAAGATTAGAGAGGTTAAAATAGCAATAATGAATATTAAATTGATATGCCTGATTTTCTGACTCGAAATAAAGAATATGTAGGTTGCAGCAATGGCTAAGATAAACGCACCTATTTCACCGCGTGATAAGGTTGATATTAAAAGTAGTAATGACAATGCTAAATAAAGGTAATTAGATTTTTTTGCATTTCCCTTCCATATATTTATTAAGAAAAAACCAGAGGCTAATGACGAAAAGAAAGCTAGTGTTCCCGTAAACCAAAATATTCCTGCTGTTCTTGTTAATGCATCGCCGCTAGTGGTAAAAAATGATCCGTGATGCGCGCCAGTTGGAAATATAGCATCGTAAGCGGAAGGAGCTAATAACTGTAGCAATACAAAAGGAACGTTAACAAGCACCATTATTTTGAAAAATCGACTTAAGTAAAGTTCACTAATGCCTTCGCGATATGCACCATAGCAATAAAGAAAAACAATAATGTATTTTGAGTCGAGTACAAACTGATAAAGTGCTTGAGCAATACTACCTATACCGAATAATGATGAAGTTATGGCAAATAACCAATAGATACTTATTAGAAAGAAGAAACCTTTAAATACTTTACTTTGATGGAATAAACGAAAGCCTACTCTTATTGCAAAAGGAATACAGTAGAGCACCACTAGCTCATCAATAATTTTTAAAAATGAGATGCTTTCTGATATTGCTAACTTTTGAATAAAAGACTGAGCAACCAATATCAACAAGGCAATTATTGCTTTTAGTGGCGTTGGAGTTACTTTAATTTTCAAGGTTCATCATCCAAAAAGAGTGTTATTGTATGCTTTTATTCAATAATTGCTTTAAAAAATGGTAAACAAATCTGGGGTTTTGCTTTAGGTATCTACCCGCTAAACGCTTAGGCTCTGCTAGTAAACGATAGAACCATTCCAGCCCCGACTGTTGCATCCACTTAGGCGCGTGTTTTTTCTCTCTTGCAATAAAGTCAAAAGCAGCGCCAACACCTAGCATAACACAGGATGTTTTTACGGAGTTTTCAGCCATCCAACGTTCTTGTTTTGGGCAACCAATACCTACAAATAATATGTCGACGTTTGCGTTATTGATATTGTCGATTACAGTGGCATTTAATTGCTGGTCTGTATCACGACTTAACTCGGCATTAATACCTGATTTTTTTGCCGCATTAGACTCAGCAAGCTCAGGAAATGGCGGCGAGAAATAATAAGTAATGCGGATATTAGGAAACTGTTGTTTTAGCTCGTGAATAACCTTAGTTAATACCTTATCGCAACTCCCGCCATAAAGACCTATATTTAATTTTTTATCAGCGCTGTATGCACAAAGTTCAGTCATTAAGTCTTGGCCTCGTACTTGTTGTGCTTGCTTGTGGCCTAATATTTTTTGTGCCCAATAAATAGGCCTACCATCAGCAACAATTAAGTCAGCATTGTTAATGATATGTTGAAAGCTTATATCGTCAAAGGCTTCCATGCACATATGCACATTCGAGACACAAACGTAAGCGGCTGACTTTTTAACGGCGAGCGTTATAATATGCTCAACCGCTTGGGAAATATTTATGACATTTACGCTGAGCGATAAAATGTTACTTTTAGTTAGCACGTTGTGGTTTCCTAGCAATCACACTTTGATATATAGAAAGCAGTTGTGGGTAATTTACTTGCGCGCTATATTTTTGGTTAAAGTCGAGTTGCGCTTGTTGTGCCATATTATCGCGTTTTTCAATATTTTTCATTACATCTATTTGATTTTGCAATTCATTACGGTTATTTGCTTTGAACAATAAACCGTTTTTATGGTGTTTAATTAGCTCAGGCATAGCCCCAATGTTGCTGGCAATCACAGGAATACCTTGTGAGAATGCCTCAATAACCACAAAACCAAAGGGCTCTTGCCATAATGTTGGCATGATTAAATATTGGCTAGTGGCCAGCGCTTGTAATACTTGCTCTTTACTGACCTCACCCATATAGCGAATGTTTTTTTGTTTTTTAGCGCCTACTTTATAAGTGAGTGGGCCAGCACCATAAACACGTAGCTCAATGTCATTTTCACGCCAACTCTCTAATAGTAGCTCTATACCTTTTTCGCGTGTAAGCCTGCCAATAAATACGGCATATTTATCAGTACGTGTCGATGATGTTATAGGTGTTTCAATAGGGTCTATAAAATGAGGTTTTACGGTTATGCTTTCTGCGGAGAAACCAGCATTAACGTAAATGTTTTTTAAGCAAGAAGAAGGGGCGATAAAATGATTTACTTTTGTAAACCAGATGCGTGATTTTTTATACTTTTCAATGGCTCTAGCAAGGATGAAAGTACCCAAGAAGGAGTTTTTATAAGGCCTATGCTTTACTACGGCATAGGCGCTTTTGGTAATGCTTTCTTGGTTGTTTGTACCTTGAATAAACAGCGTAGCGCTAGGACATAATAGTCGATAGTTATGCAAGGTATGTACAACAGGGATGTTCTGTTCATAACAAGCATCAAATATTGCAGGCGTGAGTAGTGGAAAAAAATTATGTACATGAATCACATCAGGCTTAAAGTCTTGAATAAACTTTGTAAACTCTGTCTTGTAGTACCTTGAGTAAGTAAGGTGAAAACTGACGTGTAACTTTTGCCAAAAACTCACTATTTGACGGTTCGACACGCTATAAAGTTGCACATCGTGACCCTGCTTTTTAAGTAAGGCCATTTCATTTTCTAAAGCGACATCTTCTCCGCCACCTTGTTGGTAATAATTATGACAAAATAGTATTCTCATCACTTTACTTGGTTTAGTAACTATAGGTGTTTCTACCTGAGGAGTGCTCTTAGTCATAAAAGCCGCTATTACGTTGGTTGTGCTTTTTTGAAAATATTAAGTTTAATTTCAACTTGCAAACTAAGTTATGATAAATAATACCAAGTAGATCAGAAAGTAATCCGGCATTGTTTTGAGTGGGGAGAGAGTCTACTTGCTGTTGTAATGCTTGCGTTGAATAACCGTAGTGTTGTGCAACGTTTTCACCTAAGTGAGTTAGGTAGCGCTTCATATACCATTTTCGTACAGGGTTATTTATTATTTCTTGCCAATTATTAATGGAGTTAGCGCTTACTTCTTTATATTTGTATTGTCCTGTGGGGTCACCCATCTCATTAGGAGCAAATCTTTGTTCTGTTAAACAGAGTTTCTCGGGAGCTAATTCTGCAATGTTAAGGTATTCAAAAACTTGCTTGAGAGTTACGGAAGTATTAGTGACTAAATCATCGTAATTGATAGCAATAGACTGGTTTTGATGCTTTTTATAAGCACTCGATAATAACTTGGGGGCGAGGTATAAATCATCTTTATTTCTATACAACTTGAAGAAATTATTATTATTCCATGTTGTTAGTACTGAGGCGTATGTTTGCAGTGGGTTTCTGAATAAAAAAATAAATTTTGCATGGGGAAGTAACTTAATAATTTCATTAACGATGTAGTAATAACGAGGGGTTTTATCAACAAAAAAGTATTCATTATTTTCTGAGGCTGCTTGGTATAGTGATAATACAAAGTTTTCAAGTAGCTTTTGGTAATGCGCGGAGTTATTTTTATCCGCTACTTGATTGATGTTACTGGTGAAGCTTTTAATGGCTTTTGCACAGGTGTCAACGGAGTAACTTGAGGTATAAGTATGACAAGCTGAGCTGCTTTTTGTCATTGACAGTAACGGGAGTAAAATCCATGGTTCAGGGCTAGTCGCTATTTTTTCATGACAAGCAAGTATTCTTTGTAGCAGAGTGGAACCTGCTCTAGGGGTAGAAAATATAAATACTGGCGTCATATTATTAATCTTATTTCTGTTAAATTCGGGTTAATATTCGTTTTAAAACTAGCGCTTTGGTTAGTTCGCTATTTTTTTTATAAACTTGGCTGGCGAACCAGCCCAAAGCTCGTTTTCAGGCACTGACTTTGTTACTACTGAGCTTGCACCAATAACGCTGTTTTCACCAATATTTACCCCTTTTAATATTGTACTGTGGCAGCCAATCCATACATTATTGGCAATATGTATTTCAGCTGAAACAAAACCTTGCTGTCCGTAAGTGGTAGGTAAATTAGACAAACGGTGATCATGATCATAAATAGATACATGATCGCCAATAAGCACATCATCGCCAATTATAATATTTCCTCTACTGACAATACTTGCAAAACGGTTAATGAAGGTTCGTTTCCCTATGGAAATGTTGCCGCCAGCGCAATGACATAACGCCAGTGATTCAATCCATATTCCGCCTGAAAGCTTCAGCTTACCTTGTGTGCATCTAAAGTTATTCCAGGAGCCAAAAAAGTACTTCCAACCCTTTGCTTGATGAAATATTTTTAAGTAGCACAGGATTATTAATGTTCTAAACCCCCATAATACGGGACGTAATGTCATCGCTTAATACTCACTCATTATTTTATGGACCGAAAGCTGAGTAACTTATTTTTTAACAGCTCAAGGTAATATCTTGCTAAAGCATTTAAAGGATTTGCACCGTGTATTAGCGCAGCAGCCATAGATTCACGATAACTTAAACTTACTTGCGAGTTGCTTAATCCACCTAAGCGCATGTTAACTAAAACCTCAGGAATAAAGCTGATACGTACTTTAGACCAAACACGCAAAAGAAACTCATGATCGCCAGCTACTTTAAAGCCTTGGCTAAAGCGACCGTAGTTATCATAAACCGACTTTCTCACAAAAACGGAGGGGTGGGCAATTCGCATTTTTTGTAATAATTCATTCTTAGTTAATTGCTTACCAACGCGTTTTACTACATTCCCTTGGCTGTTAACCTGATGAATGTAACCATGACATAAGTCAGACTCTTCTTGTGTTATGGTCGCCATAACATTGCTAACGACTTGCTCATGTGCATAGCAATCATCGGCATTTAATATATGTATAACATCACCATCAGCCATGAGTATCCCTTTATTAAAAGCGTCATAAACACCCGTGTCATTTTCACTTACACATCTAAGCCCTTGTGATAAAACAAAAGCTACGGTGCCATCAGTGGAGTTTCCATCAATAATAATATGTTCTATATACTTGTAATTTTGAGCTTTAACTGAGGCTATGCAATCAGCAATGGTGTTAATACCATTTAGAACAGGTGTTATTACGGTGAGCTTGGTGTTCATATTAGTCTCTTTGTCATTGCAAGGAATAATAACCAAATAGTATCTAGCGGAATCCTTAGGGCAGCGTTTGTAGGTCATTTTTACTGCGTTATCGCCTTTTAGGTAACGCTACAT
>NZ_JAHKPW010000075.1 GCF_018860755.1 Colwellia sp. D2M02 | reverse complement strand
TTCTATGCGTTTTTTTAATTCTCGTATTTCAATTTGCTCAGGTGTCATCGGTGAAGCTTTAGGGGCTTTACCTGCACGCTCTTGCTCTAATTGATTTACCCACTTACTGATGGTTGATTTCCCTACATTCATCGCTTGTGCAGCGTCTGCCTGTGTATAACCTTCATCAATAACCAATTGCGCTGTTTCGAGCCTAAACTCTGCGCTATAAGTTGGTCGTTTCTTCTTTGTCATTTGTATCACCTAAGTAGTTATGAGATGCATGATAACATCTCTAATTAGGTGGCCAAATTAACTATGCCACTTCAAAGCAAACGGCCAAGTACTTTTATAGGGAAAAAATAGCTGCTGCATTCGGATTAAATGGAGCCGATCATTGGGGAAGAACCAAGTCTAAGATTCGAGAAGAATTACTTCCAAGAGCAAATCAGTTACTTCAATTAGCTAGCATGAAACGAATATTATCTGAAGCTGAAAAATCTGGAAATACGCTTTGGAGAAGAGGAACTATTCTATCTAAAAACCATGGACGAATTGTTGTACTTCCTTACGAAAAAGAAAATGGTGAGTTCGTTCAAGGTCACACTAAAAATGCACCACATGATGGGAAAGCAAAGCCAAGACACCCTAAAGAATATGTAAACCTTCCATATGAGGTTTTAGAAGATGATCTTATGATTGGACTTTTTGGAGAACTTAAGTATGAGTAATGTTAGTTCCCCCGATAGAAGCTATACTTAATTGTTAATTCCCATTTATATCTAAATAATGATATTTAAGTTTTACTGCTTGATAAGAAACTTAGAATTACCTTGAAAACTTATTAAAGTTTACAAAAACTCAAGGTACGATATAACCAATATTTATGTATAAAAAAACCCACAAAATTTATACTAATATTATGGGCTTTAAGTTTATAACTTTATGCTTTACCTAGGTTTTAAATGAAAAATCATACAAAACTTATCTAGGGTACGTTTCAGAACGGAATATCGTCATCAAAATCAATTGATGGCTCTTGTGGGTTTACTTTAGGTGCTTGCTGCTGTGGTGCAAAGCCTCCACCTTGTTGTGGTTTATTATATGCTTGCTGCTGTGGTGCTGCTTGCTGTTGAAAACCACCTTGCTGTTGTTGAGGTGCAGATTGCTGTTGGTAGCCACCTTGCTGCTGTGGTGCCGCTTGCTGCTGGAAGCCACCTTGTTGTTGAGCCGCAGACTGTTGCTGGAAGCCACCAGACTGTTGAGGGGTAGACTGTTGTTGGAAACCACCACCTTGTTGCTGGAAACCACCGCCAGCTTGTTGACCACCACTTTGTCCGCGACCGTCTAACATTTGCATTACGCCATTAAAGCCTTGCAGTACAATTTCAGTTGTATACTGATCTTGGCCTTGTTGGTTTGTCCATTTACGTGTTTGTAATTGCCCTTCAAGATAAACTTTTGAGCCTTTTTTAAGGTACTCACCTGCAACTTCGGCTAATTTTCCGAACATTACCACACGGTGCCATTCAGTTTTTTCTTTTTGTTCACCTGTTTGTTTATCTTTCCACGAGTCTGACGTAGCCACGGTAATATTCGCTACCGCACCGCCATTTGGCATAAAACGTACCTCAGGATCTTTACCTAAGTTACCAACAATAATTACTTTATTTACACCCGCCATGAAAAATCCTATTGATTGCGCTATCGAGACATTGACTGCTATTCGTCAACTATTACGTTAAATAATAATTAACGACTTCTATTGAAGATACCTGTCTAACAAAATTAGTTTAAGGGGGTAATTCTATAGTGAGATAGGATCAAATTCGAGTGCTTTCTTTGCTAAAAAGTCATTTATTTTAGTCAATAGCATTTATGCTTTTAAAAACAAGCGATATACAAGTGATCAATTAGCGGCTGTTGATCTTTCGAGATTGTTTTTGCAACGAATTATTAGGCATTTATACAAGGCAGAGCCTTTGTAATGTAACGTTACCTAAAAAGGCGATAACACTACCCGAAGGGGTCGGCTAAAAGCGTTTTCCGCTTTGTTGAGCAGTATTTGCTTAGAATGACTAGGTTACACACTACTCGACGCGCTTAAAGCCCTTTTAGCTTGAACAAAAGTTAATCGTGAAAGATCAACAGCTCCTAAGATCTATTTACTAAATTATTAGCGCGTTAGCATAAAGATCACTACTTTATTGTGCTTTTATAGCGTAAGCTTTCACTTATTAATAGTTAAACAGTACATTGATAATTTTTTGAGCACAAAGTACATCAATAACAGCACACTTCATGGTTTCAGGTTTAATATATTGTGACATATTGTAAATTAATACTGGCCTGCCTCTTAGGTTTACTACTTTTTAACAATGTTTACGCTAATAACCTTACCGTTACCCTAAATGGTGAAATGCCTAAAGCGGTTCGTAAAAATATTTACTCTCATTTAGGCCAATTACCTAATACAGATCTAGAGCGCTCTGCTTTTATATACTCAGCAAAAAATAGTACTCGTGATGCTTTAAACGCTTTAGGTTATTATCGTGCAGATATTTCCAGCCAAATAACCTACCTCAATAAACAGGACAAGTCTGCGCCGCAAAAGTTAACGCTGACCATCAACATCGGCAAAGCAACAATTGTTGATAAAGTACATATTATTATTAATGGCGAAGCCTTTAACGACTCAGCTTTTCAAGCACTGCTCACTCAAAAGCCGATTAAACAAGGTGACACCTTAAATCATAGTGTTTATAGCACACTAAAATCAGACATATTATCGCTGGCCTTACGTCGTGGTTATTTCGACGGTAAATTTATTGAACATAAGATAACAATTAAAGATGATCATCAATATGCTGATATTACTTTGCTGTATGAAAGTGGCCCTAGGTATAAGTTTGGTCATGTAAACTTTAACGATTTTGACTTAGAGCCTGCGCTGCTAAAAAGCTTAGTGCCATTTAAACCCGAGCAATATTACAGTGCTAAGGCATTTCACCAATTACAACAGCAATTACAAGCAAGTCAGTATTTTGGTAACATTCTGGCGCTGCCAGGTGAAAAAATTATAGTGCCCGAAAAACATCAGTTTCTGGTACCTATTAACGTGACTGTAACGCCAGCTAAAAGCCACCTATTTGACTTTGGTTTAGGGTACGCCACCGACACATTATTTAGAGTATCAGCAGGTTGGCGCACCCCTAAACTTAATAAATATGGCCATTTTCAAGAAACCCGATTTAAATACTCGTCAGTCAACGCCACCGGTAAATTCATTTACAGCATTCCTATAAGCCACCCGACAAATGATTTATTGCAATTTAAAGTAATGGTTGAAGACGATGAATATGCCGATTTAGATACTAAGTTTCACTCTATTCAAATAGGACGACTGAGCAACAAAAATAACTGGCAACGTGAGCTTTATACACGTTTACATGAAGAAGCATGGCAGTACAACTTAGATGAAAACACACCTAATTTACGCTGGAGTGAAGTCGATAAAGTCAGCTATGTAATTCCAGGCATTACTTGGTCAAGCACCACCCGTGCAGGCTCACCGCTGGATCCAAGTGAAGGATTTAGGCAAACCTACAATATTGAAGGAGCGCATTTACATGCAGGCTCAGACAATAGCTTCTTTCGGGTGCATGGTAAATGGAATTACATAACCACTTTAGCGCCTAAACATAGGCTTGTTACTCGTGCAGAGCTTGGCGCTGTATTTATTGACCGAGATGCACAACTAGCACCATCATTACGTTTTTATGCTGGTGGTGATCAAAGTATTCGTGGTTTTGCTTATCAATCAATTGCTTCAACTATACCTGCATCTTCTGACCCTAATGATAATGAAGAAATAGTGGTTGGTAGTACGCGTTTATTTGTCGCCAGTATTGAATATCAATATTACCTCACTGAAAAGTGGCGTGTAGCCATGTTTTCAGATGGTGGTAGTGCTAATAATAAAGGAGAATTTGAGCCCGTTTACTCTATTGGATCAGGTTTACACTATATGTCGCCTGTTGGCCCTATTAAAATTGATGTTGCGTACGGCATTGACGGTGAAGATAAAAATTGGCGATTACATTTTAGTTTAGGTGCAGAGCTATGACCAAAAGACAACTAAGCTTTAGCATTGCTAAATATGCAACCTTATTACTGTGCTTGTTTACCATTCTCGTTACTACACCGTGGGGCACGCAGTTAACGCTAAGCTTATTAAATAATATTGATGGCTTTGAAGCAGACTATAAAGCAGGGTCACTCGTTAGAGATATTGAGTTAAATTCAATACACCTTAATTTTAGCAACCTTAGTATTGAAGCAACAAATGCTGTCGCCATTATTGATTTTTCCTGTATTTGGCAGAAAAAACTCTGTATAGATTCGCTAAATATTAGTGACTTTACATTAACTCATTGGTCAGACAGCACAACAGACACTAATATCGCTAGCGATAATGTATTAATCACTATGCCGTTTGCTATTGACGCTCCCCAATTAACTATAGCTAATAGCCAAATAACACTGAACAATACACTCATTACAGTCTCACAATTTACCAGTAGCGTAGCGATTAATAACAGCGACTTTGCTATAAATACTCCAAATGCTAAGCAGGTTATCGTCACGCTATTGCAAGACGATATAAGTTTAGCGAATAAAAGCACTATGAATACGGCTCCTAATTCGCTAACAAAAGGCGATGCTTTATCAGCTATTCATAGCAGTATTAGCGACTTACCTGAAGTGCATTTACCCATAGCATTAACGATAAAAGAATTAGCGCTGGTTGAGCTACAAGTAATAAAAAACACAGCTAAAGCGACTAAAACAAAAAGTGAGACACAACAATCGCTACTGTGGCACTCGTATGATCATACCTTAAGCGCGAGCTGGACTCAGCACAACGTAGCTATTGATGCCTTTAGCTTTACAACCCAAGATTATGCTATCAACTCTGCAGCGGCATCATTAACCTTAACAATGCCCTATGAAGTAAATGCTGAATTAACTACACAAATACATCAACTTGAGTTTTGGCCCGAAATAGCAAATTCAGCGCAAACACTTAACATACAAGGTAGCTTAGATAATTTAGCATTAACATTACAAAGCCAAGGCAGTTTAATACTCAACAGCCAAGCACAGCTTAATTTAATACAAGCAGAGCTGCCTTTTACCGTGCAACTCAATGCTGAAAAGCTGCCTTTGCCATTATCTATTACTCAGTCGACACAACCGTCAATAGTAACGCTTAAAGCCTCAGGAGATATAAAGCAACAAGCGCTAACGCTTAATAGTAATATTAATAGCTACGGCTATAACAATGCTGATTTTGCAATAGCCGCAAAACATCAACAAGGCTTAGTCACAATAGAGGAGCTAACTTTTGATGACCAAAAATCTAGCAGCCAACTTAACCTACAAGGTAGTGTTGATACGCGTACTAACATAAGTAATATTGTGCAATGGCAACTCAATGCTAGCTCTACAGGCTTTACGCTACCTGAATTAGACTTAGCCACCTTAGCGCCCGCGGAATTATTATCATCCTTGCCATTTCAACAATTAGCGGGACGAGTAAATGGCCAAATTGATAGCAGTGGCTTAATTAATAATAACCATTGGTATGTATCAATTAACAATACTGAGCTGACCGGTAACATCAACAACAGCCCTCTACTTATTGAGGGTGATATTACTTTGAATAATGAAGGCCATGTATCTTCTGGCGCATTAAAAAGTAGTCATTTACACCTACTTTTTAATGACAGTGAATTAACGCTACAAGCCCAAAAAAGCGATAATTGGCAACTTATCGGTCAATTAACCATTAACAATTTAAACCAATGGCATCATCAAATCCATGGGGCACTACAATCGAAATTTACCGTGCAGGGTGAGCAGAGTAATCCAACGATTAACCTTAACAGTGAACTAGCTCACTTTACCTTTAAGCAGCTCCAAAGTGATAAAATTACGATAAAAGGTGACTACCGTCCTCTTAACTCTCATGAAATACAGCTAAATATCAGTAGCGATAGACTATCGCTTCAGCAAAACAAACAGGACTCAGAGCCTACAGCACTTGCTTTAGAGCAATTTTCCTTCAGCTTAGCTGGTGATATTAATCAACATAAGGTTGATACTTCATGGCAAGGTGATTTAGGCGGAGCGATTACTTTTGAAGGCCAATGGCAGCAAAACCTAAAGCAATGGCGAAGTGAAATAGCGCAAGTGTCTTTTAGTCATCAAGGATTCGTTTGGCAAAATAACCACAGTTTTTCACTCGATATTGACGTCGAAAAACAATTATTCTCACTAGAGAAGCACTGCATTTTAGGCGAAGGACTTAAACTGTGTTTACCACAAAATGCTACCTTAGGTAATACTGGCGATGTTACCTTAAACATCGACATTGATTTAGGCATTATCGACCAATTATTTTTACCTAAAGAAGTACAACTAAAAAGCACGGTAAACGGCATACTCAATGCTACCTGGTCTGCAACTCAAAATTTAAACGCCAGTGGCAACTTTGAATTATCACGCGGTAACATTAAAGTTATTGATGAATATACCGACCAGCAAGTAAGCCAATGGCACCAAGGTAAGTTAACATTTACCATCAACGAAAAACAACTTAATAGCCAGTTTGTATTAAGCAATAAAAATGCCCTAGCACTCCTTAATATGAATACCAAAATGCAGTTTAATGATGACTTCCCTATTAGCGGGAAAATGGCGTTAAATAACTTTAATTTACAGCCTTTTCAATCTTTCAGTGGCGCTATTGTTAGCTTACAAGGTGAATTGTCTGCAGAGTTAGCCATTCATGGTTCACTTCAATCTCCTTTAGTTAGCGGTAATTTACAACTAAACCAAGGTGATTTACTGTTACGCGAAAACCCAAACAAACTGCAAAACATCAACGCTGCAATGCAAATAAAAAACAACATTGCGCAACTAGACGCCAGTTTTGATATTGACAATAACAAAGCCGACATTAACGGTGAACTCGCCTGGCAACAAGGTTTAAGCTTAGATTTAGACCTAAAATCTCCGCAACTTCCCTTAATTTTTCCACCGCAACTAACCATGAAAGTCGCGCCAACTCTTAACTTTAATTTGCATGATAAAGTGCTACTTGTAAGCGGAAAACTCGACGTACTCTCAGGTAATTACAATATTGAAAAGCTTCCTGAGGGTAGCGTCACGTTAAGTGATGATGTCGTTATTGTTGACCAACAAGGCCAAGAACTAACTCAGAAAGCAGCAAGCTTAGATATACAAACAGATATTCAAGTCAATATTGACAAAGCTTTTACAATATCAGGACAAGGCTTAAAAAGTCAGCTATTTGGACAATTACACATTAGCCAAAAAGAGCAAAACCCTCTACAGCTTTTTGGCAGAATACACTCTGACCAAGGAACTTTCCAAGCTTATGGACAACGACTCGCCATTAGCCAAGGCGAGCTAACCTTTAATGGCCCCGTTGAAAATCCTTACGTAAACCTGCGTGCAAGTCGTTATATTAAAAATGAAGATGTTGAAGTAGGCATAACCGTAACTGGCTTAGCTGACACTTTAGAAATGCAATTATTTTCAACACCAAGCATGCAAACATCTGAAATGCTCTCTTACTTGGTACGAGGGCGTAGTTTAGATTCAGGCGGTAATAGCAGTAATAGTGAAGCAGCCACTAATATGCTAATTGGTTTAGGGGTCAGTAGCAGTGAAAGCTTATTTAAAGTAATAGAAGAAATACCACTTATTAGTGATGTTTCTGTTGATACTGAAAGTGATGGCGATACCACACAAGCAACTATTAGCGGTTATATTGGTAACCGCATTTACTTAAAGTATGGTCGCGGCATTGATAAACCTATTAACGAGCTCACCGTGCGAATGTATTTACTTAATCGCCTGTGGTTAGAGGTCGTCAGTGGGTTAGAACACTCAACTGATATTTATTACTCATTTGACATTGAGTAACTCGTTAAGTGCACTTAAAACAACTTTGACTCAGGTTAAGTTAGCTCGGCATTAAAGCGATGTTTAGCCATTGCTTGCAGCACTTGATCTGGTATTTTTTGAGATTTTTTTTGCTCATAATCAAAGTAGACCATAGTGGCCGTACCTGAAGCGCATTTTTTATTCTGCTGCCAAGCTTCTTGGTAAATATCGAATGAACTATTGCCTGTTCGACCTACATAGGTTTTTATAACAACACTTTCCCCATATTGCAGCTCTGCATGAAAATCAACCACAGTGCGCGCTAAAATCAAAGTCCACTTTTTTACCGACAAATCAGGAATAAACCATTGAAAAACTGGGTCTCTTGCACCCTCGAACCATTGCGCAACGACCGTATTATTAATATGCCCTAATGCATCTGTTTCACAAAATCGCGGTTTTATTTTTTCTTCTATCATTATTAAGACTCCAGATAATAACCAACAATCATAGTCAGTTAATCATCAAAGCATATCAAGTAATTTTTCTTCCCTCACCTTTAATAACGACTTTATAACGCTGATTTCACGTGGTCGCAATACCACGACAGAAACATTGAAACGCGGTGAAATTACCATTCTTATTTATCAAAATTAGTTAATTAACTAATTAATGAACCAGCACAACAAAAATAAAAACGAGTAGAAAAACTCAAAATAGCGCAATAAATAATTAACTAAATTTATTAGTTAGCACTATAGTTAAAGAAGTAAGATGAAAATTGCATTGCTGATTTATTAACAGTTCTGTTTTCAGAACAAGGAAGGCTATACTGTTGTTATTAAAAATAAAATCAAATAAACGACTTCTTCTTCACTTCTTTGTGGGTAGTAAAATTGCTCAAGCTAAACACAATTATAAATACCTAAAATATGCCTTGTGTTTAAGCTTAATCGTTTGCGCTCAACTTTCCCTTCAAAGAGTACAAGCTTCACCAGAACCAACAGAGGTAAATGATAGTAGCAGCGCTGTTATGAGCACAAAAGAAGACAGCCTTTCACCAACAAATACCACATTACATGCTAATTCTTCGTTGTGTAATCAACAGCAACCTGAAGTGGTTTTTCAACCACAAACTATTTTTGATGAAAGTGAAGATGGCATCATTTTTTTGCACCGCTGGGCTAACGCAATTCATATTGATACCAAAGTTATGACCTTAGAAAATGAAGCCGCATTCTTTTTAGAAAAGTGCCATAAAACTAGCGCTGATTTAGCTGAATTAGAACGTCATTTACGTAGTCGAAAGTATTTACGTGCGGCAAAGGTGGTTAATGATGAAGCTCAAGACAAAGTTATTGTAACCACATGGGACAATTGGTCGTTACTACCAACCCTAAGCTTTGGTCGTAAAGGTGGTGAAAACACCTATAGTTTTGGTATTAAAGAACGTAATTTTCTCGGTTTAGGGATTGATGCCGAAATAGAGTCATATCAAAATTCACAGCGTTCAGGTTATAAATTAGTCAGTACTATTCCGCTATTTCAAAAACAAAACACAGAGGTAAGCCTTCGCTTTGCGGATAATGATGACGGTACCCAGCGGGCATTATTTTTACAAAAACACTTTGCTGGCTTTCACGTAAAGAGTGCTTACATCGTTGGTTTTGACAGTGAAAAACGGAACGATACCATTTTTCAAAACAGCAAAGATCAAAGTGTTTATACACACGAAATAGAATATAAACAAGCCAGTTATGCTTGGTTGGTTGATAACTCAAAAGCGAGTGTCCTTCGCTATAGTGTTGGTGTCACCCAAGATGAACATATTTTCTCAGCACTTTCGCCTGAAGATGCTAATAAGTTAGATACTCCACCACTAACTACAGTACTCCCTAAAGACAGAGAGTTTATTTACCCTTGGCTTGCGGTTGAATATATTGAGAAAGACTTTAAAGAATTAACAAATGTGCACTTAATATCGCAAATAGAAGACTTCAATCACGGCTGGCAAATTGAGAGTAGCTTAGGGCTTGGTAATGGTAACCAAGACAATGCAGCATGGGCATTATGGCGAATGAACATAAAAAAAGGCTACAACCTCCATGAAGATGGCTTACTGTTATTAGACTTGGTAATGCTAGGTGACATTTATGACGATAAAAACAATCGCTTACTCGCGCAAATAAACGCAGAATACTTTTATCCGTTCAGTAAAAGCTGGGGCTTATATTTAAACAATGTAAATACGTTCAGTACTAATCAATACCTTGATCGCCCTGTCACTATGGGTGGTAATACGGGATTACGTGGCTTTCCACTACAATACCAACATGGCGATAACAGTGTAATTTTAACTTCAGAAATACGTTATTACCCGAATATAAATTTATTTAAGTTATTCGACATAGCAGGCGTAGCTTTTATTGATGGCGGTAGAGCGTTTGGTGACTCTATAGTTGAGAATGCTGAAAAAGGCTGGTTAAGCTCTGTAGGCGTTGGTATACGAGCATATTCACCACATTCAGGGGGTAGTAATAACGTTATTCATATCGACTTTGCTTTTCCACAAAGCAATAACGAGGATATTGATAACTTTGAAATAAGAGTACAAGCCAAGAAATCTTTTTGATGAAATATTAAGGAGTATCAACACGTCAGTATTGGTACTCCTAATTTATAACCTGAACTCAGGTTATAGTTTTTTATAAAAAGCGCTTCAAAATCCGATCTATTTGCGTAAGACGGATTTTTTTCAATAACTTTTGTGGTTTTTCAGGGTAGTCGGTAACAGACTCTATTTCTTCGAATGAATTAATACGTTGAGTATGCACAAGGATGCCAGCAAGTTCATCATTGGTTTTTTGTAATAGAAACTGCTGCTTATCATCAATTAACAAACCGTTTTCTAAATCTAAACCCCAAGCTCTTGGGTTTAAATTACTACCGGTAATTAAATGAAAGCGCTCATCAACACGCAAACCTTTCAAGTGAAAACTATTATCGTCATGTTTCCACAAGTGAATATTTAATAAACCTTTATCAATGAAGTTTTGGTAACGCTTAACAAAACGCTTTAATAACATTTCATAAAGGTAAGGAATAATGCCAATCGTACTGAATTCATTATCGTTAGCGATAAAAAAATCATTCGCGGTTTTGTCACCAACAACTACCGTTAATTTCACCCCACGTTTCAATGATTTAATCACATCACGTGCTAATGAATAAGGTAAGTTAAAATACGGCGTAAACAGCACTACTTCGCGTCGTGCTCGTTGCACCATAGTGCGTGTTGCCATATTTAGTTTATTACCACGGCGACCAAAACCTACAAGAGGTTCAATAGTTAACTTATCATTAATAACCGCAGAATGATCAAAATTTTCTACCTGATACGTCGATTTTTTCAGCTTAACTTTAAGCTCGTTAATAATGTGTTTTTGCTCGATTAAGTCAGGTAGTTCTTGCTGATTAAGTAAAGGAGCTAATTGCGAATCAATAAATTGTTCACTGAGGTACTGGCAAAAGCTGTTAGCTAAAGTTGCGCTATTCACTTGGCAATAACGATCTAACCGATATCGCTGATGTTGATGCAGGTATACATCGTTAATACTGGCGCCGGTATAAAAAAGTTGATCGTCAAAAACCATGCCTTTTAAGTGTAATACACCAAAAACTTCTTTTCGCTTAACGGCAACCCCGTAAACATTAACTTGCTTAGGGTATTGCTGAGCAAGTTTTAAATATAAGGCGCGATTACCTAAACTGGCTTTTTCACCAATTAAACCACGCTGTCCGCGGTTGTAATCGACAAAAATATTAATCACCAATTCTGGATAATTATTTTTCGCTTGATATAGGGCCTGCATTACTTCTCGCCCAGCATCATCATCTTGCAAATATAATGCGGTGATGAAAATACGCTTACGCGACTGTGCTATCAGTGATAACAACTGCTGCTTGTATTGTTTGGGTGTCGAAAAAAATTCAATATCACCGCTATTTACCACGATTTCTTTCACTATAACACTATCTAAATATCTTATTTATATTCAGTATATCAATAATAAACTGGCAAAATATAGACTTTTATAGTGACTTTCACCCTCCATGTTCAATTTAGGTGGAGCTTAGATGATTACTGCCAATTCAGCAGCTTGACGAATTGCTCGTTTTGCATCCAACTCAGCAGCAACATTAGCACCACCAATTAAATGAACCGTGGCACCATGTGCCACTAAACCTTGCTCTAAGTCGCGGTTAGGCTCCTGCCCTGCACAAATAATGATTTGATCAGCTTCAATCAGTTGCTCTACGCCATCAACTTCTATTAGCAAACCTTTTTCAACAACGGCTTTATAGTTAACGCCCGCCAGCATTTTCACTTTATTTTTAGTTAAGTGTGCACGATGAACCCAACCTGACGTTTTACCTAAGCCTTTACCAACTTTTGTTGTTTTACGCTGTAATAGCGTAATCTCACGTATCTCTTTATTACCCTCACCATGACTTACCGTTTTTGCTAACAAGGCTCCGCCGTTATGATAGTTTTTATCAACGCCCCACTCATTAAGCCAGCTATCAAGATTTTCTGTAGTAGACTCAGCTTTATCGTCGCCAATTAAGAAACTCGCCACATCAAAACCAATACCGCCAGCCCCAATAATAGCCACCTTATTGCCTACAGTGGCTTTATCACGAATAACATCGAGATAACTAAGCACTTGCTTGCGTGCTAATCCTGCTTCAATTCCATCAATGGTTAACTGCCTTGGTTTGATACCTGTAGCAAGAATTACTTCGTCAAAACCAGCGGCCTTTAAGTTATCAACACTTTGTTCAACACCTAAGTGTAATGGTATCGCCAGCAATTCAAATTGCTTGTTGAAGTAACGTAATGTTTCATAAAACTCTTCTTTACCAGGGATTTGCTTAGCAATATTAAATTGCCCACCAATTTCGGATAGTTTATCGAATACTTCAACTTGATGACCGCGCTGGGTTGCGTAAACACTAAAAGCAAGTCCTGCAGGCCCAGCACCAATAACTGCCAGCTTTTTACTTTTACTAACTTTATTAAGTACTAGCTCGGTTTCATAACACGCCATTGGGTTCACTAAACAAGAAGCGCGTTTTTGTTGAAAAACGTGATCTAAACACGCCTGGTTGCAGCCAATACAGGTATTAATCTCGTTTGATTTATTTTGTGCGGCTTTATTGACAAAGTCAGCATCGGCAAGAAAAGGGCGTGCCATCGATACCATATCAGCTTGTCCAGATGACAATATTTTCTCAGCAACTTCTGGCGTGTTAATACGGTTCGTCGTAATCAGCGGAATTGTCACTTCTTTTTTCATTTTTTCAGTAACCCAGCTAAAAGCTGCACGAGGCACAGAGGTTACTATGGTTGGCACCCTAGATTCATGCCAGCCGATACCAGTATTTATAATGGTTGCACCAGCTTTTTCAACCGCTTTCGCCATCATCACCACTTCATCCCAACTATTGCCACCTTCAACTAAATCGAGCATTGAAAGTCGGAAAATAATGATAAATTGTTCTCCAACCTTGCTGCGTACCGCTTTAATAGTTTCAATGGCCAAGCGCATACGGTTTTCAATAGAGCCGCCCCACTCGTCTTCGCGTTTATTCGTTCGGGTACAAGCAAATTGATTGATTAAATACCCTTCAGAGCCCATTATTTCAACACCGTCATAACCTGCTTTAGCTGCCAACTTGGCCGCGTAAGCATAATCTTTAATGGTGCCGTTGATTTGTCTTACCGACATTGCTTTAGGTGTAAATGGCGTAATGGGGGATTTAACTTTACTTGGAGCAACACTAAAAGGGTGATAAGCATATCGCCCTGTATGAAGCAGTTGTAAACAGATCTTTGTTGGGTACTCATGCACCGCAGCGGTTACTTGCTGATGCTTTTTAACTTGCCAAAAGTGACTTAATTCACTGCCAAATGGAGCAATTCTTCCACGCATATTTGGGCTAACGCCACCAGTAACAATAAGCCCGACCCCTCCTTTAGCCCGAGCTTGATAAAAAGCCGCCAGCTTAGCAAAGCCACCGCGCTCTTCTTCAAGTCCAGTGTGCATTGAGCCCATTAACACTCGGTTGCTTAGTTGCGTAAAGCCTAAGTCTAGTGGTGTTAGTAAATGCGGAAAAGGTGAAGCTGTATTCATGGGAACCACCAATTGGTCATACCAGTGAGTTGATAATTAGTAATCTACTGGGATTTAAATAAAAATACAAGTTATGATAAAGCGATACTCTCGACAACATCTGAAACCATTGCCATTATTATGCATAAAACATCGTCATTTAATAAACAGCAATTAATAGCCGTTATTATAGCCGACTTACAAAAAGAGTTATTACAAGCGCAACAATCTGCCAATGAAGCCCATGCTGCAGCGGTTGACGATGAGAGTATCGCTGAAACTCAATATGACACACTAGCCATTGAAGCAAGTTATTTAGCAGAGGGGCAGTCTCGTCGAGTACAGGAGTACCGTAACGCAATTGATGAATTAAATGCGTTAAGCTGTAAAGAGTACTCTGCTGACGATGCCATTTCACTCTCAGCTTTAGTGCAACTCGCCCAAGATAGTGAAAGTAATAGTTGGTTTTTTATTGCTCCGGCGGCGGGAGGGTTTCGTTGTACTATTGCTAATAGGAACATTACCGTGATCACAGCAAAATCACCGATGGGCATAGCATTATTAGGTAAATATCAAGATGATGATATTGCGATTATACTTGGCAACAACTCATTAAATGATTACATCAAACAAGTGTGCTAGCTTACTCATTAGCGTTAGCTAGAAAAGCACCATAATTAAATGTTAACAATTAATTGAGGAATAATTTATGCCTGCAATAGAATTATCAAGCGAGTTGACCACCTTTTTGGGTTGGTGTTCAGTAATTAATATCGGTATTTTATTATTTACCACGTTAGCCATGACTCTATTTAAGTCATGTATCAGTGAAATTCACTCTCAGTTAACAGGCGTTGAAAAAGTGAAGCTACTGCCACTATATTTTCATTATATGGGGCAGTATAAAATATTTATTTTGGTGTTTAATTTAGTGCCTTATTGCGCACTAAAATTAATGACCAGTTAACAATTAGCAAAGGTTTAGTTCTTTAGCATTCAAACTAACAATCGCATTAGTTTAAATGCTAACAATCACTTAATTTAAATACTAACAACTTTGTCGAGTCATTATCACCAGAGCCTAATAACGAATAACGAATAACGAATAACGAATAACAAAGTTACGCTGATGGCTCTGCTTTTAATAACGCTTTAATTGCTGCTAAATCAACGAGTTTATCGTCAACTTTCAAATAAGCCGTGGCTTCTGTGTGTACTAACGTTGCCTCAATCACACCAGGCATATTAATAAGTTGTTCTGCAACATTTTCAGCTTGCGCTTCACAGGTAATATTAGTAGTGAAGCTATAACTTTTAGATTTTTTCAGTGGTTGCATACCAAAACTTAGCAGTAACCAAATAGCGCTAATCACTGTCATTACCAAGAAAATACTGTGCTCACCATATTCGTTCGCGATAAAACCACCAGCAATCCCCCCAACAAATGCCCCTAAAAACTGGCTACTAGAGTAGATTCCCATCACGCTACCTTTCACGCCAGCTGGTGCTAGTCGCGATAAAATTGATGGCATAGTGGCTTCTAAATAATTAAATGCCGTGAAAAATAGCACCACTGAAAGCACTAAACTCCAAAAACCACTAGGCATTAACCATAATAAAAAGAGTGCGCCGGTAAACAACGCAATAGCGGCGCTAAACATCGGCTTTTCTTTTTGTTTTTTCATGGCAAAAATCATAAAAGGCACCATTAAGAAAAATGAGCCAAGCAACGTGGGTAAATATAACTGCCAATGATGCTCTAACGCTAAACCGCTAGCGACAAATTGTTTTGGCAAGGTAACAAAACAAGCCGTTAACGCCATATGTAGAATAAACACCCCCCAGTTTAAACGCGATAACTGTGGGTGGCGAATGAGTTTGGTGATTTGTTCCGGTAAGGCAACACTGTCACCGCGTGGTGCTTTATTCACCGAGTTGGGCACCATAAACTGAATTAAAAACATGGCTAAAATAGTGAGCGCACCTGTAAACCAAAATAAACCACTTAAACCAAATGCTTCAGCAACAATGGGCCCTAACACCATTGCAAAGGTAAAAGATAAACCGATAAACATACCAATAGTTGCCATGACCTTCGGGCGCTGCTCTTCGCGACTTAAATCAGCAGCCAAGGCTAAAATAGCGCTGGCAATAGCTCCCATACCTTGTATTGCTCGACCCACAACAACCCCATAAATAGTGTCCGACATTGCAGCAATAACACTACCTAATAGAAACACTACCAAGCCAGCTAGAATAATAGGTTTACGGCCAAATTTATCCGACAAAATCCCCATAGGTATTTGTAACAGGGCCTGCGTTAGACCATAAGCGCCAATGGCCAAACCAATCCATAGTGGGCTATAGCCAATTAACTGCTCACCGTAAATGGCAAATACAGGCAAAATCATAAATAAGCCCAACATGCGCACGCCAAAAACGCTGGCTAGCGAGAATGCTGCTTTTTTCTCAATACGGTTTAACCCTGAAACACTCATAACAAAAAACCTAACAATAAGACGAAATAGAGATGATAAAAAACGCGCTATCTTAACATGCAAAGCGTATCAACAAAATCAGAGATTTATTAGGGTCTGTTGAACTTTATAAATTATCTGCACCGCGAATAAAACCTAATCACGAAAGATTAAAAACCCTAGTCACGTACAGTTTTTATGCGCTATTTTTTGTGACATAATATGCGGTTCTTATTTTCGTCAAGTGGTTAAAGCAGCGCATGAAAAATATTGAAGTGAGAGGGGCTCGTACCCACAATCTGAAAAACATCAATTTAACAATTCCTCGCGATAAGCTTGTTGTTATTACGGGCTTGTCTGGCTCAGGTAAATCTTCATTAGCTTTCGATACTTTATACGCTGAAGGTCAACGTCGTTATGTCGAATCGTTATCAGCCTATGCTCGTCAATTTTTATCCTTAATGGAAAAACCTGATGTCGATCACATTGAGGGTTTGTCACCGGCAATTTCTATTGAACAAAAGTCAACCTCGCATAATCCACGCTCAACCGTTGGCACCATCACAGAAATTTATGATTATTTGCGCTTACTGTATGCGCGTGTTGGCGAGCCTCGCTGTCCTGTACATAAGCAACCTCTTGCGGCACAAACAGTGTCACAAATGGTAGACAATGTCCTGGCTTTAGAGCCAGGTACTAAAGTGATGCTACTCGCACCAGTGTTACAAAACCGTAAAGGTGAACATATAAAGCTACTTGAAAACTTAGCGGCACAAGGCTTTATTCGCGCACGTATTGACGGGGAAGTTTGTGACTTATCAGATCCACCCACATTAGAGCTTCAGAAGAAACATACCATTGAAGTGGTGGTTGACCGTTTAAAAGTACGTGACGATATTCAATTACGTTTATCCGAGTCATTTGAAACCGCTTTAAGTTTAACGGCGGGCACCGCTAAAATCGCGTTTATGGATGAGCCAGATCGCGAAGAGTTATTATTTTCAGCAAACTTTGCTTGTCCACATTGTGGTTACAGCATGCAAGAATTAGAGCCACGTTTATTTTCATTCAATAACCCCGCAGGCGCCTGTCAAACCTGTGACGGCTTAGGTATTGAACAATTTTTTGATAGCTCGCGTGTTATTGCTAACGCAGAATTAAGTTTAGCTGGCGGCGCAGTACGCGGTTGGGATAAGCGTAACTTTTACTATTTTCAAATGCTGCAAGCCATTGCCGATCATTATCAATTTTCTGTCGACCAGCCTTTTAATAAACTTACTGAAGAAGCGCGTAAAGTAGTGCTTTATGGTAGTGGTAAACAAGAAATAGAATTTAAGTACATGAACGACCGTGGCGATGTTGTGGTTCGTAAGCATCCGTTTGAAGGTATTATTAATAATATGCAACGCCGTTATAAAGAAACGGAGTCAAACGCGGTACGTGAAGAACTCGCTAAATACTTAAACAGCCAACATTGCCCCGACTGTAATGGCAGCCGTTTACGCTTAGAAGCACGCAATGTATTTATTGATGATACGCCACTGCCTATAGTCGCAGAGTTTGCCATTAGTGATGCCCTCGCCTTTTTCGAAGGCTTACAACTCACAGGACAAAAAGCGCAAGTTGCTGAAAAAATTCTTAAAGAAATTAATGAACGCTTAGGTTTTTTAGTTAACGTGGGCTTGAATTATCTTAATCTATCTCGTGGTGCTAATACCTTATCTGGCGGCGAAGCACAGCGTATTCGCTTAGCAAGCCAAATAGGTGCGGGTTTAGTTGGTGTTATGTATGTTCTTGATGAACCTTCTATTGGCTTACATCAACGAGATAATGAACGCTTACTAAGTACGCTTATTCATTTACGTGATTTAGGTAATACCGTCATTGTGGTTGAACATGATGAAGATGCGATACGCGCAGCAGATTTCGTTATTGATATTGGCCCTGGTGCTGGCGTTCATGGCGGCGATATTATTGCCCAAGGTACAGTACACGACATATTGAAATGTAAAGACTCACTTACCGGAAAGTACTTGTCTGGAGTTGAAGAAATAGCAATTCCAGATAAACGTCACCCGTTTGATGCAAAAAATGTTGTCAAACTAAAAGGCGCCAGCGGTAATAATTTAAAAAATGTTGATTTAGTGATTCCTAACGGGTTAATGACTTGTATCACCGGCGTTTCTGGCTCAGGTAAATCAACCTTAATTAACGATACACTTTATAAACTTGCTCATACCGAGTTAAACGGTGCCACCACACAAGAGCCAGCACCGTATAAATCGATTACGGGTTTAGAGTTGCTCGATAAAGTAATTGATATTGACCAAAGTCCAATAGGCAGAACACCACGCTCCAACCCTGCAACCTACACGGGAATATTTACGGCTATTCGCGATATTTTTGCCGCGACTCAGGAGTCTCGCTCTCGTGGTTATAAATCAGGTCGCTTTAGCTTTAACGTTAAAGGTGGGCGTTGTGAAGCCTGTCAGGGCGATGGCATGATCAAAGTAGAAATGCACTTTTTACCTGACGTGTATGTGCCTTGTGATGTGTGTAAAAGTAAACGCTATAACCGTGAAACTTTAGAAGTACTTTACAAAGGTAAGAATATTCACGAAGTATTAGATATGACCATTGAAGATGCTTTCGAATTTTTCAACGCCATTCCGGCAGTAAAGCGTAAACTTGAAACCCTTATGGATGTTGGGCTAAGTTATATTAAGCTGGGCCAGTCGGCGGTAACCTTATCAGGTGGTGAAGCTCAGCGAATTAAACTTGCTAAAGAGCTCTCTAAACGCGATACGGGAAAAACCTTATACATTTTGGATGAGCCAACTACAGGGCTACATTTTCATGACATTAAGCAATTAATGCAGGTAATTCATCGTTTACGTGATCATGGTAATACTGTGGTAGTTATTGAACATAACTTAGATGTTATTAAAACAGCTGATTGGATTGTTGACTTAGGCCCAGAAGGCGGCTCAGGTGGCGGTGAAATTTTAGTAACCGGTACGCCAGAGCAAGTCGCTAAATGCAAAGCTTCTCATACCGCACGATTTTTAAAGCCGTTGCTAGACGCCAATACTAAAAAGCACAAAGCCGCTAAAAAAGGATAACAATATGGATGTACCTAATACTCAGCGCTTAGCTTTTCGGTTAATGAACCCTGATAGTGCTACTGACGCCAAACTATTATGGCAATTAGATCAAGACCCTGAGGTAATGCGCTTTATTAATGGTGGCACTATAACATCCATGGAAGATATTCACGCAATATTTATTCCTCGTATGGCAAAGTATACCAATAGTGATAAAGGCTGGGGCTTATGGCATGTATCCACCTTAGACTCAAATGAGTTTCTTGGCTGGGTATTGGTGAGACCCATGGATTTTTTTAACGATGAGCCTAAATTTAACGACCTTGAATTAGGTTGGCGCTTTTTCCAAAAAAGCTGGGGTAACGGTTATGCCAGTGAAGCTGCGGAAGCAGTAAAATTAGCGTTAATTGACAATATTTCTGAGCAAAACCCTGTTGAGTATTTATCAGCTCTAGCGCTTAAAGAAAACTATGGCTCTGTTGCGGTTATGAAAAAAATAGGTATGGAGTTTATTAAAGATTTTTTCCATAAAGATCCTTTAGGTGATATGGATGCAGTTCTTTATCGCTTAAAGGTCATTTAATTACTTTTATAAGTAATAAGTTATTTATTAGCTAGCTGCTAGTAAACAACTATAACTGCTCAAATATTCGCCTAAGGTCTAATAGCTATTTTTGTCGACAGTTTTAAAGTAACACCCTAGACAATGATTTAGGGTGTTACTCATGAGTAAGCAAGAAGGTTCCCAAGAATTAAGTGCCGATATGGATTTACATTGGCAAAAGCAAGCAAATTTAGTTCATTGGTATAAAAAGCCAAAAACAATATTGTCGACAAATGTTGACCATTGGTATGATTGGTTTACTGACGGTGAGCTTAATAGCTGTTACCTTGCGCTTGATTATCATATTGAACAAGGCAGAGGCGAACAAACCGCCTTAATCTACGATTCTCCCGTGACAGGGCAAAAACAAAAACTCTCCTTCAATGAGCTTACTTTAACAGTCGCAAAATTTGCTGACGTATTACAATCTCAGGGCGTTAGCAAAGGTGATCGTGTACTTATTTATATGCCAATGATCCCACAGGCTGCCATAGCTATGCTTGCATGTGCACGTATTGGCGCAATTCACTCAGTAGTATTTGGTGGCTTTGCTGCCAATGAACTTGCTACGCGCATTAATGATGCAGAGCCTAAAGTTATTGTCAGTGCTAGCTGCGGCATCGAAATTAATAAAATATTAGCTTATAAGCCACTGATAGATGAAGCAATAGCACTTGCCGATCACAAACCCAACTGCTGTATTATTTACCAAAGAGCACAGTTAACTGCTTCATTAACACCAAATAGGGATTTTAATTGGCAAGAGTTAATGGCTCGGGCTCAGCCTATTCCTCCTATTCGTTTAAAAAGCACTGATCCGCTATATATCCTTTATACCTCAGGCACTACCGGTAAACCTAAAGGAGTGGTACGTGATAATGGTGGCCACGCTGTTGCTATGCTTTATAGCATGGCACAAGTGTACGGTATGAAAGCTGGAGATACTTTTTGGGCAGCATCTGATGTAGGTTGGGTTGTTGGTCACTCATACATTGTTTATGGCAGCTTAATGGCTGGTTGTACAACCATAATGTACGAAGGAAAACCTATTAATACACCCGACGCTGGAGCATTTTGGCGAGTGTGTGCAGAGTACAAAGTAAATGCCCTATTTAGTGCCCCAACCGCATTTAGAGCCATAGCAAAAGAAGATCCGTTAGGTGAGCTCATCAAGCAGTATGATTTGAGCGCATTAAAGCGACTTTACTTAGCTGGCGAACGTTTAGATCCCGCTACTTATCATTGGCTTAAAGACATTACTCAACGACCAATAATTGATCATTGGTGGCAAACCGAAACAGGCTGGGCAATTGCGAGCACACCATTGCCTTGTGATAATAAAACACAAGGCATTCAAACTAAAGCGGGCTCTGCTGGTCGTCCTGTTAGAGGTTATGATGTTCAAATATTAGATAATGATGGTAATCAAGTCCCTGCTGGGCAACAAGGAGCGGTAGCGATAAAGCTTCCGTTACCTCCAGGGTGCTTAGCCACCATATATAAAGACCCTCAGCGATTATTTTCAGGGTATTTAGCAACTTATCCGGGCTACTATATTAGTGGTGATGGTGGTTATATAGACGATGATGGCTATTTATTTATTATGGGACGAACTGATGATGTGATAAACGTTGCTGGGCACCGTTTATCAACGGGCGAAATGGAAGAAGTCCTATCATCTCACCCTGCCGTAGCAGAATGCGCTGTGGTCGGTATTAGCGATAAACTCAAAGGACAAATCCCTTTAGGATTAGTTGTTATAAAGAATGGTATTCAGGCAAGTGATGCTGAACTGGTTATAATTCTTAAACAAACCATTCGCGACAGTATTGGTGCTATTGCCTCTTTAAAGCACTTACTGATTATTGATAGGTTACCTAAAACCCGTTCAGGCAAAATACTAAGGAAAACTCTTCGTCAAATGATCGATGGCGATGAAATAGAAATACCCTCAACAATTGAAGATAGTTCGGTTATAAGTGAGCTATCAGGTAGACTTGTTAACATAAACCAAAAAGTGTAAGAATATAATAGCTTCTTATATAAATCAGCTATTTGAATAAGTGAAGTTTTCCTGTGGTGTTCTTGTTTGTGTTCTATATTTAATAAAGTAAATAATATTACTTCATGGAGACTAGGATGCAGACAAAAAACACCAAGGCGACTCAAACAAAAAAGCAAATAACTAATAATAAATCGACCCTTGCTAAAACAGCATCTAACTCAAATGCCGCACCAAGTGATGATTTTGATATTATTGTAAAACCTACAAATAAAACGCAAAAAGGCCAAAGCTCCAATAGCGTCACTTCAGTAGAAGATACCCAGCTTTATTTCACTGAAAAAGACTTATCTCGCATACTCAATAATCTCGATACCTTAAGAAATGATGTTTACCCCTCAACTAATGATGAAGAAGCATTGCATAAAAAATCACAGCCCTTTCCGTCAGTATGTTTAATTGGTTTAGGTCGCTGCGGTTCAAATATAGCTTTAGATGTGGCTTCTTTGGTACACAGTGCCAGAAATTATTATTTAAATGAATTTCATAATGAAATGCAAAAAGCAAAAGAGCGTGAAGGTAGTTCGTTAAAGTGGATCAAGCGTAGCTTAAAAATACAAGATAAAAAATCTGATAAACCGGTATTCCTTATTGAACCGCTAGTTATGTTGGGTGATTTAGATAAAGATATTGAAGGCCGTATTCGCTTTTCATCACAAAGCTACGATGAGAACTTTTTAACTGAATACAGCAAACTTAAAATCATGGATTTATCTGAAGTGCATGCTGGTGGCGCTGGTAACGCTCCTATTTTAGGGCAGTACCTCGCGAAAATGATCCTTAATAAAGAAACCGAGAACTTCAGCAATACCGACTGGCAATTTATTCATTCCTATTTAATTGACTCGTGCGGTATTAAAGCTAACCAGTCACGTTTATATTTTTACATTTTCAGTGCTGGTGGTGGTACTGGCTCAGGCATGGCTTCAGAGTTTGGCTTAGCTCAGCAGTATTCTTATATGAGTAAAACCTTTGATATTCGTTCAGAAAAGGAGATAGCTACTCACGGACAAAATTTTGTTTTTGAGCCTATTTTTACCAGTGGTATTTGCATACTTCCTAACATTAATGACCCAAGCATCGAAGTGTCAGAAGCGTTGCATATTAATGCGGGTCGTTTGTTATGTAAGTACTTAGCCGAAGAATGGGACTTTTCCTATAATACCGATAATGAAAAAAGCCATATTGAAGGCGAGGCTCCCTACCGTATTAGGCCATGGAATGCCATGATGCTCATTTCTAATGATATTATGCGCTACGCCGAGCAAAGTGATACCAATGCCGGTATTAAATATATTGACGTTAATACCATGGAAAAACACGCTAACCAATATATTAGTCAGCAAATATTTAACATTCTAACCGCACAAGCGGTAACAACAGATTATGACGACAACTACTTTCGTCGTGCTGGTATTGATATTGGTGAAACAATACGCCTTGACGCTAATGATTTATTCATGAGCTTAGCCGGCCCTGTTGCCATTGCTTATGCAGAATCAGTGGTTGCTGACTTACCTGAAAAAAAACAACCTACTTTAGGTGCAGAGCAAGTCGCTTTAGATATTGACGATCTTTTCTTCCGCTCCATTGATTTACCACACTTTAATAATGTAACAGAGGCAATAGAAGGGGTAAGCTTACTGCCGATAGAGTCTGAGCAGTATAAAATAGCATTAGAAAAGTATAAAAACTCAGGCTTTGATGCCAAACATCTAAAAGAATTGCACTTTTTTAAAAATTGCTCTTCAATCGTTTCAATTATTTCTTTACCTAAAGACTATAAATTGTCATATATGGACTTAAATAAGCTGAAAATGCACCTTAACAACTTATTCCCTAACACCACCTTAAAACGCTATGCATTGGTAATAGGTGCTTCGGCAAACCTGTCACTTACCACACTCATCGCTAAGAGCCCTTGTTTAAGTGATGACTTCCTAACGCTAATTGTTTCTTACATTAAGCGATGTTTTGCTAAAGAGGCACACCGTTTTGACGATTCATTAGACAATGCCATTATTGATTTTATTAAAGCCCCTGAGTTTGATGAGTCGAAACTCGAAGCAATGTTAATTGAGCACGAGAATCCAGCAAAAATACTTGATACAAACTGGTATGCAATTAAACCTATGTATGAGAAAAAATATAAAGAATTGGTGCGCGATAACAATAAGTTTACTTCGATAAACGATATACGCCTTACGTTAAACAGTGTTAAAAAATCCATCCATTATTTACGTGAAATATATCGCCACCGTATTAGTAAAACTCAAGTAATTTCATTAAATAAAAAAGCAGATAAATAAAAAGCTACTAGCCTCTCTACAGTATAAATTACTTTTTTGAGGCTTTATTTAACTTAAGAGTACCACGGGTAGGTTTAGTCACTTTTTTAGTCGCTTTAGCCTGCTCGTTTTTATATTCACCTTTAGGCACTGTTTGCGCTGTACTCGGTGGTTGTACCGTATCAATTGCTGTCTTAGTTGAGCCTTGAACAGCCTGATTAATTTCAGCCATCTCAGTAGGGGTTAAATCTCTCCATTGCCCTGGCTTTAATTGCCCTAAATGCACATTCATTATACGAGAGCGCTTCAATGCTTTTACTTCATAACCTAGGTATTCACACATACGACGAATTTGACGATTTAACCCCTGTGTCAGAATTATCGTAAAAACAAACTTACTTTTGGCATGTACTCTACAAGGCTTGGTAATTGTCCCTAAAATAGGTACTCCACGTGACATTCTGTCAACAAAGCGCTCGCTGATAGGTTTATCTACCGTCACAATATACTCTTTGTCATGAGCATTTTCAGCGCGCAGTATTTTGTTAACAATATCACCGTCACTGGTTAAAAATATTAATCCTTCTGATGGCTTGTCTAAACGCCCAATAGGAAAAATGCGCTCTTTGTGTCCTATTGCATCAATAATATTGCCACGGACATGACTTTCGGTTGTACACGTAATACCAATAGGCTTGTTATAAGCAATGTAAACACGATCGGCTTTATTATTTGGAGTCGCGTTAATAGTTTTACCATCAACACAAACAAGGTCACCTGATAGCACCTTAGTGCCTAACTCAGGAACTTCTCCATTAATTGTCACCCTATTTTGTTCGATTAACTTATCAGCACCACGTCGAGAACAAAATCCCGATTCACTAATGTATTTGTTTAAACGCTTACCAGAGTTTCCTGTAGTCATTTATTTAACCTAGCAAAATTAGAAAAATTTAAAAAAGACATTATACTCAAAAAAGAGAATTAAGTATTAATCATATGGGGAGCTTATGTTAATTTTTGCTCATCGTGGCGCCAGTGGTGTTGAACCAGAGAATACCTTACGGGCAATACGTGCCGCGCTTGAAGCGAACGTGGATGGTATTGAAGTAGATGTTCACCAAGTAGGTGATCGATTAATGGTGATACATGACCGATGGTTACACAAAACCACATCAGGCTTAGGACAACTTCAAGAATATAGCTTTGAAGAATTACGCTTACTTGACGCAGGAAAAGGCGAGACAATTCCTTCACTTGATGAAGTATTAGCCTTAACCACAGGCAAGTGCATTATCAATTTAGAGTTAAAAGCGATACATTCAGTTGATGTTTTATATCATTATTTAGATAACGCTAAACGTGACTTTACCTTAGACTTGTCTCAGGTATTAATTTCATCCTTTAATCACCGTTTACTTAACCTAATACATCAAGAACGACCTGAAATAGCTATTGGGGCATTAACAGCCTGCTACCCGTTAGAATATGCTCAGTTTGCACAACAACTTGATGCTTATTCTGTTCATATAGACATAGAGTTTATTAATCAGGATTTTGTTGATGATGCTCATAAAAGGGGCTTGAAAGTTTATGTTTATACAGTGGATGAACTTGAAGATATAAACGCCATGAGGCGGCTCGGTGTCGACGGCATATTCTCTAACCAGCCAACCAAAGTGAAAAGCCATTTAGCTCATTTAGATAGTACAGAGCTCTAACTTGTTAGCCTGACGACTAATATAATAAAAACACTTAAACTATTGATAAGTTAGCTTATCAATAGCCTAGATCAAAAAAACCGAGCCTAAGCTCGGTTTTTTTACTGAAGTATAAACTAAGTTTATGCTTCAGCTGATTCTTCAACTACTTCAGGAGCATCTTCTACTACTGGGCGGTCTACTAATTCAATGTAAGCCATAGGCGCTTTATCACCAGTACGGAAACCACATTTTAAAATGCGAGTATAACCACCTGGACGTTCTTGGTAACGAGCACCAAGTTCGTTGAATAAAATACCTACTACTTCTTTATCTTGTGTACGAGCAAACGCTAAACGGCGATTTGCAACACTGTCGGTCTTAGCCAATGTAATCAATGGCTCTACTACCATACGTAGTTCTTTAGCTTTAGCTACTGTCGTTTTAATAACGCCGTGCTTAACTAAAGAGCTTGCCATATTGCGGAACATCGCTTTACGATGACTGCTATTACGGTTTAACTGGCGACCGCTGTGACGATGACGCATAAGTTAATCCTTCTCTCAAACTATTAAAATAACGATGATCGAACTAGTCGTTGTCAACAATGCTTTCAGGTGGCCAGTTTTCTAGGCGCATGCCTAGTGACAAACCACGAGACGCTAAAACGTCTTTGATTTCAGTTAAAGACTTCTTACCTAAGTTAGGCGTTTTAAGAAGCTCAACTTCTGCACGTTGTACTAAATCACCAATGTATTGAATTGCTTCTGCTTTTAGACAGTTAGCTGAACGAACAGTTAGCTCTAGATCATCAACAGGACGAAGTAAAATAGGGTCGAACAATGGTTTTTCTTCCACTTGCTCAACTTCTTTAATATCACGAAGTTCTACAAACGCATCTAGCTGTTCAGCTAAAATAGTTGAAGCACGACGGATAGCTTCTTCCGGATCCAATGTACCATTGGTTTCCATATCTAAAACTAATTTGTCTAAATCTGTACGTTGTTCAACACGTGCAGAATCAACAGCATAGGCAATTCTTACTACTGGACTGAATGAGGCATCAACCAACAAACGACCAATAGCTCGATCTTCTTCCTCGGCATCACGGCGCGCAGAAGCAGGTACGTAACCACGACCCATTTCAACTTTAATGCGCATACTGATAGAGCCTTCACCTGTTAGGGTGCAGATAACATGGTCAGGATTTGCAATAGTTACATCTCCGTCATGTTGGATATCAGCTGCCGTTACAGGGCCTTCACCAGACTTAGTTAAAGTAAGAACGGCTTCATTTTTGCCTTCTAATAAAACTGCAAGCCCTTTAAGGTTTAACAATATTTCGATGATGTCTTCTTGAACACCTTCTTTACTACTGTACTCATGTAAAACACCGTCAATTTCAACTTCAGTTACGGCACAACCCGGCATTGAAGATAAAAGAATGCGGCGTAACGCATTACCTAAAGTGTGACCAAAACCACGTTCTAATGGTTCTAAAGTTACCTTAGCACGACGAGCGCTAACAGTTTCGATGTCTACCAATCGTGGTCTAAGGAATTCGGTTACAGAACCCTGCATATATGTCCTCTCTTAAAGTGCAACTTTACTTAGAGTAAAGTTCAACAATCAACTGTTCATTAATTTCGGCAGATAAGTCAGCACGATCTGGAACACGTTTGAAAACGCCTTCCAATTTCTTATTATCTACTTCAACCCAAAGTGGTTTCTCACGTTGTTCAGCTAATTCTAAAGCTGCGATGATACGCGCTTGAGTTTTAGATTTTTCACGAACAGAAACAGTATCTTCAGCTTTAACAGTGAAAGATGGAATATTAACTACACCGCCGTTTACCACGATAGCCTTATGACTAACTAATTGACGAGCTTCAGCACGAGTGCTTGCATAGCCCATACGGTAAACTACGTTATCTAAGCGAGTTTCTAAAAGTTGTAACAAGTTTTCACCTGTATTACCTTTTAAACGTGCCGCTTCTTTGTAGTAATTACTGAATTGTTTTTCTAGTACGCCATAAATACGACGAACTTTTTGTTTTTCACGAAGTTGAACACCGTAATCTGATAAACGACCGCGACGAGCGCCGTGTTGACCTGGTATTGTTTCGATTTTACATTTAGTGTCAATTGCTCTTACACCGCTTTTAAGGAACAAATCTGTACCTTCGCGACGACTAAGCTTTAACTTAGGACCTAAATATCTAGCCATTTTCTTTCTCCAACTATCCTAAAAAAAGCGATTAAACGCGACGTTTCTTAGGGGGACGACAACCATTATGAGGAATAGGTGTAACGTCTGTAATGTTGGTGATTTTAAAACCAGCAGCATTTAAGGCACGGATAGCAGATTCACGACCTGGACCTGGACCTTTAACGAACACTTCAATATTCTTCAAACCAAACTCTTTTGCAACAGCGCCTGCGCGGTCTGCAGCTACTTGCGCAGCGAATGGAGTAGATTTACGTGAACCACGGAAACCTGAACCACCTGCAGTCGCCCAAGATAAAGCATTACCTTGACGGTCTGTAAGAGTCACGATTGTGTTGTTGAAAGAAGCATGGATATGAGCCATGCCGTCAGCAACTTGTTTTTTTACGCGTTTACGCGTACGAACTGGAGTTTTAGCCATTGTCTAGTTCCTCTTACTTCTTAATTGGCTTACGAGGACCTTTACGGGTACGCGCATTTGTTTTAGTGCGTTGACCACGTAGAGGAAGACTGCGACGGTGACGAATGCCACGGAAACAACCTAAATCCATAAGACGTTTAATGTTCATTGAAACTTCACGGCGTAAATCACCTTCTACGGTAAATTTATCCACTTCAGCGCGTAGCAAATCAATTTTTGCTTCGTCTAGTTCACTGATCTTCGTTGATTCTTCAATACCAGCTGCTGCACAAATTGCTTTCGCACGTGTAGCACCGATACCGTAAATCGCAGTAATGGCGATTACTGCATGCTTACGATCAGGGATGTTAATGCCAGCGATACGGGCCACTAACACATCTCCTATAAATAATTAAAATTACATTGGTTGGAAAGCCCGTTAGGATACCCAACCATTCTCTTTTTTTGCAAATCGAAGCGGCATTATACAGAAAAATCTACATAATGCCACTGCTAAAAGATATAGCTTTCGCTTAGGTTAAAATTAACCTTGACGTTGCTTGTGCTTTGGCTCTGCACAAAGAACGCGAATAACGCCCTTACGCTTAACCACTTTACAATTACGACAAATCTTTTTTACGGATGCACGTACTTTCATTTTATACTCCGTTACCTAATTAACTAGGCCTATCGGCCATAGCCTTTTAAGTTTGCTTTTTTAAGTACATTGTCATATTGATGAGACATCATATGTGTTTGTACTTGTGCCATAAAGTCCATAATCACAACCACGATAATCAATAATGATGTACCGCCGAAGTAGAACTGAACGTCCCATGCCATGATCATAAACTGTGGAACCAAACAGACAAAGGTAATATACATCGCACCAGCTAAGGTTAAACGAGTCATTACTTTATCAATATATTTGGACGTTTGTTCACCCGGACGAATCCCTGGAATGAACGCACCTGACTTTTTCAAGTTATCTGCAGTTTCACGCGGATTGAAAACCAATGCCGTGTAAAAGAAACAGAAAAATACAATTGCTGCTGCAAGCATAAATACATACAAAGGTTGTCCCGGCGACATCGCCTGAGAAAGACCTTGTAAGAAATCAGCTACAGGGCCATCACCTTGTCCGAACCAGCTCGCAATTGTGCCAGGGAACAAGATAAGACTTGAGGCAAATATTGGTGGGATAACACCCGCCATGTTCACTTTCAGTGGTAAATGTGTGCTTTGCGCGGCAAAAACCTTACGGCCTTGCTGACGTTTAGCGTAGTTGACAACGATACGTCGTTGACCACGTTCAACAAATACTACTAAGAAAGTTACTGCAAATACCACAACGCCAATAAGCAATAATACTAATAAGTGCAATTCACCTTGACGCGCCATCTCAGCTGTTTGACCAACTGCAGAAGGCATGCCAGCAACAATACCTGCGAAAATAATAATCGAAATACCATTACCGATACCGCGTTCTGTAATTTGTTCACCTAACCACATTAAAAACATGGTACCAGTAACTAAACTTACAACTGCAGTGAAATAGAAACCAAAACCAGCATTAATAACTAGTCCTTGCATCATATCCGGTAAACTTCTGGCAATCGCTATCGATTGTACTGTTGCTAGAACTAATGTGCCGTAGCGTGTGTATTGACTGATTTTACGTCGTCCTGCTTCACCTTCTTTCTTAAGCTCTGCCATCTTCGGGTGCATGACCGTCAGTAGCTGCATAATAATTGAAGCCGAAATGTACGGCATAATACCAAGCGCCAATACCGAGGCTCGCTCAAGTGCACCACCGGAGAACATGTTAAACATTTCTACGATAGTGCCCTTTTGCTGTTCAAAGAACTGAGCTAATACAGCGGCGTCAATACCAGGGATTGGCACAAAAGACCCTAAACGAAGCACAACAAGTGCTACGAATACGAACCATAATCTTTGTTTTAGCTCAGACAAACCGCCTGCGCCTTTACTACCTTGTGAAGTAGCCGTTCCTGGTGTAGCCATATCTGTATTATTCCTCGATGTTACCACCGGCAGCTTCAATAGCTGCACGAGCACCTTTAGTTACGCCTAAGCCACGAACAGTAATTTTGCGTGAAATTTCGCCCGAAAGCATAATTTTAACAGCAACAATGTTACGTGTGATTAGACCAGCGTCTTTAAGCGCGTGAATGTCAACAACATCACCTTTCACTAGGTTTAATTCATGTAAACGTACTTCAGCGCGAACTAAAGATTTACGTGAAGTAAAACCAAATTTAGGTAAACGTTGTTTCAATGGCATTTGACCACCTTCAAAACCAGGACGTACACTACCGCCAGAACGAGACTTCTGACCTTTGTGACCACGACCACCAGTTTTGCCGATGCCAGAACCAATACCACGGCCACAGCGTTTTTTAGCTTTGTTAGATCCTGGAGCAGGAGATAAAGTATTTAAATGCATTATTAATCCTCCACCTTAATCATGTAATAAACCTTGTTAATCATACCGCGTACAGATGGAGTATCTTCTAACTCTACTGTATGGTTAATACGACGAAGACCAAGGCCTTTTAATGTAGCTCTATGCTTCGGTAAACGACCGATAGAACTTTTAACTTGAGTTACTTTAACTGTTTTAGACATGCTCAATTACCCCAAAATTTCTTCAACGCTTTTGCCACGTTTAGCTGCAACACCTTTTGGTGAATGCATATTCACTAAAGCTGAAACAGTAGCGCGAACTACGTTGATTGGGTTAGTAGAACCGTATGCTTTTGACAATACGTTCTGAACGCCTGCAACTTCAAGTACTGCACGCATCGCGCCACCGGCGATGATACCTGTACCTTCAGAAGCTGGTTGCATGTAAACTTTAGAACCAGAATGACGACCCTTGATAGAGTGCTGAAGAGTAGTACCCTTCAAGTCAACTGTTACTATGTTACGGTGTGCTTTTTCCATTGCTTTTTGAATAGCAGCAGGCACTTCACGTGCTTTACCGTAGCCAAAACCAACACGACCATTACCGTCACCAACTACTGTTAGTGCAGTAAAACTGAAAATGCGACCACCTTTAACCACTTTTGAAACGCGGTTAACGGCGATTAGCTTTTCAGCCATATCACTTTGTTGTGAGTTTTCTTGATTATGATTAGCCATTATCAACCCCTAGAATTGAAGACCAGCTTCACGAGCTGCTTCTGCTAACGCTTTTACGCGACCGTGGTAACGGAAACCAGAGCGATCGAAAGCAATGCTTGTGATCCCTTTAGCTACAGCACGTTCAGCAATTGCTTTACCTACTGCTGTTGCTGCTGCAACATTACCAGTTTTTTCCAACTGAGCACTAACTTCTTTGTCTAAAGTAGACGCAGATGCGATTACTTCAGAACCTGTAGGAGCGATCACTTGAGCGTAAATGTGACGAGGAGTACGGAATATAACTAAACGATTCGCACCCAACTCGCTAATTTTTGCACGAGCGCGTTTAGCGCGGCGCAAACGAGATGTTTTCTTATCCATAGTGTTACCCTACTTCTTCTTAGCTTCTTTACGACGAACGTATTCATCAGCATAACGAACACCTTTACCTTTATAAGGCTCTGGCTTACGGTATGCACGAATGTTCGCTGCGGTTTGACCAATTAACTGCTTATCACAACCTTTCAGTGTGATTTCAGTTTGGCTAGGAGTCTCACAAGTAATTCCTTCAGGAATAGCGTGACTGATTGGGTGTGAAAAACCTAAAGATAAATCTAATGATTTACCCGCAGCTTTAGCACGGTAACCAACACCTTGTAAGATTAATTTCTTTTCAAAACCTTTACTAACACCTTCAATCATATTATTGATTAAAGCACGTGCAGTACCGGCTTGAGCCCATGCATTTCTTTCGTCACATGCGATATCAGTTTTGATTTCGTTCTCTTCGTGAGAAACAGCAACAAAACTATGAATCGTACGTGATAATTCACCTACTGGACCTTTAACTGTAATGTCTTGACCTGATAACGTAACGGTAACGCCAGCAGGAACAACGACAGGTGCTTTTGCAACACGAGACATATTATTCTCCTTACTCTACGAAACCAAGAACTTCACCGCCAATACCCGCAGAGCGAGCGGCACGATCCGTCATCAAACCTTTAGAAGTCGAAATGATCGCAATACCCATGCCAGCAAGAACTTTAGGAAGTTCATCACAGCTTTTGTATATACGAAGACCAGGACGTGAAACACGTTTGATCGTTTCAATTACTTCTTTACCTTCAAAATACTTCAAAGTAACAGCTAGTTCAGGTTTTACATCACCTGATACTGAATAATCTGAAATATAACCTTCTTCTTTAAGTAAGTTTGCAATAGCAACTTTTAACTTTGAAGATGGCATTGTAACTGCAGCTTTTGTTGCAGATTGACCGTTGCGGATGCGTGTAAACATGTCCGCGATAGGATCAGTCATCATAACCATTTACTCCCGTGAATTACCAACTAGCTTTCTTAAGACCTGGAACTTCACCACGCATAGTTGCTTCACGCAACTTGATTCGGCTTAAACCGAATTTACGTAGGAAACCATGTGGACGACCAGTAACATTACAACGGTTACGTTGACGGCTACGTGATGAGTCACGCGGTAAACTTTGAAGTTTCAATACTGCTTCCCAACGCTCTTCTTCCGAAGTATCTACACCTGAGATAACAGCCTTTAACGCTGCACGCTTTTCAGCATATTGTGCAACTAGCTTAGTACGTTTTGCTTCACGAGCTTTCATTGACGTTTTAGCCATAACTCTACACCTTCTTCTGGAACGGGAAATCAAAGGCAGACAATAATGCATGTCCTTCTTCGTTATTTTTCGCGCTAGTAGTAATAGTGATATCTAAACCGCGAATCTTATCGATTTTATCGTATTGGATTTCAGGGAAGATGATTTGCTCACGAACGCCCATGCTGTAGTTACCACGACCATCGAATGACTTAGGATTTAAGCCACGGAAGTCACGGATACGAGGGATAGAAATAGAAACTAAACGTTCTAAAAATTCCCACATGCGGTCGCCGCGTAGAGTTACTTTTGTACCTATAGGATAGCCTTCACGAATTTTGAAGCCCGCAACTGATTTGCGTGCTACTGTCGTGATCGGCTTTTGTCCTGAGATTGCAGTAAGATCATTTGTGGCGTGCTCTAATACTTTCTTATCAGAAATAGCTTCGCCAACACCCATGTTAAGGGTGATCTTTTCAATCCGAGGGACTTGCATGACACTTTTATAACCGAACTTCTTTTGAAGGTCAGCTACAACTGTATCTTTATAAAAATCATGCAGTTTCGCCATCGTTTACTCCAATTAAATTAATTCGTTATTAGACTTGAAAAAACGTACTTTTTTGCCGTCTTCAATTCTAAAACCAACACGATCTGCTTTGCCCGTTGCTGGGTTAACAATCGCTACGTTGGAAACATGCAAAGGTGCTTCTTTCTCAATAATTCCACCAGGCTGCTGTAACTGAGGTACAGGCTTAGTGTGCTTTTTGATTAAGTTAACGCCTTCTACGAATACTTTGCTGTGCTCAACAAGAACTTTAGTAACTTTACCAGTTTTGCCCTTGTCTTTACCTGCAAGTATGATTACTTCATCATCACGACGAATCTTAGATGCCATTATCGTGACTCCTTATAGTACTTCTGGTGCTAATGATACGATCTTCATGAACTTTTCAGTTCTTAATTCACGTGTCACAGGCCCGAAAATACGAGTACCAATTGGCTGTAAGTTAGCATTTAACACAACAGCCGCGTTTTCGTCAAAACGGATAGCAGAACCATCTGTACGACGAACACCTTTCTTAGTGCGCACCACTACCGCAGTAACAACATCACCTTTTTTTACTTTACCGCGAGGACTTGCTTCCTTCACGGCAACTTTGATGATGTCACCAATGCGTGCGTAGCGACGGTGCGAGCCACCAAGAACCTTTATACATTGAACACGCTTAGCGCCACTGTTATCAGCAACATTCAGCTGTGATTGCATTTGGATCATTAATTTTTGCTCCGCTATTTATCTTTATCCTATCTAAAACATAGGTAATATCTAAAAGATAAGTTTAAATTCAAGGCCAGAAATTTGACCCGTCACTGCCTTTTACATGCCCGCTGTAGCTTAGTCTACCTAGAAAATCGTATACTCAAACTCAGTGGGCGCGAGATTATAACACCACTTAATTGAAAGTGATAGCTTAATTAGTTAAAAAATAAACAAGACCAGTTTTTAACAATTATACCGTTAAGGTAAAAGTGACGGGACCATCGTTTACTAATTGTACTTTCATATCTGCACCAAACTTTCCTGTTGGTGCTTTAAAGCCTTTATTTCGTAGTTGCTGAGTGAAATATTCATAAATAGGTACGCTTAACTCAGGCTTAGCTGCGGTAGTAAAGCTTGGTCGCATACCACTTGCCGTATCAGCAGCTAGAGTAAATTGAGAAACAACTAGGATATCTCCTTGCGCCTGCGCAACATTTAAGTTCATTTTGTCATTTTCATCATTAAATATTCTGTAGCCTGCAACGCGCTCTGCTAATCTTTTAGCTTTCGCTTCGGTATCTTGCGGCTCTATCGCGAGTAAAACTAACAAGCCATTAGCTATTTCACCTATAACTTCTTGCTCAACCGTGACACTTGCTGAGGTTACTCGTTGTATTAATGCAATCATGGTTTTTCTGCTTTCCCTTCTGTGTCCTGTTCATTATTTTCTAGTGTATTTTTCTCTGCATTTACTTTGCCAAAGCATTCTTCACTAGGCTTTTCACAATACTCTTGTAGCGATACTGTAATCAACGCACCAGAGAGTACAATCAGCCACGAAACGTAAATCCATAAGAATAAAATAGGTATGGTTGCTAAGGCGCCATAGATCATTTGATATGAAGGAAAGGCGGTTAAATATAACGCAAAGCCTTTTTTAGCGCTTTCAAATAATAGCGCGGCAATAATAGCGCCCACCAGCGCATAATTTAACGGCACGGCTTTATTAGGAACTGCCATATATAAAATTAAAAAAGCAATAATTGAAGCAAATAACGGTAATGCTCTTAGTAATATATCGAATAAGCCCAGAACATCGTAATCACCTAAACTAACTAACGATACAATATAAGACGTTAAAGCAATACTTGCCCCAACTAATACTGGGCCTAAAGTTAACACCATCCAATACATTGCGAGTGAAGTTATAGTGCGCCTTTTTTCTGTGACACGCCAAATATCATTAAAGGTTTTATCTATTGATGATATTAACAATAACGCCGCGATAAAAAGAAATAATATTGCAAAGGCTGACATTTTAGAGGCATTAGTGACAAAGCCACTTAAATACTCTTGCACGACATCGCTCGCAGCAGGCATAAAGTTTTGGTAAACAAAGCCTTCAATACTTTGCTGTAGTTCGCCAAAAAGTGGAAACGCAGTCATGACTGATAGCATAACTACCAACAAAGGGACTAATGACATTAAACAAACATAAGATAGATAACCAGCAACGACTGATAACCTTTCTTCCTGGACTCTTTTCATTAAAAAAAACAAAAAGTGTTTGTGCTTATGCCACTGCGTAAGTATTGAGAAGTTTTTTATCTTACTCATATTTCTTAACAATTTATTAATTTATGATAGCGTAGCATTATATTATGATAGCCCTAAGCTATTTTCTAGCACTTAGCATTTATTGAGGAGTTCAAATGGCGAGTCAAGGCTCTGCTGGTAATGTCATATCAGCGATATGTAGTACATTTTTTCCCGGCTTAGGTCAATTAGTGCAGGGGCGAGTTTTACCTGCGCTAATCTTTGCCATCGTCTGTTTTGGTGGTTATGCGTTATGGTGGTTAGTAGTACCGGCAATCATTGGCGGTATATTTCATTTATGGGCAATACTTGACGCTGCAACCTATAAGAACAATGGGTACGATTAGGCTTTAGTCATAGTTAGAAACAAAAAAGGCTGATGTTTCCATCAGCCTTTTCAATATATATCAGTTATCGTTTACTTAGCTGAACGACCTTCACGTTTACGATCAGATTCTTTTAAGAATTTCTTACGTATACGAATACTATCTGGAGTTACTTCAACTAACTCATCGTTATCAATAAATTCTAACGCTTGCTCTAACGACATAATAATTGGTGGCGTTAAAGTTTGTGCTTCATCAGTACCAGATGAACGAACGTTAGTTAACTGCTTACCTTTAAGTGCATTTACCGTTAAATCGTTATCACGTGAGTGAATACCGATAATTTGACCTTCGTAAATATCTAAACCGTGACCAATTAACATACGACCACGTGATTGCAAGTTAAAGATAGCGTTAGTTAAGGCTTTACCAGTAGCGTTAGCAATCATTACACCATTTAAGCGTTGACCAATTTCACCACCTTTATGAGGACCATACTCTAAGAACGTGTGGTAAATTAAACCTGAGCCTGATGTTAATGTCATAAATTCAGTTTGGAAACCAATTAAACCACGGCTTGGCATAACAAAATCCATGCGAATTCTGCCTTTACCGTCTGGTGCCATATCAGTTAACTCAGCTTTACGAACACCCATTTTTTCCATGATCGCACCTTGATGAGCTTCTTCAACATCAATAGTTACTGACTCATAAGGTTCTTCTACCTGACCATTTACTTCACGCATGATAACTTCAGGACGAGATACTGCTAACTCGTAACCTTCACGACGCATGTTTTCAATTAAAATACCTAAGTGAAGTTCACCACGGCCAGATACTTTAAATTTATCTGCATCATCTAGTTGCTCAACACGTAATGCAACGTTATGAACTAACTCTTTATCTAAACGATCTTTAATATTACGTGAAGTAACAAACTTACCTTCTTGACCCGCGAAAGGTGAAGTGTTTACTTGGAATGTCATATTGATTGTTGGTTCATCTACCGATAACGGAGGTAGTGCAGCAACTTCAGATGGACAACAAATTGTATCTGATATTTTCAACTCACCTAAACCAGTAATCGCGATAATATCGCCCGCTTCCGCTTTTTCTGATTCATAACGCTCAAGACCAAGGTAACCGAATACTTTACCTACTTTACCGTTATGGGTTTTACCATTAGCACCTTGAATAGTTACTTGTTGGTTAGGTTTAACTGAACCACGAGTAATACGACCAACACCAATTACGCCTAAGTATGAGCTGTAATCAAGTTGTGAAATTTGCATTTGGAATGCACCGTCAGCATCTGCATCAGGTACTGGTACTTCATCAATAATAGTTTGGAATAATGGTGTCATGTCTTCACCAACAACATCTTCTTCCAATGATGCCCAGCCGTTAATGGCTGATGCATAAACTACTTTAAAGTCTAATTGGTCGTCAGTAGCGCCTAAGTTATCAAATAAGTCGAAGACTTGATCCATAACCCATTCAGGACGAGCACCTGGCTTATCAATTTTATTGATAACAACAATTGGCTTTAAACCTTGCGCAAATGCTTTTTTAGTTACAAAGCGAGTTTGCGGCATAGGACCTTCTTGCGCATCAACAATAAGTAACACTGAGTCTACCATTGACATAACACGCTCTACTTCACCACCAAAATCGGCGTGACCAGGAGTATCTACGATGTTTACACGGTATTCACCCCAGTTAATCGCTGTGTTTTTCGCTAAGATTGTGATACCACGTTCTTTTTCGATATCGTTTGAATCCATAGTACGTTCTTCTAAACCGCTACGCGCGTCTAATGTACCTGACTGGCCTAATAACTTATCTACTAAAGTGGTTTTTCCGTGGTCAACGTGGGCAATAATTGCCACATTTCTTAATTTATCTAACACAGGCGTTACTCGCTATTTCTATCATTACGTAGCTACTTTTAGCATACCAATGAATAGGACTATAATTGGGCGCGCATTATACAGTTGTTTAGACTAAAAAGAAAACAATAAAGATTGCCATCCGTATAATTGATAACACACTGCCTTTTTTATAGCTCAATAACACCTGACTTTTATGGCTCGCCGCTTCAATTATAGTCAGTGATGTAAGCCATTTACGGTAAAATATAGGTTAAGTAATTAATCATTTAATTTAAAATAGGCTTGTTATGGTTTTAAGCTAACTCTTTGGCATCATCACAAGTTACTTAATTATTTAATTGCCACACGGTTAATTGAGGCTGCACAACCGTAAAGTGCCGCTGTCTTTTTTCATATACTTGCGTTAATGTTTGCTTATCGAGTAATGTAAAATACTTAGATAAACTTTCACTTAGCGCTTCAAACCCCGTAACATTTTCTCCATTAATTTTTTTTCCACCAAGCCACTTAGCTTTATCAGTAAACTGTTCATCAAAATCATAACTCGAAATAATGACTAATAATCCATTGAAATTGAGCCTTTGGTGAACTTGGTCAAGAAATAATTTAGGATCATAACTTTTTTCTAAAACATTCTGCACAACGATAACATCATAACCAGTAAATATTGTTTTAAGGTTACAAAGATCACCTTGAATAAAATGAATGTTTTGTGACTCTTCACGTAAAGTATCGGGTAATGAATATTCATTAAAACCCAGCAGTTCACCTTCTCGCGTGGTAGTATAGCGTACCGTATCACCCTGTTGCAGTTTTACACCGTACTTAATAAATCGTGCCGAAAAATCAAGAGCGTCAATAAAAGTAGCATGTTGAGCTAATAAAAAACTTAAACCACCAATACTGCAGCCCAAGTCTAAACATTTAGGTACTTTCACACTACCGTAACTATCAACATTCTTTAATACGATATTGGCTAACGACTGCAAATAGTCACTTTCAAAGGGGGCTTCACTCTTTACATTTTGCTCCGAAACATTAAGCCATGTTTGGCCTAAGCGACGCAATTGTTCAAAGTGATGGTGTAATTGCTGACATAAAGCTTTATCTGTTTCAAAATGATTATCAGGTAAGTTAGGTAGTTCATCACTATGACTAGCCACATATCTGAAGCCTGCATGTTGAAAAAAATGACGACGAAAAGCATAACGAGAGTATCGCATCGCTTCATTACCAGATGAAATCCAAGAGCCACCCTTAATTAAATTATGCTTGCCATCGAATGTTGGTGTAGAGAAATCATCATATAATGGATGCACAGAAAATCCTGTAAAACCATCAATAGCAGACTCGGTCCATTGCCAAACATTACCAACAATGTCGTAAAACTCTCCTTGCTTGAATTGGTTCACGGGACAAGGGGATGCATAAAACTCACAGTTAATGTTACCTGGAGCTTGTTGCCAAGACAGCAAATCCCCATCAACCTGCTCACGCAAGCACAACCATTCACCCTCAGTAGGCAACCGATAAAAAAGCTTCCCCTGTTGGTTGGCTTTACTATTTTTCCACTGACAAAATGCTTTCGCTTCCAAATAGTTAACTTCTACTGGCCAATCGAGTGGCAGTGGTATTTGACTTAACAAGTTACGCTGATAATATTCACCTGATTTTTTACACCAAAAACGAGGCATACTCGCTTTGCTGAAAGCTAACCATTCTTGCCCTTCTTCCGTCCAAAATAATGGATTTTCATAACCACCACCTTCAACAAAGCTCATAAACTCAGCATTTGATACTAAGAACTTTGATGCATGAAACTCATTAAGTGTTAACTGTTCATGCCCATATTCATTATCCCAGCCGTAGCTTTTATCTGCTTCAGGTTTACCAAAGTTAACAACTGCTTCCCCTACAGGCACGAGTTCATTAATAGGTGCTTGAGCTGTTTTCAGACATGTTTGCCACTGTTCATTTTCGGTTAATGCTGATAATGGTAACATCCGCATGATCACCGAAGATGTCTCAATATGAATACGTTCGTGTTCACAGCCCATTAAAATAATCCAAGCAATTGAGTTTTTTGATATTGGCAAAGATAGCTCCATGTTATCAATAAGCTCATTCACTAAAGCAAATACTTGTTGACGATATTGGCGCACTTCATCAACACTTGGCCAATCATAATGGTCACTATTTAGATCATCCCAACTCATTTCATCAACACCAACGGCACATATCGCTTCAATACGAGGGTTAACCCGTTCATTAGTATACTTTCCTAAAATAAGCTTATTAATATAAAAGCAAGCAGTATGACCAAAATAAAATATTAGCGGGTGTCTAAGTGGCTCAGGCCGTTGATAATAAAACTCATCATTATTAATAAGTGAAAATAGTGAGTCATAACTTTGCCATGTTGATTTAAAATAGTGCTTCAGTTCAGCTCTTTTTTGCTCAGAACAATCTCCACATAACAAGGGCGATTTAGGGTAACTAAGTTTATTCTTTTGGTTATATATATTCATAAAGTCATTATCTTATTATGCTAAATTCAGTTAAAAGTAAGAGGTAGTTCAATGATTTCTTGCTGATAATCAGCAAGTATCTGTTTTTTAATAACGTCACCAATATTAGAAGGTAAGGTCTCAAAGGTAATGGCTTTATGTCTCATCAGCTGTTGAACTTTATTTATTCGCTTATTAAACCAGTGACTCTGGTCAAATAAGTCAATAGCCCCTATCGTGTTTTCTTGGTTATTCGGCTGTGGGCTTTGATGACTATATAGTGATGTTGGTAATGAAATAGCGCTCACCACCTTAGTTACTGAAGGGAGATCTACGCCCTGCTGATAAGCTTCAATGGCATCCGCAACATTAGCTAAGGCAAAGAGTACATTAACATAAGCATTATAGGCTTTACTTGACGCACCTAGCCTGTGCTCAACACGTGCGGTCTTATGCCAGTTATGAGCGCTTAATAAAACATTATTTTGTAAATCAAACAGTAATGGCTCTTCACCCATGCGCTGATTATGTTTACCGTACTCTTTATATAAAGCGATACTACCTTGGTGCCCCCCTGAAATATTATATGGTGAGCAAAGTTCTTGCGCTAAGCCATAGTAAGACTTTAACTTAAAGCGCTCGAATGCTTCTTCTTCGGGTAAGTAAAGTAAACTACAATCTTTACTCGTTTCTAAAAAGCATTGTTGTAGGTACTCACCAAAACCATCATATGGAATAATGTTGACCCCTTGGCTATTGATTACGCTGACATTAAGCTGGATGGCATTAGGAATATGTACGGCGCGAGTATCCGTGGTAAAAATATCATGAGAGCCACAGGCAAGCTTGCCCTGATCTCCTGACCAAACAACCGGCTGAATCAAGGTTTCATGGAAACCATTTTTAGCAAAAATACGAGGAAGGTGTGCAATAGTTCTTGTTAAGTTATCTGCTTCTTTTAAAGGCGATTGACCATTAAAAAGTGAAACGTACTCCCATTGGTTTTTCCAATACTCATTGACAATTTCCCCATCTATATCAAGCGCAGCTAAGGTGTGATTTACCAATGAGAAATCAACAGGACTTTTCACTAGAGAGGATTTAAAACATCCTTCTAGTTCAAAGTGTATTTGAGCATAAACCCCTAATGACTTTAAATACTCTTGAAGCATGATAATTGCTTGTTTCAGCATAGATTAATCTACCTCTCAACTATTTATTGTTAGTATTATTCAACAGCTACATGCATTACGTTAATAATCTGTTGTACGTCATACGGCACCTTATCGATCACTATAAAAAAATTTAAAATAGATGTTTAATACATTGGTAGTCTTCCTTTCTAGTATTAGGGAAACAAAGGAAATACACAGCAAGCACGACAAAGGTCATAATAAAAACATAGCACATAGTATGGTTACCGCCATGGTTTAAGGGGTGACCGTTTTATACAATCGCTTTACGTAATTACCTAGCGCCCCCGTTATAAATGCTAAATAGCAGCCATAAAAAAAGCCTACTAAGAAAGTAGGCTTTAAGTAATAATGCAATAAGGGTCGAGCTGAATAACTTAGTACTTAGCTGCCTGCTCTTTTGCTGGCGTGCTTTTTATAATAAAGTCGCGAATATCTTGGTTGGACTGGCGTAGATCTTCATGACGTAAGTACATCATATGTCCACTTTCATAACCTTTAAATGATAAACGATCTTTCATTTGGCCACTTGGGTCTAATTGCCACATTGTGTATTTAGCGTCAAAATAATTAGTTGCACCATCAAAGTAGCCTGATTGTACCATTACGTTTAAGTATGGATTTTCAGCCATTGCTAAACGCAAGTTCTCTCCAGTATTGTTACCACTTCTATCCCACGGATGTACATTACCAAACATGTTATAACGCAAGTCTGTTTTATAGCCTAACTCTTCACGTAAGTAGTGATTAATAGCAGGTGTAAAGCTGTGTAACCATGAGCTAAGCTCTGCATTATAATCAGGCCTTGCACCAACGACTTTTTTATCGATACCTAAGTAACGTGAATCAAGTCGCCCTACGGTTTGCTTTCTGTTACGCAATAAATCTTTCCAGAAGTAATTATTACTGATATCTAAATTACTATTGACTACCGTTTCAACTGACAAGCCTGCATATTTAGCAACTTGCTCAGCAATACGTTGCTTATGTTCTGGAGCAATAAAACCACCTTGCGCTAAAGCTGGTAAATACTCGCGTAAAGTAAACTGCTCAACCTGTGCAAGTAACTCTGCTAACGGCTTTTGTTGTAGCTCTGTTGTAAGCGCATTATGATACCAAGCTGTGGCAGTAAAGTACGGTAAACGGTTAGCCGCTTTAACAGGTCCCTCTCTTTTTATACCAATATCAGTTGGCGAAACTAAAATAGTGCCATTAATATACATCCATTGGCGAGATTGAAGTTCTTTAGTCAAGCCAGCAACTCGCGTAGTACCGTAGCTCTCACCAATTAAATATTTAGGTGAACGCCAGCGCTCATTTCGCGTAACAAAGGTACTAACCCAGTCGGCTAAATATTTAATATCAGCATTGACGCCAAAAAACATTGTTTTTAATTCTGCTTTTGAAGGCATGCTGCCATCTTTTTTAGCTAATGCTCTTGAGTAACCAGTATTAACGGGGTTAACAAAAACAATATCAGCAACATCTAAAATTGAGTATGGGTTGGTTTTAACCCCATAAGGTTGCAATGGGTAACCTTCATCATCAACATTGATAACTTTAGGGCCGGTGTAAGCAATATGCATCCAAACCGATGCCGAACCGGGCCCACCATTGAAAGAAATCAATAAAGGCCTAGTCGCCTTATCATCAACATCTGTACGTTGATAATAAGTATAAAATAAGCTTGCTGTTGGTGTGCCTTCTTCATCCCATACTGGCTGGGTTCCAGTAGTGGCAGTGTACTTTATACGTTCACCTTTTATTTTAGTACTGTGCTTGGTCGTGTTTTTATCGTCAACAGAAAGCTTACGCTCATTATCTGCTAATAATGTTGAAGATGAAAAAACACCAACAAAGAGTACCATTAAGGATAAGTGTTTAAATGATTTCATTCTATTTACTCAACTCAGGTTATTTAATTGCATTAAGCTATCACATAGATCGTTTAATGATTAGTTTATTAAGTTCAATTAACTGGATAATGAGATTAAAAGTAAGGCTGTAAATAAATTCCTCCTATAATCTGAAAAATTCATGATGCGAAAACAATTATTCAATCAAAAATCTATCTTTATTTGACAGAGATCCGCTAATCTAACGCTTAAATTTAGACTCTGGAACGTCGAAGGTGTCTATTGCACCTTCGAGCTTAGCGGCTAAATCTGCAACTTGGTTACTCTGTGTTAAGGTAGATGAGGATTTATCACTACTTTGTTGACTTAACTCGACTACCTCTTTCATACTCTGTTTTATATCATTACTTAGGCTATTTTGTTGAGTTGCTGACTGAGATATACCCGTACTCATTTCATGCATTTGTTCAATATCACGAGTGATCAACAATAAAGTTTTAAGTAATTGATCGGTATGATCTCGACAATTATTGGCTTCACCTTTACCTTGGTTAATATCTGATACCGCTTTTTCTGTTTGGTTTTGTAGTGATTCAATCATCACTTGAATTTCTGTCGCCGACGTTTGAGTTCGGTTCGCTAATGAACGTACTTCATCTGCGACAACAGCAAATCCTCTGCCAGCCTCTCCTGCTCGAGCAGCTTCAATAGCGGCATTTAATGCAAGTAAATTAGTTTGCTCTGAAATACCTCGAATTGTATCTAAAATTCCACTAATATTTATAGATTCTTGCTGCAATAACGTCATCACTGTTGAGGTATTATCTAACATAGCAACTAAATTTTTCATACGCTCATTTGTAATATTTGCCGTTTTTTCGAGCTCACTACTTTGCGATAGGGCATTAGTCATTTTAACTTCAGAATTATGTGCTTCTTCTAATATATTATCTGCACTTTGGCCAAGTTCACTGGTTTGAATAGTGACATTTTCAATCGTTTGCTTTTGTATTGCTAAAGAATCTGTAACTTGGGCTATTTTCTGGTTTGACTGCTCAGCTGCATGTTTTAAAAGGTGGCTATTATCGGAGATATTACCAATAAGTTTACGCAAGTCAGCAACAACCAAATTGACATTAGTTGACAGCTCTCCATATTCATCGTTTGATGTTACGGTTAATTGACGTGATAAATCTCCTTTAGCAATTTGAGATAATACTTTATTGATACCTTTTAATGGACCAATCATAGCTTTGATTGTTGCTAGTGCTATTACAATACCTGCAATAAGTAACACAACAAAAATCACCATAGTTTCCAAGTTCCCTTGCTCAACGTTAGTCGCAATTTCTGCTTGTAACTGCGTTAAGTTTTTATCTACCGCTTGTGAAAAGTCATCAATTGCTTGTATTGAAGTATTGATATGCAACTCTGAACTTTTAAATGCTTGATTTAAAGCATTCCTTTGCTCAAGTTGAGATATTTTCAACGTAAATAAATTATTATCACTCAGAAATATTTTTTTTGCTTTATCAAACTCAATAACAAACTGCTCAATTAAGCCATCGGTGTCATAACTCTTGCCTAACGTAATTAAAAACATTGAATTCTGTTCAAGATTACTAATAGAAAACTCAATGGTCTTTTGAGACTCTTCAACTTCAGCGATACTATTAATTAATAAAATGGTTTTAGTGGCATCGGTTAGGTTAAAAACAAAGCCTTCGGTTTGACTAGCAGAGCCGGCTATTCTGTCGACAATAGCTTGATTCTCCGGGTCATCTAAAAAAGTTAAATCGCCTAAAAAGGCTCCAGCTTCATATAAAACATCCTCAAGCACTTTATGCTGCTCAAGATATGCTTTGGTTTGATTGATTTCAGCTAACCGATAAGCAAACATGTTATCAACAGCAGCTAAATATTGGCCATAAAGAAGGTTAAAATGATCCAAGCTTTGAATCTTCGGAAAAACATGAAGCATTTCTTCTATTGATTTACTCTGTTCTACTAACAACTCACCTTGTTTAGCAAACGCAAGCTTTAGCTGTTCAATTTCATCGACCGTCGCAGAGCCAGAAACAAAAGAAGACAACTTAGCTTGCTTTAACAATTGCTTTTGCACGATGTTTGCTGACTTTTGAATAGGCAGAGCAAAGTCATCGACTTTAGCAGACGCTTGCTTTATATCACTCAAAATACCAATGGAACTGATGCTAGAAAATAGCAGTAATAATAAAATAACCGCAAAACCAATAACAACCTTGTGTGCAACTTTTAAAACTTTTATATTAAACAACATAAAATAACAACTCTTTCAGAGATTAAGCAAAACGCCCCACCTATACTAATAGGACTTACGCTACTAACATCAGACTAGCTCATATAGATACAAGCTTAAAGTATTTCACTACAAACTAGCTCAAGGTTAGGTCTAAATATTATTTATAACAAAACATTTTCATTACAAAAGCACTGTTTGACTCAAAAGCCATTAAAGTATGTGCAATTACTTACATTTTTTAAACACGAGTCAACTTGCCAAGTAGCACCAACAGGTTAAGCTAGTTATATGCTAATGAATACTTTTAAAATACCTATTGCTCTACTCCTTATCACTGTACTTAATGGCTGCAGCGCCACCTCTTTTAATGATTTATTTAGTAGTTATGCTCAGCAAATGCAGCAAGTAAATATTGCTCAACGGCAAGGGAATTTTAAATACGCAATAAACGTCATCCCCCCTAGAAGTGAATCTGATGGTACTTTCAACTTAAGGTTACTTGAGCAAGCTCGCCTAAATTTTTTAGATCGTGATTATGCACAAAGCCAAGTTACCTTTAATGATGCTTACAACTTAATCCAACAGCAACAGCAAGCAGCCAAAATTGAGTTAAGTAGAGGTGTTGAGAATGTAGGGGCAATTTTAAGTAATGATAACGCTACCCGGTACGACATTCCTTATTACGAACAAAGTATGCTTCATAGTTATCAAGCGCTAAACTATTTATATCAACAAGACTTATCAGGCGCTTTAGTTGAAATAAGGAGAGCCAACCTAGTACAGCAGTCCGCGCTTCATACCAACCAAGACAGTTTACAATCCAGTCGCCAAAGCATGGTTAGGCAAAGTGATATGTCAAAGCAATACCCAACAATGGAAACAACCATTGGGCAAGTAAAGAATGGCTTTCAAAATGCTTTTACTTTTTATCTGTCTGCACTACTCTACCATTCTGCAGGAGAGTTAAATGATGCCTACATCGACTATAAAAAAGCCTTAGAAATTTATCCTAACAATACTTATTTACAACGAGATGTGTGGCGCTTAGCGAATAAACTTTTTATGATTGATGATGTAAAGCAGTTTAAAAAACGCTTTTCAGCAACTATTACCCAAGAAAGTATCCCTAAGAATAGCGGCGAAGTAGTAGTGATCGTAGAGCAAGGCATTATTAGCCCCAAACAGGAATCATCTATACACTTGCCTATTTTTACTCGCCATAACGACATGCGCTTTTACAGCGTTGCTTTACCTACCTATCAGAATAACCTAACCACTTATCAACCGGTACAAGTACGTGTCCAAGATGAAATCTTTCTTTCTCAAGAAATTGTCCGATTACAATCTTTAGCCGCCAAACAATTGAAAGACCAATACCCTTTAATGGTTACGCGTCAAATTGCTCGAGTTGTCGCCAAAGAAGAACTCAGACAACAAATGAGTAAACAGGGCGGCGATATTGGTAATATACTCGCGAGCCTTTATAACATTAGCAGTGAAAAAGCTGACACCCGCAGCTGGAGCACATTACCAAATAGTATTCATATACTACGCATACCAATAACGGCTGGAGAACATACGTTATCCTTTAACATTAACGGTACAACACAAAATATAAACGTAGCCATTACCAAAGAAAAACAAACTTTAATCAAAATCAGTGCCATAGGCTCATATACTGACCACCAAATACATTACTTTTAACCTTATTCAATTACGGAGACGCTATGCAAAAATTAACACAAGGCTATCACTCACAACCCAGTATATTTATATTACTGTTTATTTCTTTATTCATAGTTGGTTGTAAAAATGTTCCCCCTGTAACCTCTGGTGTCGGCACTAGTCAAATTACCGCAGGAGAAGAGTACAGTAAATATTTACAGGTACATAACCCTAAACTAGCCAAGCAACTGTACATTAGCGATATAAAATCAAGACTTCAGCAAGACTTGCTTGAGGTAAACCTCACGCTCACCAGTACTTATAAAAAAACATTACAACTTCAATACCAAGTTAATTGGTTTGATAATGATGGTTTTGCTGTAGAACCTGGTAAAAGCCCATGGAAGTCACTCGATTTACACGGTATGCAAACACAAACAGTAAAGGCATTAGCGCCAACAGCTAAAGCAACAACGTTTAGTCTTTACGTACGAGAAGTGCCAGAAAAAGCATTCAAATTTTAATGGTTATTAAGCCGTAAGTAGCTTATAAGCAAATAATTTATATAAATTTAAGGATTTACTCATGAAAAAATTTTTTATCTTGCCTGCAGTCGCAATATCTCTACTTGCTATTAGCGGCTGTACTAATAAATCTGTTGTACGTTATGGTGACGCTGCTGCGGTGGAAACAACTGACATTAACTTTGGCTCAACTGACCTACAAAAAGTCGCAGCAGAAATGACAGACTCATTATTAATTTCACCTGTTGTTGGTACTCTAACAGTTAATACTCGCCCTGTTATTTTCGTTGAAAGTATTAAAAACAAAACCAGTGAACATATAGATACTGAATCAATCACCGATTCAATTTCAACAAAATTATTGCGTTCAGGAAAGTTCCGCTTTGTTGATATGGGTCGTGTTGCCTCAGTGCGTGAACAACTGCAATACCAGCAAAGTGGTGGTATGGTAGATACAAGTAAGGCAAAACAGTTTGGCCAGCAAATAGGTGCCCAATACATGCTATATGGCAACTTAGCGAGTATTGTTAAATCTAACCAAGACCAATCTGATGTTTATTACAAATTTACTCTACGTTTAATGGATTTAGAAAGCGGTTTAGTGGAGTGGGCTGATGAAACAGAAATTCGTAAAACAAAAGGTAAAGAATACATTAGCTGGTAACAGTTGATATAGGAGTAGTTCATGAAAGCGTTTATAGCGTATTACCGTAAATCAACACTTAACAAGCAGTTACTAACAACTTGTTATTTTTTACTAGCGCTACTCAGTAGTCATAGCTATGCCAATAATTATGAGCGTGATAAAGCCGTACCGGTTGAAAAAGTATTATTTGGTAAGATAGTCTCAGTGCGAAATATTAGCCAAGAAGAGCTAATTGAAGATAAAAACAACGGCTGGAAAACCTTTGGAGGTGCACTTATCGGCGGTGTTATTGGCAATCAATTCGGCGGTGGTAGTGGCCGTGATATCGCAACAATATTAGGTACTGTCATAGGTGGCTCTATTGCTCGTAACCAACAAAACCAACAGCATATCAAAGTAACACACTTAGTAGAGTTAATGATTGAAGTAAATGGCACTATGCAAAAGGGTGAGCAATTTATGATTATTCAAGATTATGATGTTCAGATGGTTTTTCATACTGACGACCCTGTTAGAATGGTTTACCTTACTAACGGTAGAGTAAGAATAGACAAGGAAATGTAACTCTAAAATGTAAGTCTATATGTTATTACTAATGAAGGCCTCAAGGGGCCTTTTTTATTGCTTATTTATCAGGTTCCTTCACTTACAAAGCCACAATATTAAGCTATTTATAAGCTACCTCACATGGGCTTATCTGCAATATAAGTCACACGACCATCGGCGCTATTGTCTTTCACTATCCCATTACTGTGTTTTACACATTATTTAAAAGCCACAAAGCAAAAAGCCCGACTCTTTCGAATCGGGCTTTTCTTAATAGGCGTTTAGCAATGTCCTACTC
>NZ_JAHKPW010000062.1 GCF_018860755.1 Colwellia sp. D2M02 | reverse complement strand
AATTTTTCTTTAGCCATTTTTCAATTACCTTTAAGTTTAGTTTACTAATAAAGTAAAAGGCGCAGTCAAAACGACCTTGCCAGATATAAAAATTAAATATTCTTTTTTATAAAAACCCTAACGAGTTTCCATAATTTTTTGTGCTACTTGTTTTGAAGTTTCATTATATTGTTGAAACTCCATAGAGTAAGATGCGCGACCTTGCGTAGCACTACGCAAGTCAGTAGCATAGCCAAACATCTCGGCTAATGGCACTAATGCATTTACTATTTTCAAACCTGCTGGTCCTTCATCCATACCATCGATCATGCCGCGACGACGATTTAAATCGCCAACAACATCACCCATGTTAGCTTCAGGTGTTGTAACTTCAACTTTCATCATTGGCTCTAAAATAACAGGGTCTGCTTCAAGCACGCCCTTTCTAAAACCCATTGATGCGGCAACTTTAAATGCCATTTCGTTAGAGTCAACATCATGAAAAGAGCCATCATAAAGCGTTGCTTTAATGTCAAGTAATGGAAAACCAGCTAATACGCCGCTTTCCATTTGCTCTTTACAGCCCTTCTCAACCGCAGGAATATATTCTTTAGGTACTGCGCCACCAACAACTTCGTTGACGAACTCAAAACCAGCGCCTTCTTCACGAGGCTCTAACTTCAACCAAACATGGCCATATTGCCCTTTACCGCCTGATTGACGTACAAATTTTCCTTCAACTTCAACTGTCTTACGAATAGTTTCTCGATAAGACACTTGAGGGTTACCTACATTACATTCCACGCTAAACTCACGTTTCATGCGTTCAACAAGAATATCTAAATGTAGTTCACCCATGCCAGAAATAATAGTCTGACCTGTTTCATCATCAGTTGTTACTCTAAATGATGGATCTTCCGCAGCAAGTTTACCTAACGCTATAGCCATTTTTTCTTGGGCTGCTAATGTTCTAGGTTCAACTGCTACAGAGATTACTGGTTCAGGGAATTCCATACGTTCTAATGTAATTACATGACCTGCGTCACATAAAGTATCACCTGTGGTGACATCTTTCAAACCGATAGCAGCGGCAATATCACCAGCACGTACTTCTTTAATTTCTTGTCTGTCGTTAGCATGCATTTGAACGATACGTCCAAAGCGTTCTTTTTTGCCTTTAACCGGGTTATAAACACTATCACCCGTTTGTACTACTCCCGAATAAACGCGGAAGAAAGTTAAAGTCCCTACAAAAGGGTCTGTTGCAATTTTAAAGGCTAACGCAGCAAACGGCGCGTTATCATCAGCAGGTCGAGTACCTTCTGTTTCATCTTTATCGTCATTAATACCTGTGATTGCCGCAACTTCAGTTGGTGATGGTAAATATTCAATTACCGCATCAAGTACTGCTTGTACGCCTTTATTCTTAAAAGCGCTACCACAACTACATAAAATTATTTCATTCGCTAATGTACGAGCACGTAAGCCTACTTTAATTTCGGCTTCTGATAACTCACCTTCTTCAAGGTATTTTTCCATTAACTCATCATTGGCTTCTGCCGCTTCTGAAACTAAGTTCTCACGCCATTCTTCGGCAAGATCTTGCATATCAGCTGGAATATCTTCATAAGTAAAAGTCATCCCTTGATCACTTTCAGTCCAGTTGATCGCTTTCATTTTTACGAGGTCAACAACGCCTTCAAACTCATCTTCAGAGCCTATCGCTAAATGCATAGGAACTGCATTAGCACCTAAGCGAGTTTTTAACTGTTCAACTACCGATAAAAAGTTAGCACCTGTTCGGTCCATTTTATTAACAAAAACCATGCGAGGAACAGCGTATTTCTCCATTTGTCGCCAAACAGTTTCAGTTTGTGGCTGTACACCAGAGGAGCCACATAACACTAATACGGCGCCATCAAGTACACGTAAAGAACGTTCTACTTCAATAGTGAAGTCAACGTGCCCTGGAGTATCGATAATATTAATGCGATGATCATCAAATTGACCTTCCATTCCTTTCCAAAAACAGGTTGTTGCAGCAGACGTAATAGTAATACCACGTTCTTGTTCTTGTTCCATCCAGTCCATGGTGGCTGCACCATCATGCACTTCACCAATTTTATGAGAAAGGCCTGTATAGAACAAAACGCGTTCTGTGGTTGTCGTTTTACCGGCATCTACGTGCGCACAAATACCGATATTACGATAGCGCTCTATAGGGGTGATACGAGCCAAATTGATATCCTCAATACTAAATTTAGTAATTATGTAGTTCTATTAAGTAAATATTCGTTAATACAATTATTTACTTAATAGAGCTGAGCTAATGTTTATTCATTAACCAGTTAAATAGCCAACACTATAAAAGAGTATGGCTAGCAAGAGTAACTCTTGCTAGCCATTTATTAGCTTTACAGCCAATAACACTTTCGTTCAATACTGCTATCTTACCAGCGGTAGTGAGCGAATGCTTTGTTAGCTTCAGCCATACGGTGAACGTCTTCACGTTTCTTAACCGCTGAACCTTTGCTGTCAGACGCATCTAACATTTCGTTAGCTAGGCGCTGAGCCATTGATTTTTCACCACGTTTACGAGCTGCATCAACTAACCAACGCATGGCTAGAGCATTACGACGAACTGGACGAACTTCAACTGGAACTTGATAAGTAGAACCACCAACACGACGAGATTTAACCTCAACTTGTGGACGGATGTTATCTAAAGCAATTTCGAAAAGCTCTAAGTGAGTTTTTTCGCTATTCTTTTCAGTTAAAATGTCTAATGCACCGTATACAATTTTTTCTGCAGTAGATTTCTTACCATCAACCATAAGGATGTTGATGAATTTTGCTAAAAGTTCGTTATGGAACTTAGGATCTGGCAATATTTTACGTTGCCCTACGACGCGTCTTCTTGGCATCTTAATTCTCCGTAGTATTCAGGATAAATCCAAAATATATAAATTTAAAAAATTTGTTAATTTGGCCTTACTTAACGTTTCGTGACTCTAACCTTAAGGATAGAGAAAGGAAAACTTAAGATTTAGGTCGCTTAGCACCGTATTTAGAACGGCCTTGTCTTCTGTCGCTTACACCAGAACAATCTAGTGCGCCACGAACGGTGTGGTAACGTACACCTGGTAAATCTTTAACACGACCACCACGAATCAAGATAACACTATGCTCTTGTAAGTTGTGACCTTCACCACCGATGTAAGAAGTAACTTCAAAGCCGTTAGTTAAACGAACACGAGCAACTTTACGTAATGCTGAGTTAGGTTTTTTTGGTGTAGTAGTATACACACGAGTACAAACGCCACGACGTTGTGGACAGGCTTGTAACGCTGGAACGTTACTTTTAGTTACCTGTCTAACACGTGGTTTACGTACTAGTTGGTTAATAGTTGCCATTATAGCTCCTGATTAGTTGTTACCAAGGAAAGTAGCCTTGATAAATTTATTGCGTAAATCTCAAATCAATGGAAAAGATTTACGCGCTCATAAACGAAAAAATCCGCAAACCTTTTATTATGCACACGAAGCACAGAATATAAGGTCGCGGAATTCTATAGGTCAATGATTGAGCTGTCAAGTGTTTTACTACTCTACAGCTCAATATAAACGTATAGTGCTACAGGCTTACTTCGCCATCATCGGCAAGTAAATCTGCATTTAACGCATCGGTTAATGCTTTTTCAGCGTCATCAGCTGAAACGGTTGTATCTTCATGTGCATCAAAAGCAGCTTTTGCTTTTGCGCGTTCCTGATGATAAGCATAACCAGTACCTGCTGGAATTAAACGACCAACAATTACGTTTTCTTTCAAGCCACGTAAACCGTCTTTCTTACCTGCAACAGCAGCTTCAGTTAGTACACGTGTTGTTTCTTGGAAAGATGCCGCTGAAATAAATGATTCAGTTGCTAATGATGCTTTAGTAATACCCATCATTTGCATTTCATATTCAGCAGGTTGCTTGCCAGCAGCTTCAAGTTCACGGTTCGCAATGTTTACGCGCGCCACTTCAACTTGTTCGCCTTTAAGGAACTCAGAGTCACCTGCATCAAGAATTTCACACTTACGGATCATTTGACGTACGATAACTTCAATGTGCTTATCGTTAATCTTAACACCCTGTAAACGGTAAACTTCTTGTACTTCGTTAACAATGTAATTAGCAACTGGAGCAACACCACGTAAACGTAAGATATCGTGTGGAGACTCAGGACCATCGGCAATAACTTCACCTTTGATAACTGGTTCACCTTCATAGATATTTAATTGACGTGTTTTCGGAATCATCTCTTCGTAAACTTCACCATTAGGTTGAGTGATCAATAAGCGCACTTTACCTTTAGTTTCTTTACCGAAAGCAACAACACCTGTTTTCTCTGCAAGAATTGCAGGAAGTTTAGGCTTACGCGCTTCAAATAAGTCAGCAACACGAGGAAGACCACCGGTAATATCACGAGTTTTTGAGCTTGCTTGTGGTATACGAGCAAGTGCATCACCAATGTTTACGTCTGCGCCATCTTCTAAGTTTACGATTGCGTTACCTGGTAAATAGTAAAGTGCTGGAATTTCAGTACCGGCAATCATTACTTCTTTACCTTTAGCATCAATCAACTTCAATGCTGGGCGCATTTCTTTACCCGTAGAGTTACGTTGAGCTGCATCGGTAATAACAATACTTGATAAACCTGTTAGTTCATCTGTTTGGCGAACCATAGTTACGCCATCAACTAAGTCAACGAATTGAACCTTACCTGCAACCTCAGTAATAATAGGGTGAGTATGTGGGTCCCAGTTAGCGATTGTATCGCCAGAAGTTACTGCTTCACCATCACTCTTAGAAAGTACAGAACCGTAAGGTACTTTATAACGTTCTTTCTCACGTCCCATTTCATCAATGATAGTTATTTCTGATGAACGTGAAGTAATAACAAGGTGCTTATCTGAGTTAGTTACAAATTTAGCATTTTGTAATTTCAAGTGACCAGTATTTTTAACTTGTACGCTGTTTTCAGCAGTAGCACGCGATGCAGCACCACCGATATGGAACGTACGCATGGTTAACTGTGTACCTGGTTCACCAATTGATTGTGCCGCAACAACACCAATTGCTTCACCTTGGTTGATCATATGACCACGAGCCAAATCACGACCGTAACAATTAGCACAAATACCAAAGTCAGTTTTACAAGTAATGATTGAACGTACTTTAATTTGATCAACTGAGTTAGCTTCAATTACATCACAAAGTGTTTCGTCGATTAATGTATTACGGGCAAGTAAAACTTCTTCTGTACCAGGAATAAATACATCTTCAGCAACAACACGACCTAATACGCGTTCACGTAATGGTTCAACAACATCACCACCTTCAATTAATGGTGTCATTAATAAGCCATCGTGTGTACCACAGTCATGCTCAGTTACCACTAAATCTTGTGCAACGTCTACTAAACGACGAGTTAAGTAACCCGAGTTAGCTGTTTTAAGTGCCGTATCGGCAAGACCTTTACGCGCACCGTGAGTTGAAATAAAGTATTGTAATACGTTAAGACCTTCACGGAAGTTAGCCGTGATTGGTGTTTCGATGATTGAACCATCTGGTTTAGCCATCAAACCACGCATACCCGCTAGCTGACGAATCTGTGCGGCACTACCACGAGCACCCGAGTCAGCCATCATAAAGATAGAGTTGAAAGAATCTTGCTCTTCCATTTCACCATCACGATTTAAGATATGCTCTTTTGATAAGTTATCCATCATCGCTTTCGAAACTTTTTCGTTAGCTGATGACCAGATATCGATTACTTTGTTGTACTTCTCACCTGCAGTTACAAGACCTTGGTCAAACTGCGCTTGAATTTCAGCAACTTCTGCTTCTGAATCTTCAATAATAGTGTACTTAGCATCTGGGATAACCATATCGTCGATACCAACAGAACAACCTGCAACCATCGCGTAATGGAAACCAGTGTACATAATTTGATCAGCAAAGATAACGGTAGCTTTTAAACCTAAGTTACGGTACGCATGGTTGATTAGCTTAGAAATAGGCTTTTTACCTAGCGGCTGATCGATTAAGTCGTAAGGTAAACCCTTAGGACATATTTGCCACATAATGGCACGACCAATAGTAGTATCGCGTAACGTTGTTGTTGCTACTAATTCGCCATCTGCATTTTTAACATGCTCTGTAATACGAATTTTAACGCGAGCGTGAAGCTCAGCAACACCAGTACGGTAAGCTTTTTCTGCTTCTTTAGCATCTGTAAATACCATGCCTTCACCTAAACCATTAACACGGTCACGCGTTAAGTAGTAAAGACCTAATACAACATCTTGTGATGGTACTATGATTGGCTCACCGTTAGCTGGTGCAAGAACGTTGTTTGTTGACATCATCAACGTACGTGCTTCCATTTGTGCTTCGATTGTTAACGGTACATGTACCGCCATTTGGTCACCATCGAAATCGGCATTGTATGCCGCACAAACTAATGGGTGAAGGTGAATTGCTTTACCTTCAATTAATACAGGTTCAAATGCTTGGATACCCAATCTATGAAGTGTTGGTGCACGGTTAAGCATTACTGGATGTTCACGGATTACTTCATCAAGTACATCCCAAACTTCAGCACCTTCACGCTCAACTAATTTTTTAGCTGCTTTAATAGTAGTCGCTAAACCACGCGCTTCTAATTTACCGTAAATAAATGGCTTGAATAACTCTAATGCCATTTTCTTAGGTAAACCACACTGGTGTAAACGTAATGTAGGACCAACGGTAATTACAGAACGACCTGAGTAATCTACACGCTTACCTAATAAGTTTTGACGGAAACGACCTTGTTTACCCTTGATCATATCAGCAAGAGATTTAAGAGGACGTTTGTTAGAACCGGTTATTGCACGACCGCGACGACCGTTATCTAAAAGTGCATCAACAGACTCTTGTAACATACGCTTTTCGTTACGTACGATAATGTCTGGAGCAACTAAGTCTAGAAGACGTTTTAAACGGTTGTTACGGTTGATTACACGACGGTATAAGTCGTTAAGATCTGAAGTCGCAAAGCGGCCGCCATCTAACGGTACTAATGGACGTAAATCAGGCGGTAAAATTGGTAAAACATTCATAATCATCCACTCAGGCTTGTTACCTGAAGCAGCGAATGCTTCCATTAATTTTAAACGCTTAGTAATTTTTTTACGTTTAGTTTCACTACCAATTTCAGGTAACTCTTCACGCATTTGCGCTACTTCGCCATCTAAATCAATTTGTTGTAGTAAAGCTAAAACTGCTTCAGCACCCATAAGGGCGTCAAATTCATCACCGTGCTCTTCTAACGCGTCAAGATATTCTTCTTCCGTTAAAATTTGGCTTTTTTCTAACGTAGTCATACCTGGCTCGGTAACAACGTACGATTCAAAATAAAGTACACGCTCGATATCACGTAATGTCATATCAAGTAATAAACCGATACGTGACGGTAACGATTTTAAGAACCAAATGTGAGCAACTGGGCTTGCTAATTCGATATGACCCATACGGTCACGACGAACTTTCGTTAAGGTAACTTCTACGCCACACTTCTCACAAATAACACCACGGTGCTTTAAGCGTTTGTATTTACCACAAAGACATTCGTAATCTTTAACTGGTCCAAAAATACGCGCACAGAATAAACCGTCACGCTCAGGCTTAAATGTTCTGTAGTTAATGGTTTCTGGCTTTTTAACTTCACCATATGACCATGAACGTACCAAGTCTGGCGACGCTAAGCCGATGCGAATACCATCGAACTCTTCGGTTTGATTTTGTTGCTTAAGAAACTTAAGTAAATCTTTCACACACTTCTCCTGTCGGAGTTAAACTTTGAAAAGAAGGCATTACTGCCTTCTTCGCTTACCAGTTTAATCCTATGATTAAACTGGCTAACTAATTACGGTAACTAGTCTTCAGATAGTTCGATGTTGATACCTAACGAACGGATTTCTTTCAACAATACGTTGAATGATTCAGGAATACCTGGCTCCATTCTATGGTCACCGTCAACTAAGTTTTTATACATCTTAGTACGACCGTTAACATCATCAGACTTAACTGTTAGCATTTCTTGTAACGTGTAAGCTGCGCCGTATGCTTCTAAGGCCCATACTTCCATCTCACCAAAACGCTGACCACCGAACTGAGCTTTACCACCAAGTGGTTGCTGAGTTACTAGTGAGTAAGAACCAGTTGAACGAGCATGCATTTTGTCATCAACTAAATGGTTTAGTTTTAACATATACATATAACCAACAGTTACCGGACGCTCAAACTCACGACCAGTACGGCCATCAGTTAACACGAACTGGCCACTTTCTGGCATATCAGCAAGCTTGAATAACTCTTTAATTTCTTTCTCGGCTGCACCGTCAAATGCTGGAGTAGCAATTGGTAAACCTGCACGTAAGTTAGCTGCTAAGCGCATAACTTCATCATCAGAGAAGCTAGCAACATCAACGTTTTGACGAGATTCACCTACATTGTAAACATCTTGAATGAAGTTACGTAGCTTGTGAATTTCTTGTTGTGCTTCTAGCATACGGTTAATCTTTTCACCAACACCACGACAGGCCATGCCTAAGTGAGTTTCTAAGATCTGACCAATGTTCATACGTGATGGAACACCTAATGGGTTCAATACGATATCAACTGGAACACCGTGCTCATCGTATGGCATATCTTCAACAGGTACTACGTTTGAAATAACACCTTTGTTACCATGACGACCAGCCATTTTATCACCTGGCTGAATACGACGTTTAACGGCTAAGTAAACTTTAACAATTTTTAATACGCCAGGTTGTAAGTCATCACCTTGAGTGATCTTACGACGCTTAATTTCAAATTTCTTGTCGAAGTCAGCTTTGATGTTATCCCACTGCTCAGCAATTTGCTCTAATTCAGCTTGCTGCGCTTCGTCGCTTAAGTTTTGAACTAACCACTTATCACGAGACATAGACGTTAAGTCTGATTCGTTTAAGCCTGCAGATAACAATAACTTCTTAGTACGGGCATAAATACCATCTTCGAAAATGCTTAATTCATCGCCAAGATCTTTCTTAACTTCTTTAAGTTGCATTTGTTCAATTTCTACAGCGCGAGCATCTTTTTCAACGCCGTCACGTGTGAAGATTTGAACATCAATGATAGTACCTTTTACTGAGTTAGGAACACGTAAAGAGCTATCTTTAACGTCTGCCGCTTTCTCACCAAAAATAGCACGTAATAGCTTTTCTTCTGGAGTAAGTTGTGTTTCACCTTTAGGAGTTACTTTACCAACTAAGATATCGCCACCATTTACTTCAGCACCAATGTAAACAACACCAGCTTCATCTAATTTAGATAATGCTGATTCGCCAACGTTTGGAATATCTGCAGTAATTTCTTCACTACCCAATTTAGTATCACGCGCAATACACGTTAATTCTTGGATGTGAATAGTAGTAAATCTGTCTTCAATGGCAACACGCTCAGATAACAACATTGAATCTTCAAAGTTGTAACCATTCCACGGCATGAACGCTATACGCATGTTTTGACCAAGCGCAAGCTCACCCATGTCAGTTGATGGACCATCAGCTAATACATCGCCACGTACTACTGGCTCACCTAAACGACACACTGGACGTTGGTTGATACATGTATTTTGGTTTGAACGTGTGTATTTAGTTAAGTTGTAAATATCAATACCTGCTTCACCAGCAAGCATTTCATTTTCATTAACTTTTACAACAATACGTGATGCATCTACGTAAGTAACAACACCACCACGTTTAGCAACCGCAGTAACACCTGAGTCTACCGCTACCACTTTTTCCATACCAGTACCAACTAAAGGCTTATCAACGATAAGTGTTGGAACCGCTTGACGTTGCATGTTCGAGCCCATTAAGGCACGGTTAGCATCATCGTGTTCTAAGAACGGAATAAGTGAAGCCGCTACCGAGATAATTTGCTGTGGAGATACGTCCATATATTGAACTTCAGCTGAAGATTTCAGCGTAAATTCATTTTTGAAACGACAGTTAACTAAATCTTGAATGAGTTTATTGTCATCATTACGTTCAGCATTTGCCTGAGCGATAACAAAGTTACCCTCTTCAATTGCTGATAAGTAATCAATATCGTCAGTAACTAAACCATCAACCACTTTACGGTAAGGTGTTTCTAAGAAACCGTAATCGTTAGTACGTGCGTAACAAGAAAGCGAGTTGATCAAACCAATGTTTGGACCCTCTGGCGTTTCGATTGGACAAACACGACCATAGTGAGTTGGATGTACGTCACGTACTTCGAAGCCTGCACGTTCACGCGTTAAACCACCTGGGCCTAATGCAGAGATACGACGTTTATGCGTAACTTCCGATAACGGGTTGTTTTGATCCATAAACTGTGACAATTGTGATGAGCCAAAGAACTCTTTCACTGCCGCAGAAATTGGTTTTGCGTTAATTAAATCTTGTGGCATGATTGCGTCTAAGTCACCAAGACTTAAACGTTCACGTACCGCACGTTCAACACGAACAAGACCAACACGGAATTGGTTTTCAGCCATTTCACCTACAGAGCGAATACGACGGTTACCTAAATGGTCAATATCATCTACTTCACCTTTACCGTCACGAATGTCGATTAAGGTTTTCATTACTGAGATAATGTCTTCTTTAGATAAAACACCAGAACCAACATCATCAGCATTACCAACACGACGGTTAAACTTCATACGACCAACGGTCGATAAGTCATAGCGTTCAGCAGCAAAGAATAAGTTAGTAAATAATGCTTCAGCAGCATCTTTAGTTGGTGGCTCGCCTGGGCGCATCATACGGTAAATTTCAACTAAAGCTTCAAGCTTATTCGTTGAGCTATCTACACGGATAGTGTCTGACATGTATGAACCAACATCAAATTCGTTCATGTATAAAGTTGAAAGTACTTTATGGCCAGCTTGGCTTAATTCAGCTAATAATTCTAAGGTTAATTCAGCGTTCGCTTCTGCAATCACTTCACCTGTAGATTTGTCAATGTATGCTTGTGACAATACACGACCAACAATATAGTCTGCTGGTACTTCTAACTTATCAACATTAGCTTTTGATAATGAACGAATATGACGAGCAGTAATACGACGACCTTGTTCAACTAATACTTCACCTTTCTTAATTGAAATATCAAATGTTGCCGTTTCACCACGAAGACGCTCAGGGATTAAATCCATGATCAACTTATCACCTTTAATAGTGAAGTTAGTTGTGTCATAGAAAATATCTAAGATTTCTTCTGTTGAATATTCTAATGCACGTAAGATAATTGACGCAGGTAATTTACGACGTCTATCGATACGAACAAATAAGTTATCTTTTGGATCGAATTCAAAATCTAACCATGAACCACGGTAAGGAATAACGCGTGCGTTATATAAAACTTTACCCGATGAATGCGTTTTGCCTTTATCGTGATCAAAGAATACACCAGGAGAACGGTGTAACTGTGAAACGATAACACGCTCAGTACCATTAATTACAAAAGTACCGTTATCTGTCATCAACGGGATTTCGCCCATGTACACTTCTTGTTCTTTGATATCTTTTACAGTACCTGCCGGAGCTTCTTTATCGTATACCACTAAACGTAATTTTACGCGCAGCGGTGCAGAATAAGTTACACCACGTATTTGACATTCTTTCACGTCAAATAACGGTTCACCTAAACGATAGCTTACATATTGTAATTCTGAGCTACCTGAATAAGCTTTAATTGGGAAAATAGAACGAAAAGCAGCCTCTAGACCGGTTTCACCTGTTGCATCAATATCAATAAACTTGCGGAAAGAATCGAGTTGAATGGATAACAAGAATGGATATTCCATTACTTGTACACTTTTACCAAAGTCCTTTCTAATTCGCTTTTTCTCAAAGTATGAGTAAGCCATGGGGTTCCTCAGCTTGCTGGTTATGGCCAAATCTGTCTAGTGAGCAATGCCCACATAGACAGGTTATTTCGATAATGTTTACGTCTAAACATTACTAGGTAATTATGAATCATAATCACCTAACGCTAAATAATGCACTGTTTCGATTAAAAAAACATCAAATAATTTAGCGCAAAAAGGCCGGTGACGTTTAAATCACCAGCCATGCCTTTTCAGGCAAATAATCTGTTTAAAAACAGATTATTTGATCTCAACAGAAGCACCAGCTTCTTCAAGAGCTTTCTTAAGTTCTTCAGCTTCAGCTTTTTCAACACCTTCTTTAAGTGCTTTAGGAGCTGATTCAACTAAGTCTTTAGCTTCTTTTAAGCCAAGACCAGTCGCGCCGCGAACTGCTTTGATTACAGCAACTTTCTTATCGCCGAAACCAGTTAAGATTACGTCGAATTCAGTTTGCTCTTCAGCAGAACCACCAGCGTCACCGCCAGCAACAGCAACAGCAGCAGCAGCAGATACGCCGAACTTCTCTTCCATTGCTTCGATTAATTCAACTACATCCATTACTGACATGTCAGCAATAGCGTTTAGGATATCGTCTTTAGAAATAGACATTATATAATTTCCTGTTTTTTAAGAAACAGCTTAAACTTTGTACTTATCTTTAAGTAGTAAAGCGCTGTTTGAATAACTATTAAATACAAAAAGCATTGCTAATATTATTATAGATATTAGCGACAATAAATTTTCTATAAAAAGAAAAACTATTAAGCAGCTTCTTGTTCTTTCTGATCGCGAACTGCAGCAATCGTACGGCAAAGTTTGCCGGCAGATGCTTCTTTCATAACGCTCATTAAACGTGCAATCGCTTCGTCGTAAGTAGGTAGCTTAGCTAACATATTTACGTCTACTGCGTTACCTTCAAATGCAGCTGCTTTTAATTCAAAAGCTTCGTTAGTTTTAGCGAAGTCTGTGAATAAACGAGCAGCAGCACCTGGGTGTTCTTGAGAGAAAGCTACTAGAGAAGGACCTTTGAATACGTCAGTAACACATTCAAAATCAGTACCTTCTACTGCACGACGTGCTAATGTGTTACGGACAACCTTCATCCATACACCATTTTCACGTGCTTGCTTACGCAATACAGTAATAGCTTCAACTGTAACACCACGGGCATCCGCGATTACAACTGATTGAGCGCCTTTGGCAGCTTCTTGAACTTCAGCAACAATTGCTTTTTTGTCATCAAGATTGATAGCCATTGGCTTAACTCCTGGTTCACCGGAAAATCCGGTATTTACAATCCCTAACACCAACAAAGATGTTAGACCATTACGGCGAGGACCAGAAAATTTTAGGAAATATCTGGGTAATCACCATCTACGTAGGTAATATTAAGCAAAATAAATTTCGCGCCTACGGTCTTTGACGGGGGCTATGCTTAATTAACTCAACGTTAATTCAACACAACTCCTACCAAAATTTAAGGGGCGAAATTATAGGTTATAATTTCGCCCTTGTAAAGATTCAATATAGAACTTTACTCAAGAATATTAAAATTAATTATTAAGCTTGAGATAAGGTTGCTTGGTTAACTGCAACGCCAGCACCCATAGTAGTAGAAAGTGAAACTTTCTTAATATATTGACCTTTAGCATTTGCTGGTTTTGCTTTTTTAAGCGCTTCTAGCAAAGACTCTAAGTTTTGTTGTAACTGTGCAGCATCGAAATCAGCCTTACCAATAGTAGTATGGATGATACCGTTCTTGTCGTTACGGTAACGGATCTGACCAGACTTAGCGTTTTTAACCGCGCCAGCTACGTCAGGAGTTACAGTACCAACTTTCGGGTTAGGCATTAAACCACGTGGGCCTAAAATTTGACCTAATTGACCAACAACACGCATTGCATCAGGAGAAGCAATAACAACGTCGAAGTTCATTTCGCCAGCTTTTACTTGCTCAGCTAGGTCTTCCATACCGATAACGTCAGCGCCAGCTTCTTTAGCTTTCTCTGCGTTTGCACCTTGTGTAAATACAGCAACACGTACTTCACGGCCAGTACCATTTGGTAATACTGTAGCGCCACGAACGTTTTGGTCTGATTTACGAGCGTCGATACCAAGATTTACAGCAACATCAACGCTTTCACGGAAGTTGGCAGTAGCAAATTCTTTTAATAAAGCAACAGCTTCACTGATATCGTATTCTTTAGTTGCGTCTACTTTTTCACGGATAAGACGAGCGCGTTTTGTTAATTTAGCCATTGATTAGTCCTCTACCACTAAACCTATTGAACGAGCAGAACCCGCAATAGTACGCACTGCAGCTTCTAGTGAACCAGCAGTCAAATCAGGTTCTTTCATCTTAACGATTTCTTCAAGTTGTGCTGTAGTTACAGTACCAACTTTTTCTGTGTTAGGACGGCCAGAACCACTCTTAACACCAGCTGCTTTTTTCAATAAGAAAGATGCAGGTGGAGTTTTAGTTTCGAAAGTAAACGAACGGTCACTGTATACAGTAATTACTACAGGAACCGGAGCGCCTTTTTCTAAAGAATCTGTTTTCGCGTTAAACGCTTTACAGAATTCCATGATATTAACACCGTGTTGACCTAAAGCAGGACCAACTGGTGGTGACGGGTTAGCTGCACCAGCAGCTACTTGTAGCTTGATTAAAGCTTGGACTTTCTTAGCCATTTTAAAACACCTTTAGTATGGGTAATTAGCGCTACTTGTTATAAAAATAACGTTGGCTTCCCTGTTTACAAAATTCATCTTTTATCTTGCATCTAAGCAGATAAAAAACAGATTAAGTGCTCGCTAAAAATAAGCGGCAGCGGATTATATATTAACCAGCTCACGAGTTTCAAGTTTTTTGTCATTTTTATAATGGCGAAGGGGCTTTTATACTATTACGGAATTCTTTAGGGGTGTTGCCTTTAATCATGCGAAAGCGTCGATTAAAATTAGAAATGTTATTAAAGCCACACTGATCACTAATCACTGAAATCAAAGCATTAGTATTAACTAAAAGTTTACAAGCTTTACCAATGCGTAGCTGGTTAATAAACTGGTTTAATGTTTGCTCTGTGCGTTGTTTAAAAAAGCGATGGAAATGATTGGTACTCATATGCGCTAATCTAGCTAATTCATCAGCGCATAATGGCTCTGTATATCGTTGGTATATATAACTAATAACTTTATCGAGTTTATCAACAGAAATATCGGTTTTATCACCAAAGGTAAAAAAGCTACTCGAAAGAACGCGATAACTTTCATCTTTAACCATTAAATTTAATAGTTTTAATAATAAGATATAACGCTCTATAGGCTCTGCACCTTCCATCGCTTCAAAGATAGCTAATGACTTTTTCGTAACTTCTTGACTAAACTCTAAGCCACGCATTGAGAGTTTCAGCATAGTAGACAGTAACTGTAACTCTGGGTTTTTACTCACTTGCTCATTGAGCCATTGGGCAGGTATTTGTGCTACATATACTATTAATGGTTTAGTTTCATCATATGACTTTACTTGCCAACTATGTGGTAGGTTAGGCCCAAGGAGTACTAAGTCAGCATCACTATAATGACTCATATGATCGCCAATATGTTTTGAACCTTGGCTATTGAGTGTTAAACAAATCTCGTATTCTGAATGATAATGCCAGTTAAATTCTATTTTGTTAAAAGAAAACTTTTCAAACCACCAAGAGCAGCCCTCTGAAGGTATCATTTTTCCACAGATCGCTTTCATTACTATTCCTTTAATACATTACATCTAATGCCATAATGAGTTTCATGTGACTAATAAAATATATCAAGAGAAGTTTGAATAGGCTAACGTTTGTTCATCTATTTTCTACTCTTTTCGACTCTCTTTATTTGAAATAAAAAAAAGCTGATACCTATAAAAGAATATCAGCTGTGAGTGAGGGAAAGTCGAGGTCCTCATAACCGTTTAAATTTAAAAGCCGATATAAACTTGTAAATTTAAACCGCACTTTATAAAGAAAATGCTCAACTATTGTGCTTGCTCACTTTATTTATTGCGACACTTTTCAATGCAATAGTAATATTTTTCTATCATTTTTAAATTCATCATCAAGTTCAAGTTAGCGCTTAGTCTATTTGTAATAGCATTAGCCATTTCTATTGTTGTAGTAGTAAATTTTTGAGGTAGCTAAAGAAGTAGTTAACGTCATAAGAAGTAACATATTATCAATGATATGAGTAAATGGCATTGTTCAGGTTTACCACCCTTAAAAAGTAAGAGCGAAAGACACTGTTATAGTATTACCCCTTATAGCCTGCTTTGACTAAAAGGGAGAAAGCAAAAGGAGCTAACATCGCACAATACGAAATCCCGCTTCTAAAAACAAAAAACGCCTGCACAGGGCAAGCGTTTTGATAATCAATATATGAGTGTAGCTTAACTACTTTTCTCTACTTGACCAAATTCTAAATCTACTGGCGTTGAACGACCAAAGATAAGTACCGATACTTTAATTCGGTTCTTCTCATAGTCAAGCTCTTCAACCACACCATTAAAGTCAGCAAATGGTCCATCAATAACACGAACAACTTCACCTGGCTCAAACAATGTTTTAGGTTTAGGCTTATCAGTTTCTTCAAGACGTTGTAGAATTCTGTCAGCCTCACGTTGTGAAATTGGTGCTGGACGATCACTCGTTCCGCCAATAAAACCAAGTACACGTGGTACACTTTTCACTAAATGCCACGCATCTACATCCATTTCCATTTGTACTAAAACATAGCCTGGAAAGAATTTACGAGAGCTTTTACGCTTTTGACCCGCACGCATTTCTACAACTTCTTCAGTTGGCACAAGAATTTCACCAAATTTATCTTGTAAGCCTTGAATTTCAATATGCTCAAGTAAAGTCTTTTGCACACGACCTTCATAACCAGAAAACGCTTGTACTACATACCAGCGTAATTTAGGGTTTTGAGTTACTTGCTGTTCTTGCTCGCCATCTTCAGGCGTATTATCATTTAAGATTTCTTCAGTCATAACTAAACCTGCATACCAGTAACCAAACCAACTAACCAGAATAGAACAGAGTCTAATCCCCAAAGTAATAATGACATCAATAATGTTACAACTAACACTATGCCTGTCGTTTGTATTGCTTCTTGGCGAGTAGGCCAAATAACTTTACGTACTTCTGTCCGCGCTTCTTTAGCAAACTCAAAGCCTGAACGACCTTTCTGTGTTTGCATAGCAATTAGGCCTGCAACAGCTACCGCTACAACAACACCAAGTGCTCTAATAAATGGTGATTCACCACTATAAATGTAGTTTCCAGCTACTGCACCTGCTAAAAGTAAGATTATAACGCCCCACTTTAGCGTATCGAAAGAACTACCTACTTGCTCTTCTGTACTCGCATTCATATTTCTATTCCGTCATTATCAAAAATTTTGCAAAAAACAGTATTCTTTATAACACTGTGAAGCATGCATAAAGCATGTCTTTAATATGGCAGGGGTGGAGAGACTCGAACTCCCAACCATCGGTTTTGGAGACCGCTGTTCTACCAATTGGAACTACACCCCTACGATTACACAACAGGCACCTACCTGTTCACGCAATAATTACACTTATCGAATGAATCTTAGTTGTTTGGGATTAAGAGATACTCGAGAAGTGAGGCGCTATTATACTTAGCATAGCGGTATACTCAAGGACTATTTGCATAATTGCACTAGATAAGAAGCTGTTCGAGGTGAATAACGACGTTATTCTACAGTAAGATCAAAAAAGGTCGCATAAGCGACCTTTTTCAAGTATTAATAAACTAATTATTAGGTACAGTGTTAGTAA
>NZ_JAHKPW010000002.1 GCF_018860755.1 Colwellia sp. D2M02 | reverse complement strand
TAGACAAGTCGTTCTACTTTTTTTGGAGGTCTTATGAAAAAAACAGTATTTGCTTTTACCGCAGGAGTTGCGGCCACTTTGGCGATAGGTGTACTAACTTACCTTGATAGTTTTTCAGTACATTCAGGGCTTTGGCTTATGGCTCCCTTTGGCGCCAGTGTAGTATTAGTTTTTGGTGTGCCAACTAGCCCCTTAGCACAAGCTAAAAATGTAATTTTGGGGCATTTTATAACGGCGCTTATTGGTGTTGTTTTTATTAACTATATTGGAGTAACGCCATGGTCTTTGGCATTAGCGACAGGGGTAGGGGTTAGCACAATGTTATTGACTAACACCACTCATCCGCCAGCAGGCGCAAATCCTTTATTAATTATGCTATCAGGACAGAGCTGGTCGTTTTTATTTACACCAGTACTACTTGGCTCATGTGTGATTGTACTGCTCGGTTTGTTGTTTAATAAGTGGCGTGCTTCACCTTTTGAAACCGCTAAACCTTAATTCGTGATATTTAAAATATAATAAAGCCAAGGGTAAATTTACTTTTCATTCCCAAGCTTATCATGATAAAAACACCACTATTCTTAGCAACTGAGACATTAACCTTGCAAACTATTTTAAATGAAATTGCTGACACGATGAATGCAAGTACAGAGCGTGGTACTGTTGCTAACTATATTCCTGAGCTAGCTGCTGTTGACCCCAATCAATTTGGTATATCAGTTGCTTTACCTACGGGAGAGGTTTTCAATGCGGGCTGTGCGCAACAGTTATTCTCAATTCAAAGCATCTCTAAGGTTTTTAGTTTAACGTTAGCGTTAGGGAAAATTGGTGATGCTGTTTGGAACAAAGTAGGTCGAGAGCCTTCTGGCGATCCTTTTAACTCAATAGTACAACTTGAACATGAGCATGGTAAGCCACGTAACCCATTTATTAATGCCGGTGCAATTGCCGTTGTAGATTCCATTATGATGGGGCATGAGCCTAAAGAAGTCCTCGCAGAAATATTACAGTTTGTTCGCTATATTGCTAACGATAACAGCGTAGCAATTGATGAAAAAGTTGCTTTGTCGGAGTTAGCTACCGGACATCGTAATGCATCATTGGCGCACTTTATGGCGTCATTTGGCCGTATTGAGCATGATATTAATAAACTGTTAGGCGCTTATTATCATCAATGCTCTATTTCTATGAGTTGTGAGCAACTGGCAAAGTCAGGACTGTTTTTGGTCTCTGATGGCGTTAACAGGGTTACAGGGAAACAAATTGTATCGTCGCAACGAGCAAGGCGAATAAACTCATTAATGTTAATGTGTGGACATTATGATGGTTCGGGTGAATTTGCCTATCGTGTCGGGCTACCAGGTAAAAGTGGTGTTGGTGGTGGTATTTTAGCAATTGCACCAGGTAAAGCATCTATTGCGGTTTGGTCTCCAGGGCTTGATACTATTGGCAATAGTAAGTTAGGTACATTAGCCTTGGAATTACTGGTTCAACGTACAGGTTGGTCAGTTTTTTAACATTCACGATTTAGCATTGAAGTTAAAGCCAAACCAAGTAACAAACTGTGACCACTATTTTTAAAGAATAAAGCTATAGTGGTTCCTTCAATTGCCGGACCTGGTGCTATGTTGGCCGCAGTATTAATGACAGAAAATGCTCGTTATAATTTGATCGAACAAACTCAAACGGCAGCGATGATGCTAGCGGTATTAGTTATTGTACTTATCTTACTATTATGCGCGAGTTGGACACATCGCATTATAGGTAATAGCGGCGCAAGTATTATAAGTCGAATTATGGGGCTTATCTTAGCATCAGTAGCAACGGCTAATGTGCTATCAGGTATTAAAGAGTATTTTACTTTATAACTCACTTATCGTTGAGAGACTATCGCTTTTAGCGAGCATAAAAGTATGACAATAACAATTGCCATTAAACATATTGTGTTTAAATGCAAAACAGATGAGCAAATTTTCTACGAGCGTTTAGCAAAAACCACAGGATTAACAAAAATAACCTTACATGGAGAGGTTATATACATTTTTGTTGCCTGTGAATATCAGCATAGTGCCATTGAAGAGCTTACCGCTTTATGTGATATGTGGCATGGAACATATGCAGTAATGCCGAATATTGTGTGAAATAAAAACAAGCTGACTATTTTTTTATCAAACAAACCTAAAATCAACAAAATTCGTAAAATAGTGCTTTACAACATATCAGAGAGACTTTAATATTCGCCCCGTCTTCAGGCAAGCATTGATTTACAAGGTTTGTTTAAAGCAACTCGGTGAGATGGCTGAGTGGTCGAAAGCACCGGTCTTGAAAACCGGCATGGGTTTGTAGCCCATCTAGGGTTCAAATCCCTATCTCACCGCCACATTAAGAAAAAGCCCTAACAGAAATGTTAGGGCTTTTTTTTTCTTGAAATTTAGGCTTGAGATTATCAACTTTTTCTAAGCACTATTTTTTCTAAGTACTATTTCAAATTGTGTACCTGTACCTAATTGGCTGCGCACCTCAATATCGCTATGGAGTAGTTTTAGTAGTTGTTTGCAAATAGCCAACCCTAAACCGCCATGAGTTTTTTTGCAGCCTTTGGCATTACTGGCGCGGTAGCGGGCATCAAAAATGTAGTTAATTTCATCGGCATTAATGCCAGTACCCGTGTCACATATTTGTAAGTTTATTGCATGTTCTTGGTTGCTTACTTTAATGGTGATATTACCTCCAGAGGGAGTGTGACGCAGTGCATTGTCAATTAAGTTGCTCAAAATACGTTCTAGTTTAGCAATATCGCTAGAGATCATAAAGTCACAAATTTTAGGTTCAACGTTAAACGTCACGCCTAACTGCGTTGCTTTTAAAGTAAACTTAGCTAGACAGTCGTAGATTAATTCACCTAGGTTAAAGCGTTCATTGTTCACTTCAACATGACCTGATTCAAGGTGAGCTAATTCAAAAATTTGGTCAATTAAGCCTTTAAGCTGTTTAGTATTATTTAAGCTAATAGCAAGGTAGTCAGCTTTTTGCTCTGGGGTGTCAGTTACTTTCGCATGTGTTAATAGTTCTAAATACCCTTGTAAAGATGCAAGGGGCGTTCTTAAGTCATGAGAAAGATGGGTGAGTAATTCGCGGCGTTGGCTGTCGTTTTGCTTGAGTTGTTTAAATTGACTATCAATACGTAACACCATGTTATTTATGCTATTGCCAAGTTGATGAACCTCGTTACGGGTATTACTTGGCCACTGGGGAAGAGTTATATTGGTTAAGTCAAAGCGAGCTGATTCAATAGCGGTTAACTGTTGTACAAGTTGCTGCATAGGCTGGGTGAAATAGCGAAATAATGCCAATAAAAAGAGTAATAAAAAAATAAAACCAGCAACAAACCACATAGCGGTAACACTGAGTATTTCACTGGCTTTGATACGATTAAAAATAGTATCGTAAGCCTCACCACCAATGATGACATACAAGTAGCCTTGTAGATTTTTTTGTGTCTTATCTTTTGGGTTTTCATGGTTATAGACTGGTGCGACCGAGAATATTTTTGTTTTATCAATATTGCGTGGATCTTGACCATAAATAGGGAGTTTGTTGTTTTGTTCAATAAGAGATAGCAAAGGAGCTAAATTAATTTTTTTACGTTTCACCTTACCTTTAGGGGCTGAATAAGTCAGAATTTCGCCATGAGGATCTACAAAGTAAAACTCAAATGCTGGGCCCAGTAACATCAAGGTATGAAATAGGTTTTTAAGCGCGTCGTAATCGTATACCCCTTGTTGCAATAATGGATTGTCTTGTACTAAGTGCGTGGCAAGCTGTAAATGAAGCTTTTGCTGTGCTTGTTGCTGAGACACTTGCTCTAGTTGTTGACTCCAACTGACAATCATCATGATCACTGCGCTAAAAATAACAAAGAGTGATGCAACAATTTTTTGGTAAAGTGAAAATCGATTAAACAGCATTATCAGTCCATACAAGTTAATGTTGAGGGGTTAAGTTTATAGCCTACGCCCCATACGGTTTCTATTACGTTATCTAGCTGGTAGGGCTCTAACTTAGCGCGCAGCCGATTAATATGTGAATTTACGGTATGCTCGTAACCACTGTGTTGATAGCCCCATACTGAGTCAAGTAATTGCGTACGACTGAATACTTGGTTAGGGTGACTGGCAAAAAATATAAGTAAATCAAACTCGGTTGACGTTAGGTTTAATGTTTCGCGTTGAATAAATACGTCGCGTGACTGTTGGTTTATCAGCAAAGGGCCTAGGGTTACAATGGTTGCAACTTCTTCTATTTGCTGTTTATTACGAAGCAAGTGCACATGACGTAATTGTGCTTTAACGCGTGCTTGTAATTCACGGGTGTTAAAGGGTTTACAAATATAATCATCAGCGCCCATTTCAAGGCCTATCACACGGTCCATTTCAGCGCTTCTTGAGGTTAACAGCACAACGCTTGTTTCGGGGGAGCTATCTTTGAGTTTTCGACACAAGGTTAAGCCATCCATTGTTGGCAGCATAATGTCGAGTAATACTAGCGCACATGCGGTATTTTCAAGGTAACTAAGTGCCGACTCGGCGCACCCTACATGGTGGCTTTCGAGGGATAATTCACTTAAATGTACTTGCACCAATCGTGCGATGTCACGGTCATCCTCAACAATTAAGACCTGATCTCTCATTTTCCTCACCTTACACGAAGTTGAGGAAGTCACCCAATGTGAGCGACCGTAAGAGATTGCTTTAAAGATTAATACAGGGTTTAGCCTAAGGTATTACTTTCAAAGCAAACTTACAGTCGTTTTCCTCGCTTATTGCATCCGCGTTATAGTGATTGTCATTATCGGGTTATCAAATTTATGATTACCGTTTAATACCGACTGAGTTAAACCGTCATCTTGTCCTACAACACCAGAGTGTGCTGAAACAATTTGGCTATCATTACGTTCACTGTTAAAGCCTTCGCCGCCATCAGCAGGCCCAGGAATGGTTCCAGAGCTTTCGCTATTAGCTTCAGTGCCCGCATCATAGGCCATTGTATTAACGTTTAACGCTTCACCGACTGCTAACTGAGATACGTCTATAGCATTAAGACCTGAGAAACCGTCATTGGTATTCACCATCATGGTAAATAAACTGAGTTTTATGTTATTAAGCTGTTCGCTATCAACCATCAAGTCAATAGTATTTCCAGGGGGCAAAGGCATGCTATCGCTGGTTGAAGTCATCACTATTTCTTGCGCGAGTAGTGCTGAGTTATCACCCGATTCGGCCATTTGCTCAAGTGCCTCAGAAGCTGGCGAGCCAATCTCCCAAAAAGCACCGTCTTGGTGAAGTGCAATGCCAATGGGGGATAATGGTTGTGCGTGGGTAAGGTTAGTAATCGACACAGAAAAGCTATAAACCATTGCAGCAGGCACAGGCGTTTCCATATCATCAACTCTGGTATTATTATCACTACCGCAGCCATAAAGACCTGCTAATAATAGCGGTAAAGAAAGTTTTTTGAACATATTCATGACAATACTCCTATTTTACCGTTACAGTAACTTTCGCTACAGGGTTTAACCATCTGTGCACCGTGTTATGAAGGTCGCTGTTACCACTTTCAGGTTGATCGTCACCTAAACTGCCACGGTGAATATGAACACTTTGATTGGTTTCGGTATTAGTAACACCAGTGCCATTTATGCCAGAGCCTCCAGGGGCAGCAGGAATACCCGGCATACCGACAACACCAGAGCCTGCTAGAATTAGCTCATTGTTAGCTTCAGTGCCTGCATCGTAGGCATTTAGGTAAATATCATAACTACCCGGTGCTGTTGGGATCATCCAACTGTTTAAGCCAACAAAACCATCATTGGTGGGTAACATCATTGCGGTAATTGATAAGTATTGATTACCGTCAGTTGTTTCAAGCATTGCCATGGTAGATTGTGAAGGTGCAAGCAAACCGTCGGCAGGGTTTTCAACTTTGTTGCCTGAAACAGCGTCTACAATACCTGCAAGGCCAGTAATATTAC
>NZ_JAHKPW010000092.1 GCF_018860755.1 Colwellia sp. D2M02 | reverse complement strand
AATTTACTTGCAATAGGTTAGTTAAATTGATTAACAACCTGTGAAACAACATCATTAATTGTTGCTGATGGTGTTTCTTTATCATCTGACGACAAACGTTTAGTTGCCCAACCATGCCATACTGGTTGATGCGTTTTAACGTCATAAACATCAATCGCTAACTTACCTTGAGTATATTGTCTTACGCTAGTGTCTGTCCCCATTGATGCGCCGTAAAAACCACGGCCGCCATAGTAACCACTTCCCCAACCAAAGCCAGTGTTATAAGTAGATGGGTAGCTGTTTACCTTAATTTCTTCTCTACTGCCTACCGTATAAGAAATAGTGAAGTCAGCTTTTTCAGCGTCGTCAATTAACTGATAACCTTTAGCAATGAAAGCTTGTTCAATGCTTTCATCAACACGAACTTTCATTACTGGGTTAATATCTGTTGGTGGCGCCATTATTTTAGCTGTGGTCAACCAAGCAAATGTTTTATAGTTTTTAGTATCAATATTAGTGTTTTTATCAAAACTAATTTTTGCAGAGTTACTTGTACAGCCAACACTTAATATAAGTAAAGTGGTAACTAAAAGTAGTTTAATTTTAAGCATCGTATCTTCCATTTGGCGTTTGTTGGTATATTCCAAAGTAATACATCAATAACAATATTACTGTTTAGAAATGTAATCACTGTAAATATAAATCATAACAACACGTTAATACAGGCAAACTGTAATTAAAATACGAATAGCTACTAAAAACCGTATTAAAAGCTAAAATCAACCTTCCGAGTAAATTAAAAAAATCCTTTATCACAATAACGTATTTAATGGTTGACATCATAAAGTAAAGCCTTTAAAAATAGTGCTAAGTATCTTTTTATTTATTGATAATAATGTTTTCTACTATTAAGCAAATCACTTTTACCTCTGTCCTCTTATTGGTCGTCGTTGTCACGTAGTGGCGGGGAGAGTTGTGCTTAGTCAATTAACATTAAGTCAATTATCATAAACCCCCGCTCTTTTATAAGTCGGGGGTTTTTTATTTGGCGCAGATCAGTTTTATAAAGAGCAAAATTAAAGCAACAATAACTAAATAATATATAAAGTAGGATAACAACATGGCAACTGAAGTGTTTAGCGGTGCTGAAATGGTGGTAAAATCATTATCCGCGCTTAAGGTGAAATACATTTTCGGCTACCCCGGTGGCTCAGTTTTAGACATTTATGATGCTATTTTTCAGCAAGATGAAATAGAGCATATTCTAGTACGTCACGAGCAAGCAGCAACTCATATGGCAGATGGTTACAGTCGTGCCACGGGTGAAGTTGGTGTGGTACTAGCGACTTCTGGCCCAGGCGCAACTAACTGTGTTACCGGTATTGCCACCGCGTACATGGACTCTATTCCTATGGTTGTTTTAGCTGGGCAAGTTGCCAGTTCACTCATTGGTAATGATGCCTTTCAGGAAACCGATATTGTTGGCTGTACCCGTCCTATCATTAAACATAGCTTTAGCTGTCGCAGCTTAGCTGACATTCCTGACGCCATAGCTAAAGCGTTTTATCTTGCCAGTACAGGTCGCCCTGGGCCCGTTGTGGTAGAGCTACCTAAAGATATTTTAATTCCGCAAAACAAAGCCCATTTTCACATTAATACCGACGTTACCATGCGTTCATACAACCCAAATGTTAAGGGTCACCCAAAACAAATCAGAAAAGCAGTTAAGGCAATTAATAACGCCAAAAAGCTTGTTGTATATTCTGGCGGCGGCGTGGTGTTATCAGACTCTTCTGAGTTATTAACTCAACTTGTCGAAACTTTAAAAGCGCCAACAACTAATACGCTAATGGGATTAGGCGGACTTTCCGGTACCCATAAACAATTTATTGGTATGTTAGGTATGCACGGCAGTTTAGAGGCCAATAAAGCTATGGCTAATGCTGATGTTATTTTAGCGCTTGGGGTGCGTTTTGATGACAGGGTAACAAATAACGTTGAGAAATTTTGTCCTAATGCGACCATTATTCATGTTGATATTGACCCAACGTCTATTTCAAAAACCATTAATGCTCATATTCCTGTGGTTGGTTTACTCAATGTTGTTATGCAGCAACTGTTAAATGAACTTAAAGCCATTGAATATACTCCAGATGAAACAGCGCTAACTCAATGGTGGCAACAAATTAACCTATGGCGTGATAGAAAAAGCATTAGCTATCAGCAAGATAACGATCAAAAAATCAAACCACAACGTGTTGTTGAAGCACTTTACAAAGTCACTAATGGCGAAGCCTATGTTTGCTCTGATGTTGGCCAACACCAAATGTTTGCTGCACAATATTACCCGTTTTCCAAACCACGCCAGTGGATAAACTCAGGTGGTGCTGGCACTATGGGCTTTGGTTTACCGGCGGCAATGGGTGTAAAAATAGCTTTTCCTGATAAACATGTCATTTGCATCACCGGTGACGGCTCTATTCAAATGAATATTCAAGAGCTTTCTACCTGTATGCAATATAACTTACCTGTAGTTATTGTAACGTTGAATAACCGCTCTTTAGGTATGGTTCGCCAATGGCAAGATATGGTGTATGACGGACGCCATGCTTCTTCTTATATGGAGTCGTTACCTGACTTTATTAAACTGGCAGAAGCTTATGGCCATGTTGGCATCAAAATAGATACCTTAGATGAGTTAGATGACAAATTAGCACAAGCATTTAGCATTAAAAATCGTTTAGTTTTTGTTGATGTACTCGTTGATGAAAAAGAGCATGTTTACCCTATGCATATTCGCACTGGAGCAATTGATGAAATGTGGTTAAGTAAAGGAGTAAAAGCATAATGCGTCGTATATTAGCTATTTTAATGGAAAATGAACCTGGCTCACTATCACGTATCGTCGGTCTTTTTTCACAACGAGCTTTTAATATAGAAAGCTTAACCGTAGCCCCCACTGACGATAACACCTTATCACGTATGACCATTGCAACTCGCGGTGACGATAAAGTATTAGAGCAAATTGTTAAGCAAGTGAACAAGCTTGTTGATGTGTTAAAAATTACCGACATTACTGATCGCCAGCATATTGAGCGTGAATTATTGTTAGTGAAAGTGGTGGCGATAACAGAAAAATCACGTACTGAAGTAAAACGTATAACTGATATTTTCAGAGGTAATATTGTTGATATTGGTAAGCAAATATACACCATACAACTGACAGGTAATGCCGATAAGCTCAATGCCTTTATTGAAACATTAAAACATGAAACTGAGATTTTAGAATCGGTGCGTTCAGGCTGCGTTGGTATTGCTCGCGGCGATAAAGCGTTAAGAGCATAGTGCTTTAGACGAACCTTTAACAGGTAAAATCAAAGTACAAGAATTAAAGCACAGAGTTACAGTACAGAATTAAAGTACAGAGTTAAAGTAATCGCTCACAAAAAAGCCTGACTCGATAACACCAGTCAGGCTTTTTATTCGCTGATAAGTACGCTAAGTATCTAAGCTGATATTTTAGCCCAAGTATCACGCAAGCCAACCGTACGGTTAAACACTAACGCGCCCTGCTCTTGAATATCGTTATCTAAGCAGAAATAACCTTGTCGTTCAAATTGGTATGCTAACTCAGGCTTAGCTTGCGCTAACGCAGGCTCAACTTTAGCATGATTAATTACCACTAATGACTCAGGATTAATCACTTCTTTAAAGTCACTTTCTGCTGCTGGGTTTGGCACTGTAAATAAACGATCGTACAAGCGTACCGTTGCATCAAGTGATTTTGCTGCATCAACCCAATGAATTACGCCTTTAGGTTTAGTACCATCGGTTGGATTTTTACCTAGAGTTTGATCGTCATAACTACAATAAACCGTAGTTACGTTACCGTCTTCATCTTTGTCGCAACCCGTTGCCGTAACAACATAAGCACCACGTAAACGTACCGCTTTGCCTAACACTAAGCGTTTATATTTTTTATTAGCTTCTTCTTTAAAGTCTTCAGCTTCAATGTAAAGCTCTTTGCTAAATGGCACAATACGCGTACCTTGCTCATCATCACTTGGATGGTTTTTAACAGTTAACTCTTCCGACTTATCTGCGGGGTAGTTCTCAATCACTAATTTAATAGGGTCAAGCACTGCCATTGCGCGCGGTGCATTGTCATTTAAGTCTTCACGAATACAAGCTTCAAGCACGCTCATTTCAATGGTGTTATCCATTTTGGTCACGCCAATACGTTTTGAAAACTCACGTAATGAGCCTGGGGTATAACCACGACGGCGAAATGCTGCAATCGTTGGCATGCGCGGATCGTTCCAGCCATCTACTAACTTTTCTTCAACTAAGGTATTTAGTTTACGCTTACTCATTAACGTATATTCTAAATTTAAGCGTGAAAATTCATACTGGCGTGGTGTTGCTGGCACAGACACGTTCTCAATAACCCAGTCATATAAACGACGATTATCTTGGAACTCTAACGTACAAATAGAGTGAGTAATACCTTCAATAGCATCCGATAAACAATGCGTAAAATCGTACATTGGGTAAATACACCATTTATCACCTGTTTGGTGATGGTGAGCAAAACGCACGCGATAAATAATAGGATCGCGTAAACACATAAAGCTTGAACTCATGTCTATTTTAGCGCGCAACGCACAAATGCCTTCTTCAAATTCACCATTTTTCATTTTAGCGAATAAGTCTAAGTTTTCTTGTGGCGAAGTGTCGCGATATGGACTGTTTTTTCCTGGTTTATTTAACGTACCGCGATATTCACGTGTTTCATCAGCATTTAAGAAACATACATACGCTAAGCCTTTTTCAATTAACTCAACCGCATAACCATGTAATTGGTCAAAATAATCTGAAGAATAGTGAATATCTCCTGCCCACTCATAACCTAACCACGAAACATCTTTTTGGATAGCATGAACATAATCAATGTCTTCTTTCTCAGGATTGGTATCATCAAAACGTAAATTACATAACCCTTGATAATCTTGTGCAATACCAAAATTTAAGCAAATAGATTTAGCATGACCAATATGTAAAAAGCCATTAGGCTCAGGCGGGAAACGGGTTTGAACCTTACTATGTTTGCCACTTGCTAAATCTTCATCAATGATATTGCGAATAAAATTTGTTGGGCGGTTTTCGGTATCCGACATTTAGAATAAACCTCAAAAAAAGAAACTAGACACTTGCTATATTCAGGCATTATAACAAGGGATTGCAAGAGCGAATAGCGTTAATAAAAGCCTTTTATACTTTGTTCAATGATATTTAGCTAATTTTCTTAGGTTAGGTAACAGGTATCATTATTAAAATACCTTATTTAGGCGCCTTGTTTAAAAAGCTTAATAACTTATCACTGCATAAGTGACCATTAACGACACTCTATTAGCTCTGTTCGCATTAATAAGCTACGGTTTAGATGAAATATATTATGTGCTTCTTCCATACTAATGGCCTCAAACCTCACGCTACTCCCTTGCTTAGCTTGGGCAAGTTTAGCCGTATCAAAGGCAATAACCGAGCCTATTTTAGGGTAGCCGCCAATTGTTTGCCTGTCATTAAGTAAGACAATAGGCTGTCCATCACTGGGGATTTGCACCGCCCCATGACAAATACCTTCAGATAAAATACCGTTAATCTTTGATTTAATCGCCTTACCCGTTAGGCGATAGCCCATACGATCACAATTTGCAGAAACTTGATATTCACTACTAAAAAATAATCGTTGCTGTAGCGCTGAAAAGTGCTGTTGTTGATAACTTAATATAGTACGCAATACAATGGCGTCATGGTATTGCGGCTGTTGCTTACATGGCAGCTTTAATCGCACTATACTTTTTATTGCCTTGTTATCATGCTCTCTATTTTGATGTGCTAACTTATCCGTTGAACACATCAACATATCACCTGCAACTAATTTACTGCCATCACCGTGCAAACCACCAATATTTTCTCTACACACGGTCGCACTACTGCCAAAGCAGTCACTCAACACTTCATTAGTAACCGAAAAACCGCCATAAACAGCCAAATAACTACGCAGTCCATGAACGGCATAACCCAATTCAATGACATCTCCTGCTTTAACAAAGTGACTTTGCCACAATGCTTTAGCGTGGCCATTAATGGTTAGCGGCATGTCAGCGCCAGTTAAGGCAATAATGCTGTCAATACAGGCAATTAGGGTTAAACCACCAAGGCTTACTTCAAGCATGGCGTCATTGGGTTGGTTATGGCATAAACGATTAGCCCAATAAAACGCGGTATTATCTAGTGGCCCACCATTAGTTAAGCCATTATTAAATGCACCATAACGCCCACCATCTTGCAACAAAGTGAGCATACCAGGGTTTTGTACTTTAAATAACGATGTAAGATTATTCATTAATCATGCTACCGTGTTGGGCATTGTCTAGCACGCCGCTTAAAGCAATAAATTCTTGTTTAGAAATGCCTTTAAACTTTACCCTGTCTCCTACGTTAACAGGCATTGATGGCTTACTTTTAAGGCTAAACATTTCAATTGGACATAAACCAATAATATTCCAGCCACCTGGAGATTCGCTTGGGTAAACGGCCGTTTGTCGGTCAGCAATAGCAACCGCTCCCTTAGGGACTTTCAGTCGTGGCGTTGTTAACCGCGACATGGCAATACGTGAGTCAACCTCACCTAAATAAGCAAAGCCTGGTGCAAAACCAATAGCATAAACCCGATATTCTTGTGCTTGATGAATAGCAATAACCTCATCAATACTTAACTGTGCTTTACTGGCAATAGCCAATAAATCAGGACCTGACTCTGTGGAATAGTATACGGGCAGCTCTATTATCTCACCACGTGATGCGCTATCTAGGCTGAGATTCGTTAGTAACGAGCGCAGTTTATTGCGTAATTGATGATGATCAAGCGCTAACATATCAAACATCACTAAAATAGACGCGTACGAAGGGATTAAATCAATGAAGCTGCCTTGCAAGTTAGTGCGAATTAACTGCTCGGCTTGATGAATAAGGGCTGCAGTTTCATCACAGGCCTTATCAGAAAAATAAATAATTAACGCATTTTCACCGGCAATACTAATGGTTGGTGCACTATTTGTTGTCATTCATTTATCTCTGCTAGTTAATCTCTGCTAGTTAATCTGAATTTGGCTTATTTAACTTGAGCAATTAATGCCTTGATGTCAGTGATCGCTGCAACGCCAGCAAGATTATCACCATGAACACAAATACTATCAACCTTCAACGTTAATACTTTACCGCTAATGGTGGTAATAGTACCTTGTTCACAGAGCTGTTTAACCTGTTTTAAAGTATTTTCTGTTGAGTGAACAGCTTCAGCTTTTTGACGAGAAAGTAAGCTGCCATCATCATCGTAACATCTATCGGCAAAGGCTTCTGCTAATAGCTCAACATCATACGCTAGTGCTTCTTGTTGATGCTGATTAAATTGTGGCGTCGCCTGTATCATTAATTTAAGTATCGAATTTTTGTTCGTTTTTTGCCGAGCTTTTTGATATTGAGATACCGCTTTAATAATAGCTATTCGTATTGTGGCGTTTTTCATCATGTCGTTGTATAGCGCGCCATGAGGTTTAACATAGCTTAACTCTAGCCCTTCAGCCTTAGCCATGCCGTCAAGGGCTGCTATTTGATAGAGTATAAAAGCGTTAATTTCTTGCTCGGTACAATTAAGGGAGCGCCGACCAAAGCCAACTAAGTCAGGGTAACTAGGGTGGGCACCAACGCTTACTTGCTGCTGCTTTGCTAGTAATAAAGTTTTTTGTATGATGAGCGGGTCACCGGCGTGAAAACCACAAGCAATATTGGCTTGGTCAATATGAGGCATCACCTGCTCATCTAGCCCCATAGTCCAACTACCAAAGCTTTCACCTAAATCGCAATTTAATTTCATCTGCTCTCTCGCTATCATTTATCTAACGCGATTATATACATGTTAGCTGGTAAAGTGCAGATTTTCGTGATTCACACGGCACAATATATCACTGAGTAAAACGCTTACTTAACCGCGGCAACTAACTCACCAGAAAAACGAACTTTTTGACCATCAAGTAAACGTTCTCCGCCGCGTACGACAACATTATCGTTTGCTGCTAACTCACCAATAACCGATACCCAGCGTTCAATACCTTGACCCACAAGTACTGACACTTTTTTAGCCTGGTGATCTGATACGGTTAATACATAGGTTTCATTTTCACGTAACACTAAAGCGTCGCGAGGTACTAAAATCGCATCCCTAGGAGATTGCTTAGGTAAAGAAACTGTGACAGCGCTGCCCGCGATAATCGCTAAGTTATCGGCGGCAAGTCTCACTTCAAACGTGCGAGATAATTGACTACCTGCTTGGCTCCAAGTGCGAATAGGCAACTGAATTAATTGTTGCTGCCACTTTACCATTACTTTTTGACCGCGCGTTAAAAAAGGCGCAATAGCAATAGGCGCCGCAATACTAACATCTAAGTTTTTAGTATCGGTTAATTGTAATAAGGGTCTACCAATGGTGATCAGCTCCCCAACATGAGCAAACTGCTCGCTAACATTACCGCTAAATGGCGCAACTATTGCCGTTTTTTCAATAGCTAATAAGGTTTGCTCAACTTCAATAGACAAAGCTGCCGTTTCGTTTATTGCAACGGTTAAATCTTTACTAACGCGTTCAAGCTCACTGAGCGCAGAATTATTTTTTTCACTTAACGTGGCAAAGCGAGCTTTCTGCCCACGTAGATAATCAACATTCGCTTGATGCTGGTTAACTTGCGCCTGTTGTCGCTTTAATTGCAATTTTAAATGGCGATCGTCTAATTGCGCCAGCAATTGACCTTGTTTGACTTGGCTGCCAACTTCTTCCACCCAAAGTAATTGACCGGTTTGCTCTGCTGAAATAGGGGCATTTTTACGGCTGATCACATTGGCTGGTAACCACATGGTAGGATTAACTTGCTCTTTTTTAACTTGTTCAATACTGACTAAATGCCCCTGCTCAGGCTCTTGTGCAAAGGCTTGTCCACTAAATACCATCATGACTAATGTTGTACTAGCAGCTAATAGCTTGAGCGCTCTTATCCTTTGAACAACCTGTCCGCTTTTATTTAATTTATTTATTAATATCATGTTCATCATTTCCCTCAGAAGTCTCTACTAATTAGGTAACTCATCCATTCGTTTATTTGTTTATTTGTTTATTTGTTTATTTGTTTATTTGTAAACAGCATAACTAAGCATTTTTTAATGTAGGGTTCATTACCCCATCCTTATGCGCTTTACCCAACCGAAAGTCTTGTAATGACAACCTTAATAAGCAAGGTAATAAGACAATGGTAAATAACGTGCTAAAAGCAAGACCACCGACAATAACCGCGGCTAAGCCCCGATAAATAGCACTACCGGCACCTGGTACTAATAACAGCGGCAACATTCCGAAGAAGCTGGTTGTGGTACTCATAAAAATAGGTCGTAAGCGCAGCACTAATGACTGTTCAATGGCTTGGGTTCGACTTAAGCCTTGTTGTTGCCCTACACGAGTTTGATGAACTAATAAAATGGCATTATTTACCACTAAGCCCAGCAAAATAATAAAGCCAATCATCGTTAACAAATCAAGTGGTTGAAAAACGCTTAAGTTAAGCAATTGTATTGCTAAAATACCGCCAACTGTCGCTAATGGGATGGTAATAACCACTAACATGCTATCTTTGACTGATCTAAACAAGGCAGCCATTAACAAAAAAAGAATCACTAAAGCAAAAGCAAAGTTTTCTCCCATCACCGTAATGGCTTTAGCGAGTTGATCAGCACTACCGCCATATAAAATATTACCGTCATCGGGCATAACCAATTTAAGCTTAGGCTCCACTTGCTCTTTTAAGACCGTAATCGTTTCTTCTAGTGACCATCCTTGCGGTGGTGATACATTCAGGCTAATGGTGCGATGCCCATTAATGCGCCTTAACTGACTTGGCCCAACAGTGCGTTCAATATCCACTAAGCTCGATAATTGTGAAACGCCGCCATTACCTGTAACCATAGGCACATCGGCTAAATTATCAGGATCGCTCCAGCCATCGGTACGTAAAATCATATTTAAGCGTTTACTCCCATTAAAGTATTCACCTACATATAAACCATCACCTAAAGTACGTACTACGCTACCTAACGCTCGACGATCCCAGCCTTGCTCGATAATAGTGCGATCATTTGGGTTTAAACTAATTTCAGGCTCTGACATCGCCAAACCTGGGTTAGCATTAACATTAGCTCCCTCAATGGCTACTTTGACTAGCTCAATGCCTTGGCGAGCAGCTTCTTGCAATCCCGTCATATTTTTAGATTGCAAATGAATTTGTACTTGTCGTCCACCGCCAAAACCACCAAATAAATTACCCTGACGAGCGAAAACTTGAGTGTCTGGTAAGTCAATCAACACTTCCTTTTTTACGACTTCAAGTAGCTCATTCACTTTACTTTGATCTTGCGCTCTAATACCTAAGTTACTGCCAAATGTGCCTGCAAAAATATAGTAGTTTTTCAGTGCTGGCTCTTTTTCGCCATTCATATAGGGCTGTAAACGTTCTACTATCGGCTTAACAACCTCTTGCTCAATAGTATTAATATTCATCCCCGGCGGCAGTTGTAAAAACGCATCCACTGCGTCTCGTTTAACTGGTGGTAAGTAATCCAATTTTGGCATGGCGATAACACTCACCATTACAGGAATGATCAGCAAGCTTAGCGATACCGTTAATCGTTTAGTACGAGAGTTGGTTAACTTCATCACTGAGGAAGTGATTGACTGCCAAAGTTTTTGGTTTGGATCGTTAAGTGTGCTTTGCGTTAAAAAGTATTTAGCTAATACAGGCAATAAAACCACCGCGACAATAAGCGAGATAGAAACCGCGATGGCAATAGTTAACGCTAAATCACCAAATAGCTGACCTTCAATGTCTTTAAGAAAGAATACGGGTAAGAAAATTGCGACTGTGGTCGCGGTTGACGCCAGTAATGCGCCCCAAACCTGACTAGTGCCCTGCTCTGCACTGTCGTGAGCATTTAACCCTTTGTCACGCATACGCAAAATGTTTTCGAGTACGACAATCGCGGCATCTAATACCATACCAACGGCAAACGCTAGCCCAGCAAGGGAAATTACATTAAGTGAACGCCCCGTTATTTCTAAGACAATAAAAGTGCTTAATAAGCTCACCGGAATAGCCGTAGCAATAATAAAAGTTGCTCGCATGCGACGAATAAAAAACCACAACACTGACAGCGATAACACGATGCCTAAAAATAAATTCCCTGTCACTAGATTAATCGCTCGATAGATAAAGACCGAGGCATCAAACGATTGCACCATCACTAATTGTTTATCGGCAAGTAATTCTTTGTTGATGGCTTCCACTTCCGTTTTTACACTGTTGAGCGCATCTAACACGTTTGCACCATTGGCGCGGTTAATACGCATAGAAAACGCGGGGTTACCATTTTGTACCGCAACACCTTGAGGGTCATTACGCTGAACAGACACAGTGGCAATGTCACTAAGACGAATATTGCGCCCACCGCGAGCCTCTAATACTAACTGCGAGAGCTCTTCAACATCATATTTTCCGTTATAACGTAAGGTATATTGGCGTTTACCAACATCAACAAAACCACCTGAAACATCATTACTAGCCGTAACTAGGCGAATTAACGCCGGGATTTCTATGCCTAGTTCTGCGGCTTTGATTGGGTCATAACGAATTTGCAGCTCTTCTCTTACTTGCCCAGTATTTGCCTGCACAGAGGCAACCCCTTCAATGGCTTCAAGACGCGGACGAATCACATCATTGGCGTAATCAATATAATCATTAATATCTAAATTATTGCCCGGTAACGCTTGTAAAAAGAAAAATGTTAACGCTGGGGTGTTTCCTCCCCCGCCACCACCAAGCATGATACGTGGAGGCCTAGCATCTCTGGGTAAGTTAGCCACGCGAGTCATACGGCTGATCACTTCAATTAAGGTTTGATCCATATTGGTATCAATATCAAATGATAAATTAATGAAAGCTGCCCCACGATTAGCAAAGGCATTCATTGAGCTTAAGCCAGCAATACCTCGTAGGACTTGTTCTTGTGGCTCAATAATTTCTGATTCAATCTCTTTTGGTGATGCCGCTCGCCAGAAGGTTTCTATACTAATTTGCGGTCGCTCTATATCAGGAAATAACTGGACAGGTAATTTAAATAAACTTAACAAGCCCACCAAAAGGATTAAGGCAATTCCAACGGCTACTGCTGCGGGACTAGCAAGTGCGCTTTTAGTGAACTTCATTTCAACTCCTTGAGAAAGTAACTCTGTACAACCAGAATTAACAACTAAACCACAATAAAACTCCAATCAAGCCATAACATTTCAGTAAACCTGTCACAAAAATGTGTAGCACTAATGAGTAACACTTAATGGGTATTTGGTTGCATTTCCATGACATTTATTTTCATTAAATATACAAAGGGGTTGAGTTAATGAAAGCCGCTTGCGCTTAATAACAGTTTAAATACGACCAATTACGTAGAAGAAATATGCTGCAATATAAAGACATAAATTGACATACTTTTATCGCTGATGCGCCGAATTCAACTTATCCACGCATTAGTATTATTCGACATTACAAAAACTAAAAACGCTATTGGTTGAGGAAAAGTACGCGTTGGTTATAATAAAGCCCATTTCCTCTTATCTTAGGTTCAATAAGAATGCCTTTTACTCGAATGCCCATAAAAAATCATATAAGCGTGTTGTTGTTAAGTACTTTAGGTTTTTCATCTTATGCAGAACAGCCCAAAGAGCTAGAGTTAGAATTAGAGCCTAAAACAAAAAATCAATTACGCTTTGAGTCTTGCCTATTTAGTAGTATTAAAAACTCGGATAAAAGCACGACCCTTGCTCAAATAGAGCAGCACTGTGAAAATGAAGTAGCTAAAAAAATTATAGAAAGGGATGATGGAAAAAATATAGAGCTTGGCGCGTTAAGTCACCGACTAATAAAAGAAACAAGAAGTGCTTCTGATCCTTATATTATGACGCCACATAAAATGAACTATATATTGCCTGCATTACTCACCGACGGTATTAATCAAGAAGCATATAAAACTCATGATAATTGGTATGGAAATCTCGAAGATATTGAAGCTAAGTTTCAATTAAGTATTAAAATCCCATTATTAGCTAATGACTTATTAGTTGAAGGCGATCAACTCTTTTTTGGTTTTACTATTGAGTCATGGTGGCAAATGTACTCAGATAAAATATCAAAACCATTTAGGGAAACTAATTACAACCCTGAGTTTTTCTATTTAGCCCCCATAGGGTTTCATCCTTTTGGAGGAAACTCGGCGATAGTACTCGGAATTGAGCATCAATCAAATGGCCGTTCTCAGGACTTATCTCGTAGCTGGAACCGAGTGTATATAACTTACTTATATGAAAAACGAAACTTCGCCTTATCGTTTAAACCTTGGTATCGCATCCCAGAAAATGAAAAAGCTACACCAAAGAGCAGTAATGGTGATGATAACCCTGACATTCTGGATTATATGGGACACTTTGAATTAGGTATGGCTTATAAGTTCAGTAAGGATTATGAGCTTTCATTTAAAGGAAGAGAAAACTTTTCTCATCATAGACGTTTTGTCGAGGTAGGCATTACCTTCCCATTATGGGGTAAGCTCAGAGGTTATGCGCAATACAGTAATGGTTATGGTGAAAGCTTAATTGACTATAACTATAACCAACAGCGTTTGGGCATTGGTATTGCTCTAACCACGTTTTTATAATGATAACGACTAAACTAAAATAATGAAGTACAGGCAGGAAACATAACGTGTACCTGCCTGTACTTTAGAAATTGCAACTAATCGAGACTAAGCTTAAATACGCTCACGATGTACAAATTTTAGCGCATAACTTTTTAACGCATAACCTTTACAAAACGATCAGTTAACAATAAACCATCAGTGACTGGCAAATTATCAAGGTGCCCTGCAATCTCGGCTAGGCGTTGCCCTGGTGTAGGATGTGTTTTATACATTAGCGCTAAAGCAGTGTCATCGGGAGAGATAGACGATAATAGCTGTAAATTATCAACAAAAGCATAAGGATCATACCCCGCTTTTGCTAACAATCGAATACCGTATTCATCAGCGATATATTCATCTCCTCGATCTAGGCCTTTAACATACAAATATTGAGCGGTATCTGTTGCCGTTTTAGCCCACTCACTATAGGCAACCTGCTTGCTGCTCGCACTAGTATTTTGCTGATAAACTTGTGTGGTAACAAATAAACTTTCTGTTAAAGCGACACGAAGTGTTCCTTCTTGTATTGCCTGTAAATGATGCTGCTCCGTTACATGAATAATTTCATGGGCCAGTACAGCAGCAAGTTGCGCTTCATTATCAAGCTGAGCAATCATACCTGAAGTAATAAAAATATACCCTCCTGGTGCGGCAAAGGCGTTAATGGATTCACTATTGATAACACCAAATGTCCAAGGTAAATCAGGTCTGTCACTATGGCTCGCTAACCACATTCCTACTTGATTAACATAATGGTTAATATTATTTTGCTCAACAAGCGGTCGAGCCCCCAGCAATACCGCTGACATATTTAAACCAATTTGAATTTCTTGTTCTTCGTCAATAGCTCTGGCATTTACAGCTTCTAGCCCATGATGTACTAAATGACCTACGTTAATATCACCTATTTTAATATCAGTACTTTGACAAGCACTAAGTAATAGTGCTGATAGTGAAGTAGCAAGTAAAGTCAGTATAGAAGTTTTCTTTATTGATATAGCCATGTTAATTCTCCTCCTTTACTGATACTTTTTGAGTAACTAACTCACCTGCTTTAGCAAACGCTAAGGCACTTTCTTTAGTTGTAGCATAGCTACTTAAGAGCTTAACCTGCTCCAAGTTTGCTTCTGCACTTTGTATGTCATTTTCATCAATTCCACGAATCCCGGTCGATACTGTTGATAGTGTATCATTACTTGTGCTGGCTAAAACGCCTTCAAGCCCACTCTCACCCTGCCTCTTTGCTTGTGCTAGAAAACGAACACTGAGCATACTTACCCAGCCAGAAACACCATGATGATTTACTGAGTTCTGCTTAGCTTTACTGGAATTAGGAGTCGAGTTAACACTATCTTGAGTAATAAAATACCAAGCACGCTGACGCGACTTTACCGTAATTGGAACGCCTTGAGTTAGCACCGCAATAACTTCACCTTGCGGGTTGGCTTGCTTTAAAAGAGGTGCGTCATTAATAAGTCGTGCACTACGCTCGGTATTAGCGTTTACACTTGTCACTGTTAATAACATGGTCGCTAAAGCGACACCTGAAAAAGAAAATACTTCATTACTTTTCATAATTCACTCTCATTTGTTATATGTGATTACTCAGTTCATCACGTTTTATATTGAGGTTGATACAATTTTACCATTGCATCACGCCCTTTAACTTGATGCTCACCATGATAAATAAAATCAAAGGTATGTTCCCCCGCTATTTTCGTTTGTTCTGACACTAATATACGGGCATTATTTTTCGTTAACCCTTCGATACGACTCGCTAAATTTACCGTATCACCAATAACGGTATAATCTAAACGCAAATCTGAGCCAATCATTCCAACAAGACATTCGCCGGTATGAATGCCAATACCAATATCGAAGTGCTGTAGGTGCTCAGGTAAGCTCTCTTTAAAGGCAAGCACTCTCTGCTCCATTTCCAGTGCCGCATCGATGGCCGCTACGGCGTGGTTTTCATTATTCACCGGCGCGCCCCAAAAAGCCATAATGCAATCGCCAATAAACTTATCTAACGTACCGCGGTGTTGAAATATCACTTTCACTTGCTGATTAAAATAATCATTTAATAATTCAACCACTTGCTGCGTATCATTTTTTTCAGCTATTTGAGTAAAACTACGAATATCAGAAAAAAGCACTGTTAACTCTTTTTTTTGATTAAGCTTTTCAGGTGATAATGCGCCTTCAGCCAATAATGTAGTGACCATTTCGGGGTGCAAGAAGCGCCCGAACATTGCTAATGCCTGTTGACGATTACGATATTCAAGATAACCATAATAAAAAGAAAATACGACAAACGAAATGAGTAACCACGCAATAGGCCCACCAACAAATAAAGCATATTGCTGAAACAATAAATAATAACTACCAACCGTTAGCGCCAAACTCAAAGCTAATGTGACGACACCCGCTCGTATTAATCGGTGAGAATACTTACTTCCCCCAATAAAACTTACGGTTATAAACGCTAGAAACAACGTCATCAGTATATAATTAACCGCCATAGGAGCTGGTTCTAAATACTGCTTATTCTTTAAATTATCAATCGCGGTTGCCAACATATAAACACCCGGCAAGTGGGGGTTGATTGGCGTTGCGCGTGCATCAAATAACCCTGATGCTGTAGCGCCAACTAAAACGATTTTTTTGGAAAGCTGACTTAGTAACTGCTTGTCACCGTCCATTATTGCTTGATAAACATCAACATAACTCAATGTTTTATAAGGTTGTTCACGCTGCCCTTGCCACTGCAATAACACCTTATCTACGTTAGGTAACGGCATACTTAGCGATTGTATTAACTTTGCAGGTAATGACAACATTTGCCAACCATCTATGTTTTTATTAACATCATAGTAACGACCGACACCGTCAGCGCTAGCACTAAAATTGATGCTCCCTAACTGCCAGTATTCTTTGTTAATTGCTTGTGGCAGCATAAAACGAGCTCGAGCATCAATAACTGCGCTCGGTGTTGCCTGTAAGCCCAACGCTGTAGGTAAAGTGCTTATTAATTGTCCTTTTCCTGACTGCGTCCTTAAAGCTAAGGTTGCAAAAAATACTTTATCGGTGGTCGATAATATTTCGTTGAAGTAGGTATCTGCGTCGGGTCGGTAAATATCAGCTTCGGCAAATAATATATCAAAGGCGATTAAGGCTGGCTGCTGCTCACTTTGGCTTCTACTATCAAATGTTTGCTGTTGAATTAACCCTTCAACAAGTTGAGCATGTACAGTTCTAGGCCAAGGCCAGCGTCCCGCTACAGGGCTTATTTTCTCTAAGCTATAATCGTCTATGGCAATCACAACAATATCATTATCAACAGGTAAATGAGGAGAGATTTTCGCAGACTGCCAATCAAACATTGAAAAATTAGCACTTGCCAATAATTTAAAGTGCAAAGCGGTAAAGTACGTTATTAATAAAATAAAACCGATAATAAATGTATGTTTTTGGTTTTTATTTAACTTCATGATTAGCTTAGTAATACCTTGATTCTGGCTTAATTTAGCCTAACTTCACCTTAGCCCTATTCTCTTTAATAAATCTACTATAAAAACCTCTAATTAGCTTATTTTTATTTAGATTAAGTTTCACTCAACGATAAGCTTCTCTTATATTAACTTAAAGCTTAACTATCGGTTGCCTGAAGATAAGTATAATATTGGAGTTATAACAATCATTGTCGACATTTATATTGTATTTCTGAACAAATCATAGAATAAACCTATACTTGAACAGAGCTACAGGAGTTTTTATGAACAATATTGAGCATTTTGTCGAAATTGGCAACGCACTGTCTACAGAAAAAAACCATTACGCGTTATTAGAAAAAATATTACAGCGCGCTATGCTACTTGCTAATGCCGATGCAGGTACTATTTACTCAGTAACAAAGAATGAAGACGAAAATCAACAAGCCCTAGTGTTTGATACCGTACTGAATAATAGTTTGAACTACCATTTAGGTGGCACAAGTGGCAGTCCTATTGATTTTGCACCTATTAATATTTACCAGCACGGTGAAACTAATCAAAGTGCTATGGTTGCTATTGCTGCAGCGACGAGAGACATCATTAATATTGAGGATGTTTATGCAAGTACTCATTATGACTTCACCGCAGCTAAAGCGATGGATCAGCGCAACAATTATCACACAAAATCAGTATTAACGATGCCGATGCAAAATCATCAGCAAGAGTTAAATGGTGTTATTCAATTGATTAATGCCACTGATGAGCAAGGTAACATTATTGCCTTTAGTGAAGATGTTATACGTACAATCTCAGCACTAACTTCATTTGCAGCCATTATTTTAACCAATAAACAACTAATCGACAGTATGGAGCAACTGTTTGCTTCGTTTTCTCAGGTTATTGCTGCAGCCATAGATCGAAAGTCGCCTTATACCGGCAACCACTGTCGCCGCGTACCTGAAATAACCATGATGTTAGCGCAAGCTTGCCATGATGTTGATAATGGCCCCTTACAAGAATTCGCTATGCAAGCTGAAGATTTTCACGAGCTTAGCGTTGCTGCTTGGCTACATGACTGCGGGAAAGTGGCAACGCCTGAATACGTAATGGATAAGTCAAAAAAACTCGAAACTGTCTTCGATAGAATGGCGCTAGTAAGTGCCCGTTTTGAAATTGCCGCACGTGATATTACCTACTCTACAAAACATAGCGACATAGGTAAGTTATCGTTACTCAAAACTTTAGAGTCTGATAGAAAATTTATTGAACATGCTAATACCGGTGGTGAGTTTTTTGACGATGAAAAAATTAATCGCGTTTATAAAATAGCTAAACATTACAAAGTGTCTATTGCAGGGGTATTACAACCCATCTTAAGTGAAGATGAAGTACATAACTTAATTACCAAACGCGGTACATTGAACCCTAAAGAGCGTCAAATTATTAATGACCATATGAAGGTTACGATAGAAATGCTCGAGTCTATGCCCTTCCCTAAACATTTAAAAAATGTACCTGAATATGCTTGTGGTCACCATGAAAAAATGGATGGAACCGGCTACCCTAAGGGGCTTAAGCGTGATGAAATGTCAGTGCAAGCACGTATTATGGCGATTGCTGATATTTTTGAGGCGCTTACCTCGAATGATAGACCTTATAAAGCCCCTAAAACACTCTCTGAAACGCTAACGATTATGGCTCGAATGAAACTTGACCAGCATATTGACCCTGATTTATTTGATGTTTTTCTCGAACAAAAAGTGTATATAAAGTTTGCTGAAAAGTTTTTAGATTCGTCACAAATTGACGAGGTATCTATTAACCAATTACCTGGCTATGAGAATTATCCAAAATAAAATAATGGCTCATGCCAGTAATCAGTAATCAGTAATCAGTAATCAGTAATCAGAAAAACTAAAAGGTCTTTGCGATATCTTGCAAAGACCTTTTTTGAGCATCAGGTGGTTAGTATCAATATTTATTGAGTGGTAGCCTCCGAGCTTATAGCTAAACCTTTAACCGTCGTTATACCTTTAACAGTTGTTATATCTTTGAAAATAAGGTCATGACCTTTAGTGATTTCTTCACTGTCATATTTTGCTGTTACAGCGCGATTATCATTAGCTAGCTTTTTACCTTTATTAAGATTTTTATGCCAATCAAGGCGTAAATCCCATTGATAACGATGTGCATGTGCAAGAGGCTGCTGACTTTCATCAACCTTTTCTAATACATTGGTTGCCTTGGTTAGTACTGCATCACGACCAAACAAATAACTTTGCTCTTTGACGATAGTTAGATAAGCTTTATTCAATTGTAATGCTCGTTCAGGAGATGGGGTAATCAGCTCATAAATGTTATTCGCCGCTTTTACCTTGTCACTATCAACCTTACCGTTTTTATCAAACCAACGCGCTAACATTTCACCATTTTGACGAAACTCGTCACCGCCACCAACACGCTCAAAGTAAGTTAAAAATTCACCCTGTGTTTCTCCTTTATTTGGCGCATCATGCTGCGAGGCCAAGTTTTGATAGCCCCACCCTTCTACACCATCAACCTTACGTGGAAACGAAAAGGTTTGATCGAGCGTGCTACCAATGGTTTTATGACAACCGCTACAAAAAGCAAGCTCTTGGTCGTATTGATGGCGTAACTGCCCTTGCTCATTTTCAATATAACCGTTTACTGTCCAACCAAATCCGGTATTAATACCTCGGTCACCTAATTGCTTAACTTGAGGAAGGTTCTCAGAGTCTTTTTCTTTTTGCTCTAAATAATATTCCGACGCTAAACTTTGCTTGCTTTTAAAGTTATGTTTTTTCATATAACGCACTTCTTTCATGCGTGGTGCGTTATAAATTCCGCCTTGCTCATTAACGCCAATGTAACGCACAGTATGCAGAAATTCAGTATCTTGCGGATACAAGGTATGCTCTAGCGAAATATCACTGGCGTCACCTAAATAATTTTCTTGCTTAACAATATGGTTAATTTCATTGCTCATCACACCGTCATTGTTTAAATCTACTCCCACCTTGTATTCTGAAATAGTGGGTAGTGTCGTTTGCGCCAGCTCTTTCATGGTGATTTCAACTAACGCTAAATTTGCAAAATAAACGTCTTGCGAGTATTTACCATTAACTTCTCTAAAGGCTTTCGGTAAACGGATCATCGCATCTGAAGTTGAACCATTCGTTGGCCAAAAGGTACTTGGAAACGGTTTATAGTTAAAAGCAACCCAATGGCTACCATCTTTAGCTAGGCCTTGCTGATTAAATGCTTGCTCGGGGTAAGCAAGATTTTCAATGGGTGTGTACTCCCCTTTCCAGTGCTTATCTTGTTGTTGTTTGTCAATAAAGTCACTGTAGTTATCTTGTGCGATCCAGTCTTTAATTTGTGCATCTGAAATGTTTTTTATCAGTGGACGTCGATCAATAAATAAATTTTTCCAATGATTAGTTACGCCTAAATCTGAAAACTGATATTCCCCTTGTAGTGCGCCATCATTCATGGCATTGCTACGATCTTTATCGCCACGATAAGTTTGATGACATGCATAACACGGGTTATTAACCCCGTCAGTTTTGGTATAACACTGCGGTGGAATAACGGTTTCTGCATTGTAAGTTTCGCCATGCTCAATATATGCCATAGCAGGAATGTTTTGCTGAGTTTGATACGGATACTCTTGGACTATTTGCTCAACATTTTTCTGGCTAAACTGCTCGTCTTGGTGCTCAACTTTATCCGCGCCACATGCACTTAGAACGCAGACAATTGCTGGCATTAAAACACGTAACATTTTGGCTTTATAAATATGGTTTTTAAGGGCGTTAATTTTCATAAGGTATCTTATTATTACGAGTTACTTGAAGGTTTTTATGTAGTTATTAACAAAGCAAGTAGATTAAGCGCTACTTGCTTTGCATTTTATTTGCACGATTTTTTACTTAACTAACTCAAATACAAGACCTGTTAGCGATTGAATTAAAGCTAAGTAACCTATCCAAACTATTTAACCAAATTAAAGGTTATTTAGATTTAGGGTCGTACATCCACAAGGTATTATTTTCTTGGAAACCATCTTCACCAATAATAATACGACCGTCTTTCATCACAATAACGTTATCAGGTTGCGATAATTGATTAACATCACAACGCTCTGCTCCCGTTAAACTTGAACGGTAAGTCCCACCCATAACGACTGGCTCAATACGTTTAATATCATAATTTTCTTCGAGTTTAGAACGATAAACACCACCACAATCTTTAACGCGTGCAGATAACTGAATATCACCTTCGCCATCAATCATGGTGTTATCAATATCAGCAATACCGTAATACATGAAAGCTTGCATAACATCTTCACCAGCAACGGCTTCTTCTTTACCAACGGCTTCTAATGCACGGTCATGGTTAATACTAATACCTTCAAGCTTACGCCACTCAGCAGTTGCACCTTTCATTTTAGCTGCTTGACGAGACTCTAAAAACGCAGCGCGATCATCCATTGGTTGACCCGCTGTTACTTTACTTCCACCATTTTCAACACTTGGGTAAGTAGCATCGCCATTAGCCCAAGCTTGAACGTCCGCTAAAGTCATGTAACTTGAAAGCCCTGAGTCGTAATCATCAGTATCAATACCGTCATATTCAGAAATCCACGCTTCAATGGTAGTATTATCACCTCGAGCAACTTCAACCCAAGTTACATCAAAACCAGTAGTTGCGGGATCTGAGCTTCCTTGGTCTTGTTTTAACTTAGCGCCGTACAAGGTACCTGAACTTAAATCTTCTGGCGTATCGGCAATAAATTTAAATAGCACACCACCGGTATCGTCTTGTGATGAGTAAACCGTTTTTCTGTCAGGCATAACCGTTGAGTTTTCATGCTCGTAGCGCCCGATAGTGTAATGTTTAACAACGATAGGCTCTGCACTTTTAGGCTCGGTTATTTCGGCAATATAACCATAACGATAAGGGTTAGGAAAATCAGGCGCTGTTAATGCTTCAATACCATCAGTATTGGTATTGGCAGGATCATTCCAACTAGGCGAAGTCGTTGAATTAACGCTAGAGTTAACAATCCACTCTTCAGAGGTTAACGGTGTTCCCCAAGGTGAAACCGAACCAAAACAGTTTGCTGCGGTGCCACCAACATGGTCAAAGTTAATCATCATTGCGTCTTTCACTGACCAACTGCCAAATTCATCTTTTTCAATTTTCATACGGCTCATACCGCCTGGGTACGATTCCCAGTTAGTAAAAAGGTAACCCTCACCTTCACCGGTAGACACATAACCGTTAAAATCTGGTGCATTGTTTTCAATAATTTTATCACCGCTGATCATACCGTAATGAACACCTAAACCTTTGGCCAAACCGTTAGCACCTAGCTCGCTAAAAGTATCTTGTGTTTGACCTAAAATTTGATATTCACCTAAAGCTGAAACTACCGTTTGGCGCTCAAAGTCTGATTGCGGTACTGGAGAGCTCACTACGTTTTTAGGTAAGTTATTAAAGTTAACACCACGTAAAACACCAACGGTACCTTTGTTAAATGCCTTTGCATTGACTTTATCAGTTTCAACGTTAGCATCTGACGGATGCTGAACATTGAAAAACAAATCCCCTTCATCCGTTAAAAACGCACCTGTCACTTCCGCGCCAGTAGGCACGGTGGCCAAACGTGTTAACACTGGTGTATGGTCAACGCTAACAATAGGAGCATCAATACCATCGGCACCTGCAGCGCCATCTGCGCCATTAATACCATCTTTACCGTCATCACCATCACATGCTGTCAAGGCAACCATTACCGACAGAGACAATAGAGATAATTTACTTTTATTGTACTTTTTTGTATTAACTATTGATGTAGACATTGCTCTTCCTAATTATTTTTAGATAATAAAATTTTTGTATCGCTGTTAAGGAGTCACCTAATAACAACGACTACCAAATGGCAAAAAGAGTATGGAATTGCTTATTTACAAATTAGTGACAATTTTGTGACTTTTGTGCGATGAATAAATTTTTAATAAAACACTACTGACATAACGCTGTCAGTAAGGGCGTAATATGATAAGACCAGCTAGCATTATTTAGCTAAAAACCTAGGACTGTTGATCTTTCGAGATTTTTTGCAGATTTTGTTGGTGTTTGTATTTATACAAGGCAGAGCCTTAGTAATGTAGTTATTCAGGACAATAAGCGCCTGCATTGTCTAATAAGCTAC
>NZ_JAHKPW010000019.1 GCF_018860755.1 Colwellia sp. D2M02 | reverse complement strand
GCGCTCCTCCAAGCCAGTTACCTCGGTTCAAAGAGTTGGTAGCTCAGAGAACCTTCGAAAAACCGCCCTGCAAGGCGGTTTTTTCGTTTTCAGAGCAAGAGATTACGCGCAGACCAAAACGATCTCAAGAAGATCATCTTATTAATCAGATAAAATATTTCTAGGCACCAATAACTGCCTTAAAAAAATTACGCCCCGCCCTGCCACTCATCGCAGTACTGTTGTAATTCATTAAGCATTCTGCCGACATGGAAGCCATCACAAACGGCATGATGAACCTGAATCGCCAGCGGCATCAGCACCTTGTCGCCTTGCGTATAATATTTGCCCATGGTGAAAACGGGGGCGAAGAAGTTGTCCATATTGGCCACGTTTAAATCAAAACTGGTGAAACTCACCCAGGGATTGGCTGAGACGAAAAACATATTCTCAATAAACCCTTTAGGGAAATAGGCCAGGTTTTCACCGTAACACGCCACATCTTGCGAATATATGTGTAGAAACTGCCGGAAATCGTCGTGGTATTCACTCCAGAGCGATGAAAACGTTTCAGTTTGCTCATGGAAAACGGTGTAACAAGGGTGAACACTATCCCATATCACCAGCTCACCGTCTTTCATTGCCATACGAAATTCCGGATGAGCATTCATCAGGCGGGCAAGAATGTGAATAAAGGCCGGATAAAACTTGTGCTTATTTTTCTTTACGGTCTTTAAAAAGGCCGTAATATCCAGCTGAACGGTCTGGTTATAGGTACATTGAGCAACTGACTGAAATGCCTCAAAATGTTCTTTACGATGCCATTGGGATATATCAACGGTGGTATATCCAGTGATTTTTTTCTCCATTTTAGCTTCCTTAGCTCCTGAAAATCTCGATAACTCAAAAAATACGCCCGGTACTGATGAATCCCCTAATGATTTTGGTAAAAATCATTAAGTTAAGGTGGATACACATCTTGTCATATGATCAAATGGTTTCGCGAAAAATCAATAATCAGACAACAAGATGTGCGAACTCGATATTTTACACGACTCTCTTTACCAATTCTGCCCCGAATTACACTTAAAACGACTCAACAGCTTAACGTTGGCTTGCCACGCATTACTTGACTGTAAAACTCTCACTCTTACCGAACTTGGCCGTAACCTGCCAACCAAAGCGAGAACAAAACATAACATCAAACGAATCGACCGATTGTTAGGTAATCGTCACCTCCACAAAGAGCGACTCGCTGTATACCGTTGGCATGCTAGCTTTATCTGTTCGGGCAATACGATGCCCATTGTACTTGTTGACTGGTCTGATATTCGTGAGCAAAAACGACTTATGGTATTGCGAGCTTCAGTCGCACTACACGGTCGTTCTGTTACTCTTTATGAGAAAGCGTTCCCGCTTTCAGAGCAATGTTCAAAGAAAGCTCATGACCAATTTCTAGCCGACCTTGCGAGCATTCTACCGAGTAACACCACACCGCTCATTGTCAGTGATGCTGGCTTTAAAGTGCCATGGTATAAATCCGTTGAGAAGCTGGGTTGGTACTGGTTAAGTCGAGTAAGAGGAAAAGTACAATATGCAGACCTAGGAGCGGAAAACTGGAAACCTATCAGCAACTTACATGATATGTCATCTAGTCACTCAAAGACTTTAGGCTATAAGAGGCTGACTAAAAGCAATCCAATCTCATGCCAAATTCTATTGTATAAATCTCGCTCTAAAGGCCGAAAAAATCAGCGCTCGACACGGACTCATTGTCACCACCCGTCACCTAAAATCTACTCAGCGTCGGCAAAGGAGCCATGGGTTCTAGCAACTAACTTACCTGTTGAAATTCGAACACCCAAACAACTTGTTAATATCTATTCGAAGCGAATGCAGATTGAAGAAACCTTCCGAGACTTGAAAAGTCCTGCCTACGGACTAGGCCTACGCCATAGCCGAACGAGCAGCTCAGAGCGTTTTGATATCATGCTGCTAATCGCCCTGATGCTTCAACTAACATGTTGGCTTGCGGGCGTTCATGCTCAGAAACAAGGTTGGGACAAGCACTTCCAGGCTAACACAGTCAGAAATCGAAACGTACTCTCAACAGTTCGCTTAGGCATGGAAGTTTTGCGGCATTCTGGCTACACAATAACAAGGGAAGACTTACTCGTGGCTGCAACCCTACTAGCTCAAAATTTATTCACACATGGTTACGCTTTGGGGAAATTATGAGGGGATCTCTCAGCGCCCGGTAGTGATCTTATTTCATTATGGTGAAAGTTGGAACCTCTTACGTGCCGATCAACGTCTCATTTTCGCCAAAAGTTGGCCCAGGGCTTCCCGGTATCAACAGGGACACCAGGATTTATTTATTCTGCGAAGTGATCTTCCGTCACAGGTATTTATTCGGCGCAAAGTGCGTCGGGTGATGCTGCCAACTTACTGATTTAGTGTATGATGGTGTTTTTGAGGTGCTCCAGTGGCTTCTGTTTCTATCAGCTGTCCCTCCTGTTCAGCTACTGACGGGGTGGTGCGTAACGGCAAAAGCACCGCCGGACATCAGCGCCATTCGCCATTCAGGCTGCGCAACTGTTGGGAAGGGCGATCGGTGCGGGCCTCTTCGCTATTACGCCAGCTGGCGAAAGGGGGATGTGCTGCAAGGCGATTAAGTTGGGTAACGCCAGGGTTTTCCCAGTCACGACGTTGTAAAACGACGGCCAGTGCCAAGCTTGCATGCCTGCAGCCGGCCAGCCTCGCAGAGCAGGATTCCCGTTGAGCACCGCCAGGTGCGAATAAGGGACAGTGAAGAAGGAACACCCGCTCGCGGGTGGGCCTACTTCACCTATCCTGCCCGGCTGACGCCGTTGGATACACCAAGGAAAGTCTACACGAACCCTTTGGCAAAATCCTGTATATCGTGCGAAAAAGGATGGATATACCGAAAAAATCGCTATAATGACCCCGAAGCAGGGTTATGCAGCGGAAAAGCGCTGTCTAGATTACTTGTACAGCTCGTCCATGCCGCCGGTGGAGTGGCGGCCCTCGGCGCGTTCGTACTGTTCCACGATGGTGTAGTCCTCGTTGTGGGAGGTGATGTCCAACTTGATGTTGACGTTGTAGGCGCCGGGCAGCTGCACGGGCTTCTTGGCCTTGTAGGTGGTCTTGACCTCAGCGTCGTAGTGGCCGCCGTCCTTCAGCTTCAGCCTCTGCTTGATCTCGCCCTTCAGGGCGCCGTCCTCGGGGTACATCCGCTCGGAGGAGGCCTCCCAGCCCATGGTCTTCTTCTGCATTACGGGGCCGTCGGAGGGGAAGTTGGTGCCGCGCAGCTTCACCTTGTAGATGAACTCGCCGTCCTGCAGGGAGGAGTCCTGGGTCACGGTCACCACGCCGCCGTCCTCGAAGTTCATCACGCGCTCCCACTTGAAGCCCTCGGGGAAGGACAGCTTCAAGTAGTCGGGGATGTCGGCGGGGTGCTTCACGTAGGCCTTGGAGCCGTACATGAACTGAGGGGACAGGATGTCCCAGGCGAAGGGCAGGGGGCCACCCTTGGTCACCTTCAGCTTGGCGGTCTGGGTGCCCTCGTAGGGGCGGCCCTCGCCCTCGCCCTCGATCTCGAACTCGTGGCCGTTCACGGAGCCCTCCATGTGCACCTTGAAGCGCATGAACTCCTTGATGATGGCCATGTTATCCTCCTCGCCCTTGCTCACCATGCTTAATTTCTCCTCTTTAATTCCCGGGTACCGAGCTCGAATTCGTAATCATGTCATAGCTGTTTCCTGTGTGAAATTGTTATCCGCTCACAATTCCACACAACATACGAGCCGGAAGCATAAAGTGTAAAGCCTGGGGTGCCTAATGAGTGAGCTAACTCACATTAATTGCGTTGCGCTCACTGCCCGCTTTCCAGTCGGGAAACCTGTCGTGCCAGCTGCATTAATGAATCGGCCAACGCGCGGGGAGAGGCGGTTTGCGTATTGGGCGCTAGCGGAGTGTATATACTGGCTTACTATGTTGGCACTGATGAGGGTGTCAGTGAAGTGCTTCATGTGGCAGGAGAAAAAAGGCTGCACCGGTGCGTCAGCAGAATATGTGATACAGGATATATTCCGCTTCCTCGCTCACTGACTCGCTACGCTCGGTCGTTCGACTGCGGCGAGCGGAAATGGCTTACGAACGGGGCGGAGATTTCCTGGAAGATGCCAGGAAGATACTTAACAGGGAAGTGAGAGGGCCGCGGCAAAGCCGTTTTTCCATAGGCTCCGCCCCCCTGACAAGCATCACGAAATCTGACGCTCAAATCAGTGGTGGCGAAACCCGACAGGACTATAAAGATACCAGGCGTTTCCCCCTGGCGGCTCCCTCGTGCGCTCTCCTGTTCCTGCCTTTCGGTTTACCGGTGTCATTCCGCTGTTATGGCCGCGTTTGTCTCATTCCACGCCTGACACTCAGTTCCGGGTAGGCAGTTCGCTCCAAGCTGGACTGTATGCACGAACCCCCCGTTCAGTCCGACCGCTGCGCCTTATCCGGTAACTATCGTCTTGAGTCCAACCCGGAAAGACATGCAAAAGCACCACTGGCAGCAGCCACTGGTAATTGATTTAGAGGAGTTAGTCTTGAAGTCATGCGCCGGTTAAGGCTAAACTGAAAGGACAAGTTTTGGTGACT
>NZ_JAHKPW010000039.1 GCF_018860755.1 Colwellia sp. D2M02 | reverse complement strand
TATCAATGCTATAAAAATCCGACCTAGTGTCGGATTTTTTTTGTCTTAAAATTTGTTCATAAATAACCTGAACTCGGTTTAAGAGATATTTAACAAATTGAAATATCAGCAAAAATTACTTTTCTGAATCTCTAGCTTGATAGTTTTTCTTAATTCAAGGCAAATTTCGCGTCAATAGCTGGCCTATTGCAAGTAAATTTAACGAAGAAATTAGAAAAAGTAACAGCTAGAGAAACATTTGTTAAGCCGAGCTCAGGTGAAATACATAATAAGCATACAAGTCGAGTTAATACCTAATGAATAATGTTGAACAAGCCTTATTAGCTAATAGTAAAATTGATGATGAAATACTAACCAATACCTTAGCTAGTATGATGGGGCGACAAGTTGATTTTGCTGATTTTTATTTTCAATCGAGCCAGCATGAATCCTGGGTGCTAGAAGACGGTATTGTTAAAGAAGGCTCTTATAATATTGAGCGCGGTGTTGGTGTACGAGCTATTTCGGGTGAGAAAACTGGTTTTGCTTACTCTGATGATATTTCTCCGCTGGCTTTGCAAAAAGCTGCTGATGCTGCAAAAGGCATTGCTGATAGTGGCCAAGGAGCAAGTGTTAAAGCTTTTTCGCGCCAATCACCAATAAAAATGTACCAATCAGTCGAACCGCTAGGTAGCTTAACCCAAGAGCAAAAAATTAGTTTGTTGCACGAAGTAGAAGCCCACGCTCGTCAAGTTGATAGCCGAGTAACTCAAGTTATCGCCAGCTTGTCTGGGGTTTATGAAGAGGTACTAGTTGTTGCAACCGACGGTACTTATGGTACCGATATTCGCCCGTTAGTACGTTTAAATTGTTCAGTATTGGTAGAAGCTAATGGTAAACGCGAGCGTGCTAGTGCTGGCGGTGGTGCCAGAACTGATTACAGTTATTTTTTTGAAGTAGAAAACAACAAAGCTCGATATTTAGCTTACGCTGAAGAAGCGGTACGCCAGGCATTAGTTAATTTAGTGGCCATTGATGCGCCAGCAGGCAGCTTTCCTGTCGTTTTAGGAGCTGGCTGGCCAGGTGTATTGTTACATGAAGCAGTTGGGCATGGTTTAGAAGGAGACTTCAACCGTAAAGGGTCATCTGCTTTTTCTGGTAAAGTAGGTCAACAGGTTGCTTCTGAATTATGTACTATTGTTGATGATGGCACCTTAGCTAATCGTCGAGGCTCATTAACGATTGATGATGAAGGCACGCCTGCGCAATATAATATGCTGATTGAGAAGGGCATTTTAAAAGGTTACATGCAAGATAAGCATAACGCTTCACTCATGGGAGTAAAACCTACAGGTAATGGTCGTCGAGAGTCTTATGCACATTTACCTATGCCACGTATGACTAATACGTATATGTTGGCAGGTGAGTCAGATCCAGCAGATATTATTAAGTCGGTTAAAAAAGGCATTTACGCACCAAACTTCGCTGGTGGTCAGGTGGATATTACATCAGGTAAATTTGTCTTTACTAGCTCTGAAGCTTATTTAATTGAAAATGGTGAAATTACCTCACCAGTAAAAGGGGCAACCTTAATTGGTAGTGGTCCTGAAGCAATGAAAAAAGTCAGCATGGTCGGTAATGATTTAAAATTAGACGCAGGTGTTGGTATTTGTGGTAAAGATGGTCAAAGCGTTCCTGTGGGCGTTGGTCAACCTAGTTTAAAAATTGATGAAATGACTATTGGTGGTACGCAGTAATATTTAAGCTGAACTCGGGATCATAAATTTATCTCAAGTGGTTATTTTTATTACTAGCCGTGTTGTATTTATGTGCAATAAACTTGCTATTGCCCCCTAAACCCGCCTTACATAGAGAAAAGGGAAATAGTGGTTACTATTTCCCTTTTTTATTTTGCCTGATTGTTAATGTAGCATTAACAGCGAAGCCAGGTTTTCAATAATGTGCGCTGTCTATAGATGAGCATTATTAATAATAAGTAGGCGATGTTGCTTGAGCCACCTGAGGAGCTGCTTTGAGTGCTCGCTGGCTTTGTTTCTATTGGTTGATCGTCGTCATTCACTATAGTTACCGCCAAGTTTTGTTCCTCGCCAACTAAGTGCTCACTGGTTAATGATATGGTGAAGTTTTTATTGGCTTCATAAATACTGTTGTCGATAAGCGTTAACACGAAGGTGTGTGATGCAAAATTAGCTGGCATTATTATTTCTTCATTAATGCCGTGGTAATCCTGTCCCTCAATAGCACTGCCATCATGGGTTGCTATGCTAAAGGTTATTTCATCATCTACACCGTCAATACGCTCAACGGTAAATTCATAGGTTCCATCGTCTTCATTAATTGAGATGTTGCTTTGACTAAACTGTACTTTACCTCGAAATTCATTATCTTGAATGAAAAGGTAGGCATTCGTTTTTTCAGTATCTTCGCTGATAACATCTTGGCCTGAAATCGATAAATATAACGCTTTGTCGCCATCAGCTAAAAAGTCATCTTGAATAGTCAGTGTGACGCTTTTTACTAACTCGCTCGCTAAAAACGTAACTTGGTTTTGTGTTAGCGCTATGTAATCTTGGCCAACTACGGCATTTTCTGACACAACATCTAAATTAACAACTGACTCTTCGCCATTATCGTATGAGCGTTCGATCAAAAACGTAATATCTGTATGGCGTTCAGTTTGAACACTACCGTCAATATTAGCAATAGTAATAGAAACAGGTTCAATGCTATTGTCTACTTCAAAATAGGCTAAATACTTACTCATTACTTTAACTTGTAAGTGCGTAGGTAGCCAAGCAAACATGCCTGTACTAACCATAACATTAGCCTGTGCAATGGTTTTAGTTACTGTATTACTAATATCAAAAGTATTAGCACGTTGAATAAACCATAAACTATTATTGGTAGGGTTATTATCGCTATGAACCAGCTCATGGAAAATGAAATAGCTGTCAGGAGTTGACATAGTTACGCCGCTAACGATTGAATTTTCAGCGCCATATATTGTGGCGACATTTTGTGAAAACTGCCAGGTCGCCTCAATACCAAAATTTTGCCATTGCTGGTTATGTAAGTCTCTGTTCCAAAACCATTCACTATTTTCAAAATAGAGGTGGCCGCCAGCGTTCACATAGTTGGTTAAGCGGCTAAATTGCTCATCTGATAATGGCTGAGTATTGTGAGCACTAATAAACATTGCTGGTGTATTAGTTGGTGAAACCATGGGAATATCATTTAAGCTTAATGTTGGTATAGTGAAGCGCTCTAACACTGAAGATAAGCTTGTGTCAGTCGCTAAATTGACCACCACTAATCCCTCATTATATTGAAGGTTTAATGCTGAAATACTCGCGCTGCCTTTTGCCGTTGCTGTATATGCTTCAACGAGAATATCAACAGTACTAGTGCTGATATCTGCTTTGCTAAAGTCCATTTGATAAGGCGCTTGTGTGTCTTCTTCGATTAATTGGCCATTAATGAAAAAGTTTACGTTAGTGATAGGTTCAGTAGAATCAACATTTGCAGTAATGGTATTGTTTTCGCTTAATGCTTCTAAGTTTTTTATGCCTGATAAACTAACCAAAGGCGTATTAACAATCGCGGCAGATAAATTAATGGTGTTAGCGCTTTTTTCAATAGCCGTTATCTCTACAGCTGCATTACTTGTTTTATAGCCTTGGCTGCTTGGTGTTGATAAGGAGGTCAGTTCATGGCCTGGTTGGTAATAGTCAAATTCATCAGCAGACAATAGTCGAATTAAATTATGCGCAGTGTAGCTGTTATCAAATTCAAAGTTGTTGTATTTAATATTGGCATCAACGTGCCAAATAAGTAGCCCTTCACCAGACATATGCTTATCGTTGCCTTGTTTATCACGGTGCTGCACAACAAAGTACTCACTTAAGGCATCTGCTGCAGTTAACCCCGGCATTATCATTAAGGCATCTTTGCTTGTACTTGACGGTTTTAAGCTAAGGCTCTGTTGACCTGTGCCGATAAATGTTGGCTCAATCCAACCGAGTAAAAATTTTGAAAAAGCATTATGATCACCTAAGTTATTACGCATCATATCTGAGACAGGAAACTCGATAGGAGCCCCTACTGAGCTGTCGTAATCGTAATAATCAGGTAAGCCTAAGGCATGACCTGTTTCGTGAATTAATACTTGAGGATCAAAGTCATCAGTAGCATTGTTATGACTTAGCCATTGCCATGAATAGGTAGCTAGAGTTTTGCCTGATAAAATAAAGCTGTCATCGTAAATTTTGGTTTGATGACCCCACCATTGACTTGCCCACTCACCAACTTCACCGGTCCAAATAACAGAAAAATAGTCAATAATGCCGTCGTTATCATTATCATATTGGCTAAAGTCGACACCTTGCTGTTCATAATAACGCAGGGCTTCTTTGATAACATCGGCCTCACCTGTAACTTCATCGCGAGTGTAAGGGGTAATATACCAATCGAGTACTTCACCAGTAATTTCAAGTTGTTCATAAGATGAACGGTAATAGAAGTTTGTTAAACTCTCATTAGGAAAACGATCAGGGTCGCCATCGCCGTAGATATGATTATAAATCACATCAGCAGATTGATGTTCAGGAGGTAATGCATCTGAAAAAGCTAATAGTAACGTAAAAGTTTTCTGGGTGCCGCTACTACCAAAACCATTTTTCCAAGGAGTAATACTTGTGGCAGCGCCTATATTCTTGGTATTACTTTGGCCAATGCTAGCGTGTTTTGACTGTAATAAATTAGGGTTTACTTGGTCATTAGCAAAGCCTTTGGCTTTGCTAATTCTCTCTTGTAAAGTACCTTGCTGTTTATAGCGTTTTAATTGCGCTTTAGTCGGAGGCTGTAAAGCGAATACAGAAAACGAAATAAGTGAAAGAGCGATAAATATCGCTCTAATAGTGTGAGATAAGTTCAACAGCATGGTTCCTTATAGTCTGTCTATACTCCCTTAGAACATTGGGAGCGTTGTAATTTTTAGCTATGTTCTTTAAGGTAAGCAAATAAATTTTTGTAATGCTTGCCTATTTTCTCAGCTTTCTTTTCTTTGGCTGCATGACGTACTAATTGTTTTAACTTTTGTCGTTCCATTGAGGAAAACTCAGTTAATGCTTGCTCTACAGCGTCGTTGCCATTGTCAATTAACTCATCTCTAAGAGTTTCTAAGTAAACAAACTTAGCGGTTTCTTGTTGATGTTTGTTTGCCATCACTTCAATAGCATGATGAATAGGCTCTAAATCTGTTTCTAATAATATTTTGGCAATATGACGAATATGACGACGTAATGCTTCATGCTTGTTAGTGATTTTATCAGCAAGCACCATGGCATCTTTTAAATCATCACTTAAAGGTAACCGACTGCGCTGGTGCTTAGACATTTCAACTAAGCTTTGAGCAAAGTCTTGCAATTTATGCATTTCACGCTTTATTTCGGTTTTACTTTTTAATTCTTCTTCTAATTCATCGATCTCATTGACTGACTGGGGCATAATAACGCTTAATACAATTAATAATAAATTACCCTTATTATACCATTAAATTTTCATTATTCTAAAGCAGTAACTAAGTGTTGAATAACGCTAGTTATTACTAAGCGAAAGTTGAAATTAAGCCAAGAGAAAGTAGATATTAATATGACTAAAGCCAATAAATCTGATGATCAATTAAGCCAAAAACTTCACGAGGTAAAGCTTAGAGTTGCCAAAGTACTTGAGTTAGCTGAATCGTTAGGTGCAGATGGCGCCGAAGTGGCAATGAGTCGTCAAGAAGGCTTAAGTGTTAGTACGCGTATGGGTGAAGTTGAAAATGTTGAATTTACCAATGATGGCGGTTTAGGTATTACTGTTTATCAGCAAGGTAGAAAGGGTAGTGCTTCTACGGCTGATTTATCAGAAGCGGCATTAACTAAAACGGTACAGGCAGCGGTTAATATTGCCAAATACACTTCTGTTGATAGCTGCTCTGGTTTAGCTGATAAATCATTATTAGCAATGTCACCACAAGATTTAGATTTATATCATCCTAAAGCGCTAACTACCGAAGAAGCTATTGAAATCGCTAAAGAGTGTGAGCATAGTGCTTTATCGGTAGATAAAAGAATTACTAATTCAGATGGCGCGAGTTTAGATAGCTTTGCAGGCTTTAAGGTTTATGGTAATAGTCACGGCCAATTAGTCGGCTATAAAAGTACACGTCATAGCTTAAGTTGTGTTGTTATTGCTAGTGACGGTGAAGATATGCAACGCGATTATGCCTATAGCGTAAACCGCGATTTTTCATTACTTAATAGTGCGAAAAATATCGGTATCGAGGCTTCACAAGAAGTGCTTTCACGTTTAAATGGTCAACAAATTGCAACGGCTAAAGTACCCGTATTATTCAGAGCTGATATTGCGAATACTGTTTGGGGGCATTTTATTTCCGCAATTAGTGGCGGTAACTTATATCGTAAATCGTCATTTTTACTGGATGCCTTAGGTGATGATGTTTTCCCGAAGTTTTTAAATATTAGCGAGCGTCCTCATATCGCCAAAGGTTTGGCAAGTAGCTCTTTTGATAGCGAAGGTGTTGCAACTATCGACAGAGAAATTATCACGCAAGGTGCACTACAAACGTATTTATTAACGAGCTACTCTGCCCGTAAGTTAGGTTTGCAAACTACAGGTCATGCTGGTGGTATTCATAATTGGTTGGTTGAAGCGCAAGGCCATTCAGGAGATTTCGATGCCATGCTTAAAACCTTAGGCACAGGTTTACTAGTTACTGAATTAATGGGCCAAGGTGTTAACGTAGTTAACGGTGATTACTCACGTGGCGCGGCAGGGTTTTGGGTTGAAAATGGTGAAATAGCTTATCCAGTGAGTGAGATCACTATTGCGGGTAATTTAGCGCAAATGTTTAAAGGAATTGTGGCTGTTGGCTCTGATGTGGATAACCGTGGCAGCATTAAAACCGGTTCTATTTTAATTGATGAAATGCAAATAGCAGGTCATTAACTCCAGACACTGATAATAGAGAAAAAACATAGTAAAACGCCGATGACAGTCTCATATCATCGGCGTTTTTAGTTAATCTGAACTCGGTTTAAGAGATATTTAACAAGTTGAAATATTAGCAAAAATTACTTTTCTGAATCGCTGGCTTGATAGTTTTTCTTCTTTTTATATGATAAGCAAGGCAAACTTCGCGTCAATAGCTGGCCCATTGCAAGTAAATTTGACGAAGAAGCTAGGAAAAGTAGCTGCAAGAGAAACATTTGTTAAGCCGAACTCTGGTTGGTTAAGATAAAGCAGTAGCTAATGCTTACGGCTGTTTACACTAAAAACAAGG
>NZ_JAHKPW010000058.1:149713-201805 GCF_018860755.1 Colwellia sp. D2M02 | reverse complement strand
ACGCCATAGTCTCTTGTTAGCTCTTGTTAAGCACTTTATCACAGCTATAAACCATCCCATCGCTTTCTGATTTTAGTTTTAACTCTGAATTATTTAATACTAGTATCTCTGAAGATTCACTAATATTTTGAGGAAACATACTTTCTAAGTTAAATACTTCATCAAATTCAGGGTGACTTATATTCACTAATTTTATTTCAGTCGTCGTTTCAATCAGGTAACCGCTTTTATATTCCCAATTGGAGCTAGCTGCCATTGAATATTCCATTTCAGGTAATTCAGGAGCTTTAAACATTATGGTACCAAAACCATTTGATTTACCGTTACGTACATAGTTTACGTCATAATCCATTGCTACTTTAACCCCTTCCTCTTCCATTGATAGTTTGCAATTCCAACTGCCGTATAATTGATCCATACGAGAATAATTACTTACAGTGCTTGAAGTGCTACAACCTGTTGTAATAATAATACTAGTGAGAAGAGGTAAAACTCGTAAATATTTCATGTATATCCTTATAGTTATTTGAAAGAGCTAACGCCTAAATAACAGGCTTAAGATTGTTGGCTATAATACCGAGCGCAGCGAAGGAAGCCAACTGTTTTAAGTCCTTGTTTATTTTCTTGTTAGGTGTTTGAAAAGCCGCTACTATTTAACTGGTAGGGTTGTATTTTAAGGCGACCTTAAAGCACCTTTCATTTGGTTGAGCAGAAGTTGAAAAACTCAACTTTTTTAAAGTCTCGCTAATCAATAGGGGGAGCGTTTTATTAAAATGTCTGTGCAATTTTCTGCGACGTTTAACATTAATATCTTCAGAAGAGACACCCCCAAAAGAGTTAACTTTTATTGTACCTTCAGCTATAACATCACCTATTTCTACATCATCACTCATTTTTACAGGTACTTTACTTACTATTAATTTAAGTGAATCTGGCTGTTCAAATTCAAACTTGGATCCGTCACATGATGCTATATCAAAACTCGGTGTACTAAGTTTAGTAAAGCCTTCCTTATTTGTTTTAATACGTTCTTTGACATACTTATACCATAAATCATCCTTGGAATTCACAAGCTCAAAAGAATTGATATGAAAGCCCTCTTTTAAAGTTAAAAGGTACTGTTGGTCTATTTCAAATGTCCCATACGCCCCACAATCTCCTCCTATTGTCAGATTACCGCCGCTGCCTCTTCTCCAAAATGCATCTTTTTGATGGCCGTTTAAGTCAGACGGTTTCGCCTCACGATGGTCAGCATCATAACCAAGAAGAGAAATCTCCTTAATTGGTTTACCTTTTAAGCTTTCCTCAACAATAAATGAAAATTCAATTCGATGATTTTTTGTTACTGGATAATTATCATCAACGCCTAAATTATAGTTTTTGGCTTTCGCTAAAACTATTGTATGAGCATTATTTATCAGTGCATCTTTTGTGGTTAGTAGTCCCCAATCTAGAGTTCTACATGCTAGGACAATATCGGGGATGAATAGTAAAAGAGTGAATAAAACTCGATACATGGAGACACCTAACGCCCACTTAAGCGGACAAAAATAGTTGGTTAAAATGTGAAGCGAAGCGGAACCTAACCAACTGTTTTTGTTCCGTTTGAAGTGCTTGTTATATTTACAACAGATTCATACTAATTTATAAACGCATATGTAAATAAAGTAATAACTGAGCCAATCATAAGAATTCCAGACACTATTGCTCTTGGATAATTTAACTTTCGATCTAGTTTTAGAGAGTCTTCCAAACTTAGTGAATCAAGCACTTTATCATCAATATTCTTTGGGTATTTTGTAGGAAAACCCCATAATGATATCCCTACACCCCAAGATATCTGAACAAATACAAAAAGATACAGCTCACTTCCTGTAACAGTAGAACCTCCAGAGTCTACTTTAGACCCTATAAACATTTCTCCGAAATACAGTCCAGACAATGCATGTAATATAAATATGGATCCTAGAACAAAAAAAAATTTGATTACTTTTGTTGACCTGAACCTTTCACTTTGTCTGCTAATTTTCATTACAACTTGGTTCGAGTTTATGATATCACCAGAGTCAACTTCTATGGCATAGATAAATCCTTTATATTCAGCACGAACCTCAAGATAATTAGATGAGTAGTCATTTGGATATTTAGTATAAAGGTCAATATAATCGGATGCGATTTCAACAGTAAAAAGAATATCCCCAATATTAACGTCGGTCCCCTCCACAATATAACGGAATACTATTCTCCTTGGATCCTGATCATAAAAAAGTGGCGCAAGAATATCGATGATAACCTCCATGTAAATATAACGCCTTGCTAAGCGGATAAAAATGGTTGGTTAAAATCGCGTAGCGATAACCAACTGTTTTTATTCCGTTTAAGCAACTTGTTATAACCATTAAATTAAAAACTAAAAGTTTTGTTCGATATATAATGCTAGGTCTTCATACTCCTGTGCCATATCATCCATAAGTTCGATTTGATTGGCAGCCCAAGAACCCCGACCACGAAGCCGTGTTGTTGGGCGATGTTGAGATAAATACCTAATAGGTATATTTTGAAAAATGCTATCTGAAGCCATAACATTTAAATCTTCGATTCCTACAACATGATCAGTGTTAACAAATGATGGGACTGCTTGATAGCTAGTTATACTATTTAAATTAGGTATTAGCATATCTGTTATGGCAGTTTCGATTGAAGCTTGGTGTACTGCGTCTGCAGCAACCATCCGCTTAACTCCATTTCTATGCCTTGTATCAAAATTATTAAAAACCCACCCTCCGAACTTTGGCTTCCCTTTTGATAAGATTACAGGATCATTCGGATTATTTTGAAGATATCGTTGTTTACCCTGCTCCCAATCTTGAATGAACAAAGGAAGCATATCTCCAATTAAACCAACACAATATGATGAGAATAGATCTGGGGTACACGGAACAAGAAAATAGTCTGAGCAATATAAAGATGAACGCACTAACGTATTAAATGATGGGGGTAAATCTATCAATACATAATCATACTCAACACCATTAACGCGAGATGCTTCTTGTGTTAATAGCTCAGGAAGAATAAATCTATATAAACCCGAACCACCAATAACATCGGTACCGACATTTAAAACATCTGAGAATGAGTTTAGCCAAAAATCACCAGGAACAATATCTAACCTACCATTCTCATTAGGTATTTTGGGCGAAGAAGTATGTATTTGACCAAATCTGTTCTGTTGAATATAAGGGAGCGCAAAAGCTTTTACGGTTTGTCCAAATGGATTAGCTGTTGAGGTTTTAAGTAAATTAGCGAATTCTTGATCACCAAGACAAGCGATTGATAGATTACATTGAGGATCAAAATCTAAAAGTAAAACATTTTTGTCTAAATCAGCTAATGATACAGCTAAATTCCATATGATAGATGTTTTACCTACGCCACCTTTGTTGTTAAAAATTGATATTGTTTTAGTCATTTATAATTTTAAACCTCATACATTATTTAATGGTAATTGTGCGATGCTTCAATATGGTTATAACGCCACGTTAAGCGGCAAAAAACTGTTGGCTAAAATTGTGAACGGAGTGAAACAGCCAACTGTTTTTTGTCCGTTTAAACGTCTTGTTAGCAGTATTAGAACACCATTGCATGGTCTACTAAAAACTTGCCATCTACATATGTTAAAACTATTTCGGCAACATACTCACCTTCGACTTCGGAGAAATATTGTTTCCAAATAATTGCAGCTGAGCCTGGACGTCTAAGAACCGCAATAGGCTCTCTTTTACCAAAAATACCTTTTTCTGATTGATACTTTTTACAAACCCATTCTAAATGCTCTTTGGTAACGATTGCTTTAGCCCTATCTGTAAAATCTTTAACGTGTTTAGCGTGATCAATATCTGTAGATGCTTGCATCAAGTTATCCATAATTGGAGTAGCTATTTCCAATACTTCTGTTTCCGACATATTCAGAAAATTCATCCAAACCTCTTGATACTGCTAACGCCCCACTAAGAGGCAAAAAAATGTTGGCTAAAATAAGCGACGGAGGAGCAAAAGCCAACTGTTTTTTGTCCTGCTTGAGTGGCTTGTTATGTACAAGTTACTCTGATTTTGGTTTTTCTAACATTACCGGAACATCGGGCTGTTTTGATGCTTTATACTTTTCTGCGCTATTGGTAGATACGTTATAAATACTCCAAGGAATTGTTGCTGGTAATAAAACCACATCGGCTACAAGTGAAAAAGGAAAATCAACACAAACAGCATGACCACAAGCTAATTCGACTTGCCTTATTGTTCCAGAGAAGATCTTATTGTTTTGTTCTTCATTACCTAGAGTGTAAATAGTTGTGCAGCCTGCACTTAAAAAGGTAAACAAGATTAAAAAAGATAAACTCGAACACTTACGCATAAACATTCCTTGTACATAACGCCCCGCTAATGGGCAAATAACAGTTGGTTAAAATAAGCGACGCAGGAGCAAAAACCAACTGTTATTTGTCCTGTTAAGCGACTTGTTAGCTGTATATTAATACCCAACCGTAACATTTAAAATGGTGACGATATATCAATGAGACAACCACTTGGATCTTTAGTAAGAAATCTACGTTGACCATAAAACTCGTTTGTAGGTTTTTGAACAATATCTAAATTTAATTCTAATGCTTTTTCGTAAATAATATCTACATTTGATACAACGAAAGTAACATACATACCGTTAGGTAATTGCTGAAATGCTTTAGGAACTAGATCATGATCCCTTTGAATAAGGCCATATTCTATTTCAGGCTCATCTGGTGAGCAAAGCTGTACGTACCAATCACTATCATATTTAACTTTAAAACCAAGAAGATCTACGTAAAATAATTTACTTTCAGATAGGTTATTTGAGCATATATTTGTGAGAATTTTCACTGAACTATCCTTATACAGCTAACGCCTCAATAAGAGGCTAAAAATTGTTTGCTAAAATGTGAAGCGAAGCGGAACCGAGCAAACTGTTTTTAGTCCTGCTTGATTGGCTTGTTAGTTAACTTTTATCCGCGAGTGATAGAGAAAATAACTGAATTGATTTTCCAGCCTTTTTCAGTGTTAACAAGTAACCAACTCTCTTTACCCCAATTTTTTCTTACCTCTCCGTCGTAAAATTCATAATCAAAGTATATTGTTGCGACTTCACCATCGTGTAGGATTTTTATATTTTCGAATACTTCTCTAGGCTCTTTAACACGAGCAATAATTCCATCGATGAATTTTTCAGGATCACTTTGAAAGTTTTTCATTGGCATTCTAGCGCGCTCACCTTTGGCTATCGCAGCGTCAGCTCTGCTTTTAGCTGTTTTAAAATCATTTTCAACCGAAACACCAACCCAAGAAACCGTACCTTCATAGAATAAATCGAGAAATTTAGATTTATCTTTGGTTTTAATTGCACTATCAAAATCTTTTACTATTTTATGTAAGGGTTCATTATCTTGCGCAGTGTTTGCAAAAGATAATTGCGAAAACAATAAAATAGATACCACTAAAAATACTTTCTTCATAACGACTCCATGTTGGATTATTTAATTAGTTAGCTAACGTTTTGCTAAGAGGCTAAAATAGTTGGCTGGCTTTTTTGCGTTACTTTGCAAAAAACGAGCAAACTGTTTTAGTCCTTTTAAGCACCTTGTTATGCGACTGGTTGTGATTACCACAAGCCGCACAACCTATATAAGATTTCATGGCAGCAAAAGCCGAAGTAAAAAACACCTCAGTGCAACCCACAAAACCGTGAATTTTGAGCCACTGAATTACAGTGACTTTTACCAACAAACTACGTTGGCGAAAAACTGTTTAACCAAAAGCTAAAACAGCGTTATTACGCGTAAGTTACCAAGGTAAAGAAAAGGCAACAAATACAGAATTTTTAGTAAAACGCCAAACCTAGCAAATAAATTTATTCGAATTCGCATCTGACGCATAACGCTTTGCTAAGCGGAAAATAATGGTTGGCTATAATCGCGAAGCGATGGCCAACTGTTATTTTTCCGTTTAAGCAACTTGTTATGCTTATGTTACAACAAACTCTTCGGCTGCTGTACCGACAAGGGTTACAGCACAGCCACCATACTTATCAATATATTCTGAAATTAAATTAAAGCCAACCCAGTAGCCCGCTCGATTTGGAAATTTAGCCATATCTTTACCACCGAAATACACAGGGTAATTAAAATCAGTACTTTCCAAATTAGCTTGCATTTTGCTATATAAATTACGCCATTCATATTTTTTTATGTCAGCAAAAAATTTTGATGTAGCATCATCACTGAATTTAGTCTCAAAGTGACAAGCAAGCCCCTCAGATACTAGTACTTGGAGCAGGCTTTTCTCTTGAACTCCAAAAGAAGTCCGAATGACATGGTGTAGTTCGTGAGCGATAACACTTGTTAACTCATTATTTATTATATTCGAGAGGTCTTTGCGATCAGTATCTAACAAAACATCAATTACATAAGGTGTGCTAACACATCCAAGAATGCCACTTTCGGTTTTATACTCCTCAGAGCAAGGACTTATTACAACATCTATGTTTGGCAATTCAATATGCTTTTTGATTTCAACAAGAGAGTCTTGAGCTTTGTTCTCCAGTAAATCTAGAACATGACTGAATCTTTCTGATGCATTTAAAATATTTATTTTAGTCGCCATAACTTTTCGTATAACTCTTAAACCTAGATAAGCATAACGCCTAATTAACAGGCAAAAAATTGTTGGCTAAAATAAGCGACGAAGGAGCAAAAGCCAACTGTTTTTTGTCCTTGTTTAATTTCTTGTTATGTTTCTATTTGAACAAAGCACCTAATAAATCAAAGATACCTACTGATGCATTTGGAATATCAGCAAAAGCTGCATCTTCTCTTTTAGTTTGGTAGTTATTAAGCATATTCTTTAAAGCTTTGGACTCGAACCAAACCCCTAAACAAGAAGGACAATAACTAATACCATTAAAATCACTTATAGAACTTAAAACACCACAATTCACTGGGCATTTAGAATTGGTAGCATCATGCCCTGAGCTTTTTAATGTACTAAAGAATTTATGGGGATCAAACTCTTTTGTATATTGAATTGAATCAATATAGCTTTTTGGTAGCCATGAACCTTTGCATGATGCGCAACCATAACCAGTATGAGCTTCGGCTTTTTCGGCGCTTAAAACATCTCCATCGACTGGACACTTCATTTCGACTCCTTGAAACATAACGCCTCACTAAGAGGCAAAAAATAGTTGGTTAAAATAAGCGACGAAGGAGCAAAAACCAACTGTTTTTTGTCCTTTTGAGTGACTTGTTATGTTTACATTGGGCAAACAAAGTTGCTAGAAAAGGAACTATCGACACTAATTGATTACATATAGAATCAAGCATTTTAAATGCATTATTTCAAGCTATCTATAGTGCCTATTGATTGAACCTAATAAAACAGGTCTATCAGCAATAGTTGTAAATGTTTGAGTTACCATATCAATGAACCGGATGATGTCATCTTCTATAAAATAGAAATCATTTCTATGTAAGTGTGAAAGTTCTATCCCAAATTTTTCTAATTTGGAGATCAAAGCTGCTTGGTGCTTTTCATAATCAAAATTATTAACATTGCCTTTAGGTTGTTTTTTAAAGATCTTTGCTGAATTTATTAATTGGCTTCGACAATCTTTCAGTTTTATTTCGTAGCCATCAAAATCACTCAGTACACCCTCTTTTGATTTCGGAAAAGCTAAATCATAAAGTTTATACAGGTCAATTTTATTACTTTTTAGATACTGGTAGTTATTTATCTCAACATTAATATAATCACAGAAAGATTTAAAATTGTTGATATGGTTATTAGTTATACTATTTTTTTGAGCTAAATCGAATGTTCTAATCCCCAAAATAAAAGAGCCAAGCGCAAACCATATTGCTCCAACTTTTAGCACCCAATCAATGAGTGATAACGTGTTTGTAAATCGAGTATTTATAAACGCAAGGCAGTTTTCGCTCATACAAAACGCCCAAACTAAATTATCATCAGTAGTAAATTCTACGATGATTAGCGTTATTACATAAAACAAAATCAGTAAAATAAATATCAATGGAGCTTTAAGGTGCCAACTTATTCCACCTATAAATTCTCTTATTCGTCCAAATGTTTGAGTTTTAAATGGGTTTTTCATCGGGGGGAACTTCCTTGAGAGATTCACGGATTTTTTTAGCTACATCTGGATAGGTTTTACTAATTAAATGTATTCTTTGATTTAATTTGTAATAACGTTTCTTATAGTTAAATGTTTTTTTCTTTGTTGAGTAGTCTGCTTCTAGATTTTTAAGGCGTAGCCTTGCATATTTAATATCATTTATTGAGGGAAGAGGCTCTATAACCTTTAATCTTTCTACCAGCGCTTGGTGTTTTTGATTTTTAACTCTAGCAAGTTTATTAACTCTACCCATGCACCGATTATAATCAGTTCTAAACCACATTTTTGTTCTTGCACTATCTAATTGAGCTAAATTTTCTAAATTTTTAACTGACGCTCTTATATTACTACTTTCATGCTTGGGCAGTTTAGGCTTATCAAATGAGACTCTTAATCCATGAACTGTCAGTGGTTCAATTGAAAGGTAGTTATATTCATATTTACTCTTATTTATGGGTAAGTCTTTCTCAAGTAACATTACCTCAACTCTCTTTGTAGCTATATCAAAATTATAATTAGATATCCTTGAGGAAATGGTGATGTCATCTACAAGCCTTGTATAAACTAAGCCTTTCTTCTTTAAGTTCTCTACTAGTTCAGGCTCTTTATCCCATAGTATTAGCGTCGCTAAATAACTAGAAGTTAAAGCCCCCTGAACTAAAAAATCGTTATAACAACACAGGTCAGCCAAAACGTCGGTAACTTCATCAGAAAAGTGGCATAAGTTTTTAAACACACTTTTAACCAGAGATATATGAACATTATCAAAAAAGTTTGAAATATCAATCTTACAAATGCTTTTAGCGCGACAATGCAAACTTACACAAGACACATAATCCCGATTTGATAAAGCCGCTTTTTTAGGAATTGAACCAAACAGATATTTAGGCCAATAGAATCCAGTTTTAAAAATATTATTATTAATTTTTTCCTGAATACTTCTTAATTCTTTTAAAGGACATTTTATCTTCCTTATAGAACCGTCTTTCTTATAAGCAGTAGTTTTTGGGTCTTTATATCTAACATCGGAAGGAGAAGATAATATATTTTCAAGTTCAGTTCTTGAAATTCGGAGCATTTTACATAATTTGTCTAATTCGACAAATGGGGGATGGTTGTACTTTGGTATATCCATATTATCCACAAATCCATTAGGAAATGGATACTGACTTAGTCCTAAGACCTATTTTGCCTAAGCAAATAAAAATACTATTATCTACACCAACTAACTCTCAGCAGCAGCTTGTATTTTTAAAGTCAGTATATCCAGAGCACTGAAAGTGCGACCGCCTGCCTCAAGGCAAGGTAGTGACCGAAGGGAAACTACCGTAGTCCTTGGGGTTGGCGACCCTGAACTTCGAGCGCATAGGTTCCTAAGAACCGCCAATTAAGGCAAAACCTGGAGCATTTTAAGTTGGCTGCAATAAACAAGCGATACGCTTGTGCACAGGTAATGTATTACTCTTAAATACCTATGTCAATGATTTAGTACAGTTATTTACATAACTGCAAGAAATGCCTCTTTATCAAATTTTCTAAGATCTTTAGTAAAAGTTATTTAATCGTCGTTAATGGATAACAGAGTTGGACTAGAGCTTATTTGAAACACTTTTTAAATATTCGATTAAATATGAAGCTTCCGCAGAATTCACTTGTAAACATAACGCTTTGCTAAGAGGCTAAAATGGTTGGCTGGCTTTTTTGCGTTGCTTTGCAAAAAACGAGCAAACTGTTTTAGTCCTTTTAAGCACCTTGTTATGCGACTGGTAGCAATGACCACAAGCAGCACAACGTATATAAGATTTCGTGACAGCAAAAACAGAAGTAAAAAACACCTCAGTGCGACACACAAAACCGTGAATTTTTAGCCACTCAATTACAGTGACTTTTATAACCGCCCTATTTTGGCGAAAAACTGTTTAACCAAAAGCTGAAACAGAATTATCGCACGTAAGCTACCAAGATAAAGAAAAGGCAACAAGCGCAATAATATTTATAAAACGCCAAAAACAGCAAATAAATTTAATCGAATTCACATCTGACGCATAACGCTTTGCTAAGCGGCTAAAAATGGCTGGCTATAATAGCGAGGAACGAGCACAGCCAGCTGTTTGTGTCCGTTTAAGCAACTTGTTAGAGTATTATTGCGACGACTTCTTGTATTTATTGACGATGTCTTTATATGTAATGACAGTATCTTTACTTAAGTTCATTTCGCTTTCTTCATAACCAAAAATGTCATTTTCAGATGAAACATTACTCGAATAATAAATTAATGGGGAAGATGGATTAAAATTTATTTTCAGCTTACTTAAACTAGGAACCGAAGAAAAGAAATCCAAATCTTTTGTCAGATGTCGTTCTCCAATTTTTATAGACACTTTTCCACCAATCCAGTTATGTCGATAACTTTCAGGAACAAAATCAACATCGATTTTGTGATTGTAAATAGAGCAAGTGAACTTATGATTACCACTACGAATGCTATATATATTCTTATTCGTTAGATTGTCTTCTATAGCTTTTTTCTTTAGACCCTTAGAGTCATGAAAATTATCAGGGGATTCTACTGATAATCGTTCGATCTGAAAAATTCCTAGTTCGGGCAAACAGGTATACTTTACGAAATGTTCATTCCATGAAGCGGATGCGCAAGAAGAAAAAAACACTAAAATTACAATTGATAAATAACGGTTCATGATGAAAATACTCTAACGCCCCAATAAGAGGCTAAAAATTGTTGGCTAAAATTAGCGAGGCACGAGCGCGAGCCAACTGTTTTTAGTCCTGCTTGATTGCCTTGTTAGGTAACTGTTCACACGCCGAACTAAGTGTACCAGTGATGAAAACAACTATTAAAATAAACTTATCTTTTGACGAAATAGACTGAAATTGAGCTTGTTTAAATTCAGGTATATTAGCTTTAAAATATTGAAATATTTCTTGCAGCAATTTTTTATCGTTAGAACATAAATTTTGGTAGAGGTTATTTACATCTTGTTTACCTAACACCGATCTTAAGTTATGAGCAAAATCATTTCGGATAGTGCCTAAAGTTGACAATATCTTTTCAAAATTTGGATCAAGCCCTATAGAAAGAGCTAATTTTACTTTATAGCTGAAATCTAGCTTTATATTTCTAAAGTATTCTGGTGAAATCATTGCTGACTCAACGATTTCATTAATATATTGCTCAATTATAATAAGTGATCTAACAACCACACCTAAGTCATCCTCACTTTTTAATGATGTTAATAATTGTTGCTTTCGATCCATGATATTGAAGTTACCTAACGCCCCATTAAGAGGCTTTTAATTGTTGGTTAAAATGTGAAGCGAAGCGGAACCTAACCAACTGTTAAAAGTCCTGCTTGAATGGCTTGTTAACTGGCTGTTTATTGTAGGAATATTTTCTTATTGTCGATAAAACAAGCCTCGACCGCTGTTGGTCGATTACTTCTATCAATGACCCAACACTCTTCATAAATAGAGCAATAACAAAGTTCGATACTTATTGAAGTATCGGCTTCCACAAGCGCTTTTGCATTATCTCCTTTATATGAAACTGGAGTAATGCTGTTTTGAGGTGATAACGTGCGATTACTAATATGTGATTGTCTAATATTCTGAAATGGTTTTATTTCCTTCCATGTTTTTATATATTTAGAACCATCTTTAACTTTTGCATATTTTATCAAAGCAGGACCTGTCCCATTATTACTTACGCCATAACTAAATGAATTAGTGTTAAAACTTCTGAATATCTCTAGCCTTGGCCAAACTGATGCTCTGGCATATTCTCTATCAACATATGCGGAATAAATTGAAGTGAATGCGGTAACTAACCCTATAAGAAGAGCAGATAAAGCAACTATCATCTCAGGGCATTTATACCACTTAATACTATCCATACTTTATTATTCCTTAACTAAAATGGTGGCAAACACGAAGCCAGTTAACGCCTAAATAACAGGCTAAGTAATGGTTGGCTAAAATTGTGAGCGAAGCGAAACGTAGCCAACTGTTACGTGTCCTAGTTGATTTTCTTGTTAGGTTTTAAAGCGTGATAACAGCTAGCATGTCTTCATTATCTTCATCCATACCAACCTCAGAAAATCCGAAACTGGAATAAAACTCTTTAGCTACAGGATTATTTGGATTATAACAAATTTCGATTTCTTGTAAGTTTACAGATTTTTTTATCTCTGCTAAAGCTAAGTTAAGCGCAGTACGACCTATTGATTTTTGTTGATGTACCTTATCAATCATAAAACGCCAAATGGAAGTTTTACTTTTGGACTCTTCTACCCACATAAAAAAGCCAACAGGTTCTGCATCAGCATAAATAGCTCTTGTTTCATATCCTTCATTGAATTGGGATTCAACTAATGACCACATATTACAAGCCACATAATCCTGTTGCTCTTTTGTGACATCTAACTCACAAACTTCTTCGTAGTTTTCTTTTGTAATTTGATGAAGTGATACTTCCACAGAATTCCCTTAAAACCTAACGCCTACTTAAGCGGAAAAATATAGTTGGCTAAGATGTTAAACGGAGTGAAAACAGCCAACTGTATTTTTTCCGTTTGAAGTTCTTGTTATGTATCATCTTGATACTGCATATTTACGTTTTGTTTGTGAGCCATCTTCGTTTAACCAACGCACATCAATATCATAAACCATTTGCGTAACTTTCCTTGGGATACTAGCGAGGAGGAAATAACTTTCATTACGATTTAGTGCTGGGTATGGTGATTTTTTATCATAATCCCCAGAAACCAAAGGATTGTGCTGATTATCTTGCCCTAATGCAAAATGGATATTTGAAGCAGTCGCGGGGCCAGAATTTTCAACTACAAAACGATTTTGACTACCTGTCCTTTCTAAACTAACTGTTACGTTAGCCTTTAAATTTAGCTGATCTTGTTCATCCATTTTCTGTAGTTGACGTTCACTTAATCTTGCATGAACCTCTTCTAACTCAATTAACCTGTGTGTATTTTTTCTCGTTCTCACCAGAGCAACGATAGAAATAATTGATGCAATCAGAGCAATGGAAGAACTTACAAATTCATAAATAGTCAAAACTTACTCCTGATACATAACAGTTTATTAGGAGGAAAAATGCGCTCTTTTCTAGCTGCACTATTTCCCCGTAAAATTAATTGTTAACAACTCTATACGAGTAATCACACTGAATCAATGAGTTATGCCTATATTAGCTAACAACCATAACATTCTGTAGAAAGCGTGCATTTTGCCTTATTTCAAGCATGAAACTAAAATGCAGATTGCAGCGAAAGAAATAATACTTGATTGTCACCAACACTTTGATAACCAATACTCGACGATACGTATTGCCCATTAATCGCTTCTAATGCGATACGGTATCCCAATTCCTTATCTACGCCATCTCGATATTCTAGCGCTATATTAATGGCGTTATCTTGATAAAAATTATACCGAGTCCCTATACGAGCCAATTCAAAAAGCTCGGAATAATTATCTTCAGCTGAGTCAACTTGCTGCTTCATTAGCGAGCTTTCAACGTAGTAATGTACGCGGCCTGAATACGCCCAATTAACGCCCATCGTAATTTCACTTTGGGTTAAGCTTTTATTTTGCTCCCCTTGATTAAGCTGATAATTAATACGCCCGTATAAATTAACCTGCTCGGTATCTCGAGTTAATTGCATCAACTTAGTTTGATAATTTATACCTATGCCTGAAACAACCCCAGAGCTATCAAATACCCCTTTAATTCCTGCGCGTTGAAAATCAATTGAAACGCCTTCGTATAAACTAAGCCCAGTTGCAGCACTTGCAACAGAGCCTTTCAGAGTTTCAGCGGCACAAACAGTTGGCAATCCTGTGCTTAGCAAAACAGCCAACATTATAGTAACTCGCTTTTTAGCTGCTTTATTAAAAGTATTATTAACTGATTTATTGGTTGTCATTAGGGTACTTGGCATCATAAGCCTCCTTAAAAAGTTTATTCGGTTACGCAAGCGCTTTCTCCGCTTGGCTTGCAATAAACTATAAAGAATTCAACTACGATACTTCCCAACTATATGATTAACGGACAAAAAAGAGGATAAGCGGTTTAATAAGCTCAATGAAGTAAATTAAATCATTCACAAATAAGGTCATTAATAAGCGATAAGTGCGTCATACCATTAAAAATTATCTTTTTTGTTTTGAGTTCTTAACGTAAAAGTCACTGAAATATTTCAATAACCTTAATTCGGCTTAATAGGGTTGATAGGTTCAATAACCTACTCCTCTTAAAAAATAATGCAGACTTCGCTCTCAAGCTAGAAACCTTCAACACTAGCAAGGCGGATTTATGCGCTAATAGCAAGCCTATTGCAAATGAGCCCAACGCGATTAATGATGAAAATAGCGCTTGATCTTATTCATTTAAAGATTAAAATAGCGTTTGAATATCATTCGAATACAATTTCACAACATAAAATAACAGGTTTATTATGGCGCCAGCTCCACGTTTTAGCCCTGAAGAGCAAGAAAGATTAATTTTACTTGCTGCAGTCACCGCTATTGAAGAAAGTAGCTTATTAGATTTTTCAATGTCGGCTATTGCCAAATTAGCCTCGCTCTCAATGGGGTCTGTCTATAAATTTGTCCAATGTAAAGAAGATGTATTAATTGCACTCGCTACCAAAATGTATCAAGAGCGGCGACGTGTATTTAAGCAAGTACTTTCATTACCACTGACAACACCTGAGCGCATTATTGCTATCAGCTTATTAGATTTTTCAAAAGTAAGAATGTATAGCTTTGATGACCAATTAGAAAGCATTGTAAATACCCGTGCAATCATGAAACGCAGCTCAACACGCTGGCTTAATAGCATGATTGAGGGATGCCAAACCTGCGATGGTACCTTTAAAAGCTTTTTACAAGCAGCGGCAGATTCAGGTGAATTAATCTCAGGCGAGCGTGATATTGAAGAAATTAACTTATCATCTTGGGCGTTAGCGGTTGGCTATTTTTATACCGTACGCTTGCATCACAACCGCAGCAAAGAGCAAGAAGTTATCGACGAAGAGTGCTTACCAGCGTTAGAGCCTGACAATGTTCATATCCGCAGTTTACAGCGCTTAATAAACACCTTTGACTGGCAAGTTAAAGTCAGTAAAGAAGATATAACCAAAACTTGTGAGTGCTTAGTCAAACATGGACTACGATAATACTTACAATCATTGAAGACCAATTAACAACACTTATGACACGCGTATAACATACGTTCAAACACTATAAAGGAACATTGATGAATATATTAAGATGGATAATTGTGGCAGTAGTACTCGCCGCTGTCGTCTTTGGTTTGTATAGCTATAAATCGTCATTACAAGCAGCAACCGCGGCCCAAGGTGCAAGTATGCCTGAGCCAGCAGCCGTTGTAACCGCTGTTACCGTTGACACCATAACCTACCAAGACAGAGTACAAGTAAATGGTGAAGTGCAAGCATTTAGAACATTAACCCTTAATAATGAGCTTGCAGGGCAAATTACTAAATTGAATGCACCATCGGGTAGTCGTGTTAAAAAGGGGCAAATTTTACTTGAACTCGACCACCGCGATGAAGATGCAAAATTACTGGCTGCACAAGCAACATTAACGCTAAACCAACAAACATTAAATCGTTATATTAGGCTACAAAAAAATAAAGAAATTAGTGAAGATCTTGTCGATCAAGCACAAGCTAATGTGCAAATTGCTAAATCAACCATTGCCGTACTGAAAACCGCTATTGCTAAAAAAGAGCTTACTGCTCCGTTTGATGCCACCGTAGGAATTCATAATTTAGAAGTCGGTCAATATTTAGAGAATAACAGCCAAGTATTGCAGTTAGTGGGAGTTAACGAGTTTACGTGGATAGACTTTTATTTGCCGCAGTTTTACCAAGAGTTAACTCTCGGCTCTACCGTACAAATACACTTAATTAACCCAACCAATGACAGCAATGTTTTTGAAGCTGAAATTATTGCTATTGACCCACAACTTTCTCACGCATCACGTAATTTAAAATATCGTGCACAATTACCATCAGCAACATTATCGTTAAAGCCGAATACATTAGTTACGGTCAAAGCACCAACAACGGCTAGCGCTTTAGTGAATAGTGTTCCTGATTTAGCGATTAAACGTGATCCTTTAGGCACTTATGTTTTTGTGTTAGAGCTTGAAGAAAATGGTGAGTCTTATCGCGCACAGCAAGTGAAGGTTGAAGTAGGCGCTCGTCAAGGCGATCAAGTTATGATCACCTCAGGGCTTAAACAAGGTCAGCTTATTGCGAGTAAAGGGTCATTCAAGTTATTTCCGGGTATGAAAACCTACGTTGCAGCTTCTGAAGAAGCACTTGTTATTGCAGACAAATAAGGGAATATCATGACGCAAAGTAAAGCTTCTGTTATGGACATTTTTGTTCGCCGCCCCGTTGTTGCTATTGTACTCTCGCTTATTATTTGTATTGCGGGTTTATGGGCTGCGAATAAAATTCCAGTTTTACAGTTTCCAAAAATTGAGAGCGCTTCTTTAGTAATAAATACCTACTACATTGGTGCTTCTGCCGATGTAGTGCAAGGTTTTGTGACTGAGCCTATTGAGCGCGTAGCTGCCACCGTTCCTGGGGTTGAGTATGTTGACTCGGTTAGTACCTCGGGTAGCAGTACCGTTACCGCGTGGCTTAACCTCAATCAAGATAGTACTCGTGCACTTGCTGAGCTAAGCTCACGTTTAAGTCAAATACGCTTTGAATTACCAGCAGGATCGCAAGACCCTGTAGTGTCGGTGAGTCGTGCCGACAGACCTTTTGCCGTATTTTATTTAAACGTACATTCTAACGGTAATGATTTGTCAAAAATTACCGACTATTTAACCCGTCAAGTTAACCCTATTTTAAATGCTATTGAAGGTGTACAACGGGTTGGCATTGAAGGCGCAAGAACGCCAGCAATGCGTATTTGGTTAGATGCAGACTCACTAAATGTGTTTAATTTAAGCGCAAAAGAGGTTTATCAAGCGCTGGCAACCAACAATACTATTGCCACCATGGGTTATGCTGAAAACAATAATCAACGCATTGATATTGTTGCAAACACTCAGTTAAGCACAGTTAGCGAATTTCAGGACTTAGTGGTAGCTGAAATAGACGGTGCCACCGTTTACCTTAAAGATATTGCCCGTGTTGAACTCGCAGCAGAAGACGCTAGCGTTACTGCTAGGTTAAATCACAATGACGCGGTTTATATTTCTATTTGGCCTCTACCTGGTGCCAACGAAATAGCCATTGGCGATCGCCTCTATGAAAAGGTTGATGAGTTAAATAAAACTCTACCGCACGGTATTTCTATTGACTATGCCTACGACGGCACGCTTTACATGCGCAGTGCTTTAGAAGAAATTTTCACTACCTTAATCGAAACCGTTATTTTAGTGGGCATTGTAGTATTAATGCTAATGGGTTCATTTAGAAGTGCGATGGTGCCATTAATCACTATTCCTATTTCTATTTTAGGTGCCATTGGCGCTATGGCCTTAATGGGCTTTTCGCTAAACTTATTAACGGTACTTGCTATTGTACTTTCTGTCGGCTTAGTGGTTGATGACGCCATTGTTGTGGTTGAAAACGTTGCCCGCTTAATGCGCCAAGGTATGTCTAAGTTTGATGCCGCATTAACTAGCTCTCGACAACTGCTCGTGCCTATTATTTCAATGACATTAACGCTCGCGGCAGTTTACGCACCAATTGGCTTTTTATCCGGCTTAACAGGTGTACTATTTAAAGAGTTTGCTTTTACGCTAGCAATTGCCGTTATTATTTCAGGTATTGTCGCCATAACGCTGTCGCCTATTATGAGTGCTTATGTTTCACCTAAAGGTGGTCAAGAAGGCTGGTTAACCCGAAAAGTGAACCATGTTTTTGAAAAGGTTCAGCATCAGTATGCGCGCCTTTTAGGGCATATTTTTAAGTGGCAAGGACAAGTATTTTTGATTGCTTTTGTGGTATCTATGTTAGCCGTGCCTTTTTATATGCAATCAAAAAAAGAATTAGCTCCCATTGAAGATCAGTCTGGAATATTTTTTGCTGTTCAATCGCCACCTGACTCATCACTTAGCTACAATGTCGGACAAATGGGTCCAGTTGTTGAAAAACTACAAACAATAGAAGGTGGCAAGCAAGTATGGCAAGTTGTTTTCACTAGTGGTGGTTTTGGTGGTTTAGAGTTAGTTGACCCAAGCGAGCGAGACTACAGTGCCCAAGCACTTATTCCGCGCTTGTACGGTGAATTGTCACAAATCCCAGGGCTAAACTTATTCCCGCTATTACCAAGTTCACTGCCAACATCTGGTCAGTATGAAATAGAAATGGTGGTCAAGTCATCTGAGCCTTATTCAGAAATGAAGCAGTATGCTGACCAACTGGTGGGTGCCGCTTTTGGTAGTGGTCAATTTCTTTTTGCCGATACTGATTTGAAAATTGATTTACCGCAAGTTGAACTTAAACTTAATCGTCAACGCATTGCTGATTTGGGCATGAATTTGGCGGATGTCAGTGAGCAGCTTGGCATTTTATTGTCGAGTAACTTTGTTAACCGCTTCGACGCTAAGGGTAAAGCATATCGCGTTATTCCAATTGTAGACGATACTATCCGCAGTAAAACTGAGTCGTTATTATCACTCAACATTAAAATGCCAACAGGTGAATTACTGCCAGTTTCAGCTGTCGCTGATTTAAACTGGAAAACGGTACCTCGTCAATTAGGTACCTTTGCTCAACAAAACTCTTTTAGAATATTTGGTGGTGTTGCACCAGGCTCAAATAAAGAGGCGGCGCTATCTGCACTTGAAAATGCCGCAAGCGAGTTGTTGCCGGTTGGCTACAGTATTGATTATGCTGGTGAATCACGTCAGTTACGCAAAGAAGGTAATACCTTGTTAATGGTATTGGCTATTTCATCACTGATTGTATTTTTAGTGTTAACCATACAGTTCAATAGCTTTAGAGACCCTCTAGTGGTATTGCTAGGTTGTGTACCTTTGGCGTTATCAGGTGCGTTGTTGATTTCTTACCTTGAATTCACCACCATGAATATTTACTCACAAATAGGGCTAATTACCTTAATTGGCTTAATTGCTAAGAACGGTATTTTAATTGTTGAGTTTGCTAATCATGCACAAGAAAATGGCGCAACAAAATTAGCCGCGGTAACCGAAGCAGCAACGACGCGTTTACGTCCTATATTAATGACAACAGCAGCGACCATACTGGGGCATTTCCCGTTAGTATTAGTAACTGGTGCTGGCGCTGAAGCACGTAATAGTATTGGTATTATTTTAGTGGCGGGTATGTTTATTGGTACTATTTTCACTTTATTTATTCTGCCAAGCTTTTATTTATTGCTAGCGAAAAGAAGAGAAAAGGTTATTGCGTAACTTGGCGCTAAAGTAGCGCTGAAGCAGCACTAAAGTAATAGATAGTTAGCCACTCACTCGAACCAGCTTAGCTAGTTCTAGTTAAGTTAAGTTAAGTTAAGTTAAGTTAAGTTAAGTGAGATTAGGTTAGGTTAGGTTAGGTTAAAGCAAGCTAATTTAGCTTAATTAAAAAAGGGACTGTTTGATAAGAACAGTCCCTTTTTCATTGCGACTTCAACAACAAGCTATACTGTTTCAAGTCAACACTATAGCTTGTAAGCACCCGTTAGCTTTACTCGCTAATAAGTGTCTCAAAACCGCCATAAATTAATCGCTTGCCGTCAAATGGCATGGGATTATTGTCAGGGTGCATTCTTGGGTCTTCCATAATCGCCTGCCAGCCAACATTACGCGCTTCTTTCGATGGCCAAGTTACCCAAGAGAAAACTACCGTTTCGTCATCTTTTTTTTGCACCGCCAGCGGGAACGAAGTTAACTCGCCATCAGGTACGTCATCTCCCCACGTTTCCATTATTTTTAATGCGCCATGCTCCTTAAAAACAACGGCAGAAAGTTTTGCATGTTCAATGTATTTATCTTTATTGATCGTCGGAACTGCTGCAATGAAGCCGTCAATGTAAGACATAATATTCTCCTTAATAAATAACTGAGCCTGATTTTAGGTTTACTTGAAAATAAAGCCTAGCATCATTTCAAAAAAATAATAATGAAAACTTAATAACCGGAACTCGAGTTACCTAGCACTCTAATCTATTGGTATTAACGTGCCTAGGTGCTAACGTGCCAAGGTATTAACTCTCGTAAGGTATTCTCATAAGCTATTAACGCGCTAAGGTATTCGCGTAAGGTATTAATGCAATGCTTTTAAACTAACAAATACCGCGCTAGATAAAGCAGGTACCTCAAACTCATCGGCACTGATTTTACTGGCTTTAACTTGCTCGTCTATTCCTGCTTGCTGTAGTGGGTGTAAAATATAAGTACTTGCGCCACTATAGCTAAAGCGCTGTGTTTTAGGACTAATATTAAATATTACTATAACGCTTTGGTAGTTATGTTTGTCATCAAGAGTGCTGTTTTCCTGTGTCGCTCCGCTTTTTATTTGCATTACTAACAAGCCATCTTGGCTGGCACCAGCAATATTTAAAAAGCTTACTTGTTCAATAATCTCTTGCGCTGTGGTTAGTCTAAATAATGGCGTACTCATTCGTATCGCTAACATTTGCTGAAACACTTGATTACTAAAGGCAATATCTTCAGCGTCAACCTTATCTCGCCCTTCATGCCCTAAAAGCACTTGCTGAATAAGCGGCCAGTTAGCTTGATCTTTTTCTGCTGGTGGTAAGCCAACGTCATAGTAATTTTCTTGTGCTGAAAAATCCACGCGATTAAACCAGTCACCGTAATCGTAGCTATCACGTAAAAATGATTTTGAACGCATAAACTCTGAGCCCATATGAACAAAGGGTATGCCTTGAGCAAATAAAGCAAATGACAAGCTTTGTAAGTGCATTCTTACTCTATCTTGCGTTGACACATCAAAGGCTAGTCGATATTGGCTATTGTCCCACAGTGTTTGATTATCGTGTTTAGAAACATAATTAATCGTATCCGCAGGATCCTTAGCATAGCCTGTTGGTTGGTCGCCATAAGGAACATCTTTCCCTAATAATGGCCTACCTTGTTTATCCGTGATCGGAAAATCCGCTAAATTTCCAGCTAAACCAATACGTAATTGGTTCATTAATAACTCATAACTTGCTTGGCTTTGCGCTGTTGTTTGTAGTTCATTAGCTTGCATTAGCAGTCCGTTACCAATGCCCTGTGTAGCACGGGTATTATTGCCACCACCGCGCACGGCATCACGTAATCGGTCTGAAAAAGTGCCTATTTCACTGCCGCCTAACTCTAATTGGCTCGCTTGCACAAACTGGTTGTTATTAGCCACTTCGCCAAAATTCCAACCTTCACCATAAAAATAGGTATCACTATCAACACTGCGCACTGCTTCTCGTGCCTTAAGCATTGCCGATTTAGGCTGATGTCCCATTAAATCAAAACGAAAACCATCAATTTTATAATCACGTGCCCAAATCACTAAAGAGTCTATCATCAGCTTTTCCATCATCACACGCTCTGTCGCGGTGTTGTCGCAACAAGTTGACTGCTCAATAGCGCCTGTTAGTGGGTCTAAACGGTGATAATAGTTAGGTACTATTTTATCCAATACCGATTTAGGATCTAACCCTGAAGCATAAGTATGATTATAAACAACATCCATGATCACTCTAAAACCTAGCTCATGTAGATTTTGTACCATTTCTCTAAATTCTACTAAGCGTGCAACCCCTTGAGCATTAACGGCATAACTGCCCTCTGGCACGGTGTAATGCAAAGGATCATAGCCCCAGTTATAGTTATCAACTGCTCGTAATTCGCTCACTAATTGTTGCGCTTTTTTACCGTCAGTTGCATAGCTACTTAATAGCGATTTAAGCGTTTGCTGCTCATTATAGTCTTGTTGGCAAATACTCGCTTTAGCGGCAATAGTACACACTTTCGCTAGACTGTCAGCCATATCAATATGCTGACTCGCCTCTTCATTCACCGTTGCTATATCGTATGTGGGTAATAAATGAATATTATTTAACCCCGAGGCCTGTAGCGCCTTCAAATGCTGCATACCATCAGAGTTTTCTTCGCTAAAAGCCTTGTATTTACCTTTAAATTTAGGGTTAGTTAAACTTGGATCGTTAGCACTAAAGTCACGAATATGGGTTTCATAAAAAATATTATCTTCAATATTTTTTACTCTGGGTATGCTGTGTTCAGCCCAATGACTTGGCTGAGTTGTAGCATCATTTAAATTAACAACCTGCGAGTACTCACTATTAACCGATAAACTTAGCGAGTATGGGTCTGTTACCTGTAGCGTCTCTACTTTTTTAGACGCTGGGTGATAAACACGTACCTGATATTGATAATAGGCATAACTTGCCTCATCACCTGTGGTCACTTGCCAAACACCTGTTTTACTATCTTCGATCATGGCTAGCTGAGCGTTAGGCATGGCTTGTAGGTTTTCATCAAACAATAGCACAGACACTGCTTGTGCCGTTGGAGCCCATAATTTAAAACTAACGCCTTGCTCACTAATGTTTGCCCCTAAATCAGTCACTTCATCAGCATCGTTGTCTACACTGGTATATAAGGCATCAATAACAGCCCCTGTTTGTATATACGTTGCTGCGATTAGTTGTTTGTCGGCATCCAATGAAGTAATAACGAGTGAATGCTTAAGCCACTGCTTAGCTAACTCATTGCTTATATTTACTTTATAAGACTGAAAGCCAGTAAGGTGTGGAAATTTTTCTGCTAATTTCTTTGGAAGTGTGGTTGCCGTTAACGCCACAGTATCAACAGTATTAGCGGCTAGCTTAGTTAACTGGTAACGATTATTCGTTTGTTGTTTAGGTAAGAGAATAATTTGAGGCGTTAGCCAGTGCGCAGAAAATCCTTTAGCTAAGGCTTGTATATTACTTGACGTATCAACAGCTTCAATTGCCACTGGTGCTTTGGTATCACAAGCAGCTAACAATATGCTTAAAGACAAGAGTTGTAGATAGAGAGAAATTTTTTTCATGGCGTTCTTCATTTAGCTGAAAATAATATGTTCACTAATTTACGGTGAAAAAGTAAAACTAAAAACGCTTAGCGTTAGGTTGCATACGTATTCAATACCGCCCCACCCTTATGAATACGTATGCATGTAGTATCTAAGCATTAGCTGTAGCCTTATATTAAAGTTGTTGACATAGTAGCCACCCATAAAGGCGCATGACAACAATCACAATATAAATATAAAACATTACACAAGCATATAATTATTAGGCTGATAGGACTTAGCCAATAAATAACTCACGGATGGTTAGGGGAGAATATTCAATGTTACATTTTAAACCAAGCAAAATGTCATTAGCTCTACTTTCAAGTGGCTTAATGGCATTAAGCGCTACAAGTTTTGCTGCCGAAGAAGCCAAAAGCCAAGAGGAAAAAGCAGAAGAAGCTGTTGAAGTAATACAAGTAAAAGGTTTTCGTAAAAGCCTTGTTGAATCAATTAACTTAAAGCGATATTCATCGAGTGTAGTTGAAGCCATTTCTGCTGAAGATATTGGTAAGTTACCTGACTCTTCTATTGCAGAATCTATCGCTCGTTTACCGGGTCTCGCTGCGCAGCGCATTGACGGTCGTGCAAGTAAAGTAAGTATTCGCGGATTTGGTGAAAATGAAAGCGGCACAACCTTAAATGGTCGTGAACAAGTTTCTATTGGTGACAACCGCGGCGTTGAGTTTGACCTATACCCATCTGAAATAATGAGCGGTGTTACCGTTTATAAAACCCCTAATGCCAGCCTAGAAGGTGAAGGTATTGCAGGTGTTATTGACTTACAAACTATCAAGCCTTTAAGCCAAGATGACCGTGTTATTCAATTTAACGGCACTTATGAAAAAACCAGTTTTGAGAAGTTAAACCCTAATGGTGATGACGATGGCTTAAAGGGCACATTCTTTTACATGGACCAATTTGCAGATGACACTTTAGGTGTTGCCTTTGCTTATACAACCATGACTTCACCTAACCAAGAAAAACGTTGGAATTCTTGGGGTTATCCTGAATTTGAATACAGTGACGGCTCACAAGGCTCTATTTTAGGAGGGGCGAAACCTTTCGTTCGTTCTTCTACCTTAGAGCGTGACTCAGCTATGCTTGTTATTGAAGCTGCGCCAAGAGATGATTTAAAAATGACATTTGATGCCTTATATGTCGACTTTTTAGATACCAAAATATTACGTGGCATTGAAGTACCGTTTGCTTGGGGCCAAGGCTCTATTTCTCCCGATAGCGTTACCATTGACGCTGATACAGGCTTTATAACGAGCGCAACAACGCAAGGACAACGAGCATTAGTACGTAACGATTACGAAGAGCGTGATGCCGAGCTGATGTCATTTGGTTTTAATACCAATTGGGCAGTTAACGATAACTGGACCTTAGACTTTGATGCTAGTTACTCAAAAGTTGAGCGTGACGTTTACAGTGTAGAAAGCTACGCTGGTACTGGCCGAGGCGACAACCGAGGTGTTGCTGATGACATAGGCTACACCTTTGACTCGGGTAATACTGGGGCAAAATTTACCCACGGTTTAGACTACAGTGACTACAACCTAATTCAACTAGGTGGTCCATTAAGCTGGGGCTGGAGTGGTGCACTTAATGATAAATACGGTGTAACAGGCACAGAATACGAAAACCAATTACAAGACGGTTTTATCAATACGCCAACTATTGATGATGAACTTATGTCGCTAAAATTTGCGGCTAGCCAAGATATTGATTCTGACTTCATTTCAGCAATCACCTACGGTGTTGCCTATCGTGAACGAGAAAAAACTAAAAAATCAGAGGGGTATTTTATGACCCTAAGTAGCTTTAGTTACCCTGATAATACCGGCATGTTATCAGTACCAGAGCAATATCGTTTAGGCACAGCTAACCTAGACTTTATTGGCATGGGCGATATGATTGCCTATGACACAATGGGCTTAATTAACGATGGCTATTATGATTTATTGCAAGAAAGTTTAACGGATCCAAAACATGCGACTAAATCATGGACCGTTAATGAGAAAGTAATGTCTGCTTTTGCGCAAGCTGAATTAGCCACTGAAATTGCAGGTATGCCAGTAACGGGTAACTTAGGTGTTCGCTACGTTTATACTGAGCAATCTTCACAAGGTAGTGCTTTTAATACGATTGACGGCTTAGTAGTCGCAGAGCCTACCGATGTTAGTCATGACTACCATCATTTCTTACCGAGCTTAAACTTATCAATGCAAATTGATGATAGTCAAACATTACGTTTTGGCGCGGCTAAAACAATTTCACGTGCCCGTTTAGATGAAATGAATGCCTCATTTAATGCAACATACAATCAACAACCTGACAGTGAAGGTAACTACTGGAGTGTATCTGGTGGTAACCCTGCACTTGAGCCCAAAGAAGCGATTGGCATAGATTTATCTTATGAAAATTATTTCAGTGCAGAAGGTTACTTTGCTGTAGCTCTTTTTCATAAAGATTTACAAAATTGGATTTTTGACGGCAGCTACGCAGTTGATATGACGGGCATTGCTGACCCTGCTACAGGTGAATTGCCAGCTACAACCACAGGTACAGGTAACGGTAAAGTGAATGGCGGTGACGGCACACTTTGGGGTTATGAATTATCAGCAACGTTACCTTTTAACATGGTTCATGAAAGCCTTGATGGTTTTGGTATTATTGCCAGCTACACTGGCATTGAGTCAGACATGAAAGATCAAAATGATAACGACTATGAGCTACCAGGCTTATCTGACAGTATCACCAGTGCTACCTTCTACTACGACAAAAATGGATTTTCAGCACGAGCAAGTATGCGTAAGCGTGGGGCATTTAAAGGTGATGTTTACGGCTTAGGTTTTGATACTGTGCAAGTAGATATTATGGGTGAAACAATTTGGGATGCACAAATTGGTTATGACTTTGGTGAAGGTGGCTTTGAAAGCTTAGAAGGCTTATCTATTTTCTTACAAGGTTATAATTTAACTGAAGAGCCATTTACCTCATTACAGGGTGATAATGCTCTACAAGTACGCGACTACCAAGACTACGGTAGCACTTACCTTTTAGGCTTTAGCTACAAAATGTAAATAGCAGTCTTTTAATACTTCTTCAAAAGCCCTTGTAATGTTGCATTATTAGGGCTTTTTTTATGACAGGCTATAAACCTAAATAAAAGCATGAACGTTAATAACACTATTAAGGAAGGTTCGCGAATGCAAAATAGCACTCAAAATAATGCACAAAATAAAACTAATAGTCGCGTTAAAAACACAATCAAAAATATCGTTATTGTTGGCGGTGGCACCGCAGGTTGGATGACAGCCGCATTGTTGATAAAAACCTTAGGTAAGTCGTTAAATATTACCTTAATTGAATCTGATAATATTGGCACCATTGGTGTTGGCGAGGCGAGTATTCCCCCTATTGTTAACTTTAATAGTGCAATAGGTATTGATGAAAAAACCTTCATTAAAGAAACTCAAGCAACCATAAAACTCGGTATAGAGTTTACTGACTGGGGTCAACACAATAATAGCTATATGCACGCCTTTGGCAGCATAGGAAAAAAATTCGCATTCTGTGACTTTCATCATTTTTGGCTAAAGGAACAGCAACAAAATAACGCTATGCCAGTAAACGCTCATAAGAGTTTTTGGGATTACTCACTTAACTATCAGGCAGCTAAACAAAACAAGTTTGCACCTATTCATAATATTCCTAACACAAACCTACCGGGTATTGCTCATGCTTACCATTTTGATGCAGGTTTATACGCTAAATTTATTCAAAAGCACTCGATGAGCATGGGCGTAAAGCGTATTGAAGGAAAAGTGATGCACGTTAATCAACATCACGACACTGGCTTTATCAAAAGCCTAGTATTAGCAAACGGTGAGCAGATTACAGGAGACTTATTTATTGATTGTAGCGGCCTTAGCGCATTGCTTATTGAAAAAACACTCAATACTGGTTTTGAAGATTACTCTCATTGGTTGCCTTGTGATCGTGCTATTGCCGTACCTTGCGAAAAAATAACACCTATTGAACCATATACTCGCTCTAGTGCACATGCTGCTGGTTGGCAATGGCGTATTCCACTGCAACACCGAACCGGCAATGGTTTAGTTTACTCAAGTAAACACCTCAGTGATGAACAAGCAAAAGCGCAATTACTCAATAACCTTGACGGCAAACCGCTAGGGGAGCCTCGAGTTATTTCCTTTAAAACAGGCCGTCGTCGTAAGCAGTGGCATAACAACGTGATTGCTATTGGCTTATCTAGTGGTTTTTTCGAACCCCTTGAGTCGACTAATATTCACTTAATTCAAACGGCAGCGATACGCTTGTTAAAGTTTTTTCCACATAATGGTATTGAACAAGCCGCCGTTGATGAGTTTAATCGCCAAGCAAAATCTGAGTTAGAAGCTATTCGTGATTTTATTATTATGCACTACAAACTCAACAACCGAGGCGACAGTGAGTTTTGGCGTACCTGTCAGCGCATGCAAGTGCCACCATCATTAGCCAATAAAATAGCGTTATTTAAAAAAACAGGGAATGTATTTTGTAAGCCTGATGATTTATTCACTGAAATAGCATGGCAACAAGTGATGATAGGGCAAGGCATTATTCCTGAGGATTATCACACTTTAGCTGATACCTTATCTGAAGAGCAACTTAGCGACTTAATGACAAGCTTGAAAACCCTCATTACCCGCACTGTTGAAAAACTACCAAGCCATGATGATTTTTTGCTTGCATAGTTTTTTCCTTTTTAGTGGTGTTGTATATTGAAGGTAGTTGTTCGAAGTAGTCTTTTAGATGCTGCAGCCATAAGCCGATTTAATGATGTAGCCTGCTATATCAAATAATAAAGCGTGATAAGTATCAATGTTGAAGCTCATTTTGAGGCACTTGTGATGGCCGAGCAACTAGGTAAATCATAATAATAACCTCTATTGCGGCCACTAAACTCACAACCCACCAAGGTGCATTACTTAAAGATAAAATAATTAACCCTGCGAGCATACTCGCTCCAGCAAACCATTTCGCTTTTATCGGCACTACTTTATGTGCCTGCCAATGACGCAAACTTGCGCCATAGCGAGGGTGATTGAGTAACCAAGCCGTCAGTTTTGGCGATGAGTGTGTAAAACACGCCAATGCCAAAATGAAAAAAATAGTGGTCGGCATTACTGGCAAAACAATACCAATAATGCCCAATCCAACCAGAGCTAAGCCCAGTAGTTGGTAACCAATATTTTTATAGGAGACTAAAGTTACCTTTAAATTCATGAATAAACTTGTGCCTGATAAAGTTGAAAACGGGTAAACGCTTGGCGAGCACCATTAATCAGTGCTTGCTCTTGTGCTGCGGTTAATTCAATAGTGTCAATTAATTGCACTAAGTGACGCCATGCGCTGCCACGTCCAGCCCCTGGGCCAGCTAAATAACGTGCAGCAAACTCTCCTGTATAGTGTAGACGAGCTTGCGCTTGTTTTCCTAACATTGCAGCACCAACTTTTGAGCCTTCTACAACATATAGCCAACCAAGCGCAGTTGCTAGGTCGGTATTATTATCAATAAGTGGCACAAGCGTGCTAGTCGGAAGCCTGCATTCTAAGTCAATAAAGTCTTGTTCTAATAAGCCAAGACGGCGACGTGAAACTAAATCATCAATGTGTTTACTTAATTGTGTATGCTCATAGAGTGCGGAGACATCTTTTAAAAAATAATATTGTAGTGATAAAAATTTCACATAATTATCAACATTCGCAAATGGGTCTTTTTCCATAATGCTTTTGTCGATATTGTCATGTAAATCGGCAGTGCCTTGTCGAAGTGCTAGTGCCCGAGATGAGGCGCTTACTGCTGCTGTCATGTTTTACTTCCTTAACGGTGTTTTGGTGGTTTATAACAATAATTTTTACTGTGCTGTTACTTGTATAAAAGTATTTTTTCTTTGATATAAACAAGCTTGAGCCGCGGTTTAACTGTCCTAGCACTTTATATTTTGATTTCAAGACCTAGAGTAATCGTACGTCCGGGCTCAGGCATAGCAACAATTGAACCAGATGAAACGATATAGCGATCAGTCAAATTGGTTACTGTGGTGTAACCACTAATAGTGTCGTTAAATTGATAGTCAACATAGAAATCAAGCTGATAACTGGCTGGAATTTTTTTAACGGCTTTTGCGCCAGTACCACTTAAAAAGCCACCGGGGTGTTCTTTGGCAGAATGGCCTTTGTAAATAAAGCCCGTATCGAGTTTATCGTTTAATAACTTCTTACCAAGCGAGACGACAAGATTTCTTTTAGGTGGAATGCGTAGCGGTGTTAAGCTACCTGAAAACCCCTGATTATTGCACTTTTCAACGCCTTCAAGCTCAGCATACTCACTAGAGCACATTTCTATATCTGTATAATTGGTATATGAAAGCGTGCTGTAAAATAGGTCGCCTTGATAATCAATGCTAAGTTCAATCCCTGGTAATTCAAATGAATCGTAGTTAGTAAAGGTATAAGCAGAAGTTTGCCACTCTGTTGCATTAGGGTCTTTATTAGGTAAATTTCCAGTAGCTAGCATATTTTCAATACGCGTATCAAAATAGCTAGCTGATAGCGTTAACTTATCTCCGGGCGTTAGCGTATTAACAAAGCTGCTCTCAACTCCAAATTCAAAAGTATTAGTATTTTCAGGTGTTACAGGGTAATACGGAGAGTATGAAAACACTTCATTAGAAACCGTGGTTTCATAGAGGTTTGGCATTCTATAAGCTTTACTATATTTAAATTTTAGTGCGGTATTGCTTAGCACACTATAATAAACCTGTGCCGTTATATCGGTTTTAGGATCAAACTCTTGGCTTAACCCCGTCTGGTTATCTGTCGTTTTTGAGTCATGATGGTTCAGGTTAAGCGACAGTTCAACTGGCTCTAAATCAATTTGTGCATTAACAAATACACTGCGCACGGTTTGTTTACCATCACGTGAGGTCGTGAGGTCGCCGTAAAAATCCTCTACTGATCCTGGTTTTGGCTTTAGGTTTTCGTCTTGCCAAGACGCACCATACATTAGGGTAGTTGGTATAGTGGCGAGGTTAAAAGATGATGAATTATAGATACCTAAACCCTGACGTTGATTGCTGTACTCATGAAAGTACTGCAGAGCATTTGGACCAAAGTTACTCCCTAAGGCATTATATTGCGCTAACTTGGCCTCTGTTGCCCAAGCGTTAACTTTCAAATCAACTAATGCATTGTTGGCTGGTAAATAACGATACAAAGCGCTAGCACTATTAACTTTAGCGGTACCTGGCTCCCATTGTGGCATAGTTTCAATGCCCGCAGGCACTTCACCATATTCACCATTTGGCAATATCCAAAAATCACCTTCTCTTTGCTTATGCCAGTATGAAGTCAGCATTTCACCAGCTTCTTGTTGATGATGACGAGTATTTAACTCTATTTCATGCTCATCATTAAAGGCATACTGTACTTTGGCGAGGTAAGATTCACTTTCAAAACTGGTATTTACCACTTCTCCACCTTGGTTGACTGGCGGCAATATATGCCCCCACGGGTATTCTTCAACAAAGTGGTCATAACCATTTTTGCCCGCAAAGTAGTTACCAATTTTTTTATTACTGTAAGCAAAAACGGTTTTAAGCTTGTCTGTTTGATAGGCGCCAGCAGCCATAATGCCGCCATTATCAAAATCACTACTACTATTATTATTGCGAACCTGGTAATACTGCTGTTGGTTAGCATCATCGCTAACAGTTGGAGTGTGATTATTGTTGTATGTTTTTAGCTTTATTAACGCACCGACACTTTGACCCGATTTAAGAATATCGTTGGTGTTTAAGGTGGTAATATTAACCGTCCCCCCGATAGCACCAGCATTGAATAAACTGCCCTTAACCGATGAGCCTTTTTCAACAGAAACTGTGCTGATAAAATCTGAGTCAATGTAACTGCGATCAGATGTGCCCATATAACCACGGTTAGTGTGAGTTGATTGCAAACTACCATCAATAAACACCGGTACTCGCCCTTCGCCTTGTACACCGCGAATACCAATATCAAGCGCCCCCGCTTCATTACGTATATTGTTTGCTTCAATACTGGTATGGGTTGAGAAAATATCTGAGTTTGAACTACCCTTGGTACGCTCTAATTGCTCGCGATTAAGGTTAATTTGCTGACCTTTAACTACGATAACTTCAATATCACGTCGTGGCTCATTAAGACTGGCTGAATAAGCAGGCAACTCAACAATGGCAACATCACTCTCGGCTGTGGTGTCAGCTGCTTTAAGAATAATATTATTACCCACTATTTCAGCAGTTAGTTCTGTACCTTGTAAGACTCTCGTTAAAGCATCACGTACCGTTCTTTGGCCATCTAACGTAGGCGCTTGTATGTTTACCAACAAACTTGCGTCGGCAATTAAGCTCATATTGGCTTGCTCAGCAAGTTGATTAAGCGCCTGACTAAGTGGCTGCTGAGCAATATTAAAGCTGACTAGGTTTGCCCTAGTTTGAGCAGCCAAAGGCTGAGCTAAAAGCAGTCCTAAAGCAAGGGTAAGAGTGGTTAGCTTTAAGCTGTGTTGCGTGGAGGTGAACATTACAATGATTCCATATAGAGCAAATGTGTTTATATGAAAACGAATGAGAATGCGAATCCCTCAATGTTTTTTTGATTTTTTTTGCGGTTATTTTAAGTCACACTTAACTTTTACTTATAACCACCTGATTATTATTGCTTTTAATATTTACGGGCAAAACATGTGGCAATAAATTTAAAAAATTATCGAGCTCTGACGCATTGAAGGTACCAGATAGCATCATACTACTAACGCTATGCTCGCTAAACTTAAAATTAGCATCGTGATAACGGCTAAATTCTGCACATACTTCGTTCAATGGCACGTTATTAAAGACTAAACGACCACTACGCCAAGCATCAACAAGTTGTGGATTCATATTGAGTACTTCAACACCGTGCTCACTAAGCACTGCTTGTTGACCCTGTACTAATTCAACTGCAGGCTCCCCATAGCGAGTGCTTTGCACTTTTACACGCCCGTGCTCTACACTAACTCGCGTACTGTCAACTTTGCTATCAACACTAAAGCGTGTGCCTAATACGGTAATATCGGCTCTATTTGTATTAATAATAAAAGGCCGCTGTGGGTTCTTTGCCACATCAAATAACGCCCTACCTTGGCTTAAATGACTCACGCGCTGCTTAGCATCAAACGCTAAGGCAAGCTGTGTTTGTGCATCTAAGCTAAGCTTACTACCATCAGGAAGATTAAAGTCAATTTGTTCATCTCGAGCAGATTGATAGTTAGCAGTAAAGTTGGAATCAGTATTTCCCCCAAAGTAGTAACTAGTTAGGCTGACCATTAAAATTGTGACACTGGCAGCGATGGCCAACACTTTTCGAATAGGAGAAAGTGTAACTGCTTTATTAATCGCAGCGGTTTTACCCTCGCCTAATTGTGCAAGTAGCTGGTCAACTTGCTGACTTTGTTGATAAGCATCGTAGTGATCCGAGCTTTCGTTTAGCCAACGTAAAAATGCCTGTTGTTGTTTTGCATTTAGCCCTGTTCGTTGTAACTCGAGCCACTGGTTAGCTTGCTGTTGTAATTGCAATGGTGTTTGCTGACTTGTCATTGTTGTGATTCTCGTACTTATTTTTTTAATACATCACGACATGCAAGCATGGCCGTCGCTAAATGTTTTTCAACCATACTCACTGAAATAGCCATTTGTTCAGCAACCTCTTGGTAGCTTAAGTTTTTAAACTTATATAAGACAAAGGCTTGTTTGGTTTTCAGTGGTAACTTTTCAATGCAAGTATAAAGCAAATTGAGCTGTTGTTGACTCGCTAATTTTGCTTCTGGCTCATAATCGCATGGCGCTATAAGTTCACGTTCTTCAGGCTCAACAAATTTTTTATTGCGACGGTAGTTATCAATCACAATATTTTTTGCCGTCGTGAAAAACAGTGCCCGTTGGTGATTATCATCAGGCTGTTCTTGTTTAATACGGCGACTAAGTAAACGAGCATAAGCTTCTTGTACTATGTTTTCTGCTTTACTACGACAGCCCACTGAGCGAGAGATAAAGCTTAAAACCTCAGTGTAATATCTTTCCAATGTACACCCATCTGTTTCTAAAAAGGAGCAGGATGCTACCAGTAAAGAAGGTTAATAACAATCATTATCGTTTACATGCAATATATGAGGGTGGAAAATTATCAAATATTGATATTGTTACCCTAACGCTCAGCGTTACGCTCTTTAAAACTCTGCTATAGAGAATGATTGTGATGATGCAGCAATAATAACTTGACACAAAGAATTACGGATGTAATCTATAAGGATAAATTACATTTGTAATCAAAAGTTATAGGAGTTGTTATGACCGAAATTAGTAATGCTGAATTTGAAGTACTCGATGCACTGTGGCAACAAGCACCTGCCAGCGCTAATGAGATTATTGCACGCTTAAATCAACATAAAGAATGGCATGAAAAAACCGTAAAAACTTTACTCAATCGCTTAGTAAAAAAACAAGCGATTAGCTTTGAAAAGCAACAGCGCCATTATTTATATTCACCGTTAGTCGAGCGTGATGCTTACACCCTAAAAGAGAGTCAGAGCTTTATCGAGCGAATGTTTAGCGGAAAAATAACGCCTTTAGTGGCTAACTTTGCGAAACAGAATGATTTGAACAAAGAAGATGTCGCCGCACTTAAAGCACTGATTTCTGACTGGGAAAAAAATAATGATTAGCGACTTAGTAGCTTTATTAGTCAACGCGTTATTACCTCTAACATGCATTCTTATGTTTATTTTAATGATTCGTCAATCGTTGAGGCAAAACACTGATGCCAAAAACAGCTATCGCTTATGGCTATTACTGCCTTTATGCTTAGTTATTACGCTTACGCCTATTGCTGCAAGTATTATCAACGAGGTTATTCGCTTTGGAGGTTATGGCTTTAACGATAGCTTTACCCATAACTCAATACAGGCTTACATCGTTAAGCCAACCTTAACGATTAACCAACACTTGAGCCATAATGTCTCAATTGAGTTAACACTTTTTAGTATTTGGCTACTGGGCTTTTCTATGCTCGCAGGTTATTGGTTAACCTTGCATGTTGATTATCAAAAAAAGTTAATGCTCAAACCAGCAAGCCATCATGCGTTTACTCAAGAAATTAAAAAACTCAACCGCAGCACTAACTCTTTGACACTTGCGCAAAGTAGCCATGTTCATAGTCCAATGTTAATGGGGTTGTTTAAGCAAATCTTAGTTATTCCTGAGGATTTTAACGAACTTTATACCCCAGAGCAGCAACAGCTGATTATTGCTCATGAAGTTTGTCATTTTTCTCACCACCATATGTGGGCGAACCAAGTCGCGCTTTTGCTCTTAGCGTTATTTTGGTTTCATCCGCTAGCTTGGCGAGCTTATGCAGCATTTCGCCAAGATCAAGAGCATGCCTGCGATCAATTTGTTTTATCGCGAAAACAGACTCAGTCCAGGATCGAATATTGTAAAGCCTTAGTAGTAGCGGCTGAAACCTCACCGCCTAATGCCTTTACATTAATGAGTTTCAAACACAATGGAGAACAATCTTTTATGTTTAATCGTATCGAACAAATCAAAAAAATGGACCATAAAAAGCCTATCAGTAAAGTCGCCATGTTAGCACTAGTAACATTACTATCAACATCATTAGTGGCTGGGGTTACCTATGCCAGTAGCCAATTAAAGGAGGCACAAAAACAAGACCACAAACAATTTGAAGTACAGCCAACCCATCGCATTGAACCTAAATATCCTATTGAAGCCGCTAAAGCTGGTACTGAAGGCTCGGTGGTATTAAAGTTTGATGTGCTTGAAAACGGTAGTGTGACGAATGTTGAAGTGGTGAATGCTAAACCTGCTTATGTTTTTGATAAAACAGCGGTAACGGCTTTAAAACAGTGGCGCTATAAAGCGAGTAATAAAGTAACTAAAAACTTATTAGTGCAATTAGATTATTTGATGGATGAATCGTCAACACAACCAGAGCCCCTGATTGAACGCATCAAGGTAAGCAATTGATTTGTTAACTTAACTTAACTTAACTTAGATTAGCTTAACTTAGATTAGCTTAACTTAGCTTAACAAATTAACTGAATGAAAAAATAAAACGATGACGTAGATAAATACTGATGTTATCTACGTCTACTTTACACTAATAAACGCTAACTGAGTGAGTAAGTAGCAACCCCCTAAATATTGCCCCTCGTAAAAGTCGTATAAATAATAATCTGCTCTATACTAAATACTACCCCCGACATAATTATGCTAAACCACAAGGTAGCAGGAAGTTGTTCAATAGGTATTACGCTACAGGTATTATTAAACAGCACTTAACATTTGCCATACAAGTGTTAAGAGGCTTTACATTGTCATTAGCCTTGCTCTGTGTTTTTGGCGCTTTCGCTCAAGAAAAAAACCAGCAGTTAACCTTTTGCGTAGACCCTGACTGGATGCCTTTCGAAGGCGTTATTAATGGTCAACATACTGGTATTGCTAGCGATTACCTTGAAATATTCAAACAGTTAACCCCCTACTCTTTCACGATAAAGCCAAGCCCCTCATGGCATCAAACCATAGAACAACTTCAATCAAACGCTTGTGATTTAACCTTAATGCTTAACAGAACCACTGAGCGTGAAAAATTCCTCTCTTTTTCTATGCCTTATTTTTTCGGTCCTAATGTTTTGGTAAGTAAACCAAACATCCCTTTTATGCAAGGGTTACCTGCAATAGGAGATATGACTTTAGGCGTAGTTTCTGGTTATCGATTGCTGGAAGAGATTCCGCGCAATTACCCTGAAATGAAATTAAAAATAATGGACTCAGAAGCCCAAGGTTTAAAAGCGGTAGAGCAAGGCGAAATCGATGTTTATGCTGGCTCTCTCTATTCCATTAATTTAACAATTAATCAACTAGAGCTAGAAACGCTAAAAATTAATGGCTGGATTTCCTTACAAGACCAACTACGTATTGGTTTTACCAAAGCGAATGCCCACTTAATCCCAGCTTTTAACCAAGCCATCGATCAAATCACCAGTAAACAACACAACACTATTTTAAATAAATGGACCAACGTAAAAATAGTGAAACAAACAGACAACACATTACTGTATTACCTTACCGCTAGCGCCGCCATTATCTTCTTTATTTTTTTATGGCGGAGTCTGGTTAACATGAAAGTGTTCGCAGCATTACATGATAAAAACCAAGAGCTTGAAAAAATAAAAGAAGAATTAACCAAAGCTAATAAAAACCTTGAATATCGTTCATTTCACGATAATTTGACCAATTTATATAACCGACACTATTTTATGTCGACGGTAAAAGACCACTTTAATAATGTACTTAGGCATCAATGTATTTCTGCAATTATGATGATTGACCTTGATTTTTTTAAGAAAATTAATGATGAACATGGTCATAATGTGGGAGATAAAGTGCTTCAGCAATTTTCAACCGTGCTATCTCAAGTATTACGTGCTGGGGATATCGCGGCCAGATGGGGTGGCGAGGAGTTTATTGTATTATTACCTAAAACCACCAAAGTTGACTCGATTGCTTTAGCACAGCGCCTAGTCAAAGCCGTTGATGAAACAGCCTTTGAATTAAACATACACTTAACAATTAGTGTTGGTGTTTCGCAATCAACAGCCAATGATGACATTGCCTCATGGATTGAACGGGCAGATACCGCACTTTACCAAGCAAAAAATGAGGGAAGAAATTGCATTAAAGCATTCGCCGTATAGTAGAAACCGTTAAGAATTAGTTAGTGATTAGTTAATAGCTAGCTAAAAGCCAGCTAAAAAACAGCCATAAAAAAGCCAGCAAAGCTGGCTTTTCAATGTAATGGAATTCACACCAAGTATGAATTAACTTTAGCTGTTATTTAACAATATCATCTGCCGGCTGATCAACTGGTGGAAAAGCTTTAGGTTGCATTTTTCTTATCGGCTGCTTTTTAAGCTTTTTGTTTAAATACTTAAGCGCAGCTTCTAATTGAGCATCTTTACCGTTAAAGGTTTCATGAGGTAAGTTATCCACCTCAATTGTTGGTTTAACGCCATGCCCTTCAACAATCCAGCGTCCATCCATCGCATACACAGGAAACTCTGCCACTCTTGCCATACCGCCATCAGATTGTTGATTAGCACCACGTAACCAAACACCAGCACCCGCTGTTTGTTTACCAATAACAGGAGCAAGCTTATTAGCGATAATACCCGCAGTAAAGGTTTCACCATCGGAGTAGGTCATTTGATCGGCTAATACCACTAAGTGGCCTCTAAAGGTTTGCTGCATGTTAGTGCTTGGCTCACCAATAGGCGACTGCCAAAACATCCATACTCGTCGTAACAGCTTTTCAATAATCCAACTATCAATATTACCACCACGATTACGGCGAACATCAATAATCAAACCCTCTTTATTAATTTGATGATAAAACTCACGCGCAAAACTGGCAATATCATTACCGCCCATGGCATGTAAATGTAAGTAACCTATATTAGTATTGTTAGCACTGACCTTAGTTTGGTTATAGTTAACCCAATCCTGATAACGCAATTGATAATCTTTGCGGGTACTTACAGGGACAACAACGGTTTTATGCACATTATCACCACGTATTAGCGCTAATAATACTTGCTTACCCGTTTGATTGCGTAAAGCAGCGTTCACTTGAGCAATATTGGTAACTTTACGACCATTAATACTTTCAATAATGTCGTTATTATTAACATCTACGCCAGGCTGGTTTAATGGCGAGTTCATCAAAGGTAATTCTGAGTCGGTTTGATAAATATGCTCAACTATAACGCCAGCGGCTGTTTGTTTAAGGGCTGCTCCCAATGTTGCGGTTTTAGCGGCGCTGTTGTCTTTGGCATAATCGCCACCACGCACTTGCGAGTGAAGAGCGTTTAACTCACCCATCATTTGCTTAAAAATATCGTTAAGCTCGTGACGGTCGGTTAAGCGATTTAATAATGGCTCATATTTGGCTTTTACAGCCTGCCAATCAAGGCCGCGCATATTGGCATCATATAAGAAATCACGATGCATTAACCACGCATCATGAAAAATTTGCTGCCACTCTTGTTGAGGGTTAATCAGTAACTGCCAGCTAGCAGTATCCACAGTCAAACCTGCGGTTTTAGCAGGGAAGTTACCATTAGCGTCAACAATCAACATTTGATTACTTTTAGCTTTACGAACAAAAACTTGTTTGTTGTCTGCTGTTAATTGGTAGTCGGCAATGTCCTTCACTAAAGACTTAAGTTTAGCGTCAGTTTTTATTTCAATTGCATGTAAGCTCGGGCTATTACCTGCCCCCGTAGCCCGGTCTAATAGATATAAATGTTTATCCGTAACTGATAGCTTATTAAAGTTACCTGACGGTACGGGTACTTGCCATAATGTTTCACCCAGTAATTCCCAACTTAACTGTTCTTGCGCTGTTGTTACAGAGCTATCTTTACTTTTTGAGTCTGCTTTCGCTTGCTCTTTTGCTTCTTTATCACTGCGTGCTTGTGCCGCTAACAATTCATTATTTGGCTGGAATGGAAATTGTGCATTTGCCGTTAACGGGTAAGCAAAAATTTGGCTGCGACGATCAAAAACTGCTCCCATCACTCTGTCACCCCAAGGTGATGATGGTGTCGCGTTAAAATGTCTGTCTGAGAGAAAATATAACCACTGACCATCTGGGCTAAACGCCGGCGAATAAGCATTATATTTATCTGTGGTAAGTAACTTACCTTTATTGTCAGCAATACTAAAAAGTTCAATGCGACTACGTTGATCTTTTTGTTTTGAGCGAGTTAACGCTAAATAATGACTGTCACTTGACCACACCACATCTTGAAAAGGGCTTAAGCCGTCATTGTTCTCAAGTAGTTTTTTATTTTCACCTGAATCTATATCAAGTAACCATAAATTACCGGCCTTATCATCATGCGCAATTTTCTTTCCGTCAGGCGATAAGTGCATATTCCAGCGGAAAATATTACCATCATTAGTTAACTGTTTAGCATTGTCTGAGCCATCAGCAGCAAACTGCCAGATTTCTAACTCACCGCTACTATCATTGATGGCGTAAACCCATTGTCCGTCATGGCTTAAAATAGCATTGCGCGTTCGTGACGTTGGTGGGGTAAACACTTCGATTAAACGTGATTTATCAGTACTGGCTATCGCAACTTTACCACGCGCGGTAATGGCCACTTTAGGTAATGATGAAATGGTTGCCGAGGTTAAGTGTTTTAGTGGCTTATTTACCCACTTCTCTCTCAAGTTAGGTAAATCAGAGCTCAACTGAATATCAAGAGTTGTAACGTTTTTAGAAGCTAAATCCAATATTTTTAAATCAGCCCCTTGTTGAAAAATAATACGGTTTTCATCAAGTCCAGCAGAACGAACTGGCCACTCTTTAAAATGAGTAACTTGTTTTAATTTTTCACCGCGGGTATTCATTTGCCAAATATTATCAGCACCGCTGGCATCACTAATGAAATAGACGTTATTGTCAAAATACATAGGCTGACGAACATCGCCATGATGTTTACTGGTCAACAGTTTTGCTTCTTTATTACCCTCTAATTGAAAGCGCCATAACTCACCTTGGGCACCACCGCGATAAATTTTAGCGTTATCAGAAGAGACTTGTAAGCCAAATTGCGTAAAAAATAGCGTATTGTTTTTTTCATCAATACTGCCTTCAATGGCGTCGGCTAACGGAATAAAGCTTGTTTGAAATGTTTCAGGATTAACGGTTTTTAAAGTCCAGTTCCCTGTTGGTCCAACACGGCTATTCGTTGCATATAAAATACTGCCGTCACTGTGCCAACCTTGCAAACGCACATTGCTGTTTTCAAAAGTAACGCGCTTCGCTACACCGCCGGCAAGTGCAATAACGTAAACTTCCGTTGAGCCTTCATAGTTGGCAGTAAAGGCAAGCCATTGACCATCGGCAGAAATACGCGCTTGTTTTTCTTCAGCAGGATGAGTAGTTAAACGTTTAGCCGAGGAGTTTTTTAAGGAGTAATGCCATAAGTCACCCTCAGCAGTAAATACAACATTATCACCTTGTAATGTTGGCGAGCGGTAATAGCCTTGTTGCGCAGAGGCAAACTGACAGAGTAAAACACAGCAAAGGCCAATAAGCTTTTTCATCTTCTATCCTTTTTATTAATACTTATATTTAAGACTATTATGCTTTCGCCACTAACTTCTATTGAAGCTACAGGCATGATTAGACAGCTAAACAGATCTTAATTTGTGTGAGAATCAACACTATATTAACAAATAACATCTAAGATAGAGCAGTTTTTTATAAACAAGTAGAAATAGCTTGAGCGTAACATTATGCGCGCAAGCTATTTTTCGGTGGGCTGTGATTAGATTTGCTGGGCTATGATTAAAGTTGGTAAATAGCAAAGCTCAACGCTGCAATTTCATCTGAACTACCACTATTCACTGAACGATAAATTAGCTGAACATCACTTTGCTTCATAACCTTGGTCAGAGGTTGAGCTTGTGTCGCGGTATTAAAAACAACTAACAACTTTTGTGACTTTTTATCACTATTCTCAGTTACTTGATAGTCTCGGGTTATCGCAAAAATACCGGCACTATCTTGAGCATAAACAACCTCTTGTTGACCAAAACGTAATGCAGGATATTGCTGGTATAACGCAGCATATTCACTAAAGCGCTGATAGAAGGGGTGACTAACATCAAAGTTATTATCGGCAGTGCTGTTATCCGTTGCTAATAAATCATCATCATTATAACTCGCTACTTTTGAGGGCATCATATCTTGGCGAGAAGCTTGATCACCACCATCTCCGACAAAGCCCTGTTCGTCGCCATAATAAATTACTGGCACACCACGGCTAAAAAACATCATCGCGTGGGCAAGTAAGTTACGCTCTATTTGCGCAGCTTCACTGTAATTTTTCGGGCTATTTTTGAGCATATAGGCAAAACGCCCCATGTCATGATTACCCGTAAAGTTAACCAACTGATTAGCATTACTGTTGTTACTTTGATAAAGGTGATCTTGAGCAAATAATTTTGCTAAAACATCGGTGCCTTGTTGCTGCACTAGCGTTTTTTCCATTGCGCCTTGAAAAGCAAAATCAAGTACCGAGGGAATTTTCGCTTCGGTGGTAAAACGGCTTAAAAGCTCAGGTTCAAAACTATACACTTCGCCAAACATGAAGAAGTTTTTAATCCCTTGCGCTTTAGCGTGTTGCATTAGTGCAGGTGAAAACGCTTGCCAAAACTCAATATTAACGTGTTTTACCGTATCAATACGAAAGCCATCAGGTTTAAATTCATCAATAATATTTTTATAAATATCAATCATGCCAGCAACAACCTGCGGATGTTGAGTATATAAATCATCAAGACCAGCAAAATCACCACGAACCGCACTCTCACCCTGCCAAAATGAATCCCCTTGGTTATGGTAATACTTAAGATCATTTAACCATGTAGGTGATTTAATCGCTTCTTCACCCAGTGGAATTAACGGTGTGTAACGTTCGCCCTGTGCGAGTTGTTCACTTGACTTAAAAGGACAGTCGTCGCCTTTTACTAACCAAGCATTTCCAGCTTTACCATGACACTCTTCATACTTAATCACGTCAGCGGTGTGATTAGTAATAATATCAAAAAAAACTTTAATATTGCGTTGGTGAGCTTGGTCAATAAAATGCTTTAATTCGGCATTACTGCCTAGGTGAGGGTCAATTTCAGTAAAGTCTAAAATCCAATAGCCATGATAACCTGAGGTACCCGCCTGAACAGCGCGATTACGCAAAATAGGCGTTAACCAAATAGCGCTAATACCCATGTTATCAAGATAGGGTAACTTTTCAGTTAAGCCGATTAAATCACCGCCGTGATACATGCCTTTATGCGTTGGATCAAAACCACCACGTGATAAAGCACGCTGAGTATCGCTAAGTGATGCACCAAAATCATTAGCCGCATCGCCATTATAAAAGCGATCGGGTAACACAAAGTAAAACACCTCATCTTGAAAGTCGCGTTCTTGATAAGGGCGAAGATCTTTAGCTTTAGCGACCAAAGTGCTAGTAGCTACGGACAATTGATTGTGGTTAGAGCTGCTGTCAACACTTGTATCAGTAGTAAGGTTCGCTGCTAATGTCAAAGCGCTAACGCTAAAGCTAAAAGCTAACACTAAACCAGCTTTGCTCAGAGCAGGATTTACTCTACGTATTATCTTTGCCAGATTACTTTTCATCAGCTACTCGCTTTGTTTACAGTGTTTAATTTGCCATAAAAACAACCAAACGCAGGTATTAGCAGAATGTTATTAGTAAGAGTGGCTACCGCCAGTTTATGACCTTTTACTTCATTTAAGTTTTCGGTATTAATGTCAAGTTCACATAAAGCATTAAATTGTGAAATATCGACTTTTTGCTCTTGCTCACTGAAGTTAAAACAAACTAATAACTGCTCACCTTGATAATGGCGAACAAAAGTTAACAAAGGCTCTGCTGTGTTAATAAAACTAATATCACCGTAACATAACGCTGGCTGTTGCTTGCGCCAGCGATTGAAGTGTCGATAGCTATTTAGCACTGAATCAATATCTTCTTCTTGTAAGTCAACCGCATTAGCTACGTGGTCTTTCGATACCGGCAACCAAGGTTTAGCCTCACTAAAGCCGCCATTAGCTAAGTCATGCTGCCATGGATGCGGAGTACGACAACCATCTCGGCCTTTAAATTGTGGCCAGAAAGTAATCCCGTAAGGGTCTTGAATATCTTCAAACGCAATATCGGCTTCTATTAAGCCCAGCTCTTCACCTTGGTAACTACAAATACTACCGCGTAAAGAAGCAATCATGGCAAACAACATTTTAGCAAAGGTTTTACTTTTGTAGCCTCCCCAGCGAGTGACTACACGTTGCACATCATGGTTTGAAATGGCCCAACAAGGCCAACCATCGGCAACTCGCGCCTCAAGAGTTTCAACTACTTGTTTGATATAACTTGCGCTAAAGTTATCGGTAAGTAAGTCAAAGCTATAGCCCATATGTAAACGCTCGTTACCTTGCGTATATTCAGCCATGGTTTTTAGTGAGTCTTCTGACGATATTTCACCTAAGGCAACGCTACCCGGATACTTATTAAGTAAACGTCGAATATCTTCCATAAAGCCTAAGTTTTCATCTTGGGTGTTGTTGTAATAGTGATACTGGTAGGCATAAGGATTTTTCTCATCAAAACCAATATTCGTTCTCAACTCTTTTGGTTTTGCCGGGTTATCTCGTAACTGAGCATCGTGATAGCAAAAATTAATCGCATCAAGTCGAAAGCCATCAACACCGCGCTTTAGCCAAAATTCAATATTGTCTAATACCGCTTTTCTTACCTCATCATTATGAAAGTTAAGATCAGGTTGACTCGATAAAAAGTTATGTAAATAGTATTGCTGGCGACGAGGATCCCATGTCCAACCACAACCACCAAAAATAGAAAGCCAGTTATTAGGTGCTGTGCCGTCTGGAGAAGCATCGCTCCATACATACCAGTCAGCTTTATCGTTAGTTTGATCTTCTCTTGAGTCAATAAACCACTGATGCTGGTCTGAGGTATGGCTAAGTACTTGATCAATCATAATCTTAATACCGCGCTCATGCGCCTTGGCAACTAACTCATCAAAGTCAGCTAAAGTACCAAAAATAGGATCGATATCACGATAATCGCTAATATCGTAACCAAAGTCTTTCATTGGCGACTTAAAAAATGGCGAAATCCAAATAGCATCAACCCCTAAACTGGCAATATAATCTAACTTGCTAATAATACCAGGAAGATCACCAATGCCGTCTTGATTAGCATCACAGAAGCTACGCGGATAAATTTGATAAATAACTGCACCACGCCACCACATTTGTTCACTCATTTGAAAACCTCAACATTTGCGCCAATTGAGCCACTTAAGCCTATTGCTTGTAAAAAGTGCCATCAACACGGAATAATTCTTTCAAATAAGAATACGCAATTAAAAACGTAGGTAATAGTCTCTGCATACGTATGTATAGGCTTTATAAAAAATTACATACGTATGTAATTTTTTCGCTAATACTTAATATGACTTGCATACGTATTCAAGATGCTGGCAAGACAATACTAAGGTTATCATCTTGAATACTGACCAATTACCACTCTCACTTAAGGTATTACTTTGCGTTCTCTATTATTTAAAAATTTATCGCTATGCCTGTTATCTGTTTTATGTATTCTTACATCAGGCAGCGTCAATGAAGTACTCGCGAGCGAGTCTCTTAATAATAACCACTACCTTAGTCACGAAATAAAAAATAATAGTCTAGTCATTAATACTAAGCTAGGTCGTGTCAGCTTAAGCAATTACAGCGGTGCGGTAGAAGTGGTATATCAAATAGAGCAATCAAAATTTCCTGCGCAGCAACTCCCCTCTTTTGCTATAAAAGAGCAAGCGCCAAAATCTAGTTTTAGTACCAAAGACAGCCAAGAGCAACTCACCTTTACAACGAAGCAGTTAACCGCTGTTATTCAAAAGTCACCTTTTGCCATCCGTTACTATCAGCAAAATAACCAACAACCAAGTAAACTACTCTTAGCGGAGGAGTCTGGTTACTTTAGCGGTTCAGTTAAGGAAAATGAGCAAAATATTGCAGTACAAGGCTTTCGTTTTCACCTTGACGATACCGAAAAACTACTCGGTGGTGGCGAGCGCGTTCTTGGTATGAATAGGCGTGGCCATGCTATGCCTTTATATAATAAAGCCCACTATGGCTATACCACCGAATCAAGCCAAATGAATTTTGGCTTACCCGCAGTTATGTCGAGTAACAAGTACATTGTCTTATTTGATAATTCAGCCAAAGGCTACTTAGACCTAGCAAATGCTGAGCAAAACATTATGCAATTTTCAGCCGTTTCTGGTCGTATGGCATACCTTGTTTTTGCCGGAGAAACCTACCCTGAGTTAATTAATAACTATGTGAATGTCACAGGAAAACAGCCGCTACCTGCCCGTTGGACATTAGGAAATTTTGCTTCTCGTTTTGGTTACCGCAACGAACAGCAAGTGAGAGGCACGGTAAAAAAATTTGTTGATTTAGACATTCCTCTTGATGCACTCGTACTCGATTTATATTGGTTTGGTAAAGATATTAAAGGGCATATGGGTAACTTAGCTTGGGATAAAGACACTTTTCCTACGCCCCAAAAAATGATGATAGATATTAAAGCACAAGGGGTGAAAACCGTTTTAATTACTGAGCCTTTTGTTTTAACTACATCAAGTAAATGGCAAGAAGCAAGCGAGCAACAAGCGTTAGCGAAAAATGCTGATGGAGGCCCTAAGCGCTTCGACTTTTATTTTGGAAACACCGGTTTAGTCGATGTTTTTAGTAACCAAGGTCAACAATGGTTTAATAATATTTATACCGATTTATACCAACAAGGCGTGACTGGCTGGTGGGGCGACTTAGGCGAGCCTGAAGTGCATCCAAGTGACACCTTACATACCTTAAGCGATAACAGTGTGGTTAATGGTGATGCTATTCATAATGCTTACGGCCATCAGTGGGCTAAAATGGTTTATAATAACCAATTAGCCATTAACCCTAACGAGCGACCTTTTATTTTAATGCGTTCAGGGTTTTCGGGCTCACAACGCTACGGGATGATCCCATGGACAGGTGATGTTAGTCGTTCTTGGGGCGGATTAAAGCCACAAGTTGAGTTAAGTTTACAAATGGGTATATTAGGCATGGCCTATACTCACTCTGATTTAGGGGGCTTTGCTGGCGGGGAAAGCTTTGATAAGCAGTTATACATTCGTTGGTTACAATACGGTGTTTTCCAACCTATTTATCGCCCCCATGCACAGGATAACATTGCTGCAGAAGTAGTCTTTCATGATAAAAATACCCAAGATATTTTACGAAAATTTATCAAACTCAGGTATCAACTACTGCCTTACAACTATAGCTTAGCGTATCAAAATAGTCGCACTGGCATGCCGCTAATGCGCCCACTGTTTTTTGAAGACGAGGCAGACATAAGCCTCATAGACAATAAGCACAGCTACCTATGGGGCGATGCTTTTTTAGTGACCCCAGTCGTTAATCCTGACGTTAAGCATATTGAAGTCGACTTACCTGCTGGCGTTTGGTTTGAATACTTTCCAGCAGAGCACAAACCAAGCCCTAAATACCAAGGAAAACAGACCATAACCCTTGCCACCGATATCAATACCTTACCGGTGTTAGTGCGAGCGGGTTCTTTTATTCCTATGGTTGATGCAATTCAGTCAACTGAAGATTATCAGCACAGCAGACTAAACTTACACTATTATGCGGATTCATCTGTAACTTCCGCTCGCTATGAGATGTATGAAGATGACGGAAAAACTGCACACGCTATGGATAAAGGTTTATTTGAATTACTGCAATTTGAGGCTGAACAAAAAGCGCAAAAACTTACTATTAAGCTCTCTCGTAAAAATCAGCTTAATAGCCTCAATAGTTCACTGAACAAAATCAATAGCGGTTTTGGTTATCAAGGTATGCCACAAGAGCGCATTATCACAATGGTGATCCATAATTGGCAAAAGCCGCCAACAGCGATTCATTTAAACAATAGCGCCATTACTAACAGCGTTTGGCATGAAAAAAACAAAACATTAACGGTAAAGTTCAGCTGGCAACATCAACCAGCAACGCTAACTTTACTTTAAATGACAAAAAATTAATCATTATACTTTAACGATAAGCAACTTATGAAAACTACTCAACAAGCTAACAATAACAATACGGTTAATCTTATTGCCGATATTGGTGGTACTAATATTCGCCTTGCACTCGCAACACCAGATGCTAGCGCTGCCATGAAAGTAAAAATATCTCACATTGAAACTTACCAATGCGAAGCTTTTGATAGCCTCACTGAGGTACTAAAGCACTATATTGAAGAGAAACAATTAGCTTCCTTTCGTGTTAATGCTTGTTTGGCTATTGCTTGCCCAGTAGATAATGACTTAATTAGCATGACAAACTTACCTTGGCAGTTTTCACAAAAAAACCTTAAAGAAACGCTAAACCTAAACAGCTTACGTTTTATTAATGACTATACCGCAATCGCTATGGCTATTCCGTTATTGTCAGAACAACAAAAAGTTAAAATTGGCGGTGGTGCTACCGTTGCAGGTAAACCGATAGCGGTATGCGGCCCTGGCACAGGTTTAGGAGTCGCTAATTTGGTGCCTATTAAGGCTGCTGGTGATACACAATGGCATTGCTTTAGCGGTGAGGGAGGACATATTGACTTTGCCCCTATCAATGACACCGAACAAAAAGTACTTAACTTTATTCAACAGATAAAAAAACGTGTTTCATACGAGCAATTACTGTCAGGTTTTGGCTTAGAACAAATTTATCAAGCCCTGTTATGGATAACACAAGGCAAAGAAATCACCACAGTAAAAGAGAAGCTATCCGCTAAAGATATTACCAGTAAAGCTATCGATAAAAGCTGCGAAGTTTGCGAGCAGTCACTTACCCTTTTTTGCAATGTATTAGGGAGCTTTGCTGGTAACCTTGCTCTGATTATGGATAGTCAAGGTGGTGTTTATATTGCTGGAGGTATTGTCCCTCGCTTTATCGACTACTTAAAAAATAGTGACTTTAGGGAACGCTTTGAGACTAAGGGCCGTTTATCATATATTACCGAGCAAGCGCCAACCTACGTAATAACCGAAGAACAACCAGGCTTACTTGGCGCCGCTGCAGTAATTTTACAAGGTGAAATGTAACATCCTGAATACGTATGTAAGCGCTAGAGCTAAAACGACAAAGTGCGTATATTAAAGCTCAACCAACAGCACAACACACGTTATTTGACATCTCTTGGTGTAACACATTATTACTCTCCCAGTAATAATGTGTTTTTTCAAATTTCTCAGCGAAAATTATAATAAAGAGTGCCTTAAATGAGCAACATTAATAACCAACACAAGCCCCGCCTAAGTTTTTGGCAAATTTGGAATGTAAGCTTTGGCTTTCTCGGTGTACAGTTTGGCTTTGCATTACAAAATGCTAATGCGAGCCGCATATTATCTGACTTAGGGGCTGATCTACATTCATTATCACTATTTTGGCTAGTAGCCCCAATTATGGGTTTGATTATTCAACCAATTGTTGGCGCTGCTTCGGATAAAACGTGGAACCGACTAGGTCGCCGTAACCCTTATATTTTGGCCGGTGGTATTGCCGCAGCTATTGGTATGTTACTAATGCCAAATTCAGCAACACTCGCCAGCTTTATAACACCTTTATTGTTTGGCGCTATGATGCTAGCAGTGATGGATGCTTCTTTTAACCTAGCTTTTCAACCATTTAGAGCTTTAGTTTCTGATATGGTACCTGCTCAGCAGCGAAATATTGGTTACTCAATACAGTCATTTTTAATTAATTTAGGCGCTGTCTTTGGGTCAATATTACCTTTTGTACTCACCAATGTTGTTGGTTTAGAAAATACCGCTAGTGCTGGCAACGTTGCCCCTTCGGTAATTTGGGCGTTTTATTTAGGCGCCAGTGTTATGTTGGGTTCAGTATTGTGGACCGTATTACGTACCAAAGAGTATGCCCCTGGTACTCATGGTTTAGCGCCAATAGAAACACAAGTAAAACCCTTGTCACTATTTGAGAAATTATTAGGATTTTTCTCATTAATGAAAACCATGCCAAGCACTATGAAGCAGCTAGCTTTAGTGCAGTTTTTCTCTTGGTTTGCGCTTTTCATTATGTGGGTTTATACCATGCCAGCAATAACTCAGCATATTTGGGGAGTAGAGGCAAAATGGTTTGATCCTACCTATTTAAATAGTATCGGCGTAATACCAACCAATATTGCTCAAGCGAAAGGAGCCGCTGGCGACTGGGTCGGTATTATTTTTGCTGCTTATTCATTATTTGCAGCAATAGCGTCACTCTTTATGGCTAAAGTGGCTAATGCTATTGGTAGAAAGTTAACATATAGTTTATCACTGCTAGCAGGCGCTATAGGCTATTTAAGTATTATATTATTACAAAGCCCTGAACTCGTTTTAGTTAACTTAGGTATTACCCAAATATCAGTACCTCATGGTGCCGTATTATTGCTACTACCTATGATAGGTATTGGCATTGCATGGGCAGCTATATTAGCAATGCCTTATGCTATTTTAGCGGGCTCGCTGCCAGTGAAGCAAACTGGGGTTTATATGGGAATATTTAACTTTAGTATTGCTGCGCCGCAGATAGTTTCAGGTATTTTAGCTGGTTGGATACTAACAACAGTTTTTGATAATCAAGCCATTTATATCATGATGCTCGCAGGCGTTTCGATGTTACTTGCCGCATTATCCGTTTATTTTGTAAAAGAAACTGCTGAACAAACATAAACACTCAGGTGTGGGCAAGCACCAATCATCGATGCTTATAAAGCCAAGGGCTATTTTATATAGTTACTTGGCTTTTTAGGTTTAAGAGAAACATTTATTAAGCCGAGCTCAGGTTAACTAGCACAAGACTTTCGCATTACCAGCTCAGGAGGAATTAGCGTCGTACTCGCCTCTTCACCATGAATCAAACTCAACAATGTATTTACCAGTAACTCTCCTGCCAGCTTAGTATCTTGCTTAACCGTTGTTAAGGGTGGAAAGGTAAAACTCGCTATCGCGATATCATCAAAGCCAACCACAGAAACTTGCTCCGGAATTTTAAAACCATGCTCCTGTAAAGCACGCATTGCACCAACTGCAATCAAATCACAAGCAGCGCAAATAGCATCAAAACTTTCACCGCTATTAATCAATCGACAAGCGGCTTGATAGCCAGACTCTTCAGTATACATAGCATTAAATTGCAGCGCTGGGTTTACCGTCAACTGATGTGCTTTTAATGCCTGACAGTGACCTTTATAACGCTCAAAAAACTCTGGAGCATGACTTGAAGCACTGCCTAAAAACGCAAAGCTTTTTCTGCCGAGTTTAATTATATGCTCAGTAATTTCTTTGCCACCAGTGAAGTTATCGCAGCCTACAGAAATAATGGGTAAATGCTTAACTTCAGCGCCCCAACGAACAAAATGAGTACCTTGGTCAAGCAGTTTGACCAATTTTTCTTCGTAATCAACATAGTCGCCATAGCCAAGTAAAATAAGTCCATCAGCTTTATTACTGTCTTCAAAATCGGCGTGCCAATCTTCACTGGCTTGCTGAAAAGAAACAAGTAGATCATATCCTTTACTTGCACAAGCACGTGTAATGCTACCAAGCATAGATAAGAAAAATGGGTTTATTGCTGAGTCGTCATTAGTCGGATCCTCAAACAATAATAACGCAATGGTATCACTTTGCTGAGAGCGTAAATTACTGGCATTTTTATCAACCTTATAATTTAACTCTTTTGCTATCGCTTGGATTTTACTGCGCGTCGCGGCATTAACCAAGGGGCTATTACGTAATGCCCTAGAGACCGTTGATTGAGAAACACCTGCTCTATAAGCAATATCAAATGACGTAGACTTTTCTTTCACACCAAGCACCTAAAAGAACAAAAACTCAACAGAATATACCTCAGTGCTATTAACATGTATAGCTGTTAACAACTTAGTAAACCAACAAATACACGTAACAAATACAGGCATAGTACGGTTCAATAATAAAAAGACCTTACCTAAAAAACAAAAAACCTAAATAACTTACGTTTATTTAGGTTTTTCGATGAAAACGATAAAGTAAATCGTTTAAAACATTGAACCAAATTCAAGGTGAAATATGCCTAAATTTGCATTATCAGAACTACTTAAGTCAATCCAGCTTTGCTGATAACTAGCACGAAAGAACATGCTGTTATCTAACTCGTAACGTACGCCTGCGGCAACATTGTAAGAAAAGCGAGTATCGTTAAAAGTGTTTTGGTAGCTATCGCAGACGTAACCCCACCACGGATCCCACCAACAAATAGAGTTTGGTGGCCCCTTAGCGATATTACTATCAAGGTAACTCCAACCAACACCTGCTTGAACAAACGGTGTAAAACGCTCAGTCATAAAGTGATACACCACATTAAACTGACTTTGCATCACATCCATTTCATGATTAACGTTATAAGGGCTCCCGCCATCATCAACGAAAGTAGCATCATACTTAGGCGTCAACGCTGAAAATTCAAAATTTAATAAAATGTGTGGATTGAGGTTATAACCTAAGGTAAAGCCCCAACCAACATCGCTATCAATTTCAACACCACTACCGTTTTGCCCATCTATAGAAGTTGATTGACTACTCAAAAGCGCAAAAGAGCTTTCCCACTTGCCATCACGTTTGGTGTAATTGGCTGCTGAGCTAGCACTAAAGCCTGTGGCTAACATGCCAATAACGCTAGTGATTAATAGTATATTTTTATGACTCATAATCTTCCTTGTGCTTCGTAATAACGATTAAACTAAAATGAAAGACGGTAGCTATTAAATTCTAAAAAACAGGTTACTTAACCTGAACTGGGTTTAAGAGATATTTAACAAATTGAAATATCAGCAAAAATTATTTTTCTGAA
>NZ_JAHKPW010000058.1:144043-149417 GCF_018860755.1 Colwellia sp. D2M02 | reverse complement strand
TATTGCAAGTAAATTTAACGAAGAAATTAGGAAAAATAGCTGCTAGAGAAACATTTGTTAAGCCGAGTTCAGGTTACTTAGTAGTCGCACGTGATACATAATCACCAGAGCGAGTATCAATACGTACTTTCTCACCTATTTGTACAAACAATGGTACGCGAATTACAGCGCCCGTTGCTAATGTTGCTGGTTTACCACCGGTTCCTGCAGTATCACCTTTTAGGCCAGGATCTGTTTCAGTAATATCAATTTCAACAAAATTAGGTGGTGTTACTGAAATTGGAGAGCCATTCCATAAAGTAATAGTAGAAATATCGCCTTCAACTAACCATTTCACAGAATCTGCAACGGCTTTATCGTCTGCTGCAATTTGCTCAAACGTTTCGTTATTCATAAAATGCCAAAATTCACCATCTGAATAAAGATAGGCTAATTCAATATCCATAACGTCTGCACCTTCAACCGTTTCACCTGATTTAAAGGTTTTTTCTAATACTTTACCTGATACTAATTTACGAATTTTAACACGGCTAAATGCTTGCCCTTTACCTGGCTTAACCAGTTCATTTTCAAGGATATTACATGGTTCGCCATCAAGCATGATTTTAAGACCAGCTTTGAACTGGTTAGTACTGAAATTAGCCATAGTGTTGCTCTTTTATTAATTATTTGATTTTAGATAGCCGATACGCATTATAATAGACGCAAATTAAGCCATCGATGATAAGTTGAAATTAGAATTGCCGCAGATAATAACCCAAATCGACAATAATTTGCAGTCTTGTGACGAAAATTCGTGGCAAAAAGATTTACGAGATGTAGTCACCGACCCTGAAAAGCTACTCAGCTTGTTAAATATTACACCTGATGAGTACCTTAAACACTTTACCGCCCGTAAGCTATTTCCGGTACGTGTCCCGCTACCTTTCATTAAGCGCATGAAAAAAGGTGACTTTTCTGATCCCCTCTTACAACAAGTTATGCCTTTAGCTAAAGAGTTTGTTGTAACAGAAGGTTTTACTGTTGACCCTTTAGCTGAACACGATACTGTTGCCGAAGGGCTACTGCATAAATACAAACACCGGGTATTGATGATTGTTAAAGCGGGTTGCGCTGTAAATTGCCGTTATTGTTTTCGTCGCCACTTTCCTTACCAAGACAACAGCCCTAACAAACAGCGCTGGCAGTCAGCATTAACGTATATCAGCGAGCACAGTGAAATATCTGAGGTGATTTTTAGTGGTGGCGATCCTCTAATGGCCAGCGATGATCATTTAACTTGGTTGGTAACACAGTTGGAAAAAATCCCTCACGTTACACGATTACGTATTCATAGCCGCTTACCTGTGGTTATTCCTAATCGTATTACCACATCGTTAGTTAATTTACTCAGTAACACGCGCCTTAAATCGGTTATGGTTTTACATATTAATCATCCTAATGAAATTGATGGTTATTTAATAAAAGCACTGGAATTATTACGCCAAGCACGTATTCCGCTTTTTAACCAAAGTGTGTTATTAAAAAATATTAACGATAACAGCACTACCTTATGTGAGTTAAGCGAGCAGCTTTTTGATGCTGGCATTCAACCCTATTACTTGCACCTGTTCGATCCCGTACAAGGGGCTGCACATTTTGACGTTACTGAACAAGAAGCAGTAACTATTGCTAATGAAATGCTAGCAACACTCCCAGGCTTTTTAATGCCCAAATTGGTGCGAGAAATTGCAGGGCAAACTAACAAAACGCCTATCAATCTGGCATAATCGCAAAAATAAAAGCGACCAACATCACCATTTAATGTTGGTCGTCACTTATCATCAATGTTGAGACTGTAAAAATATGACTAAAGCCATCGAACAACAACTAATTGAAAATATCTCGGTAATTTTAAAGAAATCACTTGCTGCCGATGCCTCGCTTGCTGACTTACGCGAGCATAAAAAAGCGGGTTTTGAGGCTATTTTTACTAAAGAAGCAGGCTTTAATAATAGCGCAGATACCTTTCAGCCTTATGTAGAAGAAGTTGCTGATGATTTTGTGAAATGGCAAGAAAGTAAAGATCAAACAGTACTTATTGCCTTGGTGAAAAAAATAGAGCAACTATTTACCGTGTTGGCGAATTTTGAGAAAAGCTATAGCCAATAAGCATAAAGCGATTACTTCAAGTTCATACTCTTGAATTTGAAGTAATTTAACGGAGCGTTGCTTGGTTAATAATTTACAACGACTAAGTACGCTCAGAGACAACTTGCAATTGACAGTTATGCTTATTAAGCAAGGCAAGAATAGCTAAATTCAATTGATTGATTTCGTCTAAATAAACATTAAACGTAGTTGTTTTAACATATACCAATATATCAAGCTCTAAACCGTGTATTGAGTAGTTTTTAAAGTGTGCTCGTTGTGGTGACTCTTCTAATAACGCTAACGACTTAATATGTTCGCGTACCGCCTCCAAGAAACCCTCCATGTTCTCTTTAGTGGTATTAGGGCTTAAATGCAGCTTAGGTCGAAACGCCATTTTTTCTCGTTCAGAAAAATTCTCCAGTTCCATATCAATAAACTTAGCATTAGGAACATAAATAACCGTACGATCTAACGTGCGAATTCGGGTTGAACGTAAACCGATTTCTTCAACAACCCCAATACTGTTGCCAAACTTACATAAGTTACCTATTTTCACGGGGGCTGATGTATATAACGTAATAGCGCCAATAATATTTTCAACGGTTTTTTGTGCTGCTAGCGCAATAGCTAAACCACCAATACCTAAACCTGCAAGTAATGTTGAGGCATTAAAGCCTAAACTTTCTAACCAATGTAAAACAGCAATAGTAACAACAATTAACTTTAGCACTGTTCCTGCAGGGCGTAATAAGTACACAGCAAGTTGTTTATCTTGTGCAATAAATTTTTTGGTGAGTATGCTTTTCATCAATTCAACAAAACGGAAAAATGCCCAACACCAAGCGAGTGTTAATACCGTGCGCCCTTCCATGACCGCTTGCACCGCTAAGGTGACATTAGCTTCTTCACGAAAAGTTCGCGCAAAGAATATCGCTAATAATAACGCGACAGGACCCGTAATAAAGTTTAGGGCTTCTATAGAAATGCCGCTATAAATACGCTTAATAACCAATGCGGCTAATTTAGTAATTAATAACGCTACGAAATAGTATATGGCGAGCATCAATGAAAAATATAACCATTGCCACAACATTACGCCAAAGAGCTCTGCTGGTGGTAGTTTTTTCGCTAACCACTCACCTAAAGGTGAATAAGAATATTGTTGGTATAAAAGTGGAATTTTCTCAACGGTAGCATTTGATATTTTCCAAATTTTAACGCGATCATCTTTGCGAGGAACACGCTGTAGATACAGTGAAATACTAATATCATTGTAAGGCACTTTACCAATTAGCTCTCGGTATGAGGGTAAGCCGTCATTTAGCTCGCCTAAAGGGTGATCACTAATACTATTAAAATCAATCCATAGGGTTCTATTTAACACTACCCCTAACTGTCTTGTTAACTCTTCCTCACTAATTTTACTGGTTTTGCTCGAAAGATTACGAAAGTCTAAATATTGACTCGCGAGTACTAAGTCTCCTGCTCGCATCGCTTGTATGTAGCTAGTTATCGCGCTACGTGGTTGCCCTCGGTCTAAATCATCAGCAGGCACATTGTCATTAGCTTGCGCCGTTGACGGCACAGCTTGGTTGGTAGCTGAGTTGACCTGGTTATCACCTTTTCCATTGCCTTCTTGAACCGTTTCTTTCTGTTCAAGCATTTGCTTAATGGACAAACCTTCTGGCTTTTTTACTTCAACTGCCGTTACCGACAACATTGAAAAGCATAACATCATGACCAGTGTGTAGCTTAAACGGTTAATACACTGAAAAAATCGAGTTTTAAATAACATCAAAAGCGTCCGCGTTAACAGTACAATAATAGAAATATTAATTAGATAATAACTTACTCCATTACAATTGCACTAGTTTTATCCTTAAGCTTATTGATACTGGGCAAAGTCAATAAAACACAGACATAAAAAAAGCCGCAAAAGCGACTTTTTAATGCAAATGATGAAGTTACTACTCAACAATTAATGCTTTAAAGGTTTCTTTAAACCAATCATCGAGCATTTGTTTTTCATACGTTAATGATTCATTTCTGTATTTCAGGTGACTTCCCATCATAAAGTTCATGTCTTTAATTACTACAGTTTCAGCCTTTATGCTTTTGCCATCTTGATCAACTAAGTCATATGACAAGTTAATACGTGGGAAGTAATTGTCTTTAATAATTCGCATCTGATTAACGCCAGAAAAGCGTGTATCACCAGCTAGGTCAACATCGGTCACTGCTATTTTTAATACTTGATCTTCAGGTAATGTTTCAGCGAGTTTCGCAAAGTGCTTTTCAAACTCTTTAAAGGTACGTTCACGAAATGATTTACGGTTTTCATTACCTTCATCAATATCACGGAACTTTTTATAATCACCCCAAGTCACTTCACTGGTTGCAGCAAAAGTATTTGGCGCTATAAGTATGCTCATCATTAAAGCTGACAATAAAACTAATTTTTTCATTCTATTTCCCTCTTATTAAAACTGCTTACAAGCTTATTTAAACACAAATGCTATAAGCAGCTTGTTGTAAAATGTAAAATACTTGTACTAGTTTGTAGCATAAAACTGCGCCATAACAATGCTAACTACGTTACTGCTACGCGCTTCTTGCTCTGCCTCAGAAAACTCTTCATGTACAAAGCCTTGTGCTGCGCCTCGCCACACTGTTTTACCAGTGAATGCATCTTCAATATAAATTAGAAAACTACCTTTTTGTAAGCCTTCACTTTCGGGTAACCCTGGACTTACACCAAACTTTTCATTAATGGTGTCATCTGACAAGTCACTCGCTAATGCAACACTAAAACCGACCTGAAATACAGGTGCGCTATTATTCTTCGCATTTTCAAAGCCGTTATCTTCTAGGTCTTGAATAATCGCGTGAGCATATTGTGCGTATACCGCTTGAGTTTGTTCGGTTTTAAGCGAGGTATGCTTAAGGTGTTTAGGTGATAATGAAAATAAACTGCCCGGTGCAAAACTCAACGGAATATCCCTTACGCTCGAAACCGCAAGATTATTCTGTTTACTTGTTGGTGAGTCATCTTGCGGTACTTGTACACAACTGGCTAATAAAAAGCTTCCTAATAACGCAATGGTTAACACTATTTTGTTGTTCATCTTCATTCCTAGAATAATATGCTACTGAGCTAATACTGACCTAATGTACGAACTAAGTCTATTAAGCTAAGTATATAAATGTAATCAATTAGGGGCTGTTGATCTTTCGCGGTTAA
>NZ_JAHKPW010000058.1:0-143752 GCF_018860755.1 Colwellia sp. D2M02 | reverse complement strand
AATCTCGAAAGATCAACCGCCCCTAAATACTACAACAAAGTGTTACGTCATTATTTCTTCATAAAAGTGCAATAGTTACTGTTTAAGCTAACGCTTTAGAGTAAACACTCATATAACTATTTTAACCACTATTGGAAAGCAGTAATGACGACATTATTTTCAGGCGTTTGGCAGGCAGATAATACCGCGCTACATCACCAATTAACACAACTACAAAATATCGCCTTACAAGAATTTGATATTGAAATATCAATAAATAAAATGTTAGCGGATATCAGTTATCGTCAATTAGTCTTAAGCGAATTAGCTCAATTGAAACACCATAAAATTACCGATATCATTAACTGGTTAAACAATCCAAAAACTAATACTACTCATCCGAAAAAGTCTGTCAGTGGCGTACTCATTGCGGTCGTGGCTTGTGTTTTTTTAACGTTAACGGCTTTTTTATTTATTAATACAAGCGATAGCAATAATCCCCCCTTACCGTCCACTCAAAAAGCAACGCAGGCTACTAGTGTAATAGCTCCGCCTAAAAGCTCTGCTGGTGAAGTAGCGCAAGTCATGGCTCCCATTAAAGTGATAGAAAAGCCGGCAAAGCTACTCTTTAGCTTGCATGGTTCAAATACTATTGGAGAAAAGCTAGCGCCTCGCTTATTGGAAGGTTTTCTTATTGAGCAAGGCGCTAGTGAACTCACTTGGCAACAAGGAGAAAAACCTGTTGAGCGCCAACTCACTTTTACCCTGAATAATGAAAAGCACTACGTTGATTTACAAGCTCATGGTTCATCAACGGCATTTTTAGGCTTAGCTGAGCACAGTGCCGATATGGGAATGTCATCAAGAAGAATCAAAGAAATTGAATTAAAAGGGTTACAAAGCACCTCTGGCAAACTTGATGGTGTTGGTAATGAGCACATTATTGGTTTAGATGCTTTGGCTATTATCGTTAATCAAAACAACCCTGTTAAACAATTATCGACCCAAACATTGGCAAAAATTTTTTCAGGCGAAATAAATAACTGGTCACAAATAGGCGGTAGTGATCAAGTAATTAAGTTATTCGCTAGAGATACTCATTCGGGAACTTGGGATACGTTTAAAAATTTAGTACTGAAAAAGCATGACTTGAGCTTAGCTTCTAGCGCACAACGTTTTGAGTCAAGTTCAAAGTTATCAACACAAGTATCACAAAATGAAGGTGCTATTGGCTTTATTGGGCTTAACTATGTTTTACATAACAAAGCGCTTGCAATATCAGCAACCAAAGAAACTAACGCCATTTACCCTACTCGCTTTACGGTAAGTACTGAAGACTACCCTTTATCGCGTCGCTTATATTTTTATACGCCAACGAATGCCACAGATACCGTGAAAGAATTTGCCCATTATGCCATTTCTGCTCAAGGACAAAACATAGTCGCTAACACTGGATTGGTTTCACAAAACATTCAATTAGAGCAAGCTTACCCGTTAGAAAATGCACCTGAGCAATATAACCAATACACTCAAACAGCAAAACGATTGTCATTAAACTTTCGTTTTGATTACGCAACCAAAGACTTAGACAACAAAGGTAAACGTGACTTACAGCGCTTAGTTGAATTTATGGAGCAACATGTAGGACGACGTATCGTATTAATGGGCTTCTCAGACAGTGTCGGCGCTAAATTAAAAAACAAAAACCTCGCGCTACAGCGGGCTAAATCGGTCGAGCGCGCCTTAACCTCGCGCGGCATTCCAGTGCTATCGGTTGAAGCTTTAGGAGAAGCTTTGCCTATTGCCAATAATGACACTGAAGAAGGCAGAATGCGGAACAGGCGTGTTGAAGTTTGGCTTTTATAATTTTCTCCTTTCACAGAGAGCTTTAATATTTTTGCAACATTAAGCCATTATATTAGCGCACAGAGAATTGGCGCATAGAGAATTAGCGTACAGAGTTCGGCTTAATGAGCAATATTAAGCAGCAACAATTTAACGTATAGTCATTGGGAATGATTCATGTTTACTTACTTATCAGATTTAAAACAAGTCACTCAGCTATTAACCTCTTTTTCAGCCAAAGAGCTAAAAATAGCAACGGATAATATTAATGCCTTAGATAAACGTTTAAGTACCCCAGTGATTGAATTACTCGAAAACCGTAAAAAACACGGTAAATTATTTATTGATCAAGCTGTAGCTGCAGAAGGTATTGCTATCGAAAAAGCAACACTATCACTTTTATTATTAAATAATAATGCGCTAGCTCATCATGTTAATAGCTTATGTTTAAGTGAAGCGGTTATCGTAAGAGATACATTACTTAATGGCCTAGAGATGTTAGCAATAGAAATGAATGAACATGCAATCAAAAAACAAGCCGTGAAAACGTTACGATCTCGTTTACTTAGCCATGAAAAAAATGAGCCAATAAAAGATCTTAGCCAAACCGCTACCGCCAATAATGTTATGCCTATCCAACTACTTGAAGTAAAGCAACGCCTAGCGAACGCATTAACAGATGAAATAAGTAAAAATTCCGCCATAAAAAACAAGCTGAATAGTCAATTATCAGCCCGTACACATACAAGTAATATCGACAACAAAACATTAATAGCTGCAACACGCTAATAAGTACCCTGTTAATGTGCGGCTATTAACCTATAAATGTCTTATTTCTATTTAACCAAGGTTGTTACTTTCTTTGCGTGATAACCATGGGTTATTACCCTGAACTGAAATTCAGTAGCGCCAGCAGCTCTATCAAGGGTAAAGTTTTCCTTCAAACAAGTAAAAAATTGTTCACAAAAATGGCTCTGATTTGTCATTTTTTAGTCGCTAAACTGTCTTTTTCACTCTCTATAGTCGTTATAAATTCTTCCATCAACGAGTATAATTATGAGAAAAACACCTTTAACCTTAGCGCTACTTTGCACAACTTCTGCATTACTTTTTGCTTGTAATGATTCAAATAGTGATGCCACAGACACAAGTAAGAACAGTGGTCCTGTCGCAGGCACAACCCTAAACATTCGTTTACTTGAAACCACAGATCTTCATGCTAATCTCCTGAATTATAATTACTTCTCAGACAAACAAGATGACAAAGTAGGGTTAGTAAAAACCGCGGCATTAATTAGGCAAGCAAGAGATGAAGTCAGTAATACTCTGCTCGTTGATAACGGTGATTTATTACAAGGTAGTCCGTTAGGTGACTACATTGCCAAAGTAAAAAAACTCCAAGCGAATGAAATACACCCGGTTTATAAAGCAATGAATACCTTAGATTATGATGTTGCTAATATCGGAAATCATGAATTTAATTTTGGGCTTGAGTTTTTAATGGAAGCGACAAACGACGCCAACTTCCCTTATATTTCAGCTAACGTATTTGTTGATGATGGTGATGACAACGCCGAAAACGATATCCCCTTATTTGAACCTTACCTCATTCAAGAAAAACGTTTTATTGATAGTAATGATCAAGAGCAAATTATTAACGTTGGTTTTATTGGTTTTGTACCACCACAAATAATGCAATGGGACAAAGCAAATTTAGAAGGTAAAGTTATTGCCAAAGACATTATTGCCATGGCAAATAAATATGTGCCTTTGATGAAAGCCCAAGGCGCTGATATTATTATTGCCATTCCCCACTCTGGTTTAGATGTTGCAGCTGCTACGCCATTAGCCGAAAATGCTAGTTACTACCTCTCAATGGTTGATGATATTGACGCCATTTTATTTGGTCATGCCCATGCAAACTTTCCTGGTAGCAATTATGCTGAGCTAAGTGATTACGGCATTGATAATGATAAAGGCACCATCAATGGTGTCGCTGCAGTTATGCCCGGTTTTTGGGGGAATCACTTAGGAGTTATCGACCTGTCATTAGAGTATAAAAATGATGCTTGGCAAGTTATTGATTCACAATCTAGCTTGCAAGCTATTTATCAAACCGATGAAAATCGCGTCACTGTTGCTATGGTAGATAACGATGGCGCAGTTGAAGCCGCAGTAATGCATGATCACGATGAAACCCGCACCTGGGTTAATGAGCCTTTCGCTAAAGTGTCTGCACCAATCAATAGCTACTTTGCCTTGGTTAATGACGACCCATCCATTCAAATAGTGACCGATGCCCAGACTTGGTACACTCAAAAAATAATACAAGGTACTGAGCTTGAAGGCTTACCAGTATTATCTGCCGGAGCCCCTTTTAGAGCAGGTCGTGGCGGCGCCGATGACTATACCGCTATTGATGCTGGTGATATTGCTTATCGTAATGTTGCTGACTTATATATCTATCCGAACATCTTAAAAGTGCTGAAATTAAATGGCGCACAAATTAAAGAGTGGTTAGAAATGTCAGCAGGTCAATTCAATCAAATTGAAGTTAATAATAATGCTGTGCAAAGCTTAATTAACCCTGATTTCCCTTCTTATAACTTTGATGTAATTGACGGCATCAGCTACCAAATTGATGTTAGCCAAGCCGCTCGTTACAGCGCTAAAGGGGTAAAAGTTTCTGATGACGAAAGAGTTAATAACTTAACTTACCAAGGAAAAGCGATAACCGCTGAGCAAGAGTTTTTAGTGGTAACTAACAACTATCGCGCCTCTGGTGGCGGTAACTTCCCTAACATTGGCGCCGATAAAATAGTGATAGATTCACCAAATGAAAACCGCCAAGTGGTTGCCGATTATTTAGCAGAGCAAACAAGTATCAATACCGAGTTTGGTCTAGATCCGAGCGCAGATATGAACTGGTCTTTTACCGCGATAACTAATGTCAATGTGCAGTTTACAAGCTCAAACAGCGACCAGGCAAAAAGTTATAGCCAAAAATTTAGCCATATCACTCCAACTAACCTCACAAATAATGATGGGTTTGCACTGTACACCTTAGACCTAAATTAAACACACGTTAACAGTACCGAAGTAAAAACGCCTGATATTCGTCGCTATAAAAGGCTTGAATATCAGGTGCCAACACAACCTGCAATGAAGTAATGCATTTAATAGGAATTAAAACATGACTTATAATTACAGTAAAATCTCAGCATTAGTTATCTCTCTCGGCTTGGGTTTAGCATCATTATCATCCCATGGAGCGGAACCTTATCAGTGGAATAATACCATCCCAGAAAAAGCACCAACCGCAAGTCAAAGCAATGGTAAAACAGTGCTCTTTGATGTATCACATGGTGGTGTAGAAGGTAATGCCGACTGGGTTATTGATGGCGCGTTTTCTGACTTTGCTGATGCACTTGTCACGCAAGGTTATACCGTACAAGAATATCGCGGTGTTGATTTAAATAACGATGGGACTATTCGCTTTTTTGATGATAGAACGCCCAGTAATGAGCAAAATGAAGCGATTATTACTTATAACGCAATTCAGCATGCTGACGTGTTGGTATTAGCAGAAACTAACCGACCATTTACCCAAGCAGAGCAACTTGCACTTGAGCAGTTTATCGCCGCAGGTAAAGGCATATTTTTTATTGCGGATCATTATGATGCTGACCGTAATTTAAATACTTGGGATGCAACTGAAGTGTTTAATGGCTACAACCGCTCTGATTTAGCCAAATACGATCTTGGTGGCGAATACGGTGACTGGCGCAATCCTAAAATGGCTAACGCAGGCTGGTTAGTAGAAAACTTTGGTATTCGCTTTCGTTTTAACGGGGTTGACTACAAACAAGGTGTTAGTGGTGTTGTAACACCAAATAAAACAGAGGGTATAACTCAAAATGTGCAACCTATTCTTATGGCGGCAGGAGCAACATTAGCGATTGTAAATGAGCAAAAGGCCAAAGGCTTAGTTTACTTCTCAGAAACAGATACACCAGTAAAATGGAAGCACGCAAAGGATCAAGGCTTATACTTTGGCGGCGCTAATGAAGGCCCTTACGCAGCTATTGCCAAGTCAGGCGCAGGTAAAGCCGCATTTATTGGTGACTCTTCACCAATAGAAGATGCTACCCCTAAGTATAAACGTCAAGATAGCGGTCAAACTAAAAAAACCTATCCCGGCTGGACTGATTCAGGTAATGCAGCAGTTTTAGCGGTAAACATTGTCAACTGGTTAGCAACACCTGAGAGCTATCACTACTTTGATAATCAAAATGGTCATGTTGCAGGTATACCTACACCTGAGCCAATGGCTACACAAGAAATGTCAGACCCAAATAATGGCAATCCTTGGGGAAGCCCAGCATCCGGTTTTGATGCGTGGAACAGCGATACCTATAAAGATAACAGCTTCAATTCACCTTATGGTGACGGTCACACTACCCCTGAGCCTGATCCAACACCGACACCAAACGACTCAATATCAGTAACCCAAGCGCTCGCTGCTGCACAAGGTACTCAGTTCTCAGTACTTGGCACCGTTACCGCTTCAGTAAATGGTATTTATGGTTTAGTACTTAGTGATGTAAACACGCCTGAAACTGCTATTTACGTCAAGCTCGAAAGTAGCCAACGAGCTGATTTTAATCCTGAACTTAATCCTGAAATATTAACAAAAAATATTATAGTTACGGGCACGCGCAATAGCTATATGGGCGCTGCTGGTATTCGCTATGTTACCGATATTCAACTTGCACCTACCGCTTTATCTATTGAACAGGCATTAGCTTCTGCGCAAGGCGAAGAAATTGAATTAATAGGTAAAGTAAAGTCAGCATTAAATGGCATTTATGCTCTTGTGCTTGAAGATTTAGCCAACCCAAGTTTTGTCATTAATGTAAAATTAGAAAGCGGCCAACGCAACCAATTTAGTCCACAATTAAACCCTGAGCTGTTAGGCGCACAAATCATCGTTAAAGGTGTGCGTGATCAGTATATGAGTCAGGCAGGTATACGCCAAGTATCTACTATTAACGTGGTCGGTAACAATATTCCTGAGCCAAACAATGACCTATCAGTGGCAGAAGCATTGAATATGGCTAATGGCACACTCGTAACATTAGCAGGAGAAATAAAAGCTGCGATTAATGGGCAATATGCACTTGAATTAATGGACCCAAGTAACTCAGCAACGAGTATTTATATCAAACTTGAATCATCGCAGCGCGCTAATTTTAGCCCACAAAACAATCCAAGCTTGATTGGTAAAAAGCTTAGAGTTGAAGGCATGATTAATGATTATATGAACCACGCTGGTGTGAAAAATGTTACTAAGCTAACTTTACTTAATTAGTTGTTAGGTTCTGTTGAAGATAGGTAATAGGTACCTGTAAAAATCTGGTGTTAACAACACCAGATTTTTTACGTTAAGTTAAGGGGTTATTGACTTAATCTAAAACTAGGGGCTGTATACCAGAAAAATATGCTCGGCCAGTATTATCTACCCCAGCGAGAGTATTTTATTAAACAACTTCAACATAAAAGCTTCATATTTTTAAGCATTGAGGTTTATTAAGTGGACAGTACTTCTTATTCATATGAAAATAATGCTCACAAAGCGCTAAGTGAGCTGTCACCCAAAGTACCTCATGAAACTAAGTAAAAGATTACAACAACTCGACCAAATGGTCACAACGCCTTATCAACATATTTGGGATTGCTGTTGTGATCACGGCCTATTGGGCATGACGTTACTAGCTCGTAGCGCTGCGCCTAATATCCACTTTGTTGATATTGTTCCTGAGCTTATGCTTCAACTTAACTCTAAACTCACGCAGTTTTTTCCACACTCAACAAGTGCTTGGGCAAGCCATTGTATTGATGTAAAAAAGTTACCTTTAATGCAATACCCACTCACGGAATCAGAAAAGCACTTAGTGATTATTGCTGGCGTTGGCGGTGATTTAATGACTGAATTCATTGAGGAGATTTGTGTTAATAACCCAAACCTAAATATTGATTTTTTACTCTGCCCTGTTCATCATCAGTTTAGTTTAAGAGCCAAACTCATTACGCTAAATTTTAGTTTACTTGATGAAGTACTACTTGAAGAAAACCAGCGTTTTTATGAGATGTTACTCGTTTCAAGTAATGCAACTCAAGGCGATAAGATCAGCCCAATAGGCGATAAAATATGGCACTCAGATTCAGTTGAGCAACGCACAGTAATCAATAATTACTTAGTCAAAACACTAAAGCATTATCAACGTATTCAGCAAGATCATAGCGCTCAAGCTGAGCGTGCCATTGAGCATTATCAAGCACAAGCAAATAAGCTAAACGCTATAAAATCAAGTAAATAGCACAGTACCGTTAATGTTGATATAGCGACTTGAGGTAAATTTATTATCCTATACTCAGGTGAATAACACATTAAGCCCGGTCGCTTACTTAATGCTTTACCTGTTCTTGTAAAAAAGCAATAACCCGTTTATGGCGCATTTTTACTGCTGACAACTTCAAATCACAAATATCCGCTATTTCTTGAAAGTCTAAATCTGTACGATAACGTAATAACATAATATTACGATCAACAAAGGATAAATGAGTCATTAACGCGGCTAGTGCATTGGATAAATCGTCATGCTCTTCTTCAGCAATGAGGTTTTCTAAGTATTCATCATTACTTTCTATGGTGTCCCAGCGGCGATCTCTTATTTTGTTAATACACTCGTTATGCGCAATTTTAAACAACCACGCCTTAAAAGATACTGACCACTTAAATTTCTTTAAGTGAGAGAGTACCTTAATAAGGGTTTCTTGAACGACATCTTCGGCATCAGGTTGATTATTAAGTAACTTAGCACAGTACCCTTTTAACACAGGTAAGTACGGGGTAATTAATTGCTGAAAAAGACGTGTATCATAAGGCAAGCTTGCTTGCACTAATGCAACAAGCTGCCTTTCATTAAGCTTAGTCAAACCGTAATAGGTTATTGCTTAGTAACTTTATTCGCTAATAAAAAGGTATTAGGTAATGTGGTTATCGACTCACCTTCACCCATAACTTTACTTGCAACACTGCCAATAACAACTAAAGTACCTTTAACATCTTGCACTTCAATACTATCGCCAACTTGATACATTTCTCGTAAATAAACGCCTGCTACAATTTCTTGCGCCATTGACTTAGTGCCTATTCCTAACGAAATAGCCGCCGCCAAACCAACACTGGCAATAACAACCGTCATAATGTTATTTAGTAATGACACGTCAATATCAAGTTGAGTGATTGATAACGACACCGTAATCACAATAATAATACCGCGGCATACTTCAGCAACCGAACGCCCGTAATCAACGCCAGTATTTTTTGCCGCTATTTTAACGCCGTTAAAAACAATTTGAGCAACGAAGAAACCGCACACTAATACTGCCAATGACGCGAGCAGTTTAGGTAAAAACAAAACTAAGGTGTCAATTAAACCTGAAAGCACTGTTAAACCAACAATGTCTAGCGCTGCTAATAAAAATATCAATAAAAAGAATGTAGAAATAATGCTAGCAACCACTTGGCTACCAGTTACTTGAACTTCCATCTTTTTCAATAGGGAATCTAGGCCTAGTTTATCTAAAAAGGTATTAAAGCCTATTTTAATTAACGACTTATTTAAAAAGCTTTTGATCAGCGATGAAATAAACCAACCCGCAAGTAAAAAGAGTATTGCCACAATTAAGTCAGGTAAAAAAGTAACAACTTTATGCCAAACAGCTATTAAGCCAGAATATGCTTTATCTGTGATGTTTTCTGTATCCATTATTTATTCTCATTATTGGTTGTGTACTTAATATTTTTTTCATCGTCGCTAAGTGCTTTAGGCTTTCCCGCCATACGCTTAAATAGTGGTTTTAGTATTTTCATAAAAAGACTAATAAACACTACCCAAATTGACGCCATACCTAACGCAACCAGATCTTTAGTGCCTTGTTGGTTGTTGGCTGTAACTGCAGCACGCTTAAATAATTCATCATCAGGCGTTTTAAAGGCCAATGTGGAATCACTCTTTAGCTCTGCTGCTAAACTTTCTTCAATATCTTTCATATTCCCTCAGCAACGATTTTTATCGCTTAGCTCTGTAACGGTTTAATCATAAAAAAGTCACATTAAATTAATTCTTTTTTATAACAATGTTCAACAACGTAAACCGCCAGCATTCTACGTTATTTTATCGCCTTTCATTTATTTTTTGGCCTTGGAATAGTAAAATTCATAACTTATTTGAAAATAAATTGTGACTTTTTAGTTTATTGTTCGTTATAGCCCCAGAAGTACAATCACATTACCGAAATTGATAAGGATTTATCTATGAAAAAATTTAACATTACTCTGTTAGCTGCATTAATTAGCTCACCATTAGCGGCAGAGACTATTGATAAAACATGGGAAGTGGGCGTTTTTGGCGACTACGTCAAATCAAGCACTAATAAAGAAAACAGACCAGAATGGGATCATATTGAAGCAGGTAAAGGCTTAGGTATTGATTTACAAAAAATTATTAATGATCAGTGGAATGCGCGTATAGAATTAGCCAGAGATCGTTACGAGACAGAAAATGGCAATAATACCGATTACGGTACACGCTTTGGTCTTGATGCTATTTATAAAGTTGGAGACACAGGGCTTTATTTTTTAGCGGGTGTTAAGCGTTTCAACAACGTAAATAGCTACAATGCTATTAATGCGGGTGCAGGCTATAACTTTGATATTAGCGAGCGTTTCTCACTATTTAGCGAAGCTGTTGTTTACCGTGATATCAACAATGGTTATACCGACCAAGGTTTTAAACTAGGCGTTAAATACGCTTTTGGCGATGTAAAAGCGGCGCCAGTTGTTCGTAAAGAAACCACACCAACAGCTATTATCGGTGATGGTGACAATGACGGCGTTAATGACAACAATGACAAATGTAAGAATACATCTGCCAATGTAAAAGTTGACTCATTAGGCTGTGCTTTATATGCAGAAGAAACTGTTGAAGTGAACTTAAATGTAACTTTTGAAAATAACAGTGCGCAATTAAAAGCTGAAATGACTAACGATATTCAACGCTTAGCTGACTTTATGAAAGCTTACCCAAATACAAGTGTTGTAATTGAAGGACACAGCTCTGCAATTGGTGAAGCACAGTATAACCTTAACTTGTCACAAAAGCGTGCCAATGTAGTTAAAGAAGCATTAATTAATGACTTCTCGATTGATGCTACTCGTTTAACTGCTAAAGGCTTTGGCGAAACACAACTTATTTCTACAGGTAATAGCCGAGCAGATCACAGTGCTAATCGCCGCGTAGTTGCCAAAATAGAAACAACCGTTAAAAAAGTTGTTATAAAAGGCTAAACCGTAAAATAGTTCGTTAAAAGGGAGTAATCATTTACTCCCTTTTTTACTTAATGCATTTAATAACGTTTAAAAAAACAATATACAGCAATCAGTACTACACCTAGGCATAAAGCCTCATTAAAGTTATTACCTTGATATGGACATCTAATGAAAAAAGTAAACGCATTAACTCGCCACTTTATTTATGAAAATATTAAAATTAACGAAACCATTTGCTCTTATCCACTTCGTACCGTGGCGCCAAAAATATATAACTCCACCAATGACACTATAAATAGCGCCATAATAAGTAAGACTAAAAACAACGCAGAACAAAAGTTCCTCGATAAAACCAATAACTTGACAGATCCTAGCCAGATATAGCCTTTCTATAAAAAACCTGCCGAAGCAGATTTTTAATTTAAAACGTTAAGTAGCTAATGCTATTTATGCGCAGAATAAATCATGTTAGAACAAGGCACTTCACAACGACGTTTAGTGTTTCTTAAACAAGTAACAAAGCAACGCAGTAATCAATGATTTAGACAAGCATAAATGTCGGGTAAGGAGCGAGCATTAGTGATCCCCCCTCCCCCAAGATGTACTAGCTCAGAACCGTACGTGCGAGTTTCCCCGCATACAGCTCAAGCCTTTCTAAATCTGCACTTAAGTACAGACCAGCGACTTTACGAAATGTAAAAAGTTGCTACAACAGTGACTAAAATGGCGACAATGCCTACAGTAGTATTAAGTACTGAAAGCCTATCGTTTAAGTTCCAGTTAAAGCCACCAGCCCCTTCTGGCAATGACGCCAAAAGCGTTTTAGGTAACTTTTTCTGTTCTAGACTTAACTTGCCAATTTCAGTTAAAGAGCTATCCAAATATTCAGGTATACCTGTACTTAATGGAGTACTACAAACAGCGCTTATAAGGCTATTTTCCACTAGAAAACAGAATTGTGAATATTTATCATAACTGCTATCTGTAACAATCCGAGGAAGCTTTTTACCCCTTACATCCTTCAATACTTTCAAATAACTCATTTAAATCACCTTTAAACAATTGTTGAAGTCAAATAGAGGATGAAGCCAAACTCCTCCGACTAGTCATCATAATAACTAACAAAAGTTGCCATACCAACTGGTCGTGCAGTTATGCAATTGCCTATGGTAATTAGGGTGCAACAACACTAAGTTACTCAGTTCATTACTACCACCTTTTACCCGTTCAACAATATGATGGATATTCCCTCCTGTTGTCTTGGTAATGCGATAGCGGCATATGGCACAACAATGCTGTTGTCTGAGCCAAAGTATTAACAAAATTCGTTTACCTTGCATTGAGTCTATCCAAACTCACTTTTGGCGCTTCTCACAGTACTTTTCAAATAACAAGCCATAGAGGTTATTCTCCACTTCACGTTTATTTGCTTTGATTTACCCTGAAAGCAAAAAACCTGCCGAAGCAGGTTTTTATATTTTAGCGTTAAGTAGCTAATGCTATTTATGCGCCGAATAAATCATGTTAGAACAAGGCACTTCACAACGACGTTTAGTGTTTCTTAAACGAGTTGTGAAGTAACGAAGTTATCACTGATTTAGACAAGCATAAATTACATCATACCGCCCATTCCGCCCATGCCACCGCCCATACCGCCCATATCAGGCATTGCTGGTGCGTCTTTTACTGGTGCATCGGTAATCATTGCTTCAGTTGTTAGCATTAATCCAGCAACTGATGCTGCAAATTGTAATGCTGAACGAGTTACTTTAGTTGGATCTAAAATACCCATTTCAATCATATCGCCGTATGTACTGTTGCCAGCGTTGTAACCGTAGTTACCTGTGCCGCCGTTGCGTACTTCGTTTAATACAACTGAAGATTCATCACCACAGTTAGTTACGATTTGACGAAGCGGTGCTTCCATTGCACGAATGGCAACATTAATACCGTGTGTTTGATCTTCATTTGCACCTTGTAGTGCTTTAATTGCGTCAGCTGCGCGTATTAAGGCAACACCACCACCGGCAACAACACCTTCTTCAACCGCTGCGCGCGTTGCATGTAATGCATCTTCAACACGGTCTTTTTTCTCTTTCATGGCAATTTCAGTAGCCGCGCCAATTTTAATTACCGCAACACCGCCAGCTAATTTAGCTAAACGCTCTTGTAGTTTTTCTTTGTCGTAATCAGAAGAAGACTCTTCAATTTGACCACGAATTTGAGCAACACGTGCTTTAATGTCGGCATCTTCGCCTAAGCCATCAATAATTGTGGTGTTATCTTTAGAAATAATTACGCGCTTAGCTTGACCTAAGTCTTCTAATGTTGCTTTTTCTAGCTCCATACCGATTTCTTCAGAAATAACAGTACCAGCTGTTAATGTAGCAACATCTTGAAGCATTGCTTTACGACGGTCACCAAAACCAGGTGCTTTAACCGCTGCCACTTTCACAATACCGCGCATGTTGTTTACAACCAATGTTGCTAAGGCTTCGCCTTCAACATCTTCTGCAATAATTAAGAGTGGTTTACCGGCTTTAGCAACCGCTTCTAGGGTAGTTAATAATTCACGAATGTTGGCTACTTTTTTATCAACCAATAAAATGAATGGGTTTTCTAATTCTACTGTGCCACTTTCTTGGTTGTTAATGAAGTATGGAGATAAGTAACCACGGTCGAACTGCATGCCTTCTACAACGTCTAACTCGTCAGTTAATGCTTGGCCTTCTTCAACAGTAATTACACCTTCTGTACCAACTCGGTCCATTGCTGTTGCAATGATTTTACCAACAGTTTCATCAGAGTTTGCTGAAATAGTACCAACTTGCTCAATTGCTTTGTTGTCAGTTACTGGCGTAGACGCTTCTTTTAATGCGGCAACTGCAGCAATAACCGCTTGGTCGATACCACGTTTAAGATCCATTGGGTTCATACCCGCAGCAATAGATTTTAAGCCTTCGTTAACAATTGCTTGTGCTAAAACAGTGGCAGTAGTTGTACCGTCACCTGCTTCATCATTTGCTTTTGACGCAACTTCTTTAACCATTTGTGCGCCCATATTTTCAAACTTGTCTTCAAGCTCAATTTCTTTCGCAACGGTTACACCATCTTTAGTGATCGCTGGACCACCAAATGATTTATCTAAAACAACATTACGACCTTTAGGACCTAATGTTACTTTTACCGCGTCAGCTAAAATGTTTACGCCTTTAAGCATTTTTACTCGTGCGTCATTTCCAAATAATACGTCTTTTGCAGCCATGTTATTTATTCCTATAATTTTGTTTATTTCTAAAATAATGAATCTTTAACTGATAAACTTAACAGCATTTAACTATTGCTATATCGCTTAAAAGCAAAGCAGAAGCACAGAGTTGACACGAGTCAATAAGCACTTCTTATGTCGCTTTGAGGTAAAAAGCGACCTTAAAATTTATGCAACTATTCAACAATAGCTAAAATGTCTGACTCAGAAAGAATCAATACTTCTTCACCGTCAATTTTTTCAGTTTTCACACCGTAACCTTCTGAGAAGATCACTTGGTCACCTACTTTTACGTCTAATGCACGTACTTCACCGTTGTCTAAAAGGCGACCGTTACCTACGGCAATAATTTCACCACGGGTAGATTTTTCAGCTGCACTGCCAGTTAGTACAATGCCGCCTGCAGACTTTGATTCAACTTCTTTACGTTTTACGATTACGCGATCGTGTAATGGGCGAATGCTCATGTATTTATCTCCTAAGGGTGTTCAAAATATAACTTACGAAATAAATGCTTTGTTTGTGCATTTATTTCGTGAATGGTTTGGTATTGTTAAGTAATTTACTTATGAGAACTAAGTGGGGATTAAAAAAAACTTCACAAGCTTTTTAGCTATTTTTTTACTCTTTTCTCTCAAAACTTCCTTCAAGGGTTTCACCTTGATGATGTGATATTGGTTTTACTGGCTCATTTGTGTTGTATGTCTCACTTGTTTGAACCTCATGTTCATAAACATTACCTTGGCTAGTGTGTGTTGAGTGGCTACTGTAAAAGTGCGCGTTTCCTGAGAATGGACTAGAACCAACTTGTGCACTAACGAGATTTTTTTGCACCGCTCCTACCAATGAATTGCGCACAGCAGGTATTAATAACGATAAACCAAAAATATCGGTGACAAAACCAGGGGTAACTAACAAAACGCCCGCAACTAATAATAAAAGCCCAGTTACAATTTCATTTGAAGGCATTTCGCCTTGCGCCATTTTGGTTTGCACTGATTGCATGGTTGCTAAACCTTGTTGACGTACATACTTAGCACCTAACCATGCGCTGGCAATAACAATAGCAATCGTTGGCCATAAACCTAACAGTGCACCAACCTGCATAAGTACCGCAATTTCAATAATGGGAATGATGATAAATAGTAAAAATAATACCCGAAACATAAATAATCCTCTTTTATTTGTAAGATATATGGGGGTAAGCAGGTCTTTTTCAAGGCAAGTGCGCTTAATAGTATTCACCTTAAGGTTTTATCTATTATCAAGGTATACTATTGCCAACATATCATTAACAAGGATATCAAAATGTATCAATTAGTATTAACTACCTGCCCTAATGAGCAAGTAGCTAAAGGTATTGCTCAGCATTTGGTTAGTGAAAAACTTGCAGCTTGCGTTAATATTGTACCTAACATCACTTCTATTTATAGTTGGCAAGATGAAGTACATTGCGACACTGAAGTACAATTATTAATAAAAACAAGCAACGATAAATTTGAAAAAATTAAGCAACATATAAACACTCTACATCCATACGAGGTTGTAGAAATTATCGCTTTGAATATCCAGCAAGGTGATGAGCATTATTTGAACTGGATCTCTAATTCTTTAAAGTAGTATCAATGAAAAATTTAACCGCTATTTTTCTTAGCATGCTTATTTTAGTATGCTCAATACCGCAGAGCGCTGTTGCACAAAAGTCCATTTTTGATGTTTCAGGCACTAGCTTATTTGATAATAAAAAGCTCAGTAACGATGACGAGTTTTTACGTGTCGATGAAGCCTTTATCTTTAACTTTTATCAACAAGGTAAGCAACTAAAAGTTAGCTTTGATATTAGTGAAGGTTACTACCTCTACCGTCATCAATTTAAATTTAAAGCAACCGATGCAACATTAGCCACGGTAGAGTTACCTACAGGTGAAAGCCATGAAGATGAGTTTTTTGGCGTACAGCAAATATTTACCAATAAGCTTGAGTTTGACGTAAATATTACAGAGGCAATGGCCAGCGGTAGTATAAAAATATCTTACCAAGGCTGCGCTGAAAAAGGCTTATGCTATCCTCCTACAAGTAAAGTGGTGATGTTAGACCAAGTTACTAAGGCTACTAATGAATTAAGTAGCTCTTCTGCTGTGTTATCAGCTATTGGTGCAACAGACAATGAAACTAATAACACTAGTGATAACTCAAATAGCGCCAATAACACACCAAGCTCAACTAAAAGCGAGCAACACCAATTAGCTGATATGCTAAAACAAGATAGCTTATTGCTAACACTCATTGCCTTTTTTGTGGGTGGTTTACTCTTATCGTTTACGCCATGTGTTTTCCCTATGTACCCTATTTTAACGGGGATTATTGTTGGCCAAGGTAAAAAACTTACGACTAAAAAAGCGTTCACGCTATCTTTCTTTTATGTACAGGGCATGGCGGTAACTTATACCTTACTTGGCGTAGTAGTAGCCCTTGCTGGTGCTAAATTTCAAGCGGTATTTCAACACCCTGCGGTACTTATTGGTTTAAGTGTTTTATTTATCTTTCTAGCGCTTTCTATGTTTGGAGTGTTCAATCTTGCACTACCAGCAAGCTGGCAAAATAAACTAAACAACCTTAGCAATAAGCAAAAAGGTGGCTCTATTACGGGTGTATTAATGATGGGGGTGATTTCAGGGTTAGTCGCTTCACCTTGTACTACTGCACCGTTAACCGGCGCATTACTTTATATTTCACAAACAGGTGATGTGGTATTAGGCGCTTCTGCGTTATATGCCTTAAGTTTAGGTATGGGCTTACCTTTATTAATTTTAGGTAGCTCGGGTGGTAAGTTACTACCTAAGGCCGGTGCTTGGATGAATATTATTAAGAATATCTTTGGCTTGTTATTACTTGCTGTACCGGTGTTTTTATTAGAGCGTTTTATCCCAGAAGCCGCGAGTCAAGCATTATGGGCATTACTCATTTTAGCTGCCGCAACTTATTTTTATGTCACTAATCAAAACCATGCCCAAACGCAAAATGAAAAAGGATTTTGGTACGGCGTACGCGCTTTAGTTATCTTTTTAATGATGTTCTTTGGTGCTAACTTAGCTTATCAACTGGTAATGCCAAATACACACAATAGTACTCAACAGGCGGCATTACATCCTGAGTTTACGGTAGTAAAAAACCAAGAGCAGCTTGAGTCGGCAATAATGTCAGCTAATCAGCAAGGAAAAACTGTGATGTTAGACTTGTATGCTGATTGGTGTATTGCTTGTAAAGAGTTTGAAAAATATACCTTTTCAGATACAGAGGTACAAAAGGCATTAAGTAATACCTTATGGTTACAAGTTGATATGACAGACTTTGACTCACCTGATAATGCCCAGCTCGTTAAGCATTATAAAATATTAGGACTACCTTCTATTTTATTCTTTGACTTACAAGGTAATGAGTTAACTAGTCAGCGTACCACCGGATTTATGGACGCTAAAGCGTTTACCGCTCATATAGAGTCATTCTTTTAAGTAAATAAAGTGAGTAACTCTGCGTGCTATTAGGTTCGATAGCACGTAGTTAAAGACTGATGATGAAGCGCTTATTAATTTACCTGAATTAGCTGTTTGCCTAATGGCTCTTTAGCTAATCAGGCTAGTTTAATAAGCGTTTTTCTAAACGCTCGTGCTCTACTTTTATTTTCCAATAACCAAACAATATTTGTTTATCAATAAAAGCTGCAAGTTCCTTCTCAGGAATAGGTTTTGAATAGTAATAGCCTTGAATAATGTCACAATCATTTTCTGTTAAACTTAACAGCTGTGCCTTAGTTTCAACGCCTTCAGCCACGACGGTTAAGCCTAAATTTTTAACCATAGCAATAGTTGAAGTAATAATTTGGTAGTCTGAATGATTTTCCAGCATACCAAAAATGAAGCTTTTATCGATTTTAATGACATCAACCGGCATTTTTTTCAAGTAAGCTAAAGATGAATACCCCGTACCAAAATCGTCAATAGCAAAAGTGAAGCCCATCTCTTTTAACTCTTGCATTATCGCAATGGTATGCTCCATATCTTTCACTAAGGTTTGCTCAGTTAACTCTAATTCAAAACACTCGGCAGGTAATGAAAATTCAGTGAGAAGGTCACGTAAAAATGTTGATAAGTTAACATCGATAAACTGCCCTGCAGATAAGTTTATCGCGATACGAACATCGTTTAATCCTTGTGCTTTCAGATCAATCGCAATTTCAAAGCAACGACGAATAATCCAATAACCTAGCTCAATCATATGTTGAGAGTTCTCTAAAATAGGGATGAAGTCTTCAGGAGAAATCATGCCTCTTTCAGGATGTTGCCAGCGTAATAGCGCTTCAAAACCATAAAGTTTTTTGTTTTTCGCACAAATTTGAGGCTGTAAGCTTAAACTAAATTGTTGTTTAGCAAGTGCTTGCCTGACTTCTCCCTCAAGCATTACACGGTGTGCAACCCGCTGGAACATCTCTTGATGATAAACATGGTATTGGCCACCACCGTTTTCTTTGGCTTCATACATAGCAATATCTGCATGGCTAATTAAATCATCAGCTTTTTCTTGCGGAGACTCTGTGTAAGCAATACCTATACTGGTTGATATATAAAAAAAGCTACTACCAAGCTGAATAGGCTCTTTAAACTGTAGCAATACTTTTTCTGCGACATCAATCGCCTCATCAATATTAGCTAAATTACTTAACACTAAGACAAACTCATCACCACCAAATCGAGAAGCGAGATCAATACTACCAACACTTAAACGAATACGTTGAGCAGCTTGCATTAACAGTTTATCGCCCGAGCTGTGCCCATTACTGTCATTTACCTTTTTGAAGTCATCTAAGTCTAAAAATAATACCGCAACCCCTCCTTGAAAACGGGTGATGCTCGCTAGTGACTTGCGTAGCTGATAGTTCAGCATATTTCGATTAGGTAAACCCGTAAGTAAATCGAACATAGCAATGTTTTCAAGTTCTTTAGTTTTTTGTTCAACCTCAAGGTTAAGCTGTTCTAATTCAAAACTCAGCTCAACCGCAGAGTCTGACAAAATATCAAGTTCATCAGAAAAAACGCGTGGCCGTTTAAATTTGGCTTGTCTAAATTGGTCAAAGTGCTTTTGAGCGAGTAAAGGCAGAACATTAGAGAGTAAAAGTAAACGTTTCGTGAACGGGCTAGCAATAAAGTAAACAAAACCAGCTAACACCATAAACATGACAGCCAATGAAATAATAAAACGCTGCTGATATGCTTCATTCTGCTGCCTATAGGCGCTAACATCATCAATTAAAGCAAGATAAAAACCTTGCTCTTTTTGCTCTGACAAAGGTAAAACATTGATCAAATAGCTTGATTCTAACAGGTCTATTTTCAAGCCTTGTTCGAGCATTTTATCTAACTTAGGTTGTGTAAAGTTACTATGAAATAAACTATCAACAAGCTCCATATTAGAAGAAGAAATAATTTTACTATTGGCTAAATCCACATTGTTATTTTTTGTATTAAAACTAATAACGGCTACGTCGCGGTTAAGTGATGTTTTAATGGCAAATAGCATATCAACCAAAGAGGCACCTAAGGTAACAACAACCGTGTCTCCTTTGTTATTTAATAAAGGTAAGCTAAGTAATAATTGGCAATTATTAGGACAATATATTTGGTGACTAGGCTCTTGCAAACGCAAAACTTGCTCTATATTTTCTTTTACCTCAAAGGGAAGAATATCGGTCGAATAAAGTAGCCGCTGATCGGCATCAGCTAACCAAATGTTTTCAATATTAAAATGCAGCTGCAAGGCATCATACTGGCGCCTTAATTGATTTGATAGTTGAGAAAAATCGTCGTGCTCAGAGAGTTGAATAAGATCGGTAAATGACTCGAGCCATACCGTTAACTTTGCTCTTAAAATACTATTGTGTAGCTCAACTTGTACTTGCCCTTGCTCGATAGTGTCTTGTTGAAATCGGGCATAGTCTTCCTGCAGTCGCCAAAATGATAAGCTAGAAAACCCTACTGCTAATAACAGTAAGGTGGTAATAATAAGCGTCAGAAGCTTGCTTGAAACCCCTACAAACCGCTTTTCTGTAATTTTTTTATTACCCATGTAAATTAATACTCTACGTGTGTTTTAATCATGCGGATTAAAACCAATACATTATTTGTGCGGCCCACATCTGCCAATCTTCAGAATCATTAATTCGAGGGTTAGGTACAACGACCGGTGTTAATCGTCCAGCGCCTTTCACCCAATGATACTCCATACGTAATCTAATATTACTGGTAAAGTCATAAGATAAACCAAGCGTTATATCTTTATTAAAACCGAAATAATAAGGTACTAAACCACCGCTATTCTCTTCTAACTTCTTGCCATTTTTATCTGTTTTATCAAGATAAAAATCTTCAAAACGCGCTAGAAAGGTTAAATCAGAGTTCCACTTGTAGCGTGTTTGTACATAAAAACCTTGTCCAACATTGTCATCGTGAAAACCATTTTGATAAAAGCCATCAATAATAAAGCGTTGTTGGTATATTTCACTACTGAACTCCCATACTTCACCTTCATACAGCGCATTAGCCGTATAAAATTGAAAGGTAAAATCACTATCAACAAAAGGGTTATCAAAGCTTGGTGTGCCTTGCACATAAGAAAAATCAGCATCGAGCAACGATACGCCAAAGCGCCAAGGTGAAAAAGCGGGTTGCCAATAAAAACTTGCCTGAGCATCATGTTCCTGTTTAGCTTTTCCTTTCGCTAATTTGCTTAATAAATTAGTCGCCTGCTCATCTGAAATAGGAGAAGTACCGTAACTTAAATTAATATCAAAATTACCATATGTATCATTACTATGACTTACTTTTATCGCTGCTCCATCGCTACCAACGGCAATATCTCGAAAGCCATCAAAATAAACCGATTGCGGTAAAATAATACTAGGACGAGCAAAGGGAACATCACGAGAGCTAGAATAAAGCCAGTGATTATTTTTAAAGCGCCCAAGGTACATATTAGCTTGCCAAAAGTCATTATTATAAATAGACCAATCAAGTAAAGCGTAATCAATTCGCGCGCCTTTTGCGTATCGATTACCGCCATCTAAATACACTAATTGTCCTGCAAGACGTAATTTACTATTTAGCTGATATGTTGCATTTATTCCAACTTCAGTTAATTCTGCCGAAAGTTCCCCGTCATCGTTAACAAAATCACTACCATTAACATCGATGATACCTTGAGCAACAAAGCCGTGTACTTGAAACTTTTGCGCATTAAAATAACTTTCTTCGGCAATCAACGGTGTCGACAACAACAAACTACATGTAACAACAACCTTGATTAAAAATTTAGACATAATATCTCTTAAACTAGTCGATAATATTGATAACATGCACCACTCCTTGGTTGTTATAACCATCAGTAGGCTTAGCCTTTTCTGTGGTATCTCCCTGTAATGCATCTTCCTTTGTATCAAGTGAATGCGCGCTCGCAAATAAAATTAAATCATCTTTGCTCGCATACCCTATAGCACCGGGGGTATTTAAAACCGCTTGAATCAAAGCCTCAGGGGTGTCAACAACTGTCGGAGCAACCCCTAAGCCAGAGTAAGTAAGTTTGTTCCATATACGTTCAAGTTGATATGGGTAAATGGCTAAGCGCTCTTTACTAAACGAACGATGTAATTGATGTTGGCTTGGCAAGACAAAAATGGTGATCGCATTATTATTAGACCAATAGGTTTGGCGCATCGTAAAAATACGCCGCAATTGTGATGTTGTCAGACTTTGCTGAGTTATCGACTTATGAGTGATAACTTCTACGGCTTTTGCCGGTATAGCCCCAAAAATGCTGAACATTAATAAGGTTATTAAAGAGTATGTTTTAATAATACTGTCCTTGTAAACAACAAGAAAATCCAATAATTCAAATAAATTTCTTAAAAATCAATATACTAATATAATAAACACTCAAAAGTAAGTGTAGCCAATAAAAAAATAAATTCCAATTAAGTGTCCACCAAAGAGATTAGACCAGTATTTTGCTGCTATATTCTGCGAAAACACTATAATATTCGCCAATAACAAAATAATTCGATCTTGCATCGTATTTGTGGTTCACAGTTAAGTGATTTTATGTAACTATGAACTATACCGTCAATTTATGGATATTTTTCAGAAGATGAATGCAAAGTTTACAGTTTTAGTGTTGAATGGCCCAAACCTAAACATGCTTGGTAAGCGAGAGCCTGAGATCTATGGACATAAAAGTTTAATAGAAATAATGACTGAGTTAAGTCAAGCAGCGGCAAAAAAGCACATTGAACTGTCACATTTACAATCTAACGCTGAACATATTCTAATTGACGCGATACATGATGCCTATCAAAAAGTAGATTTTATTATTATTAACCCTGCTGCTTTTACACATAGCAGTGTAGCAATTAGAGATGCACTACTTTCAGTTGCCATCCCTTTCATTGAAGTGCATTTATCAAACGTACATGCACGTGAAGCCTTTAGACATCACTCTTACCTTTCTGATAAGGCCCAAGGAGTTATCTGTGGGTTGGGTGCTAGAGGTTATAGCTATGCTCTAGAGTCGGCTGCACTGTGGTTAGAAAAACAAAACTAATTTGAAATAACAAACAATAACAGTCAGCGAGTAACACTTCGCTTACTATCAATTAATAAACAACCAGAACTAAGGTATTACAATGGATATTCGTAAAATCAAAAAACTTATCGAACTTGTTGAAGAATCAGGTATTAACGAGTTAGAAATCTCAGAAGGCGAAGAATCAGTACGTATCAGCCGTGGTGGCACTATGGTTCAAGCTGCACCAGTAATGCACGCAGCACCAGCTGCTCCAGCTCCTGTAGCCAGCGCTCCTGCCCCTGCTGCTGCACCAGAAGCGCCTGTATTAACAGGTCATATTGTACGTTCACCTATGGTTGGTACTTTCTACGCATCAGCTTCACCAGATGCTCCTGCATTTGCTGAAGTAGGTAACCATGTAAATGCTGGCGATACATTGTGTATTGTTGAAGCAATGAAAATGATGAACCAAATTGAAGCTGATAAGTCTGGCGTTATTAAAGAAATTCTAGCGCAAAACGAAGATGCTATTGAATTTGACCAACCGCTATTCATCATTGAATAAGCCCAACCAAAAAGGGTTATTCCATGTTAGATAAAGTTGTTATCGCCAACCGTGGCGAAATTGCCTTAAGAATATTACGCGCTTGTAAAGAGCTTGGTATTAAAACGGTAGCTGTTCATTCAGTTGCTGACAAAAACCTAAAGCATGTTTTATTAGCTGATGAAACTATTTGTATTGGTAAAGCACCAGCACCTGATAGCTATTTGAATATTCCAGCAATTATTACTGCTGCTGAAGTAACCAATGCTGTTGCTATTCATCCTGGCTATGGCTTTTTAGCTGAAAATGCTGATTTTGCTGAACAAGTTGAAAAATCTGGCTTTGCTTTTATTGGTCCTAAAGCGGAAAGTATTCGCATTATGGGCGATAAAGTTGCCGCAATAAAGGCAATGAAAGCAGCAGGTGTACCTTGTGTACCAGGCTCTGACGGTCCATTGACTGATGATGAAGAGCTTAATAAAGCTCACGCTAAACGCATTGGCTACCCTGTTATTGTAAAAGCAGCGGGTGGCGGCGGTGGTCGTGGTATGCGCGTTGTGCGCAACGAAGCTGAGTTAATTAGCTCAATATCATTGACCAAAAGAGAAGCCGGCACCATCTTCAAAAATGATATGGTTTACATGGAAAAATTCCTTGAAAACCCTCGTCATGTTGAAATTCAAATTGTTGCTGACGGTAAAGGTAATGCGATTCACTTAGGTGAGCGTGATTGTTCAATGCAGCGTCGTCATCAAAAAGTTGTAGAAGAAGCACCAGCACCAGGCATTACCCCTGAAATGCGTGCCAAAATTGGTGAACGCTGTTGTAATGCCTGTGTTGAGATTAATTACCGTGGCGCTGGTACGTTTGAGTTTTTATACGAAAATGGCGAGTTCTACTTCATTGAAATGAACACGCGTATTCAAGTTGAGCACCCAGTAACAGAAATGATCACCGGCGTTGACTTAATCAAAGAACAGCTTCGTGTTGCCGCAGGTTTACCGTTATCTTGTACTCAAGAAGATATAAAAATCTCAGGCCATTCAATTGAGTGTCGTATTAACGCTGAAGACCCGCGTACTTTTATTCCTTCACCGGGTAAAATCACTCGTTTCCACCCACCAGGTGGTTTAGGTGTACGTTGGGATTCTCATATTTATGCTGATTACTCTGTACCACCGCATTACGACTCTATGATTGGTAAACTAATCACTTGGGGCGATAATCGTGACGTTGCTATTGCACGTATGCGTAACGCACTATCTGAGTTAGTCATTGATGGCATAAAAACTAATATCACTTTGCATCAAGATATTTTAAATGATCAAGGTTTTGTTAATGGCGGTGCCAACATTCATTACTTAGAGCATAAATTAGCTGAGTTAGATTAATCGTTATTGGTTAATCGCTAAATTGAAAGCCCTGCAATTGCAGGGCTTTTTTGTTAATATACACAGGTAATCACCTGACAATACCATTGTGTATACATAATTGTTTTATTATACCAATGGCATGATACTAAGAGTGCCTAATGTCCGAACTTATTGAAAAACCAACACCACCTGCTGACGATGACTGTTGCGGCGGCGGCGCATGCAACCCTTGTGTGTGGGATCGTTACTATGCTCAATTACAAAAGTGGCGTATTGAACAAGCTAAAATTAAAGAGCAATTAGCTGAACAAGACAACAAACCTAACAATAGTTAAGCGCTTATTAATTCTTTTAATATATTGCTAAGCTATTATTACAACTCCCGTAAAAGTAAAACTCCCATAAAAAAAACCGCAAATTTGCGGTTTTTTTTATGGGAGTTTTATACACATTAATAATTATTTTTCATCATGTAACTCAATATTGAGTTCTAATACGTTTAAATCGCCATCTTTCTTATCTAAGTTCACTGATAAGCTTTTATCTGACACCTGAATATATTTACGTAATACCTGTAAAATATCTTCAGTTAATTGTGGCAAATAATCAGGCTCTTTATTTCTTTTATTACGCTCATGAGCAACGATTATTTGCAAACGCTCTTTTGCTTTAGACGCTGTGGCAACTTGCTTTTCTTTTTTACGTAAAAAATAGTCGAGTAGTGCCATGCTAACCTCCAAATATACGACTGAAAATGCCTTTTTTCTCGGCAACTAAAAATCTAAAGTCAACCGTTTCACCTAATAAACGATCAACTGCATCTTGGTAGGCTTGACCGGCATCACTTTCAATATCTAAAATTACCGGTTCGCCTGAGTTAGATGCTTTTAATACTGCTTGAGATTCAGGAATAACCCCTAATAAAGGCACGGCAAGAATCTCTTCAACATCTTCAACACTCAGCATCTCACCTTCGGCAACACGCTTAGGTGAATAACGAGTGAGTAATAAGTGCTCTTTTATTGGGTCTAGGCCTAATTCAGCACGACGTGAACGACTTGATAACATTCCTATAATGCGATCAGAGTCACGCACTGAAGATACCTCAGGGTTAGTGGTAATAATCGCTTCATCGGCATAATAAAGTGCCATCATAGCACCAGCCTCAATACCCGCAGGCGAGTCACATAAAATATAGTCAAACTCTTTAGCAAGATCGTCTAAAACCTTGCCAACATTTTCTTTATTTAACGCATCTTTATCGCGCGTTTGAGAAGCAGGTAAAATTGACAAAGTACTTACGCGCTTATCTTTAATTAGTGCTTGATTTAGCGTTGCTTCACCATTAATAACATTAACAAAATCATAAACAACACGGCGTTCACAGCCCATAATCAAATCAAGGTTACGTAAACCTATATCAAAATCAATTAATACCACTTTATGGCCTTTAAGCGCCAAACCAATACCAATAGCAGCACTCGATGTTGTTTTACCAACACCACCTTTTCCTGACGTTACTACAATTATTCGTGCCATAGACCGAATATCCTTCTCATAAAAATAACTAAAATTAAACTAGCTTTGACGACATCAATTCAGTGTCAGTCAAATGAATATAAACAGGTGTCGCCCAATGATCTTGCATTGAATCGCTCAGCCAATAATTACCATTAATTGACACTAATTCGGCTTCAAGACTTTGGCAATAAATTTGTGCATGCTGGTGCCCTTGAGCTCCTGCAATAGCACGGCCTCGCAAAGCACCATAAATATGAATATTACCATCAGCAATTACCTCAGCCCCCGCAGAAACCGAGCCAATAACCACAAGATTTTGACCTTTGGCATAAACTTGCTGACCTGAGCGAATTTGTCCGCGGTGTACCTTATCACTAAATAACGTAGACTCAACAGGCATTTGCTTTGCCGCAACTTGCTCAGCTAAAGATTCAGATGCTAACGCACTACGCTCTTCAGGCTCTGGTGTTTTAGCCGTTACTTGTTTTGCCACAACTGCTTTCGCTGCATTTACAAACGAAAAACCTAAATCACGAATAAGCTTACGCTGCTCGTTACTAATAACGCCAGTAAAACCGACAAAGGTAAAATTAAACTCTTCAACCAGCGCTTTAATGGCTGAGTAATCTATCGTAGCACCAAGTTGTTCAATATTAACTAAAACAGGTACTAAGTTAAAAAAGTCCGGGGCTTGCGCCACCTTATCAGCTAAAGTATCGCGAATATCGTCTATTTGGGCTGTACTAAGATGAATAACAGACAATGTAAAGCTTGTACCTTTAAATTCTAAAACGGCATCAGCCATAAAGTGCAGTATCCTGAATATAAAAATGGAGGTAAAAATACCTAACAATTAATCTTATAGTGTGTCGCTTACAGTGACAATGCTCATGAACATAATTCACGCACAACTGCCGATAAATCAATCAACTTAAGTACGTTACTTGATAACGCCCTGACGAACAACTGTAAAAAACACACGAAAGCGCTGAGAGTAATGAGTTAAATATTTGAAGAGAAAAAATGAAGGCTACCTGTTACCCGAAAGTTTTACTGATAACAGGCTAAACCTCTAATAAACATTAAATTTATAACGCTTTTTTTAATACATCAATTAAACGGTTATGTTGCTCTTGATAAGTTGCAATATCGTTTCTAGCACTTAGTAATTGATAGCTTAAATTTAATGCCGCAACTAACAGTGCCCGCTCATTATTCGTAGCAGCGTTAGTTTTATGCTTAATATCTTTAAACATAAAGTCGAGATTACTGGCGGCTTGCTTTAAGCCCTCTTCTTGTTCAGCTGAGCAAGCAAACTGATGTTGCCTGCCCATAATTTCAACGCTGATCGTATTAGAGTTACCAGCAGACATTAACTAGGCTCTTGTACGCTTTGTAACTTACCTAATAAATTTTCAACCGCACTACGAGCTTGCTTTTGCTTTTCTTCACCTTCAAGCAGTTCAAGTTGTAACATTTCATTCTCATCTGCTAGGCTAGCATTTTGCTGTTGCAGGTTACTAATTTCGGCTTTCAAACTAGCATTTTTTTCAATCATTGCTTCGATAAGCTGTTCGAGTTGTGGGAGAGTATTTTCTAACATAAGGCGCTCTTATAAATGGGTATAGTAAGGTCGGCAAATCTAATCTAAAGTGAGCTAAAATACTACTCTTTAACGGTATAATTCTGCTTATTTATGTAACAAATTTCGTAAGTTGATCACAAAATTGGAATACGCTTAAAAAGTAACGTTTAACGCATAAAAAACACACTAATCATTAAAGAAAGGTAACATCATGATAACTATTACTGGTATTGATCATATCGTGCTTAGAACAACAAAATTAGAGGCGATGTTATTTTTTTATTCAACAATCTTAGGTTGCCCTGTTGAACGACAAACCGATGCTAAAGTTGGCTTAACTCAACTCAGAGCAGGAAACGCATTAATTGATATTGTAACCGTTGCAAGCGAGCTTGGTGCATTGGGCGGCGGAGCCCCTACTAAAACCAATAACAATGTCGACCATTTTTGCTTACAAATAGCAGCAATTACAGAAGCTGACTTAATTGCATATTTAAAAAGCCACCAAATTGCTGTTGATGACTTTTCATTACGCTATGGTGCTCAAGGCTATGGGAATTCAATTTACATTAACGATCCCGAAGGTAATACCGTTGAGCTAAAATGTGAAATACCCGCTTAACTTGAGTTAGGGTTAACACTAGTCAATAAAAAGCTAAGTAACCTATAAAAGCACTAAACTACCTAACCCTAAAAACACTACAAAACCAACAATATCGGTAACTGTGGTTAATACCACAGAGCCTGACAAAGCAGGGTCAATATTCATTTTATTCAATATTGATGGTATTAGTACTCCTGAGCAAGCGGCCGCAATTAAATTTAATAAAATAGCGAGTAAAATCGTTAAACTTAACATCACATTGTCAAACCATAAAAAGGTAATAATACCGATTACTGACGACCAAATAATGCCATTAACTAAGCCAACTTTTAGCTCTTTTCTCAGTAGTGCTTTTTGGTTAGCTGAGGTAATTTGCCCAAGAGCCAAACCTCTAACAATAACCGTTAATGTTTGACTACCCGCAATGCCCCCCATAGATGCGACCACAGGCATTAATACCGCTAGCGCGACCATTTCTTGTAGGGTAGCTTCAAATAAACCAATAAACCATGATGCTAAAAATGCGGTTGCCAAGTTAATACCAAGCCATACCCCACGGTTTTTTGAGCTCTCCATTACACTAGAAAAAAGTGCCTCATCTTCACTTAAACCACCAGCGAGGTTCATTTGCTCTTGAATTTGTTCTTGTCTAAGCTGGTAAGCAGATTCGATATCAACCCGACCAATAAATTTATTATTATCGTCCACCACTGGCAGCGACATTTTTCCTGAAATAATGACCGCTTCAGCTGCTTCATATATATTGTCGTTACCATTTAACGTGATAAAACTTTCTTCAACAATCTCTTTTAAAGTGCTTTCATCTGAACTCGACATTAATTTGTTAACATTTAACACGCTAACTAAATCATTGGCTTTATCAACAATATAAAATTCATCCGTAAAAGGTTGTAACCCTTTATTGATTAACTTTTTCGCAGAAACAACTTTCAGTGTATTTGAAATTCTCACGTAATCGTAATTTAACCAGTGACCTATTTGCTCAACGTCATATTGCTGTGCTTGATCAAATAGCGCGCGCTGTTTAGTGTCTAGGTGCTTTATCGCGTAAGTTAAAAAGCGATCAGGTATTTCTTCTGCTATTTCTAATAAATCATCGGCATCAAGTTGCTCAAGCAGTTGGAAACAATCAACATCGTCTAATGCCTTAATCAACCACTTACGAGTATCTGAGCCTAAATCAATAAAAACTTCAAGCTTGGTTTCTTCACTAAAAGTATGCCAAACCAGTAAACGTGTTTCGGCAGGAATAGCTTCAACAACTAACGCAAACTGCTCAGAAACAAATGTTTGTCCAGCCTCGCTAATAATGGCGGATATTTCATGCTCATCAGCAGCGGCAAGAATTTGATTAATATAGATTGATAGTTGATCACTATTCGTTTCAATAGCCACGTATTTAGATTCCCTCTCCAGAATTTATTTTCTTATGTTATGCGCGAATAACCGAAAGATAACACATTACTACTTGTGATAATTCTCTAATTACTTACCATTTACTCATTTTCCGGTAGATAGTAGAAGGATTAATTTCTAATAGTTTAGATGCTTGAACAATATTACCATCACATTTCGCTATAGCTGATAAAATCAATTGCTTTTCCACTTCAGCTAGCGGCTTAATATCATCTGTTGTTACTGATGTAAGTAATGGCGCTAAATCAGTTTCTTGTATACTCACTAATTGATAAAGGTGTTCATCCATATTCTTTAATAACATTGCTTTGGTTATTAATTTACCTTGATTTAAAATAATAACACCGTGTAGTAAATTTTCTAATTGCCTAACATTGCCTGGCCAAGAAAAGCTTTTAATATAGCTAATTGCATCATCTGCAAGTCCGATAAAGTCTTTACTATGCAAGCTAGCGTATTTAGTAAGAAAATGCTGAGCAATAACGACAACATCATCACCACGATCAGATAACTTGGGGATTTTCAGCTGAATTACGGCTAAGCGATAATAAAGATCTTCTCTGAATTCACGCTTTTCAACTGCATCAGATAGGCTAGTCGATGAGGCAGAAACCACCTGCACATCAAACGGCAAAGGACGACTCGCGCCCACAGGTAAGTATTCACGCTCTTGAATGACTCTTAACAGTTTAGCTTGTAAATTTAGGGGTAAAGTCGTTATTTCGTCGAGAAAAATAGTACCACCTGCTGCATGAGCAAAATAACCCGACTGATCTTTAATCGCCCCTGTAAATGCACCTTTTTTATGACCAAATAGTTGTGACTCAATTAAATGTTCAGATAAATTAGCACAATTTAATGCCACAAATGGCTCGGCAGCCCGATGACTATAAGTGTGACAAGCCTGCGCGACTAGTTCTTTACCAGTACCGGTTTCACCATGAATAAATATTGGCACATTAGCGCCTGCTGCTGCTTTTATTAATCGAAACAGCTCCAGCATGGCCTCACTCATACCAATCATATTACCAAATGGCTTGGATGATGAGTTATCGCTAACACCCAGCACTTGGGTAAAAACCGCCTCAAGCTCTTTATTATTCCACGGTTTGGCTATAAAACGCTGAATAGTACCGTCATTAAAACCTTGAGCAATATTATCAAAGTCTTGATACGCACTGAGCATAATACGCTGGCTACTTGGCCACGCCACCATAGTGGCTTCTAGTAATTCCCTTCCGGAAAGTTTAGGCATACGTTGATCAGAGCAAATAATGGTAACTTCATTGTCTTGAATAAAGCTTAGTGCTTCGGTTGGATCGCTAAAGATAACTAAATTACATTCAAACTTTCTAATCACCCTTTTTAAGGCATTAAGAATTTCGACCTCATCATCTACTAGCACAACAACAGGTAAATTATCATTCATATTGACACCGAACTCTTTATTGATGAACACAGGTAACATAGGCAATAACAGGCGTTGCCCTGACTTCTTGATAGTGCTTTAATCCATCAATCATCGCTTGCGTTAGCACCACGTTCTTGGCGATTAGTTTTTGTTTGTTATGATTGAATAAATCTTGACTAACCGTCATCCCCGCCCCTATTTTATCTACGCTAATAGCAAATTCGAAGGTTTCATGGTTTGGTGTTGTCAATAACTTAACAAAGGCACTAAAAACCTTATGCTCGAATACCTTACCTACCAGAGATTTGAGCTTAATAAATGCCTCTTCTTGCGCTGGAATGTAAGGATATATTTTCCCCATAAGCATATGGTCGTAATAAATGACTAACGCTAATATTTTTGATCCCATAGGAATAAGTTCACCTTGTAGCTTATCGGGATAACCTGAGCCATCAACATGCTCAAACAGGTGCTTCACAATAGTAGCCGCAGGTTGCAGTAATTCCATGTCAGCTAATATTTCAGCGCTTAACTCTGGTACCGATAACCACTGTTGCTTTTGAGTGTAGGTCATTTGACTTCTATTGAGGTGTTTTATCTCATCAGACAAGCCAATAACACCTACAGCATAATAAAGCCCAGCTAAATAAACACCCTCTTGCTCTTGGTCGCTCAATTCTAGCGCTTTAGCAATCATTTTAGCCTGCTGTGCAATGCGGTAGTTGTGCCCTGTACTATCTTCAACTAAAAGGTTAATTAACCTAGCAGAAAAGCCCGTTAATTCATTGTTAAAGTGCGCAAGTTTTTCAACGTTTTTATTCGTTTCAAGATGCTCATCAAGCATGTGTTGAATAGTATTATTCATGACCTTCTTGGTCATGCTCAGTTGTACATTAGAGCCACGTAATGCACTCACCGCTCTTTTATGCTTTTGCTCTTGATTATAAAGAGCGACTAACTCAGACAGCCCTGATAATAACTCTTGGTTTTGCCAAGGTTTAGTAAAGTATCGTGAAATATTAGCGTTATTAACCACCGCTTTTGCTTCATCAATATCCGCATGACCCGTTAATACTACTTTCTTACTCGCTGGCGATATTTTACTTGCCTGAGCAAGGAACTCTGCACCACTCATCTGGGGTAGTCGCATGTCAGAAAGAATTAAGTGGCAATGGGTGTGTTCTAAAAATGCTAACGCAGATATAGCATCAGAAAACAAATGTAATTCAAAGTGTCTTTTTAAAAAGCGTTGAAGTGCCTTTAATACTTCAGGCTCATCGTCCACTATCATTAACTTTGCTTGCATTATATCTCCTTACCCTTAGTACTATTACTCATCAATTGTTCGGTATTACCCGTGAAAACAACCACGAGATTATAATTAAATATCTCTTAGCACCCTTATTATTATTTATGCTACATTAATGAGTATAACCTATTTAAAAATAGACGGAATTTTAAGATGAAAGGTAGTGTATTTAATGGATTTGAAGCCTACATAGAGCAAGAGTATGGCTTACATATATGGCAACAGGTTATCGAAAATACCGCCTTAGAAAGTAATGGCATTTATTTAGGCTCCGAAACGTACGAAGATCAGGAATTATTTTCCTTACTAGATGAGCTTGCAAACCTAACAGATTGCACAGCTAATGATATTCAGCGAAGTTTTGGTTGTTTCTTTTTTCAAACACTATTTTCATTAACCATAGAGCATATTAGCAATGTTGATAACTTATTTGATTTTCTAAAAGCGGTAGATGATGTTATTCATGTTGAAGTTAAAAAAGCCGACCCTGCAGCTTACACGCCAGCTTTTTTTTATGACAGCCCTAAAGAGAATATTTTGGTGATGCGTTATGTATCAAAAAGGGGAATGTGTTACTTTGCAGAAGGACTTATTCTTGGCGCCGCTAAGCATTTCAACACGCCGGTACAAATATCACAGTCGAAATGTGTTCACTGTGGAGATGACTATTGTCTGATCAACATCGAAACCTAAATATTTCACCCCAAGAGCATATTGAGTTACTCCAAAAGGCGCTCGCTAGAGAGAAGACAGCTAGAAAGATGCTTGAAGAAAAAGTAGCCTCTATTAACCGTACTCAGTTTACGGCCACTGAGGAGTTGCTAGCATCTTATGAAACAGCAAGGATCCGGCAAATTCAATTACAGTTTTTATCGTTTTTAAACCGTGAAAATATTGAAGATAAATCGATAAAAGAGTTAAGTAAATTCTTTGTTGAAAATGTACTACAGTTAATTGGTCAAGATACAGCGGTTATTGCTGATTATAAAAAGGGAAAGTTACTCAACGCGGTTGCCATTAATAAAAATCAAAATGACTGGATTCTATTAGCAATAAAAGCTTCGACGGAAGAAATACTCAGTAAAATAGCCCCGATAGATAATTCAAAATGGATTAGGTCAATACTCTCTGAAGATGCCCATCAAGAGTTTCCATTTATGACAGCACCACTGTTATTAAGTTTACGTGTTAATCAGCACAATGATGCCCATAAAAATATTTTTATTAATGTTGAGCACTATTGTTACAGTGATGATTTTAAACATACGTTGAAAATTGCTGCCAACCAATTTACCGGCATAGTACAAAAGCGCTCTACCGAAACAATGCTCTCTAGTAACTATTCTAAGCTAAAACAAACCTTAAAACTGCTTAGGGCAACACAGCAACAACTAACGCATAATGAAAAAATGGTTTCTTTGGGGCAACTAGCCGCAGGGGTTGCTCATGAAATAAATAACCCGTTGAGCTACCTGTCGAGTAATTTAGAAACCTTGCAGGATTATATTAGCCAATATGAGCAGATAATAAATCAGAGCGTAGACGCTAATAACTCAAAAAGTGTTGACCTAACAGAACTCGCTTATCTCAAAGAAGATAGCAAAGAATTATTAGAAGCTTGCTTGAATGGTGTTAGCCGAGTTTCCGATATTGTAAAAAATTTAAAGCAATTTTCGAAAAAAGGTAGCGATGAGTTTTCTACAGTAGATCTAGTGACAATAATTAATACCTCACTTGCTATTATTGCCAACAAAATTAAATATAAGCATGAAGTGAAAGTAGAACACGATGGTGAAAAATTACTCATCAGCGGTAACTTCGGTCAACTGCAACAAGTATTTGTTAATTTATTTATCAATGCCATTGATGCCATGCCAGAAAAAGGCATTCTCACAATTAAGACGTTAAATACACCTGATGAAGCCATTATTATCGTCAAAGATAATGGTATGGGGATGGCAAAAGAAACAGTAACGAGAATATTCGAGCCTTTTTATACCACCAAAGCAGATAGTAAAGGTACCGGCCTTGGCTTGTCTGTTTCTTATGCCATTATAACTAAACATAATGCCTCGATAACGGCCAATTCAGAAATTAACCAAGGTACTGCATTCACCTTGAAATTTCCGTTAGTCTCAGTGAACTCTAACTAACCGAAACTAGATAACGTTGTTAGCTAAAGTGAGGCCACCATTTTAGGGCTATAAATATGAAATATGGCATTACTACTATTGGTTAAACGCTGTTGGCTAGGGTTTCTAAACGAAAATGATATTTGCACATCTTTATCATTAAAGTCTGAACGTTCGTCACAATAAATTACCGCATCAATAGGGAACAGCCCTCTTCCTAACTCAACCTCACCTGTTACAACTCTTGTTGTTTCAAAGCGACTAGCCATACTGACACGCTTATCAATCACACGCTTATGGTTAACAATAATTTGAGCAAAACACGAGCCAATTTTTGTCATTTGTGTTTTAGATCTTTCTTCCACCTCATTGGCAAAATTGAACTCAACACCTATTTGATGACGCCCTTTTATTAAGCTCGGTAACAAACCACTTAATCTATACATACTTTTGGTCGGTTGCTCTATGCCGTAACTTTTATGACTAGCTAAAGTAAACTGGGTACCGTTCATTACAAACGAGCCGAAATCACTTTGTTGATTTAATTCATTTTTCGAGGTTGGAATTGGATAAACACGTGTTACCCAACCAGGAAAAATATCTGAATGATTAATTGCGTTTTGTACTAATTCATTACTACTACCTTGGTAAGGATTAATGGTTCTAAGCACCGATAATTCTTGTTCGTATAACTTAATTGTGTCGCTGTGAAAATTAACTTTAGCGTTAAGTACACTCATTTTATTCCAACTAAAAGTAGCCGTTAAAACAAGTAACACTAAAATAAATAAAGCGAGCATCAAATAGATTCTTCCTTTCTTTTCTGAACTTCCATGTAAGTATCTGTCTTTGCGATATGTAGCACTTCTCATAATATCTACCTCAATGTTTTAAAGTTCACTTACACCAAAGCAATTAAGTAGCCAACTGTGCTAAATAAAAAATATAACAATAAAAATCAAAACCTTGAAAAAAAACAGTGTAAAAAGTACAACATCTCCCTACTAACAAGCATGTTAACTGTTGCACTTTGCAACATCTCACTATGGCAATTTGCAAATTAAATTAGATTAAAAGTAATTATTAAAATAAAAGTCAATATTAACAGCACTTTAAAAGTTGGCATTAAAAATGTAACACCCCCTTCATAATAATTTAAACCTGTGTGGGAGTGCTTCATGAATAAAATTAGTGTGCTGTTCTCACTTCTGTTGTTATCAGCCAGCTCGACCGTACTCGCCATTGAAATGGTTGACGTTGAGTTACAGCTACTTATTGATATTTCAGGCAGTGTCGACAACAGTGAATACAATTTACAAATGCAAGGTTACAAAGCTGCATTTGAAAGTGACAATGTTCAAAATGCCATTATTGGTGGCATTAATGGTAAAATAGCCGTGCAATTGATTATGTGGTCTGGCAGAGATCAACAAGAAATTATGATTGATTGGACACTGATAGACTCTGCTGATACTGGCGACGCTTTTGCCGCAACCATTGACACGCTAGCAAGACCTTTTTCTGGTATGACCGCTATTGGTAGCGCCATAAATTATGGCTACTCGCAATTTGAAAACAATGGATTTGAAAGCTTATCTCAGGTGATTGATGTATCAGGGGATGGCACAAACAACAGTGGTAGCTCACCTAGTACAGCCAGCGCTGATGCCTTAGCTGCCGGTATTGACAAAATCAACGGCATCGTTATCACGACCAATCAAAGAGTTATTGACCAATACACCAATAGCGTAGTCGCCGGTGACAACGCTTTCTTATTAGCGCCAGCAACATTTAGCGAGTTTCAAAGTGCAATAGAAACCAAAATAACCTATGAAATTAAAGGCTTAATACCACCAGGAGACTTGATCACCCCAATTCCTGAGCCGAAAACCATCTACTTAGCACTGATCAGTTTTATTGTTCTTTATTTCAACAAAAAACGCTTTATTTAGGAGAATTTTATGAAATATTTACTACTAGCAATCAGCCTATACCTAATGCAACTACCCACTTGGGCAACAGAAATTGACTATAAACTTGAGTTTGGTCTAGTACTTCACAATGAATATGGTGAGCCTATCGGCTTCAAAGAAACGACGACGATACCCATTAATACACAAGGTAAAGACTCGTTATACGGCGTAATAATCTCAAAAAATAGCACTGAAAACTTCACTGTTGGCTCAATACACATTCTCCCTGAAGAGATTGATATTGAAAAAATAATGGGAAAAACAATGCAAATTAACGGTAAAGGCGCGATCTTTATGAAAACTCAGGGTAGTGATAAGCCAGGTACTTATGAAATGGAGGTGTATATCAATGGACTGTTATATAAAACTATTCAGTATCAACTATTGTCATCAACATAAAGCAGGGTAAATAGTGTTAATTATTTGGGACTATAAAGAAGGTCAATTAAAATGGTGGCCCCTCCCTGACTTGAACAGGGGACCTGCCGATTATGAGTCGGATGCTCTAACCAACTGAGCTAAGGGGCCATCTTTTAGATTGAAATAATAAGTCTTGTACAGGCTGTATATAAATAACAGAAAGATTTACTAAAGCGCGAGCAGTATAAGCATTTTTTATTTTATTGTCACCTAAAGAGCTTTAAATATTTTATTCTTTTTTACTGTTAGCTTATTTGTTAAGCAAATAAGCTAACTCGTGGGCTTATTACACTTTAAAATGCGATAGAAATACCGGCATTCACCTCGCTTTGCACCCAAATATCACTTGAGATTGAAATTAAACAATTGTTTTGATCACAAAAAATACTACTGTCTGAATTAAAGAAAGTACCATATACACGACCACTTAATTGAAAATTTACATTGTCAGTAATCGGCAGTTTTGTCATTAAACCAATATTCATTGAAAAGCGAGTTTCACTGTCAAGTTGGCTATCTTGTGGTGATAAATACGTTAAGCCTAAGCCTCCTGTAACATACATAGGCACTAATCCTTGCGATATAGCAACATTGCCACCTAAATGAGCATAGGTTATGCCTAGTTCATCATTTGATGGAATAAAATCGCTATGTTGGGAAAAGTTGGTTTGATAGTGGCTAATTAAAAATTCACCTTGTCTAAATTTATCGTATTTCCAAGCTGTGAGTAAGCCGTAACTCACTTCATCTATTAATTTAAGGTTAGAGGTTTTACTGTTGTTGGTAACATCAAAATCACCACCAAAGCGATAACCTATTAAAGGGGTTATTTCGAAGTTGTTTTCTTGTGCCGCAAAGGCAGGTGCGGCAAGTAAAGCACTAAAAGCAATCGTGATTAATGTACGTAACATAATAACTCTATTAATAAGCAATAAGTTTGGTGAAAAGTTTACAGGGTTTTCGGTTAAAAAACAGCAGCTTTTCATTTTATATACTGACATAAAAAAAGAGTAAACTAGCTTAACTAATTTACTCTTTTATAACTTACACTAAATATTACACAGTGTATTTTATCTAGGTATTATTCACCGTCTAAGAAGCTTTTTAATTGCTCTGAACGTGATGGATGACGAAGTTTACGTAGTGCTTTCGCTTCAATTTGACGAATACGTTCACGTGTTACATCAAATTGCTTACCTACTTCTTCTAAAGTATGGTCGGTATTCATATCAATACCAAAACGCATTCTTAATACTTTAGCTTCGCGAGCTGTTAAGCCTGCTAACACTTCGTGAGTCGCACCTTTAAGGTTTTCAGCAGTTGCTGAATCTACCGGTAATTCACCACTACCATCTTCAATAAAGTCACCTAAGTGTGAATCTTCATCATCGCCAATCGGTGTTTCCATTGAAATTGGCTCTTTCGCTATTTTTAATACCTTACGAATTTTATCTTCTGGCATTATCATACGTTCAGCTAATTCTTCAGGTGTAGGCTCACGTCCCATTTCTTGTAACATTTGACGTGAAACACGATTAAGCTTGTTAATGGTTTCAATCATATGCACCGGAATACGGATAGTTCTTGCTTGGTCGGCAATAGAACGCGTAATTGCTTGGCGAATCCACCATGTGGCATATGTTGAGAATTTATAACCACGACGGTATTCAAATTTATCAACGGCTTTCATTAAGCCGATGTTACCTTCTTGAATAAGGTCAAGGAACTGCAAGCCACGGTTAGTGTATTTTTTAGCAATTGAAATAACTAAACGTAAGTTAGCTTCAACCATTTCTTTTTTAGCACGTCGTGCTTTTGCTTCACCAATTGACATACGACGGTTAATATCTTTAATACCGTGAATGTTTAAGAATGTTTCTTCTTCAACTTGGTTTAACTTATAAATACAACGCTCTACATCAAGCTCTATGTCGCCTAGTTTGGCTGAGTAGCTATGCCCTGCAGCTTTTTCTGCTTCAAACCAGTCTTTTGACGTTTCATTACCTGGGAAGATCTTAATGAAAGTTGTTTTTGGCATGCCAGCACCAACAACACAGTGCTTCATAATTAATCGTTCTTGAACACGTAATCTGTCCATCATGCTTCGCATGTTAACGACTAATTTATCAAATAATTTTGGAATTAAACGAAACTCTTTAAATACATCAGCAACCGCATCAACAGCAAGTTGTGCGTCTTTATGACCACGACCTTTTGCTTTAATCAGTTTGGTGGCATTTTCATGTGCTACGCGCAATTCAGTGAATTTTTCACGCGCTAATTCAGGATCAGGACCAGTATCTTCTTCTTCCTCATCCTCGTCATCTTCGTCGCTGTCTTCGGTATCTTCGTCTTCTAAGTCTTCTTTAGATAACTCAGATCCTACATGTGTTGCTGCAGCAGCAATATCATCATCTTCAGCATCTGGGTCTAAAAACCCGGTGATAATGTCAGTTAAACGTAATTCTTCAGCTTCATAATTGTCCCACATTTCAAGGAGGTAATTAATCGCTGGCGGATACTCAGAAACACTACGTTGTACTTCTTTAATACCTTCTTCGATACGCTTCGCAATAACTATTTCACCTTTACGGGTTAATAGTTCTACCGTACCCATTTCACGCATATACATACGTACAGGGTCAGTTGTGCGACCAATTTCACTTTCAACTGTGGCAAGTGCTTGAGCAGCAGCTTCAGCGGCATCTTCATCGGTATTCGCTTCACTCATCATCAAGGTATCTTGATCTGGTGCGCTTTCAAATACTTGAATACCCATATCGTTGATCATACTTACAATGTCTTCAACTTGATCTGAGTCGATTATGTCTTGTGGAAGATGATCATTAACTTGCGCAAACGTTAAATAACCTTGTTCTTTACCTTTGGTTATTAAGTCTTTAAGTCTAGATTGAGGGGCTTTGTCCATTGACGAGTGTCCACCTATGAATTATAAATATGGAATATAAATATGTGCAAATGAGAAGTCTTTCACAAATACCACACACACAATAAAGCAGGAAATTATAGCGAATTTTTTGAGCAGTTACCAGCAGATACACTGCTTAATTTTAGCGTCAAAAGCTATAAAATCCAGCCTTAATAAAAATTTATTCGTTAAGCATTCAATAATGCTTGCAGCTCTTGCTTTTCATTATGATCCATTTGCCCAAGACGTGCTTTTTGCAATAACACTTCTGTGCGTTGTTCAACAAAATTATTCAGCAATTTTTCAATACTATCTAAAAATACATCTTGTGCTGCTTCAGGCTCTATATGATGTTGCCAGCACATTAACTTAGCGAGTTGCTTACCTTGCTCTGTATCTCTAAAAAATTCTAATAGCTGTGCTGATTTTATATTGGGCTTGTCTAAACAAATTTCAAGTACCTGAATCAAAAGAGGTATGCCTGGCATAGTTAATGGGCGCAACACATCAACGTGCCCTAAGCTTTGAGCAATACTGGGTTGCTCTAACAATAAGGCAATCGCGAGTCTTACAGGCGTTACTTTAGAGCTAGTTTTAGCTTTTTGTACTGGCTTTTCTGGTTGGATATTTTTGGTGAGTTTTGTTAAAAACTGCTCGCTGCCTGTGCCAAAGTTATTTGCAATATCATTTAACATTGCATCCTTTAAGTTGCTATCAGGCAGTTTGGCTAAGTAAGGGTTAAACATTTCGACTAATGCGCCTCGCCCTTCAAATGAATTCATATCGACTTGCTGCATTAGCTGTTCAAATAAAAATTTTGATAAGGGAACTGCGCTTTCAATAATGTCTTCAAAAGCTTGCTTACCTTGCTCTCTAATTAATGAGTCGGGATCTTCACCGTCAGGTAAAAATACAAATTTTAATGAAAAACCATCTCGCATTAATGGCAGAGCATTTTCCATAGCACGCCACGCAGCGCCACGCCCTGCTTTATCGCCATCGTAACAACAAACAACATCATTAACCGTTCTAAATAATGTTTGTAGTTGCTCAAAAGTGGTTGCGGTGCCTAGTGATGCTACTGCGTAATCAACGCCATGTTGCGCCAAAGCAACCACGTCCATATAACCTTCTACTACCACTAAACGTTTAAGATCTTTGCTCGCTTGTTTGGCTTCATACAAGCCATAAAGCTCTTGCCCTTTACTGTATACGCGTGTTTCAGGGGAGTTTAAATATTTAGGTTTTTCATTACCGAGCACTCGACCACCAAAACCAATAACACGACCTCGTTTATCACGTATTGGAAACATAATACGACCACGAAATCTGTCATAAGGGCGATTTTGCTCGCCAGAAATGGCCATACCTAAATCAACCAATTGCTGATTAGCACTTTTACTGCGACCAAAAACGCTCATCATGCCGTCCCAAGCATTACTAATATAACCAATGCCAAAGCGCTTAACGATTTCACCACTTAAGCCACGACCTTTTAAGTACTCAATAGCAACGTCTTTATCATCCGCCACTTTTAATTGCTGCTGGAAAAATCGACTTACTTGTAACATCAACTCGTAATCATCTTGCTTTTGTTGATGTATTTGCTGTTGGCGGCGTTGCTCCGCTGGGCTGGTAGTGTTTTCTTCTCGTATAACCTCCATACCACAGTGTGATGCTAGCTCTTCAATAGCATCAACAAAGTCAAGACGATCAAACTCCATTAAAAATGAAATGGCGTTACCATGCTCACCACAACCAAAGCAGTGATAAAACTGTTTATCTTGGCTTACTGTAAACGATGGGGATTTTTCATTATGAAAAGGGCAACAGGCTTGATAATTTTTACCGGCTTTTTTGAGCGGTACACGCGAATCAACTAGCTCAACAATATCTGCTCGTGCTAATAAATCATCTATAAACTGTCGAGATATACGTCCGGCCATACTTGATTAGTCATTCAAAAAAATAAAATTACTGGGCTATTCTACACAAAAAGCACTGATAAAGTGCTAGCTATTTTAGCTGTGTGAATAATTATTGAGTCTGAACTCAGGTTATTTAGTGTTCAAAAAACAAAAACCGCAAGTGCTAGGCACTTGCGGTTTTTTTATAATACTTTGAAAAGTAATACTTATGCGTTAAGTGCTGCTCTAACTTGACCGCTTACTGCGCCCATGTCGGCTTTACCTTGCATTAATGGTTTTAATACTGCCATTACCTTGCCCATGTCAGCCATAGAGCTAGCACCGGTTTCGTTAATTGCATTAGCGATTAATTCATTAATTTCAGTATGACTTAATGGCTGAGGTAAGAAAAACTCTAAAGCAATAACTTCAGCAGCTTCTTTTTCAGCTAATTCATCACGACCACCTTCGCTAAACATTTTAATAGACTCTTTACGCTGTTTAACCATTTTGGTTAATACGGCAATAACATTGTCATCTGTTGCTTCGGTATTGTGATCAATCTCAGCTTGCTTAACAGCTGATAGCGCCATGCGAATAACACCAAGACGTAATTTGTCTTTAGCTCGCATAGCGACTTTCATTTCATCGTTGAGTTGTATTAGAAGTGACATCTAAATCAAGCTCTTAGATAACTATACTAAGATATTTCTTAGTACATGCGAACGCGACGAGCGTTCTCACGAGAAACTTTTTTAGCAGCACGTTTTACCGCAGCAGCTTTCTTACGTTTACGTTCCCAAGTTGGCTTTTCATAACATTCGCGACGACGAACTTCTGAAAGGATTCCTGCTTTTTCACATGAACGTTTAAAACGACGTAATGCTACGTCAAATGGTTCGTTCTCTCTTACTTTAATTACTGGCATGTACTTTTTACCTTAGTATGTATCTATAAAATCGGTATTGATTCCCGCAAAATTAACTCATTTCCCTTAGTTTTAACGCTAAGTTAGTTATATTTGCTTCATCTCCACCCGCTCTATCAAAAATTGGTGCCGTATTCTACTGCTAACGAGAGTATAAAGTAAAGGCTATTTTATCAATCTACTGAGTTAATTCTGGAGAAAAAGAGCAATGACAGGTAAAATCGCCGCTCTCTTTTTTTCTAAGGCTCAATGTTATGCGTATTTTAGGTATTGAAACCTCTTGTGATGAAACTGGTATTGCTATTTATGATGATGAGCAAGGTATTTTGGCACATCGCCTTTATAGCCAAATAGCGGTACATGCTGATTACGGTGGAGTTGTGCCTGAATTAGCATCGCGTGATCATGTCCGCAAAACAATCCCTTTAATTAAAGAAGTGCTGGCTGACGCTCAATTAACTCCACAAGATTTAGACGGTGTTGCCTACACCGCAGGCCCTGGATTAGTTGGCGCTTTACTTGTTGGCTGCTCTATCGGTCGCAGTTTAGCTTACGGTTGGAATTTACCCGCGGTGCCAGTACATCATATGGAAGGTCATTTACTTGCGCCGATGTTAGAAGATGATATTCCTGAATTTCCGTTTGTCGCATTATTAGTTTCAGGCGGACATACTATGTTGGTACGCGTTGATGCTATTGGCGAGTACAAACTATTAGGTGAGTCGGTAGACGATGCTGCCGGCGAAGCATTCGATAAAACAGCTAAGTTACTAGGCTTAGATTACCCCGGCGGTCCTGCATTATCTAAAATGGCAGAACAAGGTGTTGCTGGTCGCTTTAAATTACCTCGCCCAATGACCGACAGACCCGGCTTAGATTTCAGCTTTAGCGGTTTAAAAACAGCAGCAGGTACTTTAGTTCGCAAAGAATGCACTAATTTATCAGCAGATGAACTTGCACAAACCCACGCAGATATTGCTAATGCATTTCAACAAGCGGTAGTTGATACTCTGGCAATAAAGTGCAAACGTGCTTTACAGCAAGAAGGATTAAAGCGTTTGGTGATTGCCGGTGGTGTCAGCGCAAATACCAGCCTTAGAGAAAAATTAGCAATAACAACTAAAAAGCTTGGTGGTAGTGTTTTCTACCCTCGCCCTGAGTTTTGCACCGACAACGGCGCTATGATCGCTTATGCAGGTATGCAGCGCTTAAAATCAGGTACTGATGCCGATTTAACCTTTAAGGCTAGCCCTCGCTGGTCACTCGACTCATTGCCACCAGTAAAACAAGATTAGTCAGTTGAGAGTTAAGTGAGTTGTTTATTACAGCTAACTTAACCTGAACTCGGCTTAAGAGACATTTAACAAATTGAAATATAAGCAAAAAAAATCAAATTTTAAATTTTATGAGTTATTTTGCTTTCTGTACCTGTTAATAATCGAGCAATATTCGCACGATGCCTAAAAATAATCAGCGCACTGAGCATTAACGTAGGGTAAACATATAAAGGTTTAAGCAAATAGACATAAATCGGTGCAAGTGACACCGTAATAATAGCGGCTAAACTTGAGTACTTAGTTACCTTAACTACCGCCAGCCATGTTGCCATTAATAAGGCTCCTAAAGTAAATCCAATAGGAAGCAAAGTGCCTAATGCAGTAGCAACTGCCTTACCACCTTTGAAGCCAAAAAATACTGGGTACATGTGCCCTAAACAAGCAGCTACACCAACAAAGCCTAAATACAAAGGTTCAACCGCTAAAAAGTAAGCGCCCCATACCGGAATAGTGCCTTTTAATACATCAAGCATCAGCACCGTTAGTGCTACCATTTTATTTGATATACGCAACACATTAGTTGCGCCAGGGTTTTTAGAGCCGAAAGTTCTTGGGTCAGGTAAGCCTAACGCTTTGCATATTAAAATTGCACTAGAAATTGAACCTATTAAATAGGCCGCAATAATCATGGCAAGCGTTAATATCAACATATATGAGAAATCCGTTACTAAATATCTGTTAAGGCAAAGGGGTAAACTAAAAAAGTTTCGACATTTATTATTCTATCTTGTTCTGCGCTAGTTTTTCTACAGTTACACAGGTAAACTCGGCGTTTATTTTGTAAAAATATAATTAATTAGAGCATATAGTCAAACTAATAATACGTTTAAGCTTGTATGACTATGGCACGATTACCGATAAAGAGTACTAGAGAGCAATAATGGATAAAGTTTTCATCAAAGGTTTGAGCATACAAACAACGATTGGTTTTTATCAGTGGGAAAAAGAAATAAAGCAAACCTTAATAATAGACTTAGCCATGGGTTGGAATATTGCCGCAGCAGCAAAAAATGACGAGTTAGCCAAAACCTTAGATTATGCGGATATTTCACTTGCCGTTGAGCGTTTTGCTAATGAAAACCCCGTTGACTTAATTGAAACCTTAGCAGAGCGTTTAGCTAACTTTTTAATGACTCAGTACCAGATTCCTTGGTTAAAGCTAAGCATTGGTAAACCCGGTGCAGTGCATAATACGCAAACGGTAGGTGTTGAAATTGAACGTGGTCAATATAACTAATGGCCACTATTTACATTTCACTTGGTAGCAACATCAATCGTGAAAAGAATGTAAAGCAAGGTATTGAAGCACTCACTAAAGCTTTTGGCACATTAACCTTATCTTCATTGTTCGAAAGTAAAGCTGTTGGTTTTAGTGGCGCTGCTTTTTATAATATGGTGATTGGCATAGAAACCAATAAAAATATTGAACAAGTAACCACCACATTAAGAGAAATAGAGTTTGCTAATGGTCGTAGCTTTGATGCGAAAAAATTTAGTCCGCGAACATTAGATTTAGATTTATTACTTTTTGATGATTTAATATGCGAACACCCCGCACAATTACCGCGTGCAGAAATAACAACCAATGCTTTTGTTTTATGGCCATTAAGCCAAGTAGCTCCCAACTTATTGCACCCTATTTTAAACAAAAGCTACCACGAGTTATGGCAAAATTACGACAAAAAAAGCCAGCAACTAGCTATTATTGAGCCATGTTGGTAAAAACTACATTTAATAAAAATTACCCCCCTATTTACCCAATCACCGAGTTAAAGGACAACGACGCTAAATGAGTACTTTAGAAATTATTATCTTAGCTTTACTACAAGGCTTAACTGAATTTTTACCTATTTCAAGTTCGGCACATTTAATATTGCCATCTCAAATTCTAGGCTGGCAAGATCAAGGGTTAGGCTTTGATGTTGCCGTACATGTTGGCAGTTTACTCGCCGTCGTGCTTTATTTTAGAAAAGAGGTTGGTGAAATGACCGTTGCTTGGTTAGGTACGGTTAATATAGGCCCCGCAGTCAATAGCAGCCAAGCAAGCTTCGATGGTAAATTAGCTTGGTGGATTATTCTAGCCACAGTACCTGCTGGCTTATTTGGTTTATTTGGCAAAGACTTTATTGAAGAGCATCTACGCTCTGCATTAGTTATTGCTGCAACCACATTACTGTTTGGCTTTTTATTAGGCTTTGCCGATGTAAAAGCCGGCCATAGAAAAGTACATAAACCACTCGAAAAATTAGGGTTAAAAGGCGCTATGTTAATTGGTTTAGCGCAAGCGGTTGCCCTTATTCCTGGCACATCACGATCAGGTATTACCATGACAATTGGTTTAATGCTTGGCTTAAGCCGTGATAACGCCGCACGCTTTTCATTTTTGCTCTCAATTCCAGCCATTGCCATGGCAGGTAGTTACCTTACTTTAAAATTAATACTTTCAGCAGAAGGTGTAGATTGGTATGCCATGGGGCTTGGCAGCTTACTCGCTTTTATTAGCGCTTATGCTTGTATACATTACTTTTTAATTCTAGTGAATAAAGTCGGCATGATGCCATTTGTTATTTATCGATTAATTTTAGGTGCTGGTTTATTGTGGTTTGTTTTAGCTTAATGACTAAACTTTTAACCGTGACTTCCCTTGAGAAATTGCTATATAGACGCATATAGAGACTAAACGAAACCATAAGTGGGATATACCGTGAATACAAATATGATTGAAATCACCCTAGAAAATTTTCAACAAGTTATTATTGATGAATCAAAAAACAAACTTGTGTTAGTTAGCTTTTGGGCTGAGCAAGTCCCTGAGAGTATTACGTTGCGCGATGCGCTTGCCACTAAAGTAGCCCCTTTTACAGATCATATCTTATTAGCAAGTGTTGACTGTCAAAGCCAAGGTCAAATTGCCCAGCAATTTGGTATTCAAGGTTTACCTACCGCTATTTTAGTGAAGGATAGCCAACCACTTGACGGGCTTTCTGGCCCTCAAGAAGAAACGACTATTGCGGCATTTTTAGATAAATACCTGCCTAAAGCTGAAGATTTATTACTACAACAGGCACAGACTTTTTTAATTGAAAATAAACTCGCTGATGCACTACAAGCCATAAGTCAGGCTTACCAAGAAAACAATGAACGTGCAGATATTAAATTAGTGCTCGCTGACGTTTTATTGCAAAGCGGTAAAAATGACGAAGCAAGAGCACTGCTTGATAGTATTTTAATGGCAGATCAAGACAGCTATTACAAAGCACTAATTGCCAAGCTTGAATTAGCTGACGAAGCCGCTAACTCGCCTGAAATACAAGCATTAGAAACACAGTTAAAAAATAACCCTGACGATGCTGTATTAACGCAACAACTTGCTGCTCAGTATAACCAAGTTAATCGTAATGAAGAGGCACTGGCACTACTGTTTAATTTAGTTCGTGCTGGTGGCACTATTAACGATGATGGCAGTAATTCAGCGGTAAAAAGCCGAGAGTTATTACTTGATATATTAAAGTCATTGCCCGATGGAGATTTACTTGCCACCAAATACCGTCGCAAACTTTATACCTTAATGTATTAAGCTATAAAGCACACACAAAGCCTTAATTGAATCAGTACAATTAAGGCTTTTTTATAGCTCAGTAATATTAGTTAACCTGAGCTCGGCTTAACAAATGTTTCTCTAGCAGCTATTTTTCCTAACTTCTTCGTTAAATTTACTTGCAATAGGCCAGCTATTGACGCGAAATTTACCTTGAATTAAGAAAAACTATCAAGCTAGAGATTCTGAAGAATAATTTTTGCTGATATTTCAATTTGTTAAATACTTCTTAAACCGAGTTCAGGTTACTTAATTTAAGCTCGGCTTAACAAATAAAAAGTGATTTTGTTGATATTTCAATTTGTAACCATATCTATTAAACCGTATATGGTTACATAAGCGGATGTACCCGCTAACCTGCTATGGCTATAAAGTGAAATAGCGTTAAGGTAAGTGCTCACTTGCTAAATAATCGTGAGATTGCATTTCTTGCAAGCGACTTAAACAACGTTTAAATTCAAAGGCTAAACGCCCACCACTGTATAACGCTTCTAATGCAACTTCGGCTGAGATAATAAGTTTAACGTGACGCTCGTAAAACTCATCAACCAAAGCAATAAAGCGCCTGGTACTATCGTCACTGTCAACGCCCATTTGTTTAACATTAGCTAATAATACCGTATGACATAATTGACTTATTTCCATATAGTCGCCTTGGCTACGGGCACTTTCACAAAGCACTGCAAAGTCAAAGTAAGCAATGCCATCACTTAGCATAACCGTCTCCAGTTCACGGTTATTAATTTCCATGCTCTGCCCAACAGTGGCATTCTCGCTAGAAAGTTGCTTAAAGTAATGTTGCAAATTTTTAGTCGCCTTATCATCTAACGGATAATGATAAATTTCGGCCTGTTCTAAAGTACGCAAACGGTAATCAACGCCACTATCAACATTAACCACCTCGGTATGTTCGTTAATCAAACGAATTGCAGGTAAAAAACGTTCTCGCTGTAAACCATTACGGTATAACTCGTCAGGAACAATATTTGAAGTTGCCACTAAAATTACGTTGTGCGCAAACAACTCTTCAAACAAACCGCCTAAAATCATCGCATCAGTAATATCTGAAACAAAAAATTCATCAAAACAAATGATCCGTGTTTCTTTTGAGAATTTTTTCGCGATAATTTTTAATGGATCAGACTGCCCTGAAAGCCCTTTTAGCTCTTGATGTACTCTGTGCATAAAGCGATGAAAATGCACACGCATTTTATTTTGAAAAGGTAGACAGTCAAAAAATGTATCAACTAAATAGGTTTTTCCTCGACCAACACCGCCATAAAAGTAAACCCCTTTGATAGGCTTAACTTCTGCTTTGCTGTAAATTTTTTTCCACTGACTCATGATTTTTTTAAAACCAGCCACTTCCACAGGCTTATTCTGCAAATCTTCAAATAAGCGCTGTAAATGCTTTACTGCATTTTCTTGTGCGGCATCAAAAAGAAAATCATCTTTAAGTAAATCTTGTTTATATTTATCAAGAGGTGAAAGTGGGATCATATAAAACCTATTTTTATGTAAAACTGATAATCTTTTCGCTTGAAATCGAAAATTTTGCCAAGATATCTTAAAAATACTCAGAGAAATAATGAGCAAATACGCTTGATAGTATTGTAAACTATCATAATACCAAGTCCATTAAATTAGTTCCCTGGTTGCATTAACTCGCAATTTACATACTAAAATACAGGGAATGGGTATAATGTTATTTTTTCACTCATTTTTCTAAAACAAGGTAAGGTACATTTATGAATGAACTCATCATTTTAGCCTCATTAGTTGCAGGTGGTATTATTGGTTTTTTTGCCAACCGTTTGCTTTCTTCATCAAGTAAAGAGCAACGTAAGTTAGTTGATCAAGCGACTAAAAGTGAAGCTGCATTAGAGCAATATAAATTAGACGTTGCCGACCATTTAGCCAACTCAGCAAAACTGTTAGAGCGAATGAATAGCACCTGCCAAACGGCTATGAAGCAAATGCATGAGAGTACACAGCTGTTACAACAAGCAACTCATGTTGATGTAGAAAATATGCCTTTTTTCTCGGTTGAAACACAGCAACAATTGGCACAAACGGCTAACTTAAGACACCCTAAAGGCGACAGTAAATCTCAAGAAGAAGTTACTGAAGCCCCGCTAGATTACTCAGGAAACCCGAGTGGTTTATTTGCAGATAATACACAAACTGTTACAACTGCAAAGTAGCGAAAACTGAACTAAAGCCTTTCTGCTTAGTCTATTTCAGGGTGTAATAACTAGGTTGCTGTTTGACCTAGTAATCATCCAGTTGTTAATTTTTCGGAGAACGCTTAATTATGAAAAAACTATCCCTTGCAATAAGTGCCGCTTTACTTTCTTCAACCATGGCACTTTCTAGTTTACCTGCCGTTGCCGCATGGCCAACCTCTGTAGATGGACAAACCATGCCAAGTTTGGCGCCAATGCTAGAACATGCCACACCGGCTGTTGTTAGCATATCCGTTAAAGGTACCCATAAAGTCAAACAGCAGAATGTACCAGAGGCTTTTCAATTTTTCTTTGGTAATCGTAACCCTAACCAAGCACAACAGCGCCCCTTTAGAGGTTTAGGCTCAGGGGTAATTATTGATAGCGATAAAGGCTACATTGTTACCAACAATCACGTTATTGAAAATGCTGATGAAATTCTTATTACACTTAAAGACGGTCGTCAGTTAACCGCTAAAAAACTCGGTAGTGATGCTGAAAGTGATATAGCATTATTACAAATTGAGGCCGATAAACTCAGTGAAATTAAGTTAGCTGACTCTGATGAATTACGTGTTGGCGATTTCACCGTTGCTATTGGTAGCCCATTTGGCTTAGGTCAAACCGTTACCTCGGGTATTGTCAGTGCGCTAGGTCGCAGCAATTTAAATATTGAAAACTTTGAAGATTTCATTCAAACCGATGCGGCTATTAATAGTGGTAATTCAGGTGGCGCTTTAGTGAACTTACGCGGTGAACTTATTGGTATAAATACCGCTATTTTAGGCCCAGGTGGTGGTAATGTTGGTATTGGCTTTGCCATTCCAAGTAATATGATGAACAACCTAGTTCAGCAAATTATTGAGTTTGGTGAAGTACGCCGCGGTATTTTAGGGGTTGCTGGGCGTAGTGTTAATAATGACATTGCGCAAGCAATGGAACTTAAAAGCAGCCAAGGTAGCTTTGTTGAACAAGTTGTTCCTGGCTCAGCAGCTGATGAAGCTGGTATAAAAGCAGGTGATGTTATTGTTGAGCTTAACGGTAAAAATATACGTACCTTCTTTGAGTTACGCGCAAAAATAAGCTCAATCGGCGCTAATAAAAAGGTTAAATTAACCGTTATTCGTGATGGTGATAAGAAAACCTTTACCGTGAAATTAAAACAATCTGAAGGCAGTAATATTGCAGCAGAGAGTATTCACCGTATGCTCGAAGGTGCAAAACTTGAAAATGATAAAAACAACAAAGGTATTATCATTGAAGAGGTAGCGCAAGGCTCTCCTGCACAAATGGCAGGGTTAAAGTCAGGAGATTTAATCACAGGTATTAACCGTAGCCGTATTAAAAATATTGCGCAATTACGTGATTATCTAAAAGACAAGGATGGGGTTTTAGCGTTAAATATCATTCGTGATAACCATGCCCAATATTTAATGATTCGCTAAGTTGAAAACGCCGATAATTATCGGTAGCAATAAATTAGAAAAGCCGATTATGATGACCATACAGGTCAAGTAATCGGTTTTTTTTGTGTTACACTTCTGACATTAATCACTCACTAAAAAGAGTTGTACTTTGAAATTATTTTCGTTATTAAAATATATACTTAGCGGTATTAGTTATGGTGTAGCATTAGCTGTATTGTTATTAATACTATTTCCTAGTATTGCACCAGGTCTACATAGTAGTGCTTTTATCAGCACATTTTTTAAAAGTGATAATAGCGAGCAAGCTCCCTTATCTTTTGCAAAAGCGGTAAGTATCGCTAGCCCTTCTGTGGTTAACATTTACTCTGAAAAGATAGAGGTTAACCCAAGGTACGGTAGGCAAGCGCGTAAAAGCACCCGCTTAGGCTCTGGTGTTATTATGGATGCAAGAGGCTTTATTTTAACTAACCTACATGTTATTCAGCAGGCTGATCTTATTAAAGTTGTTCTACAAGACGGACAACTATTACCTGCGGAACTCATTGGCTTTGATCAACATACCGATTTAGCTGTATTGCGCGTAAACGCCGACAACTTACCCGTTATAGCGCAAAAGCCTAATCAAAGTTCACTCGCGGGAGATATCGTTTTAGCTATCGGCAACCCACTAAATCTAGGTCAAACCGTTACTCAAGGTATTATTAGCGCCACAGGGCGAAATGGCTTAAGTAACACCAGCTATTTAGAGTTTTTACAAATGGATGCTGCTATTAATGAAGGTAACTCAGGTGGTGCGTTAATTAACAGCAACGGCATACTGGTTGGCATTAACTCACGTAAATTTACTCAATCTGATCCTCAACTTAATATTCAAGGGATTTTCTTTGCTGTTCCTTATCAACTCGCTTATAAAGTAATGCGTCAGATTATTGAAAACGGTAAAGTGGTACGAGGTTGGTTAGGCATTTCTGTTGATAATTACCGCGTAGATATTGGTGGCTTTGTTATTGGCGAAGTGATTGAAAATGGCCCTGCAGATATTGCTAACATCAAAGCTGGTGATATTGTTTATCAAATAGGCAATCAACCTATTCATAGCATTAACCAAGCCTTAGATATTATTGCAGAAACTCCACCTAATACCGACTTAGTGTTTAAGATTTACCGTCATAGTAAAGCAATAGAAGTTGTAGTGACCATTTTAGAATTTAAAGGCTAAATTAAGAGTATAAAAAAAGCGCGATAGTATCGCGCTTTTATAGGTCATACATTTACCTAAGTAACTTAACTATTAATCTAATGTTAAAAGGTGCTTAACAAGGTTCTTATAGTCTTCTTGAAAGTTACTAGTATCTAATTCTTTAGGGTTAACACGGTATTTACCATTAACGATAATAGTAGGCACGCCAGTTAACGCACGTTTAGCGCTCATATTTTCTTGTTTTTTCTTTAATAAGTTAGTTTGGCTATTAACACTAAAACTTTTCATTAACTTATCAAACTTTTCACCATCGGCGCCATTAAGCACAAATATATTGCGTACGTCTTTTTCAGAAGTAATAACAGCACGCTGTACATGAATATAATTAAACAGCGCACCAATAAGTTTATCGGTATTATCAAATTGTTCAGCAACAACAGTCGCCTTAGTTAATATTTGTTGAATTTTAGGGCTCGCACCAGGTAAAAAATCGACATGATTACGTTCGAACGTAGTACCGTCTGGCAAGCTCTTTTTTAAGTCATGCATAAATGGTTCAAATTTAAAGCAATGTCCACAATATACCGAGAAGTATTCACGTACTTCTTTTTTAGTTGAGATAGTTTCATTAACTTTCGTATATTGCTTGCCTTCAGTATATTGCTCTGCACAAGCAGTAATTGAAACAGCAAACAATGGTACTAATAGTGCTAAAAACGGTTTGAAAAATTTATTCATTTTACTTCCTAAGGATTCTTTAATGTAATCTATGTTAGTTTATTGTCTTAATTTTATATTACTAACTCTGTTTTTTTGCCTGCCGCAAAGCTTTTATCAAACTATACTCTCAAGGCTTATTTACTAAGGTTTGCCTCCCAATAAAACTTATGAGTATAACGGATTAAAAGTTTTGTAAGCTTAACGGTGGCTGTTGTAATGCCGACATTTGTTCTTTAAGCATTAATATTTGCTGCTCCCAATATTTCTCGGTATTAAACCAAGGAAAATTTTGTGGAAAAGCAGGATCTGACCAGCGTTTACATAACCATGCCATATAATTAACCACACGCATAGTACGTAGTGATTCTATCAAAAGTAACTCACTATTATCAAACGTAAAGAACTCTTCATAACCCATTAATAGGGTATCAAGTTGTAACAATTTATCTTGTCGGTCACCCGAGAGCATCATCCACAAGTCTTGAATGGCAGGACCCGTTCGACAATCGTCTAAATCAACAAAGTGTGGTCCTTCGTCACGCCACAAAATATTACCTGCATGGCAGTCACCATGTAGCCTAATTTGATTACGTGGTTGATACTGCTCAGTCGCAACAGTAATCACTTGATCTAAAATAGTAAAAAATGGTTTTACTAAGCCTTGGCTAACAAAACCCGAACTCGCTATTTGTTCACGAGCCCCAAGCAGCATTTCATCACAAGTAAAACTTGGTCGGTGTACAAATGGTTTTTGCGCTGACACTGCGTGAATTCGCCCTACAAAGCGACCCATCCATTCAAGCTGGTCTAAGTTATCAACTTCAAATATGCGACCGCCTCGACAAGGGAATACCGCAAAATGATAACCTTGGTATTCAAACAAGCTTTTACCGTTAACTTTAAGTGGCGCAACAATCGGTAATTCAGCTTCAGCCAACTCAAATGAAAAGTCATGCTCTTCATGTATTTGCGCTAGCTGCCAACGCTGAGGTCGATAAAATTTAGTGACGTATTTAACTAAGTTATCATCATGAAATTGATAAACACGATTTTCATAGCTATTTAACGCCAACAAACCACTATCAACCGTAAACCCTGCGCTTTCTAAACCGTCAATAATCAAATCAGGTGATAGTGACTCAAAACTAAATACTGCCATTAACGTTTATTGAAGAAGCGACTTTCTTGCGCAACCTTCACCTCAGAGTCGGTATTTATTTGTTCTACGGTAAAAGTAATATCTGTCATGTAACCTTTTAAATCATAAGGGTCAACTGAAATACTAATTGGCAAAGTAGATGCGGTTGCTGCTTTAACCGTAATTTCTTGTGCTCCATGCCATTGAGTATTTTCTATCCCGCTGACCGACAACTTATAAGTGTTATCGGTTTGTGACATGTTTAATATTTTCAAGGTGAAAACATTTTCAATTTCACCATTAAAGTTTTCTTTGGCTAGCTCTGTTCTATCACGAATAATGTCTAATGATAGCGGCACACGGTTAACCACTTCTAAAATCAGCATGCTACTCATAATCACCAGTAACAAGCCATAGCCAATTAACTTGCCGCGTACTACATGTACCTTCTTATGCTTCAACTCATGCTCGGTGGTATAACGAATAAGCCCTCGAGCATAATTCATTTTATCCATAACACCATTACACGCATCAACACATGCACCACAATTAATACACTCGTACTGCAAACCATTACGAATATCTATACCGGTAGGGCAAACCTCAACACACAAGTTACAATCAATACAATCACCTAAGCCCAGCGCTTTAGGGTCTTCTTTGCGCCCGCGTGCACCTCGGCCTTCACCACGCTCTGCGTCATAAGAAACCGTTACTGTGTCTTTATCAAACATTGCTGATTGAAAACGCGCATAAGGACACATGTGTAAACAAACTGTTTCTCTCATCCAGCCTGCATTACCGTATGTTGCCAACGCGAAAAAGGCGAGCACACCTGCCATCCCCAAAGAAGTATTAAAAGTGAAGGTATCAATAAACAACGATTGCATTGGAGAAAAGTAGCCGGCAAAGGTCATTGCGGTTAATAGCGAGAAAAATAGCCAAGCACTATGCTTTAAAGCTTTTCTGATAAACTTATTCGCATTCATTTTTTGCTTATCAAGCTTTCTACGCTGATTAGCTGTGCCCTCTATTTTTTCTTCAAACCAAATAAAAATGAAGGTCCATACGGTTTGCGGACACATATAGCCACACCAAACTCGCCCTAAAAAGGTAGTAACAAAAAACAGTAAAAAGGCACTAAAAATGAAAATCCACGCTAAAAGCGTCAAATCTTGTGGCCATAATGTTAAGCCCCACAAGGTAAAGCGCTGCTCTGTAATATCAAACAGTACCGCTTGTTGCCCGTTATATTGCAACCACGGAATAATCGCAAACACCGCAAAAAAGATTATATTCATGCGCTGTCTTAGTTTTTGAAAGAAGCCCGAGACTTTACGGACATAAATTTGGTCACCCGGCTTGTAACGATCTTTGCCCGTATTTTTTTGCCCGTGTATTTTAATATTTTTAACTGGAATATGCTGTGATACAGCATTATCTTTGCTCTTATTTGACGATGAGGATGATTGGTCGTTTGCTCTCACGATAAATCCTTGATAAATGAGTGATACACTTTGTTTTAGTGCTTTTATTGACTAGGCAGTCGTAACAGGAAATTAATTGCCCTAAATCACTGAATTAATATAACATAATAACTTACTCAATATTATAAGACATTGTATGAAAAAATTATTGATCTTAATCGTCGCCATTGCGATTTATTTGCACTTTTATCCTAACGCTGAAGTGACTAATTTTTATAACCAAAAAAAGGAATATTTATTAGATCAGTTTGCTGAGCTTAGCGATACCAAAGTCCGCTTAAAGGCTGAGAAAATATATACAGACCTAGAGCCTAAGATGACCGCTTATTCTCCAGAAGAGATAGCGCAAGTAAAGTCTATTACCTCTTCTCGTGCAAATGTTAAGGAGTTTTATCATAATATTTGCCAAACAGAGACGCGTGATATCGTGCTACATCTCAAACATCAAAAACAAGTTTGCCAAGTAATTTCTAACTATACCAATATGTTTTAGTGTTATGCATTATCAAAAAAACCTTAACAAATGTAATTTGGTTAAGGCTTTTGACATAAATTTTTATGTTAACTCGTATGTAAAAAAACTAGTGTTTTGAAAGGCGTGCTAACAGCTGAGAAAAATCATCAGCACTCTCTAGCTCTTGTTTATGCGAAGTATCACGTATTACCCAGCGGCCATTTACCATAACATCACAAACGGGGCTTTGCTGGCTTGCAAAAATAACACTATCAAGTAAGTGTTTATTATCATGAGCAAACAATTGCGTTTTACGACCATCTAGCACGACTAAATCAGCTTGCATCCCGACAGCTAAAAGGCCTGTATTAGCATTGGTACTTTGAGCGCCACCTTGTGCTGCACGCTGCCATAAATTTTGACCTACCGAGGCTTGCTCGTTATTCGCTAAAATAGCACGTTGTTGTTTAATTAAGCGCTGTGCATATTCTAACCAACGTAACTCTTCAATGGGGTTAACTGAAATATGGCTATCAGAGCCTATCGCAAAGGTGCCTTGCTCGGCTAAAAATTCAGTCGTTGGGAAAATACCATCGCCCAAATTTGCTTCTGTGGTAGGGCAAATCCCCGCAATAGCTTTAGTTGCAATAATACCTTTTCGCTCATCTTCATTAATATGCGTTGCGTGGATTAAACACCAATGTTGATCAAGTGAGGCGTTATCAAGTAGCCACTGTACTGGACGTTTCCCATAATGCGCTAAGCAATCATCAACTTCTTTTTGCTGTTCACTAATGTGAATATGAATAGGCGCTTTGGCATCTAAAGCACGCACATGCTGAACAGCTTCAGTTAACGACTGTTTATCAACCGCTCGTAATGAGTGTGGCGCAATACCAACGTTCGTATTAGCGTACTGCTCACTTAAGACAAAACACTCAGTCACTAATTGATTAAACTGCTCGGTAGAATTAATAAAACGTTTTTGGCCATCGTTAGCTGCTTGAGCGCCAAAACCGCTGTATTGATATAACACCGGCAGCATGGTTAATCCAATACCAGACTCGCTTGCCGCTTTAAATATTGATTCAGCCATAGTACTTAAGCCAGAGCTATTAGCTAAATTACTAGTATTTTCATAGCAACTGCCATCAATTTCATGATGAAGATAGTGAAACTCAGCAACACGGGTATAGCCCATTTTAAGCATTTCTATATAAAGCTGTTTAGCGATCACTTTAGCGTCATGCTCAGTTAGCTGCGCTAAAAATTGATACATAATTTTTCGCCAAGTCCAAAAACTATCTTGTCCTTCGCTGCCCTGCTCGCTAAAACCAGCAAATGCTCGCTGAAATGCATGAGAGTGACAGTTAACCATACCGGGGATAACAGCCCCTTTGGCAACTTCGGCCCCTTCAACAAAACCTGCCTCAATAGCAGTGATTATACCGTTTTCAATGGTAAGGGTTTGCTGCTCTGCCCAACCCCCCTGTAACAAAATATTGTCTGCGTATAATTTCATTATTATCTTCTATATCTAAAGGTTTACTTGGCAAAGTTAGCCAAGCATTTAACAAAGTTCGCTAATTTAAGCTTTACCTGAGTAGCCTTCTCTTCATTATAATGATCACTTGGCTCGTCCATATAAGTATGTTGCGACAGCTCTAACTGAATAGCGTGAATATTATTAGCCGGGTCGCCATAAGCTCTAGTTATATAGCCCCCTTTAAAGCGACCATTAACAACACTGGTGTATGGTGACAAATCAAGCTGTTGAATTTTTTCAATAAGATCATCACTACAGCTTTTACCATCAGCATTACCAAAGTTAAAATCTGGTAGCTGCCCTTCAAAAAAGCGAGGCACGTGAGACAAAATAGAGTGGGCATCCAATAAAACTACTTTGCCGAACTCTTGTTTCATTTCAGCTAAGGTTGTAGCTATTGCTTGATGATAAGGTTGCCAATATTGCTCAATTCTGCGACTTATTTCAGCTTCACTTGGTGTTTGTTGCGGTAAATATAACGGGCTATTATCAAAGGCTGTGGTTGGGCACAGTTCGGTACTGTTGGCACCAGGGTATAAATTAACACCGGAAATATCTCTATTTAAGTCAATAACATAACGACTATATTTAGGTTTAATAATACTAATCCCTAACTCAAGAGCAAAGTCATAGAGTTTGTCCATATACCAGTCAGTATCAGGAACCTGCTTTGCAGTTTCGGTCATAGTGTTCGCTATTTCACTAGCAATTGCCTGGCCATTATGTGGCATGCTAATTAACATGCCAATGCTACCCTTATCTATTGTGTAACTTGAATTCATCGGTGCCACCAAATTGTATATACAACTTTAATATCGCTAATTTATCACGCAGTAGTGCTTACTAGCAAACCCTTAATACTTATTTATCGCTGCTACAAGTATCTTATTCTTTATAGCGTACTAAACTAAGCTAGCCACTATGAGTAAAGACAACAATTGAAGACAAAAAACATTATCGGCTTGGTCTATGTGTTGAATAAAATATTAAACCGCTCATCAATAGGTAAAACCTATCGTAATGAATGGTATTTACAATTTTATATTTAACTTGAATATCAACATAATAGTCCCAAGTTAATTATTAGAGTTAACATTTTAAACCACCTTGGAGCACACTATGTTTAAAGATATGACAGGTCAAAAAGTACCATCGGTTACCTTTCCAATAAGAGCAGAAGATGATTGGAGCCAACGTGACAGCAAGGAAATTTTCTCAGGTAAAACCGTTATTGTTTTCTCATTGCCTGGCGCATTCACGCCAACATGCTCATCTTCTCATTTACCTCGTTACAACGAATTAGCCCCTAAGTTTTTTGAAAACGGTATTGATGAAATCGTTTGTGTATCAGTAAACGACACGTTTGTTATGAACGCTTGGGCAAGTGACCAACACGCTAACAACATTAGCTTTATTCCTGATGGTAATGGTGACTTTACTGACGGCATGGGCTTATTAGTTGACAAAAAAGCCATTGGTTTTGGTAAGCGCAGCTGGCGTTATGCAATGCTAGTAAAAGATGGCGTTGTTGAAAAAATGTTTATTGAGCCAGACTTACCAGGCGACCCGTTTGAAGTGTCTGATGCTGATACTATGCTTAACTTTATTAACCCTGAGGCATTACCAAAAGCTAACGTAGCCATGTTTACTAAGCCAGGTTGTTCATACTGCACTAAAGCTAAAGCGTTATTAGCTGAGCAAGGTTTAAGTTATGAAGAGCTAGTACTCGGCGAAAACACATCACTTTCTGCGATGCGCGCTATTAGTAACGGTGACACTACGCCGCAAATATTTATTGATGGGAAGCACATTGGCGGCCATGATGAATTAGTTAAACACTTTGCCTAAGCAAAGTTGATAAAACTCTAAACACAATAGTGGTATACTCACCCTATTGTGTTTTATTTTTTAAAGTTTCTCATCATGGATAACCAACCTTATAACCCACTACATGGCATTACCTTAAAAGCCATAGTTACCGACCTAGAAGCCTACTTTGGTTTTGAAGCGCTCGGTAAAGAAATTAAAATTAAATGCTTCACTGACAACCCGAGCATTAACTCAAGCTTAAAGTTTTTACGCAAAACACCATGGGCACGTGAAAAAGTTGAACAACTTTATATCAAAAATAAACATAAGCTATCTCAATAACACGTTTTAATAAAAATAACTAAGCGCTTTCACTATAACGTTTGTTTAGCTACTTATAGCAATAAGGGCTATGAAAACGCTAGTAATCCCTTTAAAAATATCTAATGATGAAACTATAAAATTTTATCTTTAGGTTATTTATGTCTGGTATTACCCATTATATTTTAACATTGCAGTGTCCTGATAATACGGGCGTTTTAGCACAAGTCTCGCAAAGCCTATTTGCTCACGGCGCTTTTATTACCGAAACATCACAGTACAGCGACCCGTATACTGAAACTTTTTTCTCGCGCATTGCTTTTGATGACAGAAATTTAAACGTATCTAGCCAAGAGTTTTTGCAAGCAATGGACGAGTTAGCTAAACCCTTAACCATGCAATACCAACTAAGAAAGCGTGAAGATTTCCCCAATATATTAGTGGCAGTATCAAAAGATGATCACTGTTTAGTATCACTATTAACCAAGTGGAAGTCAGGTGCTCTGCCAGTTAATATTGTAGGAGTGGTTTCTAATCACCAAACCTGTGAGTCATTAAGTCAGTGGCATGACGTGCCTTTTTATTACTTACCGGTCACCCCAGACACTAAAGCCGCACAAGAAGCGCAAATATTAGCGTTAATGAAAGAGAAAAATGTCGACTTATTAGTACTCGCCCGTTATATGCAAATTTTATCTGATGATTTATGCCAGCAGCTACAAGGGCATGCTATTAATATTCATCATTCATTCTTGCCAAGCTTTAAAGGCGCACGTCCTTACCATCAAGCACACGCACGAGGCGTAAAAGTTATTGGTGCTACTGCACATTACGTGACCGCAAACCTTGATGAAGGACCTATTATTGCTCAAGAAGTTAAACCAATTAACCACACATTCACCATAAACCAAATGGTGCACATGGGTCACGATTTAGAGGCAACCGCCCTAAGCCATGCGGTGCGCATGCACGCAGAATTACGTGTTTGTTTAAACGGTGATAAAACGGTTATTTTGGCTTAAACAGCAGCTACTCTATTTATCGGTTTTTATCAGCATAACTCCTCTTCTTATGTTGATAAAAGCTACACTGTAATAATTTCTATACACGCGTCAACTCACAGTAACGCCAGTCAACTTATTAAATATCGTCAACATTAGCCCCCCGATTAAATTTATGATTAAAATTAGCTTAACTATTTATCTAACGATCTTTAAATAAAGAAGTCCTGCTTATGATTAACATTGAAAAAATTCATCACGTTGCATATCGATGTAAAGATGCGAAAGTAACAACCAACTGGTACAAAGACATGTTAAACATGGACTTAGTATTAGCAATTGCTGAAAACGAGGTGCCTTCAACCAAAGCCCCTGATCCTTACATGCATATTTTTTTAGATGCAGGTAACGAAAACGTACTCGCTTTTTTTGAACTACCTAATTCCCCAGAAATGGATCGTGACCAAAATACACCAGCATGGGTACAACACATTGCCTTACGTGTAAGTAATGTTGAAGCGTTAGTTTCAGCAAGAGATGAACTCGTCAGCAAAGGCGTTGATGTGTTAGGTCCCGTTAATCACGGCGTATTTAAATCTATTTATTTCTTCGACCCTAATGGTCACCGTTTAGAGCTAGCCGCTGATATTGGTACCCCTGAGCAATACCAGCAATTAAATAAAGTAGCACAAGACATGATAGAAGAGTGGTCTGTCACTAAGCGTGCTCCACAACACGCTGCTTGGTTACACGAGTCATAGATAACAAAGCGATAACAAAGCGATAACAAAGCGATAACAAAGCGATAACAAAGCGATAACAGAATAGCCTTCACGAAAATAAACAAAAGCGAGCTCATAAGCTCGCTTTTTTCGTTTTAAGACCTACCTAGATGATAAATAGCCATGAGAACAACTAAACATCAAAAAACATATAGACGTCTAGACACCTAAGTGGTTATACTTTAGAAAAGCGATAGGAAAAACAGCCGCAAATAATTCAACAGGAAGTTGAAAGGAGTTAACCATGTTCGAAATTAAACATTTAAAAACCATGGCAGCACTTGCCGATACCGGGAATCTTCGTAAAGCTGCCGACAAATTATTTAGCAGTCAATCGGCTTTATCACATCAAATTAAAGACTTAGAGAGCCGTTTAAGCTCGCCACTATTTATTCGCAACAGTTCGCCAATAGAGTTTACTGAAACAGGTAAAGTATTACTCGCTTTAGCAACTGACATTCTCCCAAAAATAGAACAGACCAAGCAACAATTAAAAGCACCAAGTAAACAAAAACAGAGCTTACGCTTAGCCGTTGCCTGTCATGCGTGTTTTCAGTGGTTATTGCCAGTAATTAATAACTTTTCACCAAGCAATACTAACAATATTACTGACGATTCAGCCTATAACAATTCGTACAACATTGAGTTTATTGATGAAAACTTTCCACGCATAACCACTCAATCTTCAACTAAAATGTCTTCATCTATTTCCCATCAACAAGAAAACGATCAAAGTGTCGATATTTTATTTACCGATGAAAGACACAATGATGATACTTTTGTGTATCATGAAATAGGCCAGTTTGAGGTAGTAGCAGTATCGTCAAAACAGCAACAACTAAACCCACAGCATAGCTACTTAAACGCACAAGATTTTCAGCAACTCACTCTATTAACCTACCCTTTACCGATAACAGAGTTAGATATTTTCAAACTCTTTTTAACCCCAGCAAAGGTTACGCCAGCAAAAGTAAAGCAAGTGAATAATAGTCATATTATGCTACAAATGGTGGCAGCAAATATGGGCGTTGCCACATTGCCTGATTGGTTAGTAAGTAGCCAAGCTCAGCAATCACTACTACAAGGCTATCGTTTAGGTGAACATGGGGTATTTAAAACCTTGTATGCTCGCTATCAAGTAAATAACTCACAAGTAACTATAATAGAACAACTTATTCCGCAAGCGATGCAAGCTTTTGCTCAGTTATATGCAAATAATGAGTAATGCATTAATAAATAGCTAAAAAGGAGCTAGGAAATAACTATGTGGTATCAAACACAAATAACCTTAAAAGCACGAAAACGTGGCTTCCATTTAGTAACTGATGAAATTATCAGAAGTTTACCCGAACTCAGGCAAGTAGAATGTGGCATTTTACACTTATTTATTAAGCACTCTTCAGCCTCGTTAACTATCAACGAAAATGCAGACCCAACAGTGCGTAGCGATATGGAAGCGCATTTTAATCATTTTGTACCCGAGCGTGCTGCCTATTATCAACATACCTATGAAGGTGACGATGATATGCCTGCTCATATAAAAGCCAGTACATTAGGCTGTAGTTTAACAATACCTATTAGCCAAGGGGTTTTGAATATGGGAATTTGGCAAGGGATCTATTTAGGTGAACATAGAGATTACGGCGGCAGTAGAACCATTGTCGCGACAATTAATGGCAACATTTCATAGTTTAGCCTTACAAGATGCTCCACATAACGTACTATAAAATAAGTTAAACGTTGTTCAGAAAACGTTAACATGATTTAATTTTAGCTGCTGTTATATTTTACCGAGCGTGAACTATAGTTTAAATCACTCAAATATAACTTATTAAAGCACTGCCTTTGAACAATCCCTTAAGCAATAAGACTTGTAGCATAAAGGTTGCTCATACGGCCACTTTAAAAAATTAAAGGATTAAGTAATGAAATACACTTTACTAAGCTTACTAACTTTATTACCACTGACAACTATCGCTGCCGAAGAGAAAGAAGTGCAAGACATGTCAGACCCCCTTGCGGTATATACCCAAGCAGGCTTTGGAGTTACAGATAAAGGCATTAATTTAAAAATTGGTCAAACCTATGATACTGGTGATAAAAGTACCGCGGGTATGAATATAATCGAAGTCAAAGGTATTTACGGTGATGTTTTCGGTTTTCGTGATGATGATAAAACAACTGACTCGATAGACTCATTTCGCTTTCGTAACTTTGGTACCAACCTAACAAATGGTCGCGCAACCCAAATTGACGCTAATTACAACCTTAAAGCTAGTTTAGTGTCGGATGAAAGCATGGATGTGTCTTATAGCTTTATTCAAGCTTTACCGCCACAAGGGATTTTTACTTTTTATCCACTTGCAGGTGCAGGTATTTCAGTAGGTGAAAATGTACTTGAAGATGACGGCAGCTACGACAGTGGTTACTCAACCATGGGAGCATATGCCTTAGTAGGGATGTATGCGAAAGTTACCATTACTGATAAGATTTGGTTGAATTACAACCCGTTTTGGCTCACGACAGTTGCAGGCTCTGATAACTATAAAGACAACTATTATGGCGCAAACCAAAGCAATATATTAACTCATGAGTTTGTTGCTAGTTACCAAATCAACCCTCGTATGAATTTACGCTACTTTGCCAACTGGAATAAAAATGTCAACTTTGCCGATGGCGACCATCGCATTGAATTTAATTATCAGCTGTAACATATTTACTAAAAATTAAATTCAAGCTTTCAGCTTAAACAGTTAACGCTGCGCTAAACATATTTATCTAGCGCAGCTATTAATTAAACCGCGTTACTTTTTATAAACAACCGACCAATCATTTTTCATATCAACAACTAGCCAGTTTTCTTTTTCCGCTTGTATTAATGCTTTATCAAGCTTACCTATTTTTGAATCTTTATCGTACGCCCATTCACGTTCTTTATCCGTATGATGAACGATAACCCCTAAACGACTCTCTGCACCTGCAGTTGTCCATTCAAGCATAGCTCTGTCACCATCAGAATTGCCGACTGCGATAATTGGTCGCTTGCCAATAGCATTATAAATACCAATGGGCTTACCAGCTTTGTCATTGTTAAATTCAAGTTCAGGTAATCGAACAATTTTCGGCACACCATCAATTACTTTATATTCAGAAGCAATGCGACTGCCAATAATTTGTTCTGCGGGAATACCATAAACGTCAGGGGCCCATGCACGCATAAACTCAACCCCACCACCAGAAACAATGAAAGTTTTATAATCATGCTCACGTAAATACGTTAGTAACTCAAGCATCGGTTGATAAACCATGTCTGTAAATGGCTTTTTCGTTATTGGATGTTTTGCTAAACTCATCCATGATGAAACTTGCTGAGTAAACACCTCGCTCGTCATCCCTGCGTGAGTATTCATCACCAACTCAATTAAATCTTTTTCTGTCATATGAGCAGGAATTTTACCTTGAAGAATATCTGCGTATGGCTGAGTGGTTTTCCACTGCGGGTTATCGGGAGCAAGCTGTTTAACTTGTGATAGTGCAAAAAACAACTGAAAATATGCTGGTTGTTCAGCCCATAAAGTACCATCGTTATCAAATACCGCAACTCGGTCCGCAACAGCAATAAAGTCTTTAGAGCCTTCGGTAGTAGTTTTTTTCACAAATTCGATAATTGTATTTTTACGTGCACCTTCTTGCCATGACGCTAACGGCTCAGCCGCAACACAAGTGGTAGTAACCACAAGACTTGTTATAACAAATAATGATTGAAGTAATTTCATACAAACTCCTTTTAAGTAAAAAAGCCAATTTCAAACGAAATTGGCTTTAAGATTAAATTAATACCTAGTTGGCATTTAATTAATGCTTATGTTTAGTTACGAGGAACTAAAGCATCAAGCTCTTTTAATTTTTTCAACGCATCTTGCTGTCTAAATGTGTCATAGCTGATATTACCTGAACTTAAGCTAGAACCCATTTGGAAAGGGTAGTCTGGAATAGTCTTTAAGAATCCCATAACTTTCTCTTGTACTGGTACGAATAACCACATAGTATTTTCTGCATACCATTTTAAGTACATTTCAGACTCAAGTGCACCTTTTTGGTACGGGTCTTGACGAAGGTTAATAATCAACGGCCATGCTGGTGTTTCACGAGTTGCTGTATTAATACCGCCAGAAAGTGTTGCAAAGTGAATTTTCCAATCGTTCCAACGAACTGCATTTAGCTCACCCGTAGCGCCAAAGTAAAAGATGCTATCACGAGGTGATTTATCTACTTTACCTTCAAAGAATGGCTTCATGTTGTAACCGTCAAGGTGTACACGCCATTTTTTACCATTAGCACGGTAACCTTTTTTCAGTTTTGCAACCACGTTAGGCTCACCTGCAGCAGCTAGGAATGTAGGCATCCAATCTTCTTGTGAAATGATATCGTTGATAATAGTATCTGGCTTAACCGTACCTGGCCAACGAACCATCATCGGAACACGGAAACCTCCTTCCCATGTAGTACCTTTCTCGCCATGGAATGGTGTAGTACCACCATCTGGCCAAGAAATAGTTTCTGCGCCGTTATCCGTTGAGTAAACAACGATAGTGTTATCAGCAATTTTAAGCTCATCAAGCTTATCTAGTAGTACACCTACTGCTTTATCGTGCTCAGCCATACCGTCTGGGTATAAACCTTTACCTGTAACACCCACCGACTCTTCTTTTAAATGAGTCCAAACGTGCATACGTGTAGAGTTCATCCACATAAAGAATGGTTTTTTCTGTTTAACAGCGCGTTCCATAAAATCAAGACCCGCAGCCATAAACTCGTCATCCGCATGTTCCATACGTTTCTTAGTTAATGGACCAGTATCTTCAATTTTTCCATCAGCAGTTGCTTTTAATACACCACGAGGGCCGTACTTTTTACGGAACTCTGGGTCTTTAGGGTAAAAGTAACCTTCTGGCTCTTCTTCAGCGTTTAAGTGGTAAAGGTTACCAAAAAACTCATCAAAGCCGTGGTTAGTTGGAAGATGCTTATCTTGGTCACCTAAATGGTTTTTACCAAATTGTCCTGTTACATAACCTTGTTCTTTTAATAAGTCACCAATAGTTGGTGACCAATCTGGAATACCGTGATCAGAGCCTGGCATACCAATGGTTAATAAACCCGTTCTAAATGGGTGTTGACCTAAAACAAATGATGCACGACCTGCTGTACAAGACTGTTGTGCATAAGAATCGGTAAACATTGCCCCTTCTTTAGCAATACGATCTATATTCGGCGTTTGATAACCCATAATGCCATGATTGTATGCGCTGATATTATGTACACCAATATCATCGCCCCAAATAACTAAGATGTTAGGTTTTTCTGCAGCTTGTACAGAGCCAACCCCCATTGCAAGTGCTGCAACTGCAACGAGTTGCTTAATATTCGATTTTATAGAAATCACCTGTGTGCTCCTTGTTAAAACTAACGTAATAAGATGTCTAATCTAGAGACTAGTTTAAAGCTATACTATTTCAACTTTATTGCAACGAAAAAAAATCATGTACCATGTTGCTATATATACAAAAAAAGTAAATAAAGTAACTATTATGTACGGTTACAAAGTCTTTAAAATTTAATCTCTTATAAACTTTACTCTGGTAGCCTAGTGCTGATATAAGTTAATAAAAACCACATAATTATGTTCGCGCAAGGATAACTGTAAATGCGATTTCTCCCTTTATTGATATGGCTATATGCCTTGTTTCTGGCTCAGCCAATATATGCTAGCGAGCAAGCATGTATTTCATGTCATCAAAGCCAAGTGCAAGACTGGCAGCAATCTGACCATTTCCACGCGATGGAGCCCGCCACAACAGCAACAGTGTTAGGTAACTTTGATAACCAAACCCTTAATTATCAAAACCAACAAGCTCGGTTTTACACCGAAAATAAAACATTAATGATCACTATGCCTAATTTACAAGGCAAGTTAACAAATTACCCCGTGCTTTATACCTTTGGTTACCAACCACTCCAGCAATACATGTTTGATATGGGCCAAGGTAAAATCCAGTTATTTCCCTTTGCTTGGGATTCTCGAACAAAAGAGCAAGGTGGGCAGCGCTGGTTTGTTTTACACCCTGATCAGAAACAACATGATTTATTTCACTGGTCACAAATGGGACAAAACTGGAATCATATGTGTGCCGACTGCCACTCAACTGATTTTAAAAAGCAGTTTGATTTAAAAACCAATAGCTTTAAGTCAACCTTTAGCGAAATGAATGTAAGCTGCAAGGCATGTCATGGTGATACTAAACAACATTTAAGTTGGGCTCATGGCGATACTCAAATTAAAGACAAAGGCCTTGCTGTAAATATCAATAAAAAAACACCGCTATTTGTGCGCCAAGCTGATGGTAGTATGAAAAGCGCCGAGCCGATTCAAAGCTCAGAGCAAGTTCCCGTTTGCGCAACGTGTCACTCAAGGCGAGCTCAATTAGGAGACCGCAAAGAGCCGCACGCCTTTTTAACACAGTTTCAACCTTCGTTAATTACCCCAGAGTTATATCATGTTGATGGACAAGTATGGGATGAAGATTATGTCTGGGGCTCATTCCAACAAAGCAAAATGTTTGAAGCGGGTGTTACCTGTAGCAATTGTCATAATCCACATTCAGGTAAATTAAAGCTACCGGGCAACCAAACCTGTACTCAATGCCACACCAGTGAAGTATTTAATACCCCTACCCATCATGGTCATAAGGTTGATACCGCTGGCAGCCAATGTGTGGATTGTCATATGCCCGCCACAACCTTTATGCAGGTTGATGCGAGACGTGATCACAGCTTTCGTGTGCCACGCCCAGATTTAACCTTAAAAACAAAAGCGCCTAATGCCTGTAATAGCTGCCATGAAGATAAAACACCACAGTGGGCGGTTAAAAATATCAAACAATGGCATCCAAATTCTAAATTTATAGGCAGCGAGCATTTTTCATTAGCTTTTCATGCGGCAGATAACCGCTTACCTAATAGTTCAGCAATGTTAACTAAAATAGCTCAAAATAAAGATTTCCCAGATATTATTCGCGCATCGGCTTTAAGTCGTTTAGCAAATACCCCTGATAACAATGCCGTGGTTGCTATTGTTAGGGCGGTCAAAGAAAATGAGCCGCTCAAACGCCAAGCAGCGATAGAGGCCGCTATGCCTTATGATATATGGCAGCGCTGGCGCATGCTTAATAGCTTATTAGATGATTCACACCGCTATATCCGCAGTGAAGCCGCTCGCGCATTAGCCGCGATATTAGTGGAGCCATCTGGCAAGCTAAATAACGCTGATACTAAACGCCTAACCAACGCTTTAAATGAATATAAACAAAGCCAAGTTTATCAGGCTGAGCGTGGCTTCTCTCATACTAACTTAGGTAACTTAGCGCTTGAACTGAACAAACCTGAGCAAGCAAAAGCGCATTATTTAACGGCAATTGAAGTGGAAAATATATTTATTCCTAGCTATGTTAATTTAGCTGACCTTTATCGTACTCAAGGTGATGAAAAATCAACACAAGATATTTTACAACAAGGGCTGAAAATAAATGCCGAAGCCGCTGATTTACATTACGCTTTGGCAATGAGTTATGTGAGAAGCCAAAATAAGTCCGCAGCATTAACACACCTTCAAGAAGCGGCAACATTAGCGAATGATAATGCCAGTTATAGCTATACTTACGCGTTATTATTACAAGATATTGGACAGATGGATCGTTCCTTAGCAGCATTACAGCATGCTTTTAAAATAACACCTAACAACCCCGATATTAGTTATAGTCTGGCGCAAGCTTATTTAGCTAAAAAGCAGTACGACCTTGCGCTACGCTACGCAAAAAACTTAGCACTATTAGTACCAGGGAATCAGCAAATTCAGCAGTTTATACAACAAATACAAACGATGCAGAGCCTAAATAGATAAGGATAGTAGCATGGAAACACTCGCACAAATAAAGCAACTACAAGCGCAAATGGCCGCCAGTATTATTGGTCAACAAAAAGTCATTGAACGCCTATTAATTGGAATATTAGCCAATGGTAACTTGTTAGTTGAAGGTTTACCTGGGCTTGCCAAAACCCGTGCGATCAAGTCGTTAGCTAAGAATATTGATAGCCAATTTAGTCGTATTCAATTTACTCCTGACTTACTGCCTTCAGATATCACAGGCTCTGAAGTGTATTTTCAAACTGACTCTGGCAGCGAGTTCAAATTTGATCCAGGGCCAATTTTTGCCAACATTGTTCTTGCCGATGAAATTAACCGCGCCCCTGCAAAAGTCCAATCAGCATTGCTTGAAGCGATGGAAGAAAGGCAAATTACTGTTGCTGGTAAAACCCATAAAATGGAACCATTATTTATGGTACTCGCCACACAAAACCCTGTGGAACAAGAAGGCACCTACCCGCTTCCTGAAGCACAAATGGATCGCTTTTTGATGCAAGTAAACATTGACTACCCAAGCGTTGAAGACGAAGTTGATGTTATTGGCTTAGTCCGACAAGAAGAACAAGCTTTATACACCACAACGAACAGCGATGAAAAAACAGCAACTGCCGCTACAAACCGCTTAGCTCAACAAGTTATTTTTGACGCACGTAAAGAAATTGCTAATATCACGGTAAGTCCTGAAATGGCACGTTATATTGCCGATTTAGTTTACGCTACTCGCATCCCTGAAAAATACAGTGACGAACTTGCCAGTTGGCTTGATTTAGGTGCATCGCCACGTGCTTCTATAGGCTTAGATAAATGTGCTCGCACTCATGCTTGGCTTGCTGAGCGCGACCAAGTGTTACCAGAAGATATTCGTAACATTGCTGTTGACGTACTTCGCCACCGTATTAGCTTAAGTTATCAAGCCCAAGGCGCAGGCGTGACGAGTCAAGATGTCATTACAAAAATAATTGAGCTTGTTGCCTTGCCATAAAGGAGTAAGCAATGGCTATTTCAAATTCCCCTGTGGATAAGCGAATTTACTCAGAGTTTAAGCAACTTAAAGGTTTGCAAAGTCGTGCTCGAAAACTGAGTTTTTTACCTAAGCAACACAGTAACAGCGTACTTGCGGGTCGACATAGTTCTCGTATTCGTGGTCGTGGTTTAAGTTTTGAAGAGCTTAGAGACTACCGTGTTGGTGATGACATTCGGAGTATCGATTGGCGTGTTACTGCACGCACGGGAAAACCTCATGTTCGTATTTATGCTGAAGAAAAAGATCGCAGCGCCCTGATCATTGTCGATCAGCGCGTTAATATGTTTTTTGGCTCAAAGCTCAATATGAAATCAGTCACTGCGGCAGAATCAGCGGCAATATGCGCTTATCGTATTTTAGAGCAAGGTGATCGCGTTGGTGGAGTAGTCTTTAACGACAATAAAATAAACGCTTTTAAGCCGAGTAAAAAACCACAGTCATTAGAACAATTTATTAATACCTTGAGCCAATTTAATCTTGCATTACATTGTGAGCTTCCGCTTCCTGTAAAACCGATGCTTTTAAATCAACCATTAGAAGCAGCAACGCGACTCATCAGCCATGATCAAATGATTATTATCATCAGTGACTTTGATCAAGTTGACGCTGCCACAGAGCAATACTTAGCACAAATGGCAGCCCATAACGACGTTATTTTATGTTTAGTCACAGACAGTATCAATCAGCAATTACCCGCTAATTTAAATCTCAATGTCAGTGATGGTGACAAGCAGGTCACCTTAGATACCAGTGACAAAAAACTGCATCAAAAATTACAGAGTACCTTTACTGAACGCACAAATAAGGTCAAAAATTGGCAGCACCAATTAGGGATCACAGTGATAGAATTAGATGCCAGTCAAGATACTTTAAGCCAATTTTCAAATGCATTTGCGGTAGGTTAATGATGGATAATAGCGATCTTGAAAACTTAGAGCTGTACCAGCTAATGGCTGAAATAAAACCTGTTAGTGAGCCTGCGGTAATTTCAATGTGGCCACAAGGTCCTGGCTGGACAGTATTATTAGTCTGCGTAGCGGTTATTGCTGTACTTGCTTTAGCCATTTATAAATACAAGCAATTTAAACAACGTCATCGCCGTTTTGCCATTGCCGAGATTAATGCGCTTAATGATAACGCCAGCCCTTTAGCAATAAGTAGTATTTTAAAGCGCTGTGCATTTAATGACTTTAATCGAGCACAAATAGCCTCATTAACGGGCACTAACTGGGTGGATTTTTTAAACGCTCATTGCCATAAACACACACCTTTTCATGATTTTTACCAGCAAGATCAACAGCCTGAACTGGTGTTATTAAAACAGCAAGCCATTATTTGGCTCTCTCACTACAAGGTGAAATTATGATCATCTTTAAGCACTTGTGGGTATTTTCGCTATTATTACTACCGATTATTTTAGTTTGGTTGTTACCAACCTTTAAACAAAAATCCTTAGCTATTCGCATTCCTTTCTTTGCGCTCGCGGCTGATGCTATTGGCGCAAAAGCCAGTCAAGGTGCCAAGGTTAATCAAAAATCATTACTGACTTGGCTTTTTGCCGGCATTATTTGGATATCACTCGTGACTGCGCTTGCACAGCCGATGCAGCTTGGCGCTACGATAAAAAGTAGCACTATCAGTCGCGATATTATGTTGGCTATCGACTTATCAGGCTCAATGGGTGAACCTGACTTCCCAACTGACAATGGTGAAACTATTCAGCGTTTACAGGGCGTTAAGCAGGTTGTTAGTCAATATATTAGCGATCGTAAAGACGATAGAATTGGCTTAATTGTTTTTGGTACGCAAGCCTATCTACAAGTACCTTTTACCCAAGACTTAACAAGCGCTGAGCAATTGCTTAATGAAACACAAGTAGCAATGGCTGGCCCGCATACCGCGATTGGCGATGCTATCGGCTTAGCTTTAAAAACCTTTGAAGCATCAAAGGTTGATGACAAAATTTTAATTTTATTAACCGACGGTGCCGATACCGGCTCAAGAATGTCACCACTTAATGCTGCTCAAATCGCAAAACAGTCTAACTTACGTATTTTTACCATTGGCATTGGTGATGAGCACGGCGAAGGACAGTATCGTGTTGATTTTTCTACTTTGAAAAAAATAGCTAGCACTGCTGACGGTGAATTTTATCAAGCACAAAATAGCCAAGCGCTAACCAACATATATCAACAAATTGACCAAATAGCCGCGGTTGAAACACCACACACAGAAACCCGTAAAGAAACCAGTTTAGTGCATTTTCCACTACTTATCGCGCTAAGCTGCTTGGTACTTATTTTATTAGTACAAGTACTTACGCATAGGGAGCAAAGCAATGCTTGATTTTCACTTTTTAAGACCTTGGGTTTTATTATTCCTGATTGTTGTGGTTGGACTATGCTATTTAATTCGCAAACAACAAACCGAAAAACAACAGCGTACAGATGCTATTGCCAATCACCTTGCACAAGCACTAACTCCCAAACAAAGCTTATTTGATAAAATAAAGCCCATTGACTTTACCCTAGCCACTGCGGTGTTATTGGTGATTGCTGCCGCAGGTCCCGCTTGGTATAAACAAGTCGATAATAAAGACGATAAAGCACCGCTCATCGTACTACTCAAAGTAACGCAAAGTATGCAGGCCAATGATATTGCACCGACTCGCTTAATTAGAGCAAAACAAAAGCTCACTGATTTATTTAACTATCGAGCAGGTGCAAAAACCGCGATATTTGCATACGCCAGTTCAAGCCATAACGTATTGCCCTTTACAGAAGACAGCCAAGTATTTCAGCCGTTTTTAGCGGCGTTAACGCCAGAAATTATGCCCGGTAGTCACGCTATTGCCACCGATAACCTTTCAGCGGCGATAAAACAAGCGCAAGAGCTAGTCGAAAAACAACCTTACGCGAGTATTGTGGTTATTGCCGACGATATTAGTCAGGCGCAAGTAGCCGCGCTGAATAAAATGCAGCAACCTTTTATTTGGTGGCAATTTTCAACCCCAGAAGGCGGTACGATTACCGATGAAAATAATCAGCTATTTTCAGATCAGCAAGGCCAAACATTGATCATTAAACCAAATAGCACGACTTTATCGTCACTACAAACAGCCACAGCGCAAGAAGTTAGTTTAGGCATGCAAGATATTGTCGCGATTGATGAGCTAGCGCAACAACGTTATCAACAAAAGCTTGATGAAAACAATACTCAACCATATCAAGATATGGCGTGGTACTTTACTTGGCCAGTATTATTACTTAGCGCACTATGGTTTAGAAAAGGTTGGACATCTATTTCGACCAGAAAAGCAGCGCAACCTGTTAATTTAATTGTTTTATCTACATTTAGTATGATGTTGTCTTATAGCCCAAATAGTGATGCATCTGCCGCTGATTGGTTTTTCACTCGCGACCAACAAGGCATGATGGCCTATAAAAACTTAGATTACGCACGCGCGACTACTTTATTTTCAGACCCTCAATGGCAAGCTAAAACACTTTTTGAGTCGGGTCGTTATATTGAAGCCGCTAAAATTTATGGCTCGCTAAGCACCATAGATGGCTTTTATAACCGCGCTACAGCTCTTTTAAAAGCACAAGAATTTGAAGCAGCCATCGCCGGCTTTAAACAGGTACTAAAGCAACAACCTGATCATCAAAATGCTCAGCGTAACTTAGCCATAGCGCAATATGCATATGCTGCGGTAATCGCGCAAGCAGGTGGTGTCGATGCTGAGCAAAGTATTACTACTGAGGTAGATGGTAACGAAATCAGCGATAAGCAAAATGGCGAGTCACAGGATTATCAAGTGGCAGACACATTATCAACTGATGCAAAAGAGCAATGGATGCGCAGCGTCGACTCGCAAATGGGCGATTTTTTGAAAAATAAATTTGCTACTGAAGCCAATAACCAAGGAAGAAAATAATGCGTTATCTATTTGTGATATTTATTAGTTTTTTCTGTGGTGTGGTTAATGCACAAGAGCCCAAAATAACCGTTACCCTAAGTGAGCAACAGCCACTAGTTGGCCAAGTGACTACCATAAAAGTAAAAGTGCTAGTACCTACCTGGTTCTCTAAACCCTTATATTTTGATGAAGTTGAAGCGATAAATATCATCAATATTAAAGGTAATAAAAGTACCTACCCAACTTCTGAGCGTATTGGAAGCTCAACATGGACAGGAGTTATTAAAGAGTATCCCGTGATTGCGATGGCGCAAGGTAAGTTTGAGTTGCAACTACCAACCCTTAACATTCACTTTATGAGCGAAGATAGCCAACCTATAAACCGTAAAATCACACCTGAAACTGTGATTTTTAACGCGACTATTCCAGAAAAAGCACGTGCATTAAACCCTGTCATTATTGCTGAAAACATCAACTTAACTGAGCAGCTAAAACAACCTGAAAAACTCATAACAGGACAAAGTATAAAACGGAAAATTACTGCTGAAATAGAAAACAGCTCAGCGTTATTTATTCCGCAACTACTAACAGCAACAAACACTGACCAAGCACAAGCGTACCCTACGACAGCGCAAACAGCAGATATTTTAAACGACCGTACTTCTGAGCTTTTAGGTAGCAGAGTTGAACAACAAGATATTCTGATCAAACAAGATGGCCAGTTTTCCCTTAGCGCTATTAATATTGAGTACTACCAGCCAAGCACCGATACTATTCAAACGGTAGCAATTAAAGGTCAAACTTTAACGGTGAAGCCACCAGCAATGAAAGCTAAAACAATAATTTGGCTAATAATTGGCGGAGTAATTGCCTTAATTGCGCTGTTTTATTTACTCAAGTTAATTAAACAGCTTTGGCAGCGTTATCAACAAACAGAGTACGCGCACTATAAGCAATTAAAAGCTAGCGCTAATAGCGATATTAAAAGCTATTATCACTGTTATATAAACTGGTACGGCTTTTTCAAAGATGAAATAAACAAACAACCACTGTTGCTGCAAACACACCAAGCAATAGTTATTTCTTTTGAGCAAGCACTTTATAATAATGCCAGCGTACCCAAAAACTTCCAGCGTGAATTAGCTAATTTTAGACAAACAATTAAACATAGCCAAAAAGCAGATACCGAGCAACTAACGCCATTAAACCCCTAAAAACTCAGGTATTAACCGCTTGAGGTAAGTCTATTATCTTTTAATTGGTTTAATTAAATCTCGCGCTAATACTTCTTTAACGCTTAAGTAAAACTAATGAGTTTGATCGCTTTAATTGAAAAAGCCAGTTAACCTAAAGGCTAACTGGCTTTTTATCGGTTCTTATAGAAACTACCTACTAGAACTAGCTTTTTGTGCCTTTTTAATCGCTTCATTAATATTTAATGAAGCGGACTCTTGGCGAGGTGGGAATTTAGCAAAAGTTTTTACATGCTCAGTTAGCTTGGCAATAATTGGCTGCATTAACCAGCTCTTACGCATAATTTGATGAAATCCAGTAACACCATCATAACTCTCTAGTGGGTCTTTACGTAAATTGAATAACTTAGGAGTGCTATGCACGACTAAATCTCCATAATATTTACCGCTGGGCTTAGTAGCAAAGTGCATTTTCCATGGACCATAACGAACCGCTGTTAGCTGCGATTCATAATAGTAAAAGAGTGTATCACGTGCTGACTTATCAGACTTACCTAACCAATAATCAAGATTATTTTCACCGTCAATATACACTTTATGTGACTTTTTCATTTTTTCACGAAGTTTAGGCTCACCAACTGCAGCAGCAATAGTAGGGAATACATCTTCATGCGATGAAATACCATTAAGCTTTAAGCCCTTAGGTATTTTATCAGGCCAGCGGACTAAGAAAGGTACACGTACGCCACCTTCCCATGTAGTCATTTTCTCGCCAAAGAACTCTGTAGTTCCCGAGTCTGGCCAGCTACTTTGCTCTGGACCATTATCGGTGGTGTAAATAACAATCGTGTTATCCGCTATTTTAAGCTCGTCTAACTTGTCAAGTAATACGCCAACATGGCCATCATGCTCAAGTAAACCGCTACCAAATAAATCTTCTTCTGAAGAAATACCTGACGCTAAATTACGACTTTCTTCTTTAAGGTGAATATAAACATGCATACGACTAGTGGCATGCCAGATAAAGAAAGGTTTTTTCTGTTTTACTGCACGTTCCATAAAGTCTACAGAGCGCGCTAATATTTCTTCATCGAAGGTTTCCATACGCTTTTTAGTTAATGGTCCGGTATCAGACACTTTACCGTCAGCATAAGACTCAATAACACCACGTGGACCAAATTTCTTCTGAAATTCAGAACTTTTTGGGTAATCAGCCTGCTCAGGCTCTTCTGAAACATTTAAATGGTACAGGTTACCGTAAAACTCATCAAAACCATGCCTAGTTGGTAAATGTTCATCTAGGTCACCCAAATGGTTTTTACCAAATTGCCCCGTCATATAGCCTTTATCTTTTAAGAACTCTGCTAAGGTTGGATCTGCCGATTTAATGCCTAATGGGTTACCTGGTTGGCCAACAGTGGTTAAGCCTGTTCGCACTGGTAGTTGGCCCATTAAAAATGCAGCACGTCCTGCGGTACAACTAGGTTGCCCGTAATGGTCTGTGAATAAAGCTCCCTCATTAGCGATACGATCTATATTCGGCGTTGGATAGGTCATGCCGTGTGAATATGCACTTAGCGAAATAGCGGCAACATCATCAACCATGATCGCAAGAATATTGGGTTTATCCGCTGCATATGTACCTATACTTGCAGTAGCGAGTAGTACTGCAGAAAGTATTTTTTTCATTGCTAATCCCTTATATTGTTAACTTATGAGTTGGCTTAAACAACTTCATTTAAGCACCATTAACTAAAGTAGCAAGGAAAGAGTATATTACGCAATACATATCAATAGGTGCAGCAATACTAAAATAGCTTAAAGATGTTACCTGGTACATATTAGTCTTATTCTAATACGTACGATTCAGTAGAATTATAAAAAACATAATAGTGACTAACAGGTTAAAAGGTTTTTTAAGCGCTTTAATAAATGGTAACGCTCAATAATTAAATCAGCATATTAGATATGATGAAGGCTTAGGTTGCACTAAACCTTCTTGTTAGGGACGTGTTTTAATTTAATTATTTAATTTCTATTTGACCAACAGAAATAGAGCCAGATTTCCATGTGCTACGGCATTTAAATGTTAGAATAGCATCACTTTCAAAATTATTATTGAGAGTTGTTGCATATGATACAAACTGCTTTGAAGGGTTATTACTGTCAGAAATATCATCCCAACCAAAGCCCTTCCCTGTACCAAATTTAAACCACTTATCTCGCCCGCCATCACTCACTTTACGAACACGTGAAATTAGACAGTTAGCATTTGTGCCACTTAAACCTTCAGTAATACCATGAATAGTAAGTTCAAAATGACCAATAGTGTCATTTAAAGGAACGCTACAGTTAAAGTAACGGTCAGAGCGAGAAAATTGAGGGTCGAATACAAAATATCCATTTTGTGTAGTGCCCGTTTTTTCAAGAGCAACTTTTTTTAGTGCTGGAAGATCCCCTATTGACGCAATTAGGTTATTAATGGCTTGTGACTTATGAGCTACATCTTCAGAGCAGTGCGTTGCTCCATCAAATACAGTTGCTTGTGTGATTGAAGAAGCTGATACCAAAGCAGCAGCTAAAGCAAATTTTTTAATTTTTAACATATTTATATCCTTATATATTTGATATGTTCATCCCTAACGCAATAATATTACCACGAAGAATAAAATAAACAACAGCCCTTAGAAATATTAATTTAATAAACAATATGTTGCGATGAAAAAACCTTGTACAGCCAACTGTATACTTTCAGTTTGGCAAACTCTTTACTATCTGCGACTTTAAGAAACAGCGGTGTTGGTGGTATAACTATGCGTACTCAATAGTGACTTTTGGGTTGATGTGGCTTTTGACTCAAGTTTAGAGTTTAGCACTACCCTCAATAGTGAATTCATCAAATAATACCGATAATAATTTTATTAACGCATGAATAAAAATAATGTACTTCACTACTTCCCCCCAAATAACTAACAAATAACTGGCTTTTTATTAGGCGTATCGTAGTGAGAACCTCCTATCATTCGCCGATTTTTTATACCACTTGTTCGACAAACTTGTTAGGGTGAATAACCAATTAACATCTGAGCACCGATAAAATGCACAAATTAACGAATATTTATACCCTTGTTGGTTTGACTTTGTCTATATTGATGTCAACTCAATTAGTAGCAAAAACACAAGTTATTCATGCTGGTAAACTATTAACCGTTCCAGGAAAGTCCCCCCTTACCAAACAAACCCTAGTTATTAAAGATGGCATAATCACCGATATTAAAGCAGGATTTATTGCCGTGAGTCTGTTCGAACAAGACGCGCAATTAATTAACTTATCGAAAAGCTTTGTTATGCCTGGTTTAATGGATATGCACGTGCACTTACAAGGAGAGCTTGGCCCTCAAAATGATAGTGAAAAGCTAAGAATGTCAGACGCTGACAGACTAGTTAAAAGCGCCTATTTTGCTAATAAAACCTTGATGGCAGGCTTTACCACAGTAAGAGACCTCGGTGGCAGCGCTGAGCAGAGCTTTGCATTACGCGATGGTATTGCAAAAGGCTATTTACCAGGGCCACGAATTATCGCCGCTGGCAGTAGTGTTGCCGTTACTGGTGGTCATGGTGATGTTGATGGTATGAGCCCCGATTTATTAGAAATGCATACCGCAAAAACTGTTTGTGATGGCCCTTATGATTGTCGCCGCGCGACACGACGTGCGATAAAGTTTGGTGCTGATGTTATCAAAATAACTTCTACTGGCGGTGTGTTATCTGATACAAATACCGGTACAGGCCAACAAATGGCTGATGACGAGTTAACCGAAGTGGTAAACGCAGCGCATGCTTTAGGACGAAAAGTGGCAAGCCATGCGCATGCTGCTGCGGGTATCAATGCTGCTTTACGTGCAGGTGTTGATAGCATCGAACACGGCAGTTACGCTAACGAAGAAAGCATCAAACTATTTAAACAACATGGTGCTTACTTAGTTCCAACCTTAATGGCTGGTGATACCGTAGTTAATTTAGCGAAAACCACTGAGTTTATGTCGCCAGCGATTAGCGCCAAAGCAATTCGAGTTGGTGGCGATATGATCAAAAACTTTAAACGTGCCTATAAGTCGGGCGTAAAAATAGCCTACGGCACCGATAGCGGCGTATCTCGTCATGGCTCTAATGCTAAAGAAGCGGTGTTAATGTTCAATGCTGGCATGACACCTCAAGATGTATTAAAGTCAGCCACAATTCATGCTGCTGATTTAATTGGTCGAACAAACGATTTAGGAACTCTAGAAGTAGGTAAAGTTGCCGATATTATTGCTACCAATGAGAGCCCATTACAAGATATAAAAGCGCTACTAACCGTGGGTTTTGTGATGAAGTCAGGTGTGGTATTTAAACAACCAGAATAAGGTAAACTCGAGCTATTAAGTAATAAAACCATTCAAAAGCAAAAAAGTTAAGAGCAGTACTCACTTAACAATTATTATACCGCGGCTCTTAACTTACCTTAAAATATTATTTAGCTCTATATGCTTAAAGGACACTATAGAGCTAAAGGCGTTAACATTAATCTTCTTCTAACACATGCGGACCAGCGTAGTTATCAAAGCGTGAAAACTTACCTTGGAAGGTTAACGGTACTCGCCCTATTGGGCCATTACGTTGTTTACCAATAATTATTTCAGCCATACCTTTAAACTCTGAATCGTCGTGATAAACCTCATCACGATAAATAAACATGATTAAATCGGCATCTTGCTCTATTGAGCCCGACTCACGTAAATCCGAGTTAATTGGACGTTTATCTGAACGTTGCTCCAAACCACGGTTTAGCTGAGAAAGTGCGACAACAGGCACTTGTAATTCTTTAGCTAGGGCTTTAAGTGAACGAGAGATTTCTGCAATTTCTAAGGTACGGTTATCTGAAAATTGTGGTGCACGCATCAGTTGTAAGTAATCGATCATGATCAAGCTAATGCCTCCATGGTCACGATGAATACGACGCGCACGAGAACGAACTTCTGTTGGCGTTAAGCCTGCAGCGTCATCAATATACATTTTACCCTTTTCAATTAACAAGCCCATGGTTGACGACAAACGCGCCCAATCTTCATCATCGAGCTGGCCGGTACGAATTTTAGTTTGGTCAATACGACCCAATGATGCCAACATACGCATCATGATTTGGTCTGACGGCATCTCTAACGAGAAAATAAGTGCTGGGTAATCTTGAGTCATGGCAGCGTGTTCTGCCAAGTTCATCGCAAAAGTGGTTTTACCCATTGATGGACGTGCCGCTACAATAATCAAGTCTGATTTTTGTAGGCCTGCCGTCATTTTATCTAAATCAGCAAAACCACTAGGTACACCGGTAACACCGCCAGATGGGGTTGAACAAAGTTTTTCAATACGATCTACGGTTTTTTCTAATACTGAATTAAGGTTTTCAGGACCTTCAGATTTGTTCGCTCGCTTTTCAGCAATGGCAAAAACTTTCGTTTCAGCAAAATCAAGTAAGTCGGCACTACTACGGCCTTGAGTATCGTACCCTGCTTCAGCGATTTCATTAGCAACACTAATCATTTCACGAGTAACAGCTCGTTCACGCACAATATCTGCATAAGCGGTAATATTGGCGGCGCTCGGCGTGTTTTTCATCATCTCTGCAAGATAAACAAAACCACCAGCATCATCGAGCTTTTGATCGTTTTCTAAAGCTTCAGAGAGAGTAATTAAATCGACGGGTTCACCTAACTCAATGAGTGCGCCAATGGTTTCAAAAACTAAACGGTGTGATCGTGAGTAAAAATCTGCAGCAACCGTTTTTTCTGCGACCTTATCCCAAGTTTCATTATCGAGTAGTAAACCACCGAGTACCGACTGCTCCGCTTCAAGAGAGTGAGGGGGAATTTTTAATTCGTCGATTTGTTTATCTTTAATAAATTGCTGTTCTTTGGCAAATTTACGTGGCTTTCTTTCTGCCATTTACTTAGCCTCTTGCTGCTGCTGATTTGAAATTAACTGAGGTGAGTAATGTAGCAGAAATTGCTAAGCGGGAACATCAATAATTACTATCGAGTAACCTACAGTCCCTAGTCTTTGCTCTGTAGATAATTTTTAATATCGTCATCAATAAAAAAAGCGTTTAAGTGAAGAAATAGTCACTTAAACGCTGATAAAATTATACGCTATATGTACTTACATTAGTGGTACTAATCACCTTTAACAATCACGTTACCACTAACGGTATTAACACGAACTGTGCTGCTGCCATCCCCCATTTGAAAGTTAAGGGTTGAGCTTGGTCCGTACTTCGCTTCTTTAGCTTTAACATCGCTAAGCTTATTGATTAAGTCGCCACCAACATTAGACTCAAGAGCAAAATCTGCATTAATATCTTTTTGAAAAATAAACTGCAAATTGCCACTAACGCTTGATGCTTTTAATAAACCTTTATCTTTTAAGGCTAACTTAACATCAACATCGCCACTGACCGTAGACACTCTTAATTCCACTACATCAGCTAGACTTAAATCACTATCACCTGAAACAATATTAAGTGATACTTCACTTGCGACCGACTCACTAACAATGTGGCCACTTACCGTTTTTATTTGTAATCGACCTTGAGAGTTATTATCGTCAATATCACCGCTAACCACAGATAAACTAATTTTCCCTGATAAATCAGAGCTGCTAATATTACCGCTGATGCTACTAAGCTCAATATTATGACTTAAGTCTTTAGCCACAATATCACCACTTACCGTACCTGCTTCAATACCACCATGTAAGTTACTCAGTGCCAACTCACTCGACACACCAGTAAAATCAACGCTAATATGCTTAGGCATGAAAATAGTTAACGCTGACCCAGATGAATTCCAACCACTGGTATTAGGGTATTCAACTTTAATATAAGCTTGTGCCCCTTTTTGTTTAAAAGTTAGCGACTCAACCTCATCACCTAACTCACCGCTTAAGCTTATTTTATCTTTATCCCAACCAACAACATTTACTGAGCCACTGCGATTATCAATCATTACGTTCGTAATATTTTCACTAGAAATACTGCGTGAAACTTCTTCACCAGCCATAACGTTACTGGTGTGTATTAACGTGCTCATTATTAATAAGGGTAATAAAAATACTTTAACTTTTGTCATTATCAATTCTCTCTTGTCTGGTGTTTGCTTATATTGGTTACGTTATATCACTTGATATTGGCGATATAGTTGCTCTAGTAGTTTCAACTCTTGCTGCTGGGTAAAGTCTAATAAATTTAACAAATCAACATTATGTTTATCAGCAAGTAGTGCTTTACTAATCGTTTTACGCGCTTCAGCTAGTTTGGTTAATTCATTTTGCATTTCAATGGGTAAGTTTGTCAGATTTGGCTGTCTGAAACTAACCTGCATTGCTTGTTTTTGTTGAATGAAGTTTTGCTCCATATATTGCACTAGATCTTCTGTAACGGCTCCCCTGTGAGCAATTTGTTCATTAGGCTGGGTTAGCATTGATGGTGCAAAAGTAAACCAACTCACCATAACAGCTAACACTAAAGAAGCAGCCCAAGCCATAGGCACTGCCGATGTAAATTTTTTAAATGCTGAAACGTTTTCAATATTTGTTGCTGGCTGCTGAGGCATATTGTGAATGGCTCGTTCAATACCCGACCATAAATCACGTTCGGGCTGCATTTCACATGGCAATGCTGTAATACTCTGCGTTAAATGCTGCTCGCTATCGACGATTTTCGTCGAGCTACTTTGTGCTTTTAAATTATTTATTACTTCGTTACTCATTATGCGTCTCCACTTTCAGGTGTCACAGCGTCATAACCTTCTATTTCTAGCCACTCTTTTAATAATGTTCTTGCTCTATGGTACTGAGACTTACTTGAACCGACCGCCATTTTTAACATGCTGGCAATTTCTTCATGCCGATACCCCTCAACCGCAAAGAGTACAAATACTAAACGTGCTCGCTCAGGTAAACGGGCAATATGTTTATCTAGACTTTCTAATGTTGAGTTGTCAGTTAGTTTTTCGCTTGGCTCAACCAGATTACTCACTTGCTCTTCAATGCTAAATACTCGCTGTAACCAATTCTTTTGTTTACGTAAGTGCCCTAAAATAACATTGGTGGCAACGCTATGAAGCCAAGTACTAAATTTACTCTCACCTCGAAAATTCGTAATTTTTTGCCACAACACTACAAACACCTCTTGGCAGACATCTTCGGCACTGTCTTTATCTGCCAGCATGCGCCAACATAACGCATATATACGTTTATGGTGGCTTTGATATAAATGGTGAAACGCGTGCTGCGAGCCTTGCTTAGCCTGATAAACCCATTGGCTTTCAAGGTCGCTACCACGATTAACGGCATCACCATCAGCTATATTAAGCTGCTGTCGCGGGTCATTAATGACCTTAGTTAAATTCAAATGTTCAGTCTCTTATTTTAATAATAGGGTTGAGAGTAACGCAGCAACATTTATCTGGCGGCTACTTTGATTAAGATACATAGGTTACGAAAAAGGTTTAAACAATAATAAAATAAAATGTCATTAATATGTTGTTACCTTTTGCGGTGTTAAGTTAACGGCTATTCGCTTAAACTAATACAGTAAAGTGACCAAAACTTAACATAATTATAACAAAAGCGATAACCGCACCAAGCCCATTTAAGGAACTTACATGAAACTTACCTGTGTAACGCTAGCAATTACCCTAGCGCTTAGCAGTCAATTAGCCCTTGCTGATGACGCTAAGAAATCTACTGAGAAAAAGAAAGAAAAAACCATTGCTGAGCTTATTGAGAAAAAAATAGCCACTGAAGGGCTATTCGATTTTTATCAAGATGAAAAAACCGGCGAAACTTTAATGTTAATTAATGAAAGTCAGCTTGATACGCCTTTCTTGCATTTTGCCCAAACCATTGATGGTGTTTCTGATGTTGGCCACTTTAGAGGTGGTTACCGTGGTGGCAAAGTTATTGAGTTTAGAAAATATTTCGACCGTATTGATATTGTAGCCAAAACACAGCGCTACCTTTTTGATGAAAACAATCCAATAAGTCGTGCCAAAGATGCCAATATCAGTGAAGCGGTACTTGCCAGTGTAAAAATAGAAAAAGAGCAAGACGGACAAATTGCCTTAAAAGTAAATAAGTTATTTTTAAGTGAAGCCTTACATAAAGTATCACCATGGGCCCGCGTTAATGATAAAAATGCCAAAAAACGCTTTAAAATTGGTAAGTTAAATGACAAAAAATCACGTATTTTAGCAAAGCGTGCATACGATAATAATGTTGATATTGTGGTTGATTACGTTTTCAACAATCCTAACCCTAGTGTTTTTGGCTCTAAAGCAGTGTCAGATCCTCGTTCAGTATCTATCAAGTTACAACACTCATTTATTGAATTACCTAAAGATGAATTTGCGCCACGTTATGATGACGCACGTGTCGGTTACTTTACGCATCAATATGACCAAATGACTTCAAGCCAATGGGCACCTTATCAAGATGTTATCAAACGCTGGAACTTAGTCAAAAAAGACCCTGTGGCCGCGTTATCTGAACCAGTAAAGCCTGTAGTTTGGTGGATAGAAAATACCACTCCCATTGAATGGCGTGAAACTATTAAAGAAGGCGTACTTGCGTGGAATAGTTCATTCGAGAAGGCAGGCTTTAAAAATGCGTTACAAGTAAAGATTCAACCTGACGATGCCACATGGGACGCTGCAGATCTTAACTACAATGTACTTCGCTGGACCTCGTCACCAAACCCACGTTTTGGCGGCTATGGCCCATCATTAGCAAACCCATTAACCGGTGAAATGCTTGGCTCTGACATTATGCTTGAGTTTATTTTCATGAAAAATCGTTGGATCTACAACAGCCTATATAGTCAAGGCGCAAGTAGTTTAACGGCTGAACACAATGAAAACTCAGCGGAGCATAGTGAAAAGTTACATTGCAGTGCAGGCCATGAATTACAGCAAGACTTCATTTTAGCGCAAGCCATGACCAACACTAATGATATAGAGCACGAAGCCCTATTAAAAGAAGGTTTACGCTCGTTAGTATTACATGAAGTAGGTCATACCTTAGGCTTAAACCACAACATGAAAGCATCTATTTTATGGGATGAAAAAGAGGTTCATGACAAGTCAAAAACTCAGGGCATTTTAACGGGTTCAGTAATGGACTATGCGCCTATTAACGCAGCACCTGTTGGCGTTAGTCAAGGCGATTACTTCCAAACTAAACCGGGACCTTACGATGACTGGGCTATTGAGTATGGTTATTCAACTACACTAGAAAGTGCCGAGCAAGAGCAAGCCCGTTTAAATAAAATTTTAAGCCGCTCAACAGAAAAAGGCTTAGCTTTTGGTAACGATGCTGATGATATGCGCGCGCCAGGTCGCCACATTGACCCAAGAATAATGACTCGCGATTTATCATCAAACCCAGTAGCCTACGCTGTTGACCGTATGGGGCTAATTAACCACTTGTTAGGTGAACTAAAAGATAAGACCTTAATCGATGGTCAATCGTATCAGCAACTATTAATTTCAGCTAACTCGCTGTTTGGTCAATACCGTAGTCAGGCGAATATCATTTCTCGCCAAATTGGTGGTGTTTATGTAGAGCGTCATTTTGTTGATAGCAACACAAAAACACAAACGAAACCTTACACTCCTGTGCCTAAAGCAACACAACAAGCGGCAATGCAAGCACTAACAGACCATGTTTTTGCTGGTAATACCTTAGAAAGCATGCAACCGCTTTATAGCTATTTACAACACCAGCGCCGTGGTTTCAATCACTATGGTAAAAATGAAGACCCTAAAGTTCATAGCATGATCTTAAATATGCAAAAATCAGTTTTAAGCCAACTGCTGCATGTTAATGTGTTAAAACGTATTTCAGATACGAGTTTATACGGTAATGATTACACCTTGAATGAAGTGTTAACTGACTTAACTAAGGCAATATTTGTTGATAAAAAGCAAGCCAACTCGTTAAATCATAATATTCAAATTGAGTATGTAAAACGCTTGATTACTATTGCTGGCGTAGTTAAGCCTTCGGCTTACGATAACTTAGCAAAAACTGCCGCTTTAGGACAACTAACCGAGATATTAGATAACAGTAGCTCGCTAGGTTTTGGTAAAAACAGTGCCACTAAAGCACACGATGCTTACATCAGTTTAATGATCCAAAAAGCATTAAAAGTGTAGCTTTGTTGTAATAAAGACAGGCTTTTTATTCTAGCCAAGCCAAACACAAAGCCAGTAGTTTTCTACTGGCTTTTTGTTATTAGCTAGCCTCTCACTGTAGCGGTTTACCACATGATTTTCAGACATAAAAAAAGCGCCCTTAGGCGCTTTTTCTCGTTTACTGTAAAATAAGAATTACTTCTTACCCAATACAGCGAAACGTTTGTTGAATTTATCAACACGACCACCAGACTCAGCAGCTTTCTGCTTACCAGTGTAAAATGGGTGACATGCAGAACATACGTCTAGGTGAATATCTTTACCTAAAGTTGAACGAGTTACTACAACATTACCACAAGAACAATTCGCTTTTATTTCAGCGTAAGTTGGGTGAATACCTTCTTTCATGGGGACCTCTATCTCATTTGAGAATTTGGGCGCATCGCCACTTCGCCATTAAGACTTCATCTTTTAGTAAGAATAAAGCAAAACGCCAAGCACCATACGTAGTTAAAAATTAATGGGGCCGAATGATAAATCATCGCCAAAACAACTGCAACAAAAATAACAATAATGCTGATAAAAAATACAATGTCGCGGCTATTTTTCATTTAAATGCCAATGTTACTTGGCAGGCATTATTTCAACGGGCAGAATATTACTAAGTTTACATTAGGTAAAATAATATTCGTGTCTAACCATTACATTCAAGTCGCTATTCCGGTGCCAATGCGCCAGCTATTTACGTACTTAGTACCTGAGCAGCTTCAAAGCCCAGCCATAGTAGTTGGCGAACGAGTAGTGGTACCTTTTGGTGCACGAAAAGTTATTGGTATTGTTATGGGAACTGACGCTCATAGCGATGTTGATGAAAAAAAACTAAAAAACATTGAGAGTCGATTAAACGACAGCTTTCATTTGAGTCAATCTCTAGTTGATTACTTACAGCTTTGTGCGCATTACTATCACCACCCTGTTGGTGATGTTTTTCAACAAGCGCTACCTGTGTTATTAAGAAAAATAGAAAAAGTAACGCTAACTCCGCCTATGGTTTGGCAAACAAGTGACTTTGAAGATGCTGATAATACGAATGACACCATCAATAAACTCAAAAGCAAAGCCATTAAACAGTTCAACCTTTATCAAATCATTAAACAACATAGTGGCATCAGCTGGGCTGAGTTACGCACTTTAGGCTATAACAAAGCACAACTTAACGCTTTACATACCAAAGCATTAATTGAAGAAGTAGAGCAAACCACTCAAGCTTTTACTTGGCAAGACAGTTTTTTAAATCAACAAGACAAATTACAGCTATCAACCGAACAAGCCATTATTGTCACAGCAATTGAACAATCCCTTAATAGTTTTTCATGTCATTTAGTTGATGGTGTTACTGGTAGCGGAAAAACTGAAGTTTACTTACAGGCCATGGAAACCGTACTAGCTCAAAGCCAGCAAGTACTAGTGATTGTGCCTGAAATTGGGTTAACCCCGCAAACATTGAGTCGCTTTGAGCAACGCTTTAATGTACCTGTTGCACTACATCACTCAGGCCTTAATGATACCGAACGTTTAAATACTTGGTTAACAGCACAGCAAGGTAACGCTGCCATTATTATAGGTACCCGATCGGCTATTTTTAGTCCTCTGCATAATTTAGGCTTAATTATTGTTGATGAAGAGCACGACTCATCATTAAAACAACAAGACAGCTTTAGGTATCATGGTCGTGACATGGCCATTTTACGTGCTCGACAGCTTAATATCCCTATTGTGCTTGGTAGCGCAACTCCGAGCTTTGAAACCTTGCAAAATGCGTTGTCAGGTAAATATAACTACCATCAATTATTAAAGCGCGCAGGTAACAGCAGTAAAGCTAAAATTGCGCTTATTGACATGAATCATCAACAAGTCGAGTTTGGTTTATCTGGTACGTTAAAACATGAAATAACACAAACACTGAGCCGTGGTGAACAAGTACTACTCTTTTTAAACCGCCGCGGCTATGCTCCGGCAATTAACTGTAAAGAATGCCACTGGATTGCAGACTGCCAGCGCTGCGATAAACCTTATACCTTACATCAAAAGCAGCAATTACTTATTTGTCACCATTGCGGCAGCCAAAAGCGTATTCCACCACAATGTCCATCTTGTGGCAGCGTACGTATTGTGCCTTTAGGGCAAGGAACCGAGCAGTTAGAAAATCGACTTGATGAATTATTTCCTGATGCCAGTATTGTTCGAATAGACAGAGACAGTACGCGGAAAAAAGGCGAGTTGGCGAAGTTACTACAAGAAGTTAGCGATAAAAAACATCAATTATTAGTCGGTACGCAAATGTTAGCTAAAGGGCACCACTTTCCTGATGTTACTTTAGTTGCGGTGCTTGATGTTGACGGTGCATTATTTAGTTTTGATTTTAGAGCCAGTGAACAAATGGCTCAATTATTAATTCAGGTAGCCGGGCGTGCTGGTCGAGCGAGTAAACCCGGCAAGGTATTAGTACAAACTAACTTTGTTGATCATCCATTGTTACAAGATTTAGTACACAATGGCTATCATCACTTTGCTCACCAAGCATTAACCGAGCGAAAGCAGGCCTTATTACCACCATTTAGCTACCAAGCATTAATACGGGCTGAAGCAAACTACCCTTCTTATCCTGAAAAGTTCTTACGAGGGTTAACTATGCAGCCTTTAGTAAGCTGTGAGTTTGCAGGACCCGTACCTGCGGCAATGGAGAAAAAGGCAGGAAAATTTCGCTATCATTTGATTATTCAAGCCAAAACCAGAAAACACCTTCACGGCGCTATTCAACAATTACTGATGCAAATACCACAAAGTGAATGGCTTAATAAAGTACGCTGGAGCTTAGATGTCGACCCAATTGATCTTAATTGGTAGTTTATTAAGTCATTAAATAAAATCAGCTCATGGTGAGAAACATTATTGATCATATTTGTGAATACATTGGCTGATTTTTACCTTATTGTCAGTTAGAATACCGACAATTACTTTGTGTTAACTATGTTAAGCCTTCATGCCAAATCAAGATTATATTTCCCGTAAACCAACAAAAAAGAAAAGCCCTAAAGGCTCAGCTAAAGCTAAAAAAAATAGTGCTCCAGCAAAAGCGACACTACCTCTTAAAAGTAAAGTAATCATATTAGTTACCTTATTATGTATTGGCGCATTTGGTTACGGCTTATGGGCGTTAAAAACAGCACCAAGCACCAAAGTACCTGTGACTGAAAAGCCTCAAACAGCCCCCGAAAACGAAGCCAAAACACTACCAGAGCCACCAAAAGAAAAGTGGAGTTACGTTAAAGGCTTAGAGCAAAAAGAAGTTGAAGTGGGCCAATACGAAGTCAAAGAAAAAGGCCCTTACAAAATGCAGTGTGGCTCGTTTAGAACTCAAAAGCAGGCTGAAGTACTTAAAGCCAATATTGCTTTTGCAGGGCTTGAATCTACCATTCAAAAAGTAGATGGCACCAATGGCACTTGGTATAAAGTGTTTCTTGGGCCTTATCAACGTAAGCGCTTGGCTGAAAAAGACAAGCACAACCTCAGACGTAATAACATTAACCATTGTCAAATTTGGTTATGGCGTTAATTGAAATAATTACGCTTGCTCCTTGAAAAAAGCAGATAACCCCCAACTTAATTAACATTCAAGCATTCTGTTAATTTTCGAGGTTTATATGACTACTATTGTTTCCGTAAGACGCAATGGCAAGGTTGTTATTGGTGGCGATGGCCAAGTATCACTAGGCAATACTGTAATGAAGGGCAACGCCCGTAAAGTTCGCCGTTTATATAACGGTAAAGTACTGGCTGGCTTTGCTGGTGGTACTGCTGATGCTTTTACCTTATTTGAGCGTTTTGAAAGTAAATTAGAACAACATCAAGGTCACCTCACCAAAGCTGCTGTAGAACTTGCCAAAGACTGGCGCAGCGATCGCGCCTTACGAAAACTTGAAGCGTTGCTCGCAGTTGCCGACGAAACAGCCTCTTTAATTATTACCGGTAACGGTGATGTTGTTCAGCCAGAGCATGATTTAATCGCCATTGGTAGCGGTGGTAATTTTGCGCAATCAGCCGCAACCGCTTTATTAGAAAACACCGATTTAAGCGCGAAAGAAATTGTAGAAAAATCGCTAAAAATTGCGGGTGATATTTGTGTTTTCACAAACCAAACTCACGTAATTGATGAATTATAAGTAATATAGTCTGCTCATCAGACTGTGTGCAATCCCCTATAAAATAGACCTAATGATGATTGCCTAAGTTATTTATTAGGCAATACCGAGGAAAATACTATGTCAAATATGACTCCCCGCGAAATTGTTCATGAATTAGATAGCCATATTGTTGGCCAAAGCGACGCCAAACGCGCTGTTGCTATTGCACTGCGTAACCGCTGGCGACGTATGCAATTAAATACCGATTTACGCACTGAAGTAACGCCTAAAAATATTTTAATGATTGGCCCAACAGGTGTTGGTAAAACTGAAATTGCTCGTCGTTTAGCTAAATTAGCGCGCGCACCTTTTATTAAAGTTGAAGCGACTAAATTTACCGAAGTAGGCTATGTGGGTAAAGAAGTCGAAACCATTATTCGTGATCTTGCGGATATGGCAATCAAAATGGTGAAAGAAGACGAAATGGAACGTGTTAAGCATTTAGCAGAAGAAGCTGCTGAAGAGCGTATTCTCGACGTTTTACTACCACCTGCACGTGATAATTTTGGTAACGATGAAACCAGCGAAAATACCAACACGCGTCAAATATTCCGTAAAAAATTACGCGAAGGAAAGCTCGATGATAAAGAAATCGAACTCGACTTAGCCGCCCCACAAGTTGGCGTTGAAATCATGGCTCCTCCAGGTATGGAAGACATGACTTCTCAGCTACAAAGCATGTTTCAAAACATGTCGAGCGAAAAAACTAAAAAGCGTAAATTAAAAATTAAAGATGCATTTAAAGCACTTCAAGAAGAAGAAGCCGCTAAAATTGTTAATCAAGATGATATTAAACAAAAAGCGATTGATGCTGTAGAGCAAAATGGTATTGTTTTCATTGATGAAATAGACAAAATTTGTAAGCGTGGTGACAGCTCTGGCCCTGATGTTTCTCGTGAAGGGGTACAACGTGACTTATTACCATTAGTTGAAGGCTCAACCGTGAGCACTAAGCACGGCATGATTAAAACTGACCATATTTTGTTTATTGCTTCTGGCGCGTTTCAAATGGCAAAACCTTCTGACTTAATTCCTGAGTTACAAGGTCGCTTACCTATTAGAGTTGAACTACAAGCGTTAAGTGCTAATGACTTTGTGCGTATTTTAACAGAACCTTTTGCCTCATTAACCGAACAATATAGTGCGCTATTGGCAACTGAAGGTGTAAACGTTGAATTTAGTGACGATGGTATTCAAGCCATTGCCAATGCAGCATGGCAAGTTAACGAAAGTACTGAAAACATTGGTGCCCGCCGTTTACATACTATGATGGAGCGTCTGGTTGAAGACTTATCATTTAACGCTGATCAGCGCAGTGGTGAAACGATTAATATAGATAAAAGTTACGTTAATAATATCTTAAGTGACGTAATTAAAGATGAAGACCTAAGCCGCTTCATCCTTTAGTTATCACTGAACGATAAAGATAATAACCAGCGCTACTTGAGTAAACACCATGAACATAAAACGTTTTACATTAAACAACGAAAACAAGATCTTAATTATTGATTTTGATAACTCAAGTAGCTATCAGTTACCGTATGAATATTTGCGTATTAGCTCACCTAGTGTGAAAAACAGTAAAGGTGTAAAAGAGCTGATTTGCCACAAAAAGCAAGTGCAGTTATCAGCAATAGAGTGTGTGGCTAAACATGGTTACCGCTTACTTTTTAATGATAATCATAGCGCTATTTATTCAGCTGAGTATTTATTACAACTAGCGACTGAACATGATATCCGCTGGCAAGATTACTTAGCACAACTAGCTAATAGCGGCCACTCTAGAGAGGCCATGATTGAAATCAAGCAGGTTCAATAATAAAGGTAAGCATTAAATTACTTTGTTATCGCATACGAAACAAAAAAGCCAGAACTCTGACAAGCGTTCTGGCTTTTTCTATAGACCTATTAAATCACTAAGCACTAACTGCCTTAAACACTAAAGCGACTGACCTCACTACTTAACACATCTGCTTGTTCTGATAACTCTTTACTCATGCGTTCATTTTCTCTTGCTGATTCAGCAGATTGCTCCGTCACATCTCGAATCATAACCACATGTTCATTAACTTCAGATGCCACCGTACTTTGCTCTTGAATCGCAATCGCAATAGCGCTGTTCATATCCATAATAAGTGATACATCTTGCGTTATTTCATCAAGCATAGCTCCTGCTGAGCTTGCTTGGTCTGCACTCTCTTCACCTTGACTACGGCACTGCGCCATTAACACCACAATCTCTTGAGTTCTTTTTTGTAAAAGGTTAATAATGGTTTCTATTTCTTGTGTTGAGTCTTGAGTTCTACTAGCTAAGGTTCTTACTTCATCAGCAACTACCGCAAAACCACGCCCTTGCTCACCAGCTCTAGCGGCTTCTATTGCGGCATTAAGTGCCAGTAAGTTAGTTTGCTCTGCAATACCGCGAATAACACCTAATACAGAAGCAATGGTAACGCTTTCTTTCTCTAACTCTTTCACAACATTTTCAGAGTCCATTAATTTCTCTGATAATTGCCCTATTTGATTAATAGTTTGCTCAACACCTATTTTACCTTTTTCAGCATTACTGTTAGTAAGCTCTGCTTTATATGCGGCTTCTCGGGTATTCGTTGCAATTTCGTCAACCGTAGCAACCATTTCAGTGACCGCAGTTGCCACTAAATCAGTTTGTTGCATTTGGGTTTCAACGCCCGAGTTGGCATTAAAAATATTATTCGTTAAGCTATCTGTTGCTGCATTTAAGGTAGTAACTGACTCATTAACTTGCAGAATAAGTGTTCTAAAGCTATTAAGCATTTGATTAAATACCGTCGCCATATCCGATAGCTCGTCATTACCTCTAACGTCTACTTCAATACCTAGGTTATTCGTTTTGGCAATATCGCTCATCGTATGTTGTAGCGTACTAATGCGCTCTAAAATACTTTTCCCTACTAACCAAGCAAAAACTAACGCTATAACTAATACAACTAAAAATAGGCTGTAAGCTAATAGGTTAATAAATTTAACGTCATCAGCAACAATTTCATCGCTCTTTTTCATTAACACTGGCAATGTTGCATTAACTTGATTGACACTTTCAGTCATTTCAGCCAAAAGCCCCATTTCTTTATGGTAACCGAGGCTTTTTTGTAATTCAGCTAAATCGCCAAAAGCATTTTTATAGTTTGTTAATAGGGTATTAAGTTGTTGCTTTTTGCCTGATGAAAAGCCACTCTGTTGAATATTGCTAGCTAAAACAGCTACATTATTATTTAACCTACCAACATATTTTTCATCAAGGCGTAACATAAAGTCTTTTTCATTACGTCTAAGCTGCAACATGCCACTTAACAATAAATTATTATCATCACCAAGCAATGATTCAATGTTGTGTACTGCCGCTCTAAGTTTGCCATACAAACCATCTTTGGGGTCTAAACCTATGCGCTTTTGCATATCCACAACTTTTTCAAATGCTGCAACATACTCATCCAACTCTTTACGCAATGTTTTAATTTCAGGCAATACTAAGCCTATTGAAGTGAAGTCACCATCAAGTTTAGCAACTTCTGTATTTAGCCTTTCAATACGTTTGGTAAACAATTCCGCATAAGCAACATCTTTATGATTAATAAAGTCATTACCATTAGCTCTAAGCTCGAGTACTGAGGCACTGACTCTACCAATATTTTCGGCAATGTTAATGTCTTTTTGTAAGCCATTACTGGCGTAAGTTAATAACAGCAACATGAGCGTTAGCGCACAAACCAAAATAACGGAATTTGCGATAAGTTTATGTTTAATAAGCATATAGTGGCAACCTTAGTGTACAGATGAGTATAATATTCCTAATAAAAAGAACAACTAATTACCATGTTCCTTGTGTATTAGCTTTTTATTTTTACGTTTAAATAGGGGTTTACAAATCTAGCTAAGCTTAAGCTGTGAAGCGTAACTATATATGTTCCAATAGTTATTATAGTCCTATATCGACCAGCGCCACTTTTTTATGAGTTTTTTTTTATAATTAAGTTAATTTAATAGATTAAGAGAAAGGTAATATAGAGGCGTCAATGTAAAGTCACTATAAACGACTATTTCTTAGTTAAATGTCGAACTAATTCCGCTTCAGAAATAGGCTTGCTAATAAAATAGCCTTGTACTGCATCACAACCTAAGTTACGTAGTATATTAAGTTGCTCAATAGTTTCTACACCTTCAGCTAAAACCCGCTTCCCCAGACCATGTGAAAGATCGACCATTGATTTTACAATAGTCAAGTCAGAGTCATTAGTTGCAACCTCTGCAATAAAACTGCGATCTATTTTAATTTTATCGATAGGTAGTTTTCTTAAATAAGCCAACGAAGAATAACCGGTACCAAAGTCATCTATAGAAACCTTAATACCCATGCTTTGCATTTTCACTATACTATTCATTGCTCTCTCAATATCAGTCATAACAACATTCTCTGTTATTTCTAATTCGATGTACTTAGAGGGAATTTTATGTTCTTCGAGTAGCTTTTGAATATTAGTCACTAATTGCACATCTTGAAACTCAACAGCGGTTATATTAATAGCAATGGCGACGCGACGCTTACAAAGATCGAACAAGCGAGCACTTATTTGGCAGGCTTTAGTTAAAATGTAATTATCAAACTCGTTATGCATGCCTAATGCTTCAATATCATCAAGAAAATCTGCTGGCATTAAAAATCCTCGCTCAGGGTGTTGCCAACGAACCAAAGCTTCAACGCCTTCAAGTTTATTCGTAAACAAGTTAAGTTGCGGCTGAAAGTGCAGTACAAACTCGTCATTTTTTAAAGCAGAAAGTAAAGCAGCTTTCATTAACAATAAGCGACGACCTTGGGCCTGCATGCCGCCCTCAAAACCGACAGTAGCTATGTCATTAGTTTCTGCATGATGTAAAGCTAAATTAGCTTTTTGCAATAAATCTTCAGCATTAACAGCATCAATTGGATAACAACAATACCCGATGCTTGTTTGAATATTGACTTTATTTTGTTCAAAGCGGTAGGAGCGCTCAATAAGTTCATGAATATGCTGAGCAGCTCTATCAATATGTGATTGCTGCTCAAACTCAATCACAAACATAAATGAATCACCACTCAAGCGACCAACAGCAACGGGCAAAAATACGCTTGAATTTAAACGTGCAGCAATCTCGCCTAGAATATAATCTCCGACTTTCAAACCATAAGTATCATTAATAAATTTAAATTGCTTAATATCAATTAAGAAGACCGCAAGCTTATTATTTTTTTTATGCTCGCTAGCAAAACCACTTATTTTTTCGGATAACTTAGCCATGACTTGTGTTCGGTTTAATGCCCCGGTAAGTGAGTCATGCTCACCTAAATATTGTGCCCGATTAATTGCATTTAATGCTGATAATCGTTCAGCACCTTGCATCCAAACTAATAAAGTAAAGCCAAGAATGCTCTCTGCAGCAACATTAAAGAAAACTAAAAACGCTTCAAAAGTGGGAAACCATAGATCTGTTAATGCAACAATAGAAATAAAGGAGTAAAACAAATACCGAAAACCGACAATAAAGAAAAACCACATTAAAATTCTATTCGACAAATGGCTATTTTTATCAAATAAAAGCAATGTCGCTAAAGCGAAAAATATGCAACCGAAAATAAAACTAGGCAGACTTACTGTTAAATAAAAATGATTGAAAGAGTCCGTATGCTCTACTGTTATCAATACCACACTAAAAGCAAAAATAAACACAATAAAGCTGCAGGTTTGTTTAAAAGACAGTACTTTTTTATTTTTGGCGCTTAACACACCTAACGTTAAATAAAATAAGAAACTAAACAGTAAACTTAAATGTAAGGTTTCAATAATAACTAACTCTACATCAACCTCTAGGGTATGAGGCATATGCAGAACAATAGCCTTCAAGAAATATGTTGCTGTAAGTGATACTAAACTTATTAGCCAGTAACCCACATATTGGCGTTTAAATGTACGGTAATACATAAAAAACACGAACGATAAAATAGAGAATACAACAGCTTGTGTTGTAAATAAAAAGGTTCGTTCGGTGAGGTGTTCAATCATAAATAACCTAGCGTTATAAAACGACATTTATATAAATACAAAAAACATTTGATAAAACGGTCTTTATTAAAGAGTGTTTCACCTTTGAATTCAAGTAACCTCCTGCCTATATAATGTGTTTCCTTTTCACTATAAATAGATATACTGGTAACTAATTTATAGTGTTACTTTAAAGGGATAAATTATGTATTACAACACTTCTGAGCTTTGCGACTTTTATGGTGACTTGGTAGATGTAATTGACCCTATTTTCTGTAACTACGGGGGAAAAAGCTCTTTTGGTGGTCAAGTGGTCACCATAAAGTGTTTCGAAAGTACTGGTATTGTTAAGCAGTTAACAAATATAGATGGTACTGGAAAAGTGCTTGTCATTGATGGTGGCGGATCGACTAGACGCGCTCTTATAGATGCAAGTATTGCGCAGTGCGCTGCACATAATCATTGGCAAGGTATTATTTGCTATGGCAGTGTTCGCGATGTAGACACGATAGAGCTTATAGATATAGGTATCCAAGCTATCGCTGCGATTCCTGTTGGTGCTAATGAAGATGAAATAGGCGAAACCGATGTAGCAATCAATTTTGCAGGCGTGACTGTTTTACCTGACGATTATATTTATGCTGACAATACTGGCATTGTACTATCGCCAGACCCTCTAGATATTAAGTAAGTTAACCGTAGTAACTGTTCCTTAGTTACTACTTTCAATATTACCTAATGATTTTTATACCATTTTTCCAGCCAAAGCTCTACTTCATCTAATGCAATGCCGGGACTAATAATGTTTCCTTGAACATACTTCCCGCCCATTGTAGAGAATGCATCGGCTGCATCTCGCTTATCAATATCAGTACCAATTAACGGTAGCTTCATTGTACGTGTAAGTGTTATTAATGCATGAGTAATTGCTTTATCTACTCTGTTTTCACTATCATTTGTTAATTGCTGACAGTTAATTTTAATTTGATGAATAGCCATTTTTCGAATATAACGCAAAGCTTGATAGCTACCTGAAAAGTCGGTAATAGCAATAGTAATATCAAGAGACTTTAATTGATTGATAATACTTCTAGCGCGGTCAATATCTTCAAGTAGTACATTCTCATTCAGTTCAACAATTAAGTAGCGCCCTGAAATATTATAATGCTTAATTTGTAGCTCAATATAATCGACCAAGTCAGGTTGAAATAAACAGTTACTAGGGAGGCTAATTGATATTGGCTGCTTATGATTATTTTTTTGCAAAACAGCTAAAGTCATGAATGCAAATTTCAACATTTGCTTAGCAAGTATATACATTTCACCGCTATGCTTCGCCAGTAAAGTAAAATCTTCAAGTTCAAGTGGCGTAGTGGATTGTAACTCATACCAATGCACTCGTAACTGAAAGCCTAATATACTGTTATCATCAATATTCACTTGTGGTTGAATATACCAATGAAGCTTTTCATCAAGAACATCGCTTCTCAATTGCTCCATACGCGCCAACTGATGCTGTGTATGACGTAGTTTTTCGTTATTAAAGTATCGAATATTTTGCTGAGAGCTTGAAGTATCTAACAACGCATCTCCAGCATGCGCAACGACCTCATGAGCGGTATTACCGTTTTTTTGATGTAGTGCAACCCCAAAAGCAAGTTCAAAGTTTAATGAAAAACTTTTAAAACTCATCGCCTCAGGAACACTCTTAGTTAACTGAACACAAATATCATTAATAACGCTCTTATCATCATATTTATTACCCGCTAAATTAATCACCACTAAAAAATTTAAGCCTTGTAAACGAGCAATACGTACAGGCTCTCCGACACTTGAAAAGCTCAACAACGCTTCATTATTAGCGACGCTCAACTGTAGGCAGTACGCTAATTGCAGTAATAACAAGTCAGAATTATGATGACCTAATAACGTATTAGCTTGTTCAAAATTTATAGGTTTCAGCACAATAGCAGCTAGCGGTTTATTCTTATTTTGAGTTATCGCTTGTTCGAAAACTTGTAAAGCAGACTGCGCGGTAGGTAAATTAGTTACCGTATCCAATGAAGATATCTCTGTCGTTTTTTTTGTGATTATTTCCGTTTTACTACCACCCTTAACAGAGTTAAATAGCTTTAAGCTTAGCCACCAACAAATATAACTACTAAAAAGTAGTACACTTAAATAAACGAAAATAGAAATCGACGTTAATGACAAGCCATCACGGTATAACTGTACAAATAAAAATGACAGCCCTGATGTCACGACAATAATGGACAATAAAAAGACTACTCTAATGTTAAAACGACTCATATTTAACAACTACCTATAAACCAGCTTATGAGGGGAGTATCATAAGCGTACTAAATATACAGCGAAGCTATACTTCTAAACTATACCTTTAAGCTATACCTCTAAATTATTCAGGGCAAGCATATTTATCTATTTTTTATAGCTTGAACAAGCAACCAAAATCCTACTTGGTAATAGCAGCCCCTTTAGCCGTAATTAACGCTTTATCGGCATTAGTTAATAATAAATTAACTAAGTGAAGGTAACCGTTTAAATTGTCACTTGACCAAAAACGTTTAAGTGAGGTGTCACTGGTTACCATCCATGCGATAAACTGTTTAAAAGCATAAGGGTCATGACTATCAAAACATTTTTGGCTGATTTTTTTTAGTCGACCTTTACCTTTTAAGCAGTCCCTAAAAATAATGCTGTAGTTATTAATCAATGGACTAATCAAGTCCAGGTGCTTTATCAGATCTTTATCATCATATTGCTCCGCTTGTGCCTTCATAGTAAGTAACCTAGCCTTAATAAACTCTTCATAGCGCGATGCAATAACCGCCATTGAGTCTTGCATCGCTTTGCTTTCTTTACGAGTTTGACTGTTCTCTCTTTGCTGAGTAATTAATAAACGTTGCAGTTTTTCGGAACGTATCGAGAAAAAAATACTGACGCCAATAAAAATTGCAGTGATGATTAATATAAAAAACATTAAAATACCTTAGGTTATTCTACGATTGTGATTTTGCTTTAGCTGTATCAGTTAATTTTGCAAGGAAACTAAAAGGGTCTATATCCTTAAAAGTAGGTGAATCAAGTTTGAATTTTATCATTAACGAGAAATCGCCCAAGCTACCAAAAAATAATGAGTTTAAGGCTTCAACTAACTTTTCAGCTTTACCAGAGACATCTAACTCACTTTGATGCTCAAACAATAAAAGGTACTCACCTTCATTCAATACACCAGCAAATTCAAATTCGGCTAATTGTTCTTGAATAATACTAACCATGATCCCCTTAACTTCAGCAACTTGCTTTTTATTAAATGTGAAAACTAACTCTTGCCAATTTTCAATGGAGATATAACACACTGAAAGCGGATACTGAAATTTTCTCGCTTTTTGATAGGCCTCTTGATAATACAACTTAGTTTTTTGTGCGTTAGTAATAATACGGTATTCATCTAACTCTTCATAAGCTTTTTCGGCCTTATTCGCGCGCAACCTGAAATAGTAAATTAACGCGCCAAAGGCAAATAACATAAGCAAGCTTAATAGTATAAGAATAATCGTATGTTGCTTATGATACTTGCGCTGAAATGAGGTAATCATTTCACTATTTCCCGCAAGCTTAATCGCTAACTTCTTTCCCTTACCAAGAGAGTCTTTCTTTAGAGCTTGCGTTAGCGTCTGATTGTAAAAATAGTGAGTGTACTTTGCTTCTTTTTTCTTATTCTCAAACTTAAACCACAAGAGCTGACTATGCTTTTGTGCTATCAAATAGGCTTGTTGATAATCACCTTGGTCAAAATACATTTCTGCTAGCATCCGGTAAAATCCAACATACTCTAAAGAAATCTCTTCACCTTTTAATAAAGACAAAACATTTAGCAGTATATCGTAAGCTTTATCTTTCTCCTGTAAACTCATCTTGATACTAGCTAAAGCGACTAAGGTTTCAATGTATTCCGTAATAACATTGTTGTTTTTAAAGGTTTCTGCAGCTTGAGTAAGTGCCCTATCGGCTTCTTCAAATTGTTGTAATTTAAAAAAACTTAAACCGACACCTTTATCAGCTAGTGCAACTCCTATAGGCTTTTTCCTCTGTTGAGCATACTTTTTTGCTTCCCAAAAAGCACTGTAAGCATCATCAAAGCGTTGTAAATATAAATATGCATACCCAATATAAAGATAAGTTTGGTCAATATTTTCTTTTTTATTTAAATCAAAACGTAATTTAAGAACTTTTAATTGTATCGTTAATGCCGTTTGGTAATCGCCTAAATAATGATAAGCCGTAGCTAAAATAGTAAAAAATTCAATATGCTCGATAGAGACACTTCTTTTATCAACGGTTTTATCGAGTAGCATTAAGTCAGCAAGTGCTTGCTCATATTGCCCTAACATAGCGAACGCAACACTACGATAACTCAACGCCAGCAGTTTATACTGCTCATGGGATTCACCTAGAGTAAGGGCTACTAAATCTTCTGCTATATTAAGTAATTGTTGGAATTGTTTTTTAGCCATATGCACATTAGCTAGCTTAAGTAATAACGCAAGCCTAACTTTCTGATCTTCTAGATCTACATTTAATCCCGATTGTACATAAGTAAAAGCCTTATCTATCTCATTCTTGTTACTCGTTACAATAGCAAGTAGTAAATATAATTTAGCGAGAATATCAACAGAGTAATACTGAGAATAAGGAAGAATCTGTTGCGCTATTTTCTCTACCTTTTCATACATTATAGCTTCATGGTCGAGGTAATATAGCTGCTCCACCTGAATTGTTAAGATCTCTATTTCTTTACTCGACAAACCTTTCAGGTTCGCCTCGTTTGCCCCACAGAAATATGGAGCTCCTAATAAAATAAACAGTAAAAAAATTCTATACATAATTTAAAATATAAAAACAATCAGTTACCTTAGCTTTTCACATAAAAAAACTAAAATGTTACTTTATTTTTACTTTATTCCTTTTTGTTATCAATATTTTATATTTACATTCACTCATTTTTATCTATAATGAGCGTAAGCTTCAATGCTTAACAAGGGCAAACTTAGTGAAAGCTAAGGACGCAAAGTTACCGGTCTAATGGGAAACCTATGATAGCGGAACTGCAAAATTTAGATATAGTGGGGGCTTATCTTCATCTTTTAGTTCTCTATCAATTTCTTCCGTTAACTTTGCGTGCCCTCTCTCTTTCTTTAAAATATTAGCATTTAAATAAAATTACTATTAAATGGATTAACGTTATGTTACTAATCCCATTTGATTATCTCACTGTACCGTATAACTCCTCCGATAGAGATAATAATTAAGCTACTTAGCTTGCTTAATTTGTAATGATAAAAATGCATAGAAGTGAATAAATAAATGAAGTATCACGACTCTATTGAAACCGCCGACAAAATTATGCGCTTGGTGGTTGCTCAACTCAAAAAGTGGCAACTTGCGATTAACCCAATTAATTATGCTGTTGTTTATGAGTATTATAAAAAGTCCAATGCACAACTCACCGCTGCTATTGAAAAAGAGCTATTAGTAAATGAAAGTTTGAATGGTTTCTTTATGGAGAACCTCTATAAAGAAACAGTGCTTGAAAAAAGTGAATTCAGAGAAGAAATTCTTACAGACCTCAGTACGTTAATTAACGACTCTCATCATAATCAGCAAGAACTAACAAGCTCCTCTATAGCGTTAATACACACTCTCGAAAAAAACATTACACAACTTTCATCTTCAGAGCCAAATAACGTTAAAAATGCAATTAGCTCATTAACAACAGCGACTGAAGACTTCAAAGCACAAATACTACATTTATCAAAGCAGTTAGAGTGCCACCAAGAAGACAGCCAGAGACTCTCCGCAGAGCTCACTCAAGCACGCTATCAAATTAACTTAGACAAGGTAACCGGTTTATTTAACAAAAAAGCAATTAGTAGCCATATATCTGCATGGCAACAACAGTATACGCCGTGCAATATCGCCGCCATTTCGATTAAGATAGAAGAGTTCAATAAGATAGAACGTGACTTTGGCGTACTATTTTCTGATGTAATACTCACCAAAATAGCGCATAAGATCGCAAGTTATATACACGACAGTGGGTTACCTGTACGCTTTAATTACGATGAATTTATATTATTATTACCACAGGCTTCGCATCAAACAGCGACAGAAATCGGCACAAAAATAATCCAAAGTATACGAAAAATGCGCTTTGTCAGTATAAAGTCAGATATTAAATTACCACAAATTAATAGCCAATTTAGCGTTAATCATATGGAGGAAGGTGAGAATATTGACGACTTTTTAAAAAAGACAAAAATTGAATCAACCCTAGCAACCTAATTACCCCCTTTAATTTAGCGATAACTGATTGCTAGGCAATTAACCTACTCTTTAAAGAAAAATTCTCGATAAGTTTTTAATTCAGCAATAGATTCTTTAATATCATCTAACGCTAAATGAGCGCCTGTTTTAACAACTTTATCTAACACTTCAGGCTTCCAGCGTCTTGCTAGTTCTTTAATTGTGCTAACATCAATATTTCTGTAATGAAAAAACTCTTCAAAATCAGGCATGTACTTATGCGCAAAACGCCTATCTTGACCAATACTATTACCACACATTGGCGACTTACCTGCTGGCACCCACTTTTTGACAAAAGCTAACGTTTCTTGAGTTGCTTGAGCTAGGCTCACATCACTGTCTTTGCAACGTTGAGTTAACCCCGATTTGCCATGTTGCTCAATACACCAAGGATTCATGTTATCTAAAACATTATCAGTTTGATGAATAGCAAAAACAGGACCTTGCGCTAAAATATTTAACTGACTATCTGTAACGATGGTCGCTATTTCCAAAATTACATCTTCTGCAGGCTCGAGTCCTGTCATTTCTAAATCAAGCCAAATTAAATTACTATCGCTACAGGTCATAAAGTTCCCTTAAAAAATGCACGAGCATTCATATATAATTGTTAGTATAATACGTCAGAAATACGTTGGATCAAATAAAAAATCATATGAATTACTCCCGTGGCTAAGGCCAAAAAACTGACTAAAGGTCAGCAAAGGCGCATTCAAGCCAATCATGATAAAAAATTACAGAGTAAAACGCCGTCTAAAAAAGACAAAGTTCAGTGGCAAGATGATGACTTAGGCGCCGCTCAATCAGGCGTTATTGTAAGCCGTTTTGGTCAACATGCTGACGTTGAGTGTACGCAAGGCAACATTTATCGTTGCAACTTACGTCGTTCAATAACGTCTTTAGTTTGTGGTGATAAGGTTTTGTGGCGACTAGGGAAAGAAACCCAACATAGCATTACAGGGGTTATTGAAGCCGTTCATGAAAGAGAGTCGGTGTTAAGTCGCCCAGATGTTTACGATGGCGTAAAACCTATTGCGGCTAATATCAGTCAAATTCTAATTGTCTCTTCAGTGCTACCTGCTTTTAATAGTGACATTATTGACCGCTATTTAGTCGCCGCCGAACAAACAGGGATAACTCCTGTTATTGTGCTCAACAAAATAGACTTATTAGATAGTATTTCACAAGAAGAACAGAACGCGATTACAGAGCAGTTAAATATTTATCGTGATATTGGCTATCAAATATTATTTGCTAGCAGCCAATCACGTGATGGAATTAGTGAGTTAAGAGAACAGCTAGCTGAGCATACTAGTATTTTTGTAGGTCAATCAGGCGTTGGTAAATCAACACTAGTTAATGCGCTCATGCCTAACCTTGGGGTGTTAACACAAGAAGTTTCTCAAAACTCAGGGTTAGGGCAACACACTACTACTGTTGCCCGTTTATACCACTTTAGTGAAGGGGGGGATTTAATAGACTCCCCTGGTATTAGGGAGTTTGGTTTATGGCATTTAACTCCAGAACAGGTCTGTAATGGCTTTATTGAATTTGAACCTTATATTGGCTTATGTAAGTTTCGCGACTGTAAGCATCAAGCCGATCCCGGTTGTGCCCTTATAGCAGCAAGTACCGAGCAAAAAATTTCCGATAAACGTCTAGCAAGCTTTCAACGAATTTTAGCTAGTTTAGATGAAAATAAATTAACCTCACGTTTTAATGATTAAGGAAACCCAGTGTCTTCAGAAAATAGTTTAATGGACAAAGTTAAAATCACCTTACAATACCTTATGCCAAAGCACGCAATTTCTCGCCTAACGGGAAAGTTTGCCGCCGCAAAAATGGGTTGGCTCACCACCTTTGCTATAAGCAAGTTTATTAAGGCTTACGGTATTAATATGCAAGAAGCTAAACTGAAAAATGCCAGTGACTTTGCCAGTTTCAATGATTTTTTTACACGAGAGTTAGCCGACGGCGCTCGTACAATCGAAGCCGGTTCAAACTTATGTTATCCCGTTGATGGTGCCATTAGTCAGCAAGGAGATATTGTTGACGGCCAACTGATTCAAGCAAAGGGCTTTAATTACAGCCTCACTTCTTTATTGGGTGGTGACGCTCGTACTTCAGCACCTTTTCAAGGTGGGAAATTCTCATGTATTTATTTAGCCCCAAAAGATTACCACCGCATACATATGCCGATGGACGCAACATTACGTGAAATGATCTATGTTCCTGGTGAGTTGTTTTCAGTAAACCCACTAACAGCGCGAAATGTTCCTGATCTTTTTGCACGCAATGAACGTGTAGTAGCCATTTTCGATACTGAATTTGGTGAACTTGCTATGGTATTAGTTGGAGCAACTATAGTTGCTAGTATTGAAACAACATGGGCAGGTACTATCACCCCACCGGCAGGTAAAGATATTTTTAGGTGGCAATACCCTAAAAGTGGCATCAATACCATCAGCTTCAAAAAAGGGGATGAAATGGGTCGCTTCAAACTAGGCTCAACCGTTGTTTGTGCTTTTTCTCCTAATATGCTGGAAGAGTTTACACCTGAAGCGGGTCCTGGTACTACAACTCGCCTGGGTGAGCCTTACGCTATGTTGAAGTCTCTTGATACACAATAGACTAAGATTATAAAAAGGTTGCTCATTTAATCTACACAAGATACGATTAAGTTCGTATTTTGTGTTTTTTATGAAATATTTATTATATTTCGTAAAAAATACCAAGAGAAAAGTACGTTTAAGAGTAAAACTATACAACATACACTTATAGCTATACGCCTGATATTAATTTAAATGAAGGAATACTAAATGGTCAATGCACGTCCTGCAGCAAAGCCAACAGAAGCAGAGTTAACATTATTAAATGTATTGTGGAAAATGGGTCCTGCAACGGTTAGACAAGTTCACGATGAAGTTAGTAACTACCAGAAAACAGGCTACACTACTGTATTAAAGATATTGCAAATTATGCATGAAAAAGCTTTAGTGATACGTGATGAAAGTAATCGTGCTCATGTATATGCTGCAGCTAATAGCGAAACACACACACAGTCCTCATTAATTAAAGACCTTATTAGTAAAGCATTTGGTGGTTCAACCTCTAAATTAGTCATGCGCGCTATTGATGACTCCACCAGCGCTAAAGAAATCAATGATATTCGTCAGCTTTTAGACTCTTTGGATAAATAAACGACTATTATGCTAGCGCCATTATTTAACACACCAATTTTATATAGCTTAGCGTTAACTTTGCTGCATTTTCTGTGGCAAGGGTTATTGATCGCGGCTATTGTAAAGTTTGTCTTGTTATTTATTGATAAAAGCAGACCCCAAATACGCTATGTTTTATGTGCAGCGGCAATGCTAGCCAATTTATGTACAGCAATTATTACTTTTAATATTATATTGCCAACGAGTGACTTATTAAATAGTAGCACTCCCTCATTGGCATTAAACAACCTGACTGCCGATATAGAGTTAACTTCATCGTTATCAGGTTATCAAGAGTTACTGCCGTCATTATTAGCTTACGTGTTGCCATATCTGTCTTTGGCTTGGTTAGCGATCATACTTGTGCTAACGGTTAAATTGTTAATTGAAATACGTAATGTAAATCTATTGCCACAACACGCTAGTAAATTGCCAGAAAAACAATTACAGCGTCGATTTATCGAATTAAGTCAGCAAGTTAAATTAACCAGAATACCTACATTGCTTATCTCTATGAAAGCCGAAGTTCCTATGGCTATTGGTATATTTAAACCTGTTGTACTGATTCCAGTCACTATGGTAACAGGGTTATCCCCTGCACAACTTGAAATGTTACTGTTACATGAGCTTGCTCATATTCGCAGACATGATTACTTAGTTAACTTTTTACAGACCATTATTGAACTGTTATTTTTCTTTCATCCTAGCGTTCACTGGCTCGCAAAAAATATGCGAAATGAGCGAGAGTATTGCAGTGATGATATTGCAGTCAAACATTGCGGCGACCCCATCGCTTATGCGCATACACTAACCGATACCGCAACACTATGCCTTCATCAACACACGATCCCTAATATGGCTATGGCGGCTTCTGGTGGTGATTTAAAAGAAAGGGTGGTACGTTTAGTTGATCATCACTGCGCCCCAAAAAATGATATTGGCAAATGGTTTGCAGCCATGACCCTACTATTATTTATTGCAATATTTTTTATACAGCAATTGTTTGCAAGTAATTATTCTCCACGTTGGGTTTATCACCTACCATGGCAAGCTCAACATTTAGCCTCTACAGAGAGCCCTTATATCGCAAGTCTTGAGAGTAGCTTAGACGACAGTATTATCACTACAGACTCTATAGCACAGCAATTATTACTAGGACCAGGTGATAGTGCACATCAAAAGCAAGAACAGAGCCCGAGTATTGAAACTAGCTTAACAATCTCTAGCACTAGTATTGATAGTGTAGCAACGGATGTTATACCTACTAATGATATAGTAGGCACTGATTTAGTTGCAAATACACTATCTCGTAGTGATAAAACAATTAAAGTCTTCAATACCAACTTGGGTAATCAGAGTATAAGTACAGATAACTTATTAGCCACTAAGCAAAGTTTAGATCATGAATACGCTATTAATGATCTTGATTTAGCAGTAAATCTTTCTTCAATCAAGCAGTTACCAAAAGAATTAAAAGTGGAATTAAAAGCAGAAAAAGTAACTCAAATATTACCCCGACAAACATTGTTAGCTGAGTCTCAAGGAGAGACTACTTACCTTAACAACCAGCAGGAAAATAACACTCTTTTAGTAAAATCGGCTAAGCCTATTAAGACACAAAAGAATGAAGTAGCAAATAAAGTTGAGCGTATAAGCGAAAATATTAGCCTAGATAATATTATTTCAACCGAGCCTTATCAAAGTTATGAGCTAGCACTTACTCAAAGAGAAGAAAAACCTATAGAGCGTAAATTTAAACAATCAAGTACAGTACAGCACAGTATTAGTAGTGCCCAACGCAAATATGAAGCTAAGCAGCTCACTTCTGTAGATCCTGTTTATCCTAGCTTAGCTAAACGTAAAGGAATAGAAATAGAAGTAAAGGTACGCTTCACTATAGATCGCAATGGCGAAGTGAAAGACATTAATTTTTCACAACAAAGTCGTCTAAATTATTTTAAAAGTGCAATTCGTACCGCGATGAGACAATGGCGTTTCATGCCAGCAAAAGTAGATAATAAAGTAGTAGAAAGCCAAATGTCCAAGATATTCTCGTTCAGTTTACAAGGTTAACTTAACTGATTTATGCTCGCAGGTAAGACAAATAACCTAGTAAGGCTAACCTGTTACTTAGCTATATTTACGCTAATAAACACAGCTTTTGCTCGTAGTACATTAACAGAAATTAGCATTGGAAACAGTACGATGAACAATACCCGCAGCTTTTCCCAAGAATCATCACTTAAGCAAAAAATCACTAATGAAATTGCGGAATTCTGGCAGCAGGGCACATTTTCTTCTTTTAAAGGAGCGAAAAAAACTCGTATTAATTACGCTTATTTTGCTACTTCTCCTCAGCAAAAGTGCCTAATTATTGTTAACGGACGTAATGAAAGTTACTTAAAGTACCAAGAATTAAGTTATGATCTTACTCGGCAAGGGTTTCAAGTTTTTCTATTTGACCACCGTGGTCAAGGCTTATCAGAACGATTATTAAAATCAGAATATAAAGGTTATGTAGAGAGCTTTCAGGATTATGTCAATGATCTGAATGGCTTTATTGATAACGTGGTCACACCACACTGTCAAAGTAAGCCTTATTTATTAGCGCACTCTATGGGTGGTGCTATTGCAGCTCGTTTTATGCAAGACTATCCTGAAAAAATACAAGCCTCAGTTTTAAGTGCTCCTATGCTAGGGTTTAATACCGGAGCGGCGCCCAATGTTATTGCAAGAGGCTTAATAAAAGCACTTAACGGCTTCAACCGACTTGTTGATGATACACCTTGGTATTTAATAAGCCAGCAAGATTACCAAGTAGCAAAGTTTACTGATAATGAGTTAACTCAGTCAAAAGTACGCTTTAAAATATTCACTGAACTGCAGGAAGAAAACCCAGAAATTCAATTAGGAGGGGTAACCTTGCAATGGTTAGTTGAGGGAATTAACGCGCAAAAAGCTATTTTTTCAAACATAACTGCGTTAACTACACCCACTATAGTATTACAAGCTGGTGAGGATACTGTTATAGATAACGCCTCGCAAGATTATTTTTGCCAAAAGCTGCATACAGTTCACCCGCAATCATGCCCTACAAGTAAGCCAGTATTAATCGAAGGTGCACGACATGAGCTTTTCTTCGAAAAAGATATCTATCGTAATGAAACATTAAACACATTATTAGACTGGTTTGAGCTGCACTCTCATTAGATAACGCTATGGTTTACCGTTGAGCTAGGATCATGGTGAATAAAAACCTCACAAGGTGCTAAACGCTTACATATCTCTTTTTCAATTGCTTCACCAATACTATGCGCTTCTAATAAAGATAACTCATCGGCTAATTCTAAATGAAACTGAATAAAACGTTGTACACCCGCTTGTCGAGTTCTTAAATCATGTATACCCAAGGCTTTGTTATGAGAAGCAACAACTGCTTTGATTTGCGCTAATTCATCTTCACTTAATTCTGTGTCCATTAATTGTTTAACACTTTGTAATACAATTTTTCCAGCGCCGACAAATAAGTATAAAGCAATAATAATCGTAAAAATACCATCGGCATACAGCCAGATCCCTTGACTTAAAATAATAGCTACTAAAACGCCAAAATTAAGTAATAGGTCTGATTGGTAGTGTAAAGCATCGCCACTAATAATAATGGACCCTGTTTTTTTTATCACAAAGCGCTGAAATATAACCAATGCTAACGTTAACGCTATCGAGATAATTGTCACCCAAATAGCTACTTCACCTTGCATAATAACTTGAGGGTTAATAACACGAGAAATGCCACTAAAAACAAGCAAAATAGCAGATCCAAGTACAAATGCAGCTTGTACTAGTCCAGCTAAACTTTCAGCTTTACCGTGGCCAAAAGTATGCTCTTTATCGGCAGGTGCCAATGCAAAACGCAAAATAACAATATTCATTAATGATGCGAACAAGTCTAATAATGAATCAGTTGTTGAAGCAAGAATCGCAGTAGAGTCGGTAACTAGCCACGCGTATAACTTTATTAGTACTAATAATAAAGCAACACTAGTCGATACTATCGCAGCCATTCGTACCCATAGCGCATAATCATTATTCTTTTTTGTATGATTGACCACAACTCCTCCCTGCTCTAAATAAACTATCGACTGTAACTCATAACTATTACTGGTTATAATAGCAAAAATTTATCAGAGCCATTATTGTTATGCTAGATGTAGTTCTTTTTCAACCACAAATCCCACCCAATACCGGTAATATTATTCGTCTCTGCGCAAACTCAGGCTTTAGACTACACCTAATTGAACCATTAGGTTTTGATTTAGACGATAAAAAGTTACGTCGAGCAGGTTTAGATTATCATGAATTTGCCGCAATACAGCGCCACGAAAACTACGGTGCATTTATTGAAAGTGAGCAGCCTCAACGTGTTTTAGCCATAACCACTAAAACTAACAATTACTATGGTGATGTGAAGTTCACTAAAGGGGATTACTTACTTTTTGGCTCTGAAACTAGTGGATTACCTGAAGAAGTTCGGTCTAAAATCCCTGATGAAGATAAGATACGCATCCCTATGCTTGAAGGGAGTCGCAGTATGAACTTGTCAAATGCTACCGCAGTGATTGTTTATGATGCATGGCGACAATTAGGCTTTCCTAATGCAGTCTAAATAACCTGAGCTTGGCTTAAGGGATTTAATAGCAAGTCTATTGCAAGTAAACCCAACGTGGTTAATGATGAATATAACCTCTTGAAATAATTTTATTATCCTGAGTTCTGGTTAATAGCCTATACCAAAGCGTATAACTTTTAATTAAAAAGCAGAAATAAAAAAAGCAGAAATAAAAAAAGCTAAATAGAACCATAATATATCGTCTTATTTAGCTTTTTTATAAGTTGTTTTTATAACGGACTATTCAAACTTCCTGTCTCTAGAAAGCAAGTTTGCGGCTGCGGTTTTAGCATCACAACCTCGATAGAGTACTTCATAAACTTGTTCAACGATTGGCATTTCTACACCAACTCGTTGAGCAAGCATATAAACTTCTTTGGTATTGCGATAACCTTCAACAACCTGGCCAATTTCTGATATAGCTTGCTCAACTTCATCACCCTTACCTAGTGCTAAACCAAAGCGACGGTTGCGGGATTGATTATCAGTACATGTTAAGACTAAATCACCTAAGCCAGCCATACCCATAAACGTTGACGCTTGAGCATCTAATGCTAATCCTAAACGGGTCATTTCAGCCAAACCACGGGTAATTAATGCAGTTCTTGCATTGGCACCAAAGCCGATACCATCAGCAATACCCGCTGCAATAGCAATAACATTTTTAACTGCACCACCAAGCTGCACACCAATAAAATCGTTATTCGAATAAACTCGAAAACGTTTTTCACAATGCAACAAATCAGACAACTCTGCGACAAAAACATCATCAGTTGATGATAATGAAATTGCGGTGGGTAAGCCTGAGGCCATTTCTTTGGCGAAAGTAGGCCCAGATAAGACAGCGAGGGCAATATCTTGCCCTAAAATATCGCGAGCAACCGTGTGCAATAATGCTCCGGTATGTGGATCAAGTCCTTTAGTTGCCCAAGCAATACGGCTGTTACTATTTAACATTGGCGCTATTTGTTTAAGCATATCGCCAAAGGCATGACTCGGCACAACAACAAGAATGTTATTACTCGCCTGTACCGCTGATGTTAAATCAGCTTCAACCAATAAGCTTTTAGGAAAAGGGCAACCACCAAGATATTTAACATTCTCTCTGGCCTGACTCATCGCTACCGCATGTTCTCGATCGCGCCCCCACAATAGTGTTTTATGACCATTTCGAGCTAAACAAATAGCCAAAGCCGTACCATAAGAGCCAGCGCCAAGTACGGTTATATCTGCAGAAAGGGTCATTAATACTACCTAATTATCACTTGTGAAATAAATTAAAAACGATTAATGCGTTTCGCTACTTTCAGGTACTTGTGCCTGCGCTGCACGTTGCTGCATATATGAAGTAAATAACCCTTCAAAGTTCACTGGTGATAAATTAAATTGTGGGAAAGAACCACGATTAACCATACTCGCAATAGCTTCACGCGCATAAGGGAATAATGTTGCTGGACAGAATGCACCAATAGTATGTGCTAACTGTGCTTCTGCAAGATTACCAATAGTAAAGATACCCGCTTGTTGAACTTCTGCTAAAAAGGCAGTTTTACCTTCAACAGTCGCAGTAACAGTCACAGCCAATACAACTTCATAGGTATCATCACCTAGCTTAGCTGAACGCGTATCTAAATCTAACTTTATCTCAGGCTTCCATTCAGCTTGAAAAATAGCTGGTGAATTAGGCGTTTCAAATGATACATCTTTGGTGTAAATACGCTGAATAGCAAATTCTGCTGTTGGTGCTTCTTCATTTGATACTGCTTGGTTCTCGTCTGACATGATAATTCCTATTTTTTATATGATTTTTTGTTTGGCTCGCATAAGCCATAACAACTAAAAATTAAAAATAACAGTGAGCTAATGACTCGCTGTTAGATAACATTTATTAAGGTGTAGTAAGTAGTGTATCGAGCTGCTGTTTAGCATCTAATGCGACTAAATCATCACAGCCACCGATGTGTTTATCGCCAATAAAAATTTGTGGTACTGTATAGGCACCTTGACTTCGTTCAATCATTACGCTGCGTAATGAAGGGTTATCATCTATTTTTATTTCATCAAAACTAACTGACTTTTGTTTTAATAACGCAATAGCATGACTACAGTATGGGCAGTATGCTTTGGTATAAATCTCTACTTTCGCCATTGTTCTCACCTCAATTTTTTATAACAAGACTCTTAGTGCATATTGCAGCTATAGTAGAGTTTTATTTATTAGCTTTTATTTTTTGGTTAGTGGTAAGCCGGCGCTAGTCCATGAGTTCATGCCGCCTTTTAAAATACTAACGCGTTCAAAACCTGCCTTTGATAAATCATTAGCAACTTTAACAGCGCTTAATCCAGCACTACATACTACAATGATGGGCTTGTCTTTTTTATTTTCAAGGCTAGCGAAACCGTTTTTAGTAATTTTTTCATTAGATAAACTAACAGCATCAAGAATATGATTAGCTTTAAAGTCTTTATCTGTACGTATATCTAAAGCAATACCTTCTTCTCTGTTCATTAAAAATGTCAAATCTTGTGGGCTAATTTGCTTAATCGGTGACATTTTCATGCGAATAGTTGTCACAATAATCATCACAACAAGTGCAACCCAGATAGCACTTAACATGCCGTTATTGCCCGCAAAAGTAATTAATTCATCCATTGTTTAGTAACCATTATTATTAATAATTTTAATCGGCATATTATACCCAAGTCTTTTAGAAATGCGAGCTTAACCCTTTATTGAAAATTTAGTAACTCACTATGGAATATTTCTCCTGTAAATCCTTAGTGAATATCCCGAAATGACTGTGTACAATAGTTATTCAACAGACCCTAAAGTAATTCAGCATTCAGTGATAGGAAACAACATGGCACATAAAAAATCTATGGTTCTAATGATATTAGATGGTTGGGGATACAGAGAAGACTCAAGCTCTAACGCCATATTGAGCGCTAACACGCCAGTATTAGATAATTTAAAAGCTAATTATCCTAACATGCTGATAAACACTTCAGGTATGGCTGTTGGCTTGCCTGATGGACAAATGGGCAACTCTGAAGTTGGTCATGTTAATTTAGGTGCAGGTCGTACGGTTTACCAAGACTTTACTCGCATTACTAAATCAATTGCAGATGGGGAGTTTTCTCAAAACCCTACTCTATGCCAAGCAGTAGACTCGGCAGTAGCAAATGACAAAGCCGTCCACATATTCGGTTTATTATCACCTGGTGGTGTACACAGCCACGAAGAACATATTTTTGCGATGATAGAGCTTGCTCAACAACGTGGTGCAAGCAAAGTTTATTTGCACGCATTTTTAGACGGCAGAGATACTCCACCGCGCAGTGCCAAGTCCTCATTAGAAAAAGCACAACAAAAATTTGCAGAGCTGTTCCCTAATGGCAATGGACAAATTGCTTCAATTATTGGTCGATACTTTGCAATGGATAGAGATCAACGTTGGGATCGCGTTGAAGCCGCCTATAACTTGATGGTAAGCGGTGAAGGACTTCACCAATACGATAATGCACTTACCGCGTTAGCTGACGCTTACCAGCGAGATGAAAATGATGAGTTTGTTGGTGCCAGTGCTATTACTCAGCCAAATGGAGATACCGTGCAAATTAATGATGGTGACTCACTAATTTTTATGAATTTCAGAGCTGACAGAGCGCGTCAATTTAGCCGTTGTTTTACCGAAGACAACTTTGACGGTTTTACCCGTAAAAAAATACCTAACATCGCTAATTTTGTCATGTTAACTCAATACTCTGCTGATATAGATGCCCCGAGTGCTTTCGAACCAGCCGCATTAAATAATGTTATGGGTGAATGGTTAGCTAAACATAATAAAACACAATTACGTATTTCTGAAACCGAAAAATACGCTCACGTTACCTTTTTCTTTAGTGGTGGTAAAGAAGACACCTTTGATGGTGAAGAACGTATTTTAATCCCATCGCCTAACGTCGCCACCTATGACTTACAACCAGAAATGAACTCAACTTTGTTAACCGATAAACTAGTTGAAGCAATTCACAGTGGTAAGTATGACTTTATTGTTTGTAATTACCCGAATGGCGATATGGTCGGACATACAGGTAGTTTTGATGCGGCGGTTAAAGCTTGTGAAGCCGTAGATACTTGTATTGGGCGCGTTGTTGATGCCTTACAACAAACTGGTGGTGAGTGTTTAATCACTGCCGATCATGGTAATGCAGAACAAATGTTAGATGAAGTATCGGGTCAAGCTCACACTGCACATACTTGTGAACCTGTACCTTTAATTTACGTTGGCAGAAGTGCAGTTCCCGAAGCGACAGGCACACTTAGTGATATATCACCAAGCATTTTACACTTAATGGGCATAGAGCAGCCGGTAGAAATGACAGGGAGAGTATTAATGCCATTAACTAAGTGATATATTTGTTTTTTAACAATTAAATTACCTCATCTTAGTTATGGCACTATTGACTAGTCTGCAATTTATTAGCAAAAGACGTTTTATAAATCATTACTTATTACTAGGCTTAGCTTTAATTAGCCTGGTAATAAGTCACTTGTCTTACGCTAAAGGTGAGCAAAGTAACGATTATCAAGAAAGTCAGCAAAAGAACAAAGCCAAGCTCAGTGATATTCAACAAGCTATCGCCAAGCAAGAATCTAACATTTATGACACCAATAAGAAAAGATCCGCTTTAGAGTTACAGCTAAAAAATGATGATTTAGCCATTGCCAGTACCGCAAAAAAAATTAATGATATTGAAACACAATTATCAACAACCCAAAAAAAAATCACTGAACTTGCTAAAGAGAAAAAGCAACTCACCCAAGATAAAATTCACCAAGAAAGTTTACTCGCACAACAACTCCGTTCAGCTTATACCACAGGGCAACACGACTACTTAAAGTTACTTTTAAACCAAGAGCAAAGTGAAAAGATACAGCGCACGATTAGTTATTATCAATATTTTAATAAAGCGCGTATCACTGAAATTGAGCAATTTGAAAGTACCATCATCGAGCTGCAAAAAGTCACGCACCAACATCAAGAAAAAATTGAGCAGTTACAAGTATTAAAAGACAAACAACTGACACAAAGTAAACAGTTAAAAGAGCGAAAAAGTCAGCGTAGCGATACCTTGAGCAAGCTCAGTAAATCACTATTATCAAGTCAACAGCAGCTAGCCAAACTTAAAATGGAAGAAAGTAACTTAAACCTTGCCTTACAAAAGCTAGCCAAACAAATTCAAGCTGAAGCCGATCTCGTTGGCTTAAGTAAGCTAAAAAACAAACTATCTTGGCCTGTTAAAGGAAGAATGCTGCATCGCTTTGGTAGCAATAAACAAGGCTATTTAAAATGGAAAGGTGTTTTATTATCTGCTCCTGTGGGTAGGCAAGTACAAACTATTCACAGCGGTACTATTTTATTTTCAGACTGGCTTAAAGGCTACGGGTTACTTACTGTTATTGACCATGGTGATGGTTATATGAGTCTTTATGCGCATAATCAAGCTTTACTTAAATCTGTAGGTGATCGCGTTGAAACGGGTGAACCCATTGCCCTTGTTGGACAAAGTGGCGGGCAAGATCAAACAGGGTTATATTTTGAAATACGCCATCGTGGCGAAGCAGTAAACCCAAAACTTTGGTGTAAATAAGCGCCAATATATTCTAAGTAACCTAAACAAGTAAACCAAGCCTGTTATATTACATAACAATAAAATCAATATAATACGCTTCAATCGGCTATATTTTATTGTTACTCTATAACTATTATAAAAATAAGTATTCTAAGCCGTGATAAAAAAATTCTTAATCGCCCTATCGATTTCTCTTACTATATATTGCCCGTTCTTATCTGCTGAAACAGTGAAAGTTGCCATAGTTATTGATGATATGGGTTATCGGTACACCGACGAAAAAGCACTCTCGCTACCTGGTAATGTAACTTATGCAATGCTCCCTCATACTACTTATGGTAAAAAGCTGGCAATAAAGGCAAATGAGCAAAAAAATGACGTTATTATCCATATTCCTATGGAAGCAAATAATAGAAAATATCTAGGGCCCGGGGCTATCACTAGCGCAATGAATGAACAAGCCGTTCACAAAAGCCTAACCGAGTCATTTAATGATATACCTTTTGCTATTGGTATTAATAACCATATGGGTAGTTACTTAACTAAACTTTATAAACCTATGACTTGGACGATGAGTTTTCTAAAAGAGCGAGATTTATTATTTTTAGACAGTAAAACCAGCCCTAGCTCCCAAGCAGTAAAAGCAGCTGTCGATATTGGTGTTCCTGTTAACTCGCGCCATGTATTTTTAGACAATGAATTAACCGACGAATATATTACTAAGCAATTTCAACATCTTATTCGTTACGCTAAAAAGCAAAAGTTTGCGATTGCGATTGCTCATCCTCACCCAGAGACAGTAAGCGCACTCACCAAACTCATTCCTACCTTAAAGCAGAATAATATTGAGTTGGTACCTTTATCAAGCTTATACCCTGCTAAAAATCTCACCGGCTCTGAGCTAGTAGCAAGTGACTAATAATGTGTACACCGAGCAAAGCGTATTATACATTCACATTAAAGATTAATTTTTTGCTCACGTAAAATTTTTCGTAAATACTTCACAGGTATAGCATAAGTAATGCCACTAGGTTTACTGATCACCGCTTCTTTAGTCTCTTGTACAAACACTTTGTTTATAATGGCAACTACTTGACCTGTTTTCATATCGTACATCGCACTACCACTATTGCCGGGGTAAGCAGTAGCGTCTAACTGGTAAATTAAATAAGGGTTACGCATACTCTTGAGCATTTTCAAACTTAACTGCCCTGCTGATGGTGCAGGAATCACTGTGGGAGTTAAACTGGCAATAATACCGCGATGCGTTACCGGATATAAGCCTAATACTGCACCAATGGGAAACCCTGTAAAAGCAATATAGCTACCATCAGGATAAAACTCGTCAGCAGCGAGTGTCATTGCGGGTAATGGACTCCCTGATAGCTTTAACACCGCAAGATCATAAAGGCTGGAAGTAATTACAATTTCAGCTTTTCTAACGTTAGCTTCTTTACCAGAGCCAATAAATACTGCCATTTCTTGTCGCAAACTCTCATCTAGCATATCAGGCAGTACATGAGCATTAGTGACCACATAAGTACCATCGCCTATAACAAAGCCCGTCCCCCTTAAAATATTCTGTGGGCGACTGGTTGGTGTATGTATACCAATACCTACAACAGAAAGCTTATTTTTCGCGACAACATTAACAAAGTTATCATTTGCCTGGCTGCTATAACTCACAATAAATAAACTTAAAAAAACAACAATACGATTAAAGAGTTTCATAATATTCCTTGAATACTCGTGTTAATAGAAAGTATTAATAATTTAGCCTACCTAGCTCAGAATAAATACACAATATCTTTCGCAAAAAACCAAACATTAGCCATACTTAATTGAATAAAATAAAAGACACCTATAGTCTCATACCGAATAGGAAGCTAAATGACTAAAGCGATAGTACCTATTTTTGCTGGCGGTGGTACACGCCTGCCTGCTCATTTAGGGGTATTAAAAGCACTAGAGTTACTTGATGTTCCTTTTAAGGATTTAGTTGGCGTATCAGGGGGCAGTATTATCTCCAGTTTTTATGCCGCTGGCATGCCAATTAATCAAATTAAAAACATTGCCTTAAAAACTAATTATCAGCAATTTAGAGAGTTCTCACTACTCAAGCTAATACGTCACGGCGGTTTAAGCTCTGGCGATGCCTTTGAGCGTTGGGTTGATAGTCACTTAGAAGGGAAAACCTTTTCTCAGTTAGAAAAAAAACTACACATAGTGGCAACGGATGTCACTAACGGTAAACCCGTTATTTTTAATGCCGATTTAACTCCTGACATGAAAGTATCAACTGCAGTACGCTTTTCCATGTCAATTCCCCTCGTGTTTAGTTTTAAACCTTTTGGTAAACGGATTATGGTCGATGGGAGTATTTTATCTGAAGATGCTTTGCATAGAGACTGGGATAACAAAGGTACCCCCGTTTTATGCTTTCGTTTACGTGGCGAGCACGAATACGATCATTTAAAGGTTAATGGTTTTTTTCCCATTTATAACTACGTAACACTATTAATTCGCACCTTTATGACAACAATTTCTCGTGAGTATATTAATGAAAGTTTTTGGCATAACACCATTGTCATTAATATTGGTGAACACTCTGCCGTTGACTTTAAAATGACCAAAGAACAAAAACATGAGCTTTATAAAATAGGATTTCAAACCGCTATGGAAATTATCCCCATTAAAATCGCACATTAAACTTACTGCCTATGTATTTTTTAAAAGATTATCGTTGTAATACGTCACGACACATAACGTACGTTTGTATATTTTTATTGTATTCATTAGCAAGTGTACAGCAAACCGCTTTGAGCAATGAAGCGCCTCTTTATACAGATGAGTATTTAGCCTTAAAGAAAATATTAATATCAGACCCTAGCAAAGCATTAACTCAGGCTAACTATTTGCTTGAACAAAAAAACACCGTTCATCAAACTCTTAATTTATTAGAAATCAAAGTTTACTCTTATTTATATACTAATAAATATTCCGAGGCTTTTGCTGTTATAGAAGAAATAGCAAACGTAGTTAAAAATAATCCATCGCCATTAGCTCAATGGAAACTGCACTATATTCAAGGAACCAGTTACTGGCACACCGAGCAAGGTAATCAAGCCATTAAGCATTACGCAAAAGCTTATGACTTTATTAAACCCCATCAAAACTATACATACGAGCGCGCCAACACCGAAAATGCGCTTGGCTATATTTCTGTTAAGTTGGGCTTTTATAAAGAAGCTATCCCTTATTTAACTGATTCACTCAACTTTAATAAGAAACGCAATGATCCTATATATTTAGGCCAGGCCTATAACAATTTAGGGGAAGCTTATTTTGGCTTAGAACAATATGAGAAAGCAGCAGAATTACATCAACAAGCCTTAGCAATAAGACTTAAAAACAAGTTAACTTTCCACTCTTCCTACTCGTACCATAATTTAGGGCTTATTTACAAAGTAAAAAATGAGCCTGAAAAGGCTCAGCTGAGCTTACTTAAAGCGATAGAAATAAGAAAAGAGAACCATTTTATTAAAGGGCTACTCGCCAGCCAACTAGAGCTAGCGAAATTATATAATGAAACCGAGCAAGACAAAGCAAGTGAAGACTTATTATTAGATATTATTCTTATCGCCGAAAAAGAAAAAAAATACACAACCCTCGCAGAGGCTTATAAATTACAAACACAACGCTATGAGAAACGTAAACAATTTAAAGAAGCTTTTCATGCCTTGCACAACTACCAAAATATACTCGCCAAAATACAGCTGAATATTAATGATGCAGAGTTAACTAGCTACATCACAAAGCTAAGTACTGTAACCAAAAACTTAGATATTTTATCTTTAAATAAAGCCAACGAGATTAAACAGTTAAAAATAAATAATGTTGAGCAGCGTAGCACTCTTATTATTATTTTCGGCAGTATAATCGTTATTATTTTGAGCGTTTTTCTAGGGTTATTACATAGCCGACGTAAAAAAATACAAAATATAAACACAAACCTATCAATCACGTTAGAAAATCTACGCACTACGCAAGCAAAGTTAATTGAGTCTGAAAAAATGTCCGCATTAACCATTCTTGTTTCAGGTGTTGCACATAAAATAAACACGCCGCTAGGGAATAGCGTCACGGCAATTTCCCATATAGCATATATGACTAAAAACCTTTCTCTACAGGTTGAAGCTAACCAGATCACTAAAAACACGTTCACAGAGTTTATTACCACATTAGAGCAAAGCTGCAACTTAGCATTGAATAATATGAACACTGCTGCTGAGTTAGTCAGCCACTTTAAGCTGCTATCAACCCAACTCGCTGGAGACAAAAAAGAGAAGTTTAATATATTAACGCAATTACAAAGTCAGGGTGAGGCTATAGCAACTAACCTACTTACTCATCAAGATGAAGTAAATATACATGGCGATAATATAAGCATAGAAGGCTACCCTACCGCATTGCAGAAAGTGTTAGAGCATTTAATCAATAATTCACGAGAACATGGCCAACAAGAGGGAAAAAATCTTATTATTGATATTGCCGTAAAGCATAAAAACGCTCCGAAAGCGCACACTGAGCATTTAGAGATAACCTATCAAGATAATGGCAAGGGCATTGATAAGTATTTAATGGGTAAAGTATTCGATCCATTTTATACTACTCAAATGGGTGGTCATAATATCGGTTTAGGCTTAAGTGTGGTTTATAATTTAGTCGTTCAACTAATGCAAGGAACAATTAGCTGTGAAGAGTCTGACGCTGGCACCACCCTTTTTAAAATAACACTACCAATCACAATTACAGACGCCTAGTTCAACTTAACTGCAAACAATCACTGATGTCTGCTCAATAGCGTTGTTAAAATACCGCAGCCAAGGTATATTGCTTCATTATTATTAACTGATTAACCTCTTAATTGGGTTAATTAACGCATTTTAATACGTAGTAAGAAATTTATCTGGACGTAAAATGACTACTCTCGTACACCAACTCATCAGTAATTCTGCAAAAAAAACACCTAATAGCATCGCATTACAACAAAAAGATCAGCAGCTTACTTATCAAGAATTAAACTCTCATATAAGCAGCGTGGCTAATGTTTATAAGTCGCTGAATGTAAAAGCAGGTGATCGTATCGGTATTTATTTAGCCAAAAATTTTTATAATGTCGAAGCGATGTTTGCTTGTAGTCAAGCTAATGCGGTCTTTGTGCCTATTAATCCAGTGTTAAAAGCCCCACAAGTTCAGCACATTATTAACGACTGTCAAATATCAGTGCTGGTTACAAATATTGCACGCTTCACAGCATTACAAGAGATACTCATTGCGCTAAAAAGTATTAAACACATTATTATTACCGACTTAAACGATAATAATATAAAAAAGGTTGATAGCATTGATGGAGTTAAAATTCATTGCTGGCGTAATTTAGCCCAACAGAATACCACTGATACGCACGAACTAACCACACAGGGGTTAAGCTCAAATAACTCAACTATATTAGCCCCATCAGAGCAATTAGCCGCTATTTTATATAGCTCAGGTAGCACCGGTAAACCTAAAGGTATTATGCTTAGCCATAAAAATCTGATTTTGGGCGCTCAATCCGTAAGTAAATACTTAGAAAACACCGAAGAAGACAGACTGTTAGCTGTATTACCGCTAAGTTTTGACTATGGTTTAAACCAATTAACTACCATGTTTCTAGTGGGCGGGCGCTGTGTTTTGTTAGATTACTTGTTTGCTAATGACGTACTTAAAGCTGTCGCGAAGTATAAAATTACAGGTCTTGCAGGCGTGCCACCGTTATGGGCACAACTTATAAAGACTAAGTGGCATGAATACTCAACCCAATCATTAAGATATTTCACAAACTCTGGTGGGGTATTACCCGTAGTGGTTATTAAACAGCTACGATCATACCTACCTCAAGCTAAACCTTATTTAATGTATGGTTTAACAGAGGCTTTTCGCTCAACTTATTTATCACCCGATGAAATTGATAATAAAACTGGCTCTATGGGAAAAGCAATCCCTAATGCCGAAGTGTTAGTATTAAGGCCTGATGGTAGTGAATGTGAAGTTAATGAAGTTGGTGAATTAGTGCATATTGGCCCGTTAGTTAGTTTAGGTTATTGGCAAAATATTGAGGCAACTAAACAGCGCTTTAAAGCGACTCCCTCACTTGCCATTAATTGCGAAAAATCACCACTAGCGGTTTATTCCGGTGACTTCGTTAAACGTGATGCTGATGGTTTTTTATATTTTATTGCCCGCCAAGATGAAATGATAAAAACCTCTGGCTATCGTGTTAGTCCAAGTGAAGTAGAAGAAGTTATTTTACAACAAGCTAATATTAACGAGGTCGTTGTTTTAGGCATTCAAGACAAAGAATTAGGCCAAGCTATTATTGCTGTACTATCGCTCCTTGATAATAGTCCACTTGACGAAAATAAAGTAATTGAGCGCACATTACAGCAGCATTGTAGTTTATCATTAGCAAATTACATGGTGCCCAAGAAGTTCATAATACTCGATAGTTTACCTAAAAATGCTAATGGCAAGCTTGACCGTAATTTACTTAAACAACAGTATGACAATACTTCTCAGTAAGTTAATAACATCACAGAGCGTTATAGAGATAAACAATGATAAAAAATAGCGAAAAACTAACGGAAGCCAGAGCCATTCCTAAACAGTTCAAGCATGATAATAATAAACTACTACTTGGTGGCTTAAGTTTGACCAATATTGAATTATTACTCGGTAGTACTCCTTATTATGCTTATGACAAACAAATCATTACCGAAAAAGTAGCCTCGTTAAAAGCCGCTCTACCTAGCGATATAACCTTGCATTACGCGATAAAAGCCAATCCTTATCAACCGATTGTTAATTTACTTGCTCAACAAGTAAGTGGCTTTGATGTTGCATCTAAAAAGGAGATGTTACTAGCACTACAAACCGGTATGCCTGCAAACAACATTAGCTTTGCTGGCCCAGGAAAAACAATCGCAGACATTAGCGCAGCCATTATCGCAGGAGTTACCCTACACGTAGAATCACCCACGGAAATAAGTCGAGTAGCAAATACTGCGCAACAACTTTCACTAAGAGCAAATATAGCAATTAGGGTTAACCCTGAGTTTGAATTAAAGCACTCTGGTATGAAAATGTCTGGTGGTGCTAAACCTTTTGGTATTGATGAAGAAGCACTACCTGAATTAATTCCTCAATTACCTTTTGAGCATATCAACTTACGCGGCTTCCATATTTATTCAGGTTCACAAAACCTTAACGCTGACGCGATATTATCAACGCAACAACAAACATTATCCTTAGCAACGAAACTCATCACATTAGCACAACAATATAACCCGACAAAAATTGATTATATTAATATGGGGGGCGGCTTAGGTATTCCTTACTTTAAGAATGAAAAACCTTTAGATATAGAGTACCTTGGCAATCAACTTACAACGGTGCTCAAATCATTTAAATCGAAATTTGCCGATGTTGAGGTGATTCTCGAATTAGGTCGTTATCTAGTAGGTGATGCTGGTATTTATGTCACGAAAGTTATTGATAAAAAAGTATCTCGTGGCACAAGCTATTTAGTTTGTGATGGCGGCTTACATCATCATTTAGCTAATTCAGGTAATTTTGGTCAGGTTATTCGTAAGAATTACCCTGTTGCTATAGGTAACAAGCTTGCAGGAGATGAACGAGAACAAGTTTCGATTGTCGGCCCATTATGTACACCGTTAGATATTTTGGCAGATAAGGTCACCTTACCCACAGCAACAATTGATGATTATGTGGTGGTATTTCAATCGGGAGCCTATGGCGCATCAGCAAGCCCAAAAGACTTTCTAAGCCAACCTGAGCTTAAAGAGGTTCTGCTATAAGCTGCACTTCAGTCATTCAAGGAGTTAAAAATATATTAATTGAGGGTTATTCAAAGTATCGGACTATAATTATACCAATACGCTTTTAATGTGAACGCACATAGTGCAATATTCGAGCAGACCTTAGGTCAAATAATCGTTTGTCATTATTTACTTAAACAATATGGAAGACTAATGAACTGGAATAAACGTTTACTTAACACCCCAATTATTGGTGATATCACCAAAAAAATTGTTTCGATAAAAGCAAGCAGGGAAGCGCATAGCATTTCAGATCATTTTACTCAATTTTTACAACCTCACATAGCCGTTAATCAAACGTTAAAAGAAGAAGCATTTAAAATTAGACACAACGTTTACTGCGAAGAACTTGCATTTGAAGATATTAAGCCAGACGGTCAAGAAAAAGATGAGTTCGACGAACAGTCAATTTTCTCATTAATTAAGCACAAGCCAACGGACACTTTTACCAGCTGCGTTCGTTTAGTCACCTCACAAAAGCCGGGTCAATTGCTACCTATTGAAAAATATTGTTTGCACTCTATAACCAATACTAACCTAAGCCCTGAGCGTTTTAACCGTAATGAAATCGCTGAAATATCACGGCTGGCGGTTAAGTCAGATTTCAGACGCCGTAAAGCCGATCACTATAAAGGCTCCGCAACCGGGGTTATCAGCGAAGTAAGCTATTCTGAAACTGAATTACGTTGCTTCCCTTTTATCGCTATTGGTTTATACATGGCTGCCGCTACTATGGGGATGAACACAGGGATAAGGCACGTTTACGTGATGATGGAGCCAAGATTAGCAAGAAGCATGCGCTTTATTGGTATTGCTTTTGAACAGCTAGGCCCTCCTGTTGATTATCATGGCTTACGCGCCCCTTATTATATTAATCCAGAGATATTTATGAAAAACTTGTCTCCTGGCTTTAAAAGCCTATACACAACCATAGAAAAAGATATAAAAAAACAGCTTAAGCAGTTAGAGCTACTTAAATAATCTAATAAGAAGATCATAGCAAATGAACACTGCATTATTAGCGCTAATCCAAGAAAAACTATCTATAGATTCAACATTGTCTGCCGATAGCACCGTTATTTCACAGTACCTTCAAGGAACAGAAGGACTGGATAACTTCTCAGAAAAAAAACGACAACTGTTGGCGGTTATTATCATCAAAAAATCCTCTGAAATTAAAGTGCTACTTGATTTAGCAAACCATTACGCTAAAGATGAGGCTTTACGTTTCTCTCTATACCCAGTGAGCACTGGAAATAACTGGGGTTACGGCACATCTCAACCTGCCGGGAAAGGCGAAAATATAATAATACTTGATCTCAGTCAGCTAACTAGAATTATAGATTTTGATGCTGAACTTGGTTTAATTACACTTGAACCCGGCGTTACCCAACAACAGCTCAGTGACTACTTAATTTCGCTTGGCGATAGTTACATGGTACCAGTAACAGGAGCTGGGCCAGACTGTTCAATACTGTCAAATGCATTAGAACGAGGTTACGGTATTACCCCTTATACTGACCATTTTAGTGCGGTCACCAGTATTCAAGGCTATTGGGCAAATGGCAGCCCTTTTCAATCTGCGGTCAATGAACTTGATCAATCTCAAGAGCAGTTTGTTGATAAAACATTTAAATGGGGTGTAGGCCCATATTTAGATGGTTTATTTACTCAGTCAAACTTAGGCGTAGTTAGTCAAATGACACTTCGTTTAGCGAAGAAAAAACCCGATTTCACTTCTTTTTTCATCCAGCTAAACGATGACAATCAACTTGAAGATGTTGTTCCTCTGATAAGGCAAGTACTGCAAGATTATGAAGGTATTGTCGGCTCAATTAATTTAATGGATAAGCGACGTATTTTGTCGATGTTTGCCACAAACCCAAATGGCGAAGATACACATAGTGTTATGCATCAAAAAGATATTCTCCGACTAGGCAAAGAATTACAAGCACCGTGCTGGACTATTGTCGGCACTATTTACGGCAGTAAAGCGGTGGTTAGTGCCGTAAAATGTGAGATAAACGCCCTCTTCAAAAACCTTCCTTGTAAACGTGTTTATTCAAATAGTTTGCTGATTACCTGTGCCAATAAAGTAATATCGGCATTACCTCAGTGGTTAATTGAAAAAGTCGCCCCTTTAAAGGTTATTAGTGAGCAACTAAACTCCTTCAACAAGGGGAAAGAGATCATGCTGGGTAAGCCAAATAAAGTCGCCTTAAAACTTGCTTATTGGCGACACCCACAAGCATCCTCATTTGATAAAGCGGCATTATCGCCTAGCAAAGATGGTTGCGGACTGCTTTGGTACGCTCCTTTAATTACAATGAAAGCAGGCAAAATGCGTGAATTTGTTGATTTTATTCGTGATACTTGCCCTAAGTATAATATCGAGCCTTTTATAACATTTACTAATTTACGACATGATTGTGTTGATAGTACCATTCCAATAGTCTTTGACTTAAGCAACCCTCAAGCGGTTAGCGATGCACATAACTGCTTAAAAGACTTAGTAGAAAACGGCTTAAAAAAAGGCTTTGTGCCTTATCGTTTAAATATAGATCAACAGCAATGGTTACTAAATAAAGAGACACCTTTTTGGCAAACCGTTAATGCTATCAAAGACGCTCTTGATCCCAACCACATATTAAGTCAAGGGCGCTACAACCCTCGCTAGTTAACCTAAACTCAACTTTTTTGCTTTAAAAGTATAAAAAAGCCCGATTAACTCTCGTTAATCGGGCGATAAATATTATTTTTTAACCTAAATGTAACTAATAAACGTTAAGTATTATTTAAAGCTAACTTTCAACTTGAATACGGGTAATGTTAGCACCTAATGCTTGTAATTTATCTTCAATTCGTAAATAACCACGATCGATATGATAAATTCTATCAACTTGTGTTGGCGTTTTAGCAACTAAGCCGGCAATAACTAAACTTGCAGAAGCGCGTAAATCAGTGGCCATAACTTGTGCGCCATTTAGGCTTTCAACGCCTTTAACAATCGCGGTATTACCTTCTAATGAAATATTGGCTCCCATACGCTGTAATTCAGGAGCATGCATAAAGCGATTTTCAAAAATGGTTTCTATAACTGTCGCCGTACCTTGAGCTAAAACGTTCATCGTCATAAACTGTGCTTGCATATCAGTAGGAAACGCTGGGTGCGGTGCTGTTCTAATATTCACAGCTTTAGCAGGTCCTGACATGATTAGTTCAATCCAGTCATCGCCCGTATTAATTGTAGCGCCAGCTTCTTGTAACTTACTTAATACCGCTTCTAATGCACTAGGGTCAGTATTTAAACATTTGATATGACCTTGCGTTACTGCCGCAGCAACTAAAAAAGTTCCTGTTTCGATACGATCAGGCATAACACGATAAGCACTGCCATTTAGCTCACTAACACCTTCAATAGTTAAGGTATCGGTACCTGCACCAGTAATTTTAGCGCCCATACTAATAAGACAGTTAGCTAAATCAACAATTTCAGGCTCACGTGCTGCATTTTCAATAATAGTAGTGCCTTCAGCTAACGCTGCAGCCATCATTAAGTTTTCCGTACCGGTAACACTAACCGTGTCCATAAAGATATTAGCACCGTTTAGGCGGCCATCTTTTTTAGCGACAATATAGCCATTTTCAACATCAATATCGGCACCCATGGCTTTAAGACCTTGAATGTGCAAATCAACTGGTCTAGCGCCAATGGCACAACCACCCGGTAACGAAACTTCAGCATGTCCCATACGAGCGAGTAATGGGCCAAGCACAAGAATTGAAGCACGCATCGTTTTAACTAAATCGTAAGGTGCACGACATAAATCAATAGTACTGGCGTCAATCGAAAGTTCATCGTCAGCTAACCACTGTGTTTTAGCGCCTAACTGCGTAAGCAGTTTAACCGTGGTTAAAATGTCATTTAACTGCGGAACATTACTAAAAACTATTGGTGTTTTTGACAATAATGCCGACATTAAAATAGGAAGAGCTGCGTTTTTTGCGCCCGAAATAACCACTTCACCTTGAAGAGGCGTACCACCAATAACTTTAAATGCTTCCAAAATAAATCACTACTTTCTTTTAAACTAAAATTAAATCAACGAAGTAAACTCAACAGCTTATAAGCTATTAAACATTTTATCTCGTTGCCACTGCGCTTTGTTGTATGTTTTCACTGAAACAGCATGCACGCTACCGTCTTTAATTAACTCAGCTAAAGGCTTTAATACCGCTTGTTGACGCTTAACTCGACTTAAGTCATCAAACATATCACTTACAGCGATAATACGACATTGCGAGCCATCAAATTTTACTTGTATTTCATCAAGTTCGAGTGCTTCAGTTACACGTTGCTTAATTAGTACTTCTACTTCACTTATTTCCAAGCGAATTCTCCTACATTATTCTGTGTGTTATTCGCTTACGGTTACCGGCAATAGACCGTTAACGCCGCTTAACGCTATTAGTTTGTATAATTTTTCGGGTAAATGCATAAAGGTTATTTCACAAGAGTGTGCGATGCTTTGTTCAAGCAAATAAAATAACCAAGCAAGACCTGCAGTATCAACTTTAGTGACGGCGCTTAAGTCTACCGTAACATGATCAAACGAAAAGCAGTTAGAATAATTGTTCTTGTTAATAAGAGCAAGGCTATGGCGACTTAATTCACCATTAATCGATAATACTTTATCTGCAATTGTTAAATTAACACTACTCACATGCTAACCTTTTTCATCATTAAAGCTATCAACCACAGCGTCTTTATCTGCGCCGTCTTTGAAGACAATGTTACGTTCACTTTTCTTTTTTAATAACTCAGTAACGTAGGCTAACCCTTTTTGCCTAATAATACTGCCAAGCTCGGCTTGTTTAGAGTCGAGTAAGCTTACACCTTCTGCAATCATATCAAATGCTTGCCATGTATCGTCTTTAGTGTTTCTTCGCACTTTAAAAGAAACATCAATATCATCACGCCCAGGCATAATAACACGCGTATTAACAGCAATAATTTTATTATCTTTAAAGTCTCTCTCACGTTCAAAAATAACTTGCTGATTATCATAGAGTGTAAAAACTTGCGCGTAAGAAGTAATTAGGTACTCCTTAAAAACAGGGACAAATTCACTGCGCTCTTCTTTAGTGGTATTTCTTAAGTGCTGTCCTACTACTTTAAACGCTGAATATTGATAATTCACATAAGGCATCAACTCTTCACGAACAATATCTTTAAGAATATTAGGATTTTTTCTAATATTTTCTTGTTCATCAGCAAAGCGTTTAAAGGTAAGGCTTGCTACTTCTTCAATCATTTTGTAAGGATTTTTTTGATCAACAAGATTTGCACTAGCGCTTTGGCTTGTTGCTTCTTCTGCTTGCTCACCTATTGCAAACACTTGGCTACTATAACTTACTGATGTTAGTGCTATTGCACAAAGAATGCTCTTTAATGTCATTGCTTTACTCACTGTATTGCTTACCATGTTATTCATCACCACTTCCTTGGCTAAATAAAAATTGACCTATTAACTCTTCTAAAACTAATGCAGGTTTAGTGTCTTCAATAAAGTCACCTGGTTTTAATGTATCTAAAGACTCATCAACAAAGCCTGGCTGAATCCCTAAATATTGTTCACCTAATAACCCTGAAGTTAAAATAGCCACTGAAGTTGCTTCAGAAAAGTTATTATATTGCGTATAAATATCTAATGTAACGACGGGAGTATAATCATCATTCGCTAATGATATTTTGCTCACTCGTCCCACTACAACGCCACCAACCTTAATTGGTGAGCGTACTTTCAGACCACCAATATTATCAAACTTTGCTTGAAGTTGGTAAGTTTCCCCTCCTCCTGAAATACCAGTGTTAGCCACTTTCAGTGATAACATTAATAAGGCAAGAATCCCTAACGCTACAAATATTCCAACTAATAACTCTGTTTTTTTCGACACCATGTCTTCACCAACGCCTTAATTACCTATAAATGACAAATTAATAATAGTAGCCAACTAATATAAGGTAACGGGGGTTACATTACTGTAGCTATACTATTGAACTTAAACTAACCTATTTAACCTATTTATTTTTAAAATGGCTTACCTTGCAAACATTAAAGCCGTTAAAATAAAGTCTAAACATAAAACTAATAAAGATGACTGTACAACCGTTGAGGTCGTTGCTCTGCTAATACCTTCTGATGTTGGTTCACAATCGTAACCTTTATATACCGCTATCCAAGTAACCACGAAAGCAAAAACCACACTCTTAATCACACCATTAAGAATATCTTTTTGGAAATCGACCTGTCCTTGCATTACCGACCAAAAGGTACCGCCGTCAACACCTAACCAGTCAACACCAACTAAATGCGCCCCTAAAATACCAACCATAGAAAAAATAGCGGCAAGTAAAGGTAGTGCAATAAAGCCAGCCCAAAAACGTGGCGCAATAACGCGTCTCAGCGGGTCAACAGCCATCATTTCTAAACTTGATAATTGCTCAGTAGCTTTCATTAGGCCAATTTCAGCCGTAAGTGCGGAGCCTGCTCTACCCGCAAATAAAAGCGCCGCAACCACAGGACCTAATTCACGTAATAAAGAAAGCGCGACCATAGGCCCTAAACTTGCTTCAGCACCATAGCCCACTAAAATGGTATAACCTTGTAACGCTAATACCATGCCAATGAATGCCCCTGACACGATGATGATCAATAGTGACATTACACCAACACTGTGTAATTGCTGAATTAATAAGGGGGTTCCTTTCTTAAAATTTGGCACATGCATTAACGCAGAAACCAATAGCATTACTGCTCGCCCTAAACCACTGATAACGCCCAGCGTATTTCGACCAAGTTGCTGTATTTGCGTTATCATTTAGCACCTCCAGCACTACTTGGTTTAATGAGTTCATCTTTATAATTTGGCGCGTCGTAATGAAACGGCACAGCTCCGTCCGCTTCACCACGAACAAATTGCTGCACTAAAGGAGAAGTTGCTTGGCGAATTTGCTCTGGCGTTCCATGACCAATAATTTTTTTATCCGCGATAATATAAATATAATCTGCGATACTCATCACTTCGGGTACGTCGTGCGAGACAACAACCGACGTTAGACCAAGCGCATCATTAAGAGAGCGAATTAAACGTACAATTACCCCCATTGAGATCGGGTCTTGGCCAGCAAAAGGTTCATCATATAAAATTAATTCAGGATCTAAAGCAATGGCGCGCGCTAAGGCAACCCTTCGAGCCATGCCACCTGAAAGTTCACTTGGCTGCAAGTGTTTGGCACCACGCAACCCTACGGCCTCTAGCTTCATTAAAACAATTTTTTCAATTAAGTATTCTGGTAAATTACAATGTTCGCGGATAGGGAAAGCAATATTATCGTAAACACTCATGTCGGTGAATAGCGCACCACTTTGAAATAACATACTCATACGTTTACGTACTTCGTAGAGATCATTACGTGATAATTTGGGAATATTATGTTCAGCAAAATAAATATTGCCTGATTCAGGTTTTATTTGCCCGCCAATCAAACGTAGCAGTGTCGTTTTTCCGATACCACTAGGCCCCATAATGGCAGTAACTTTTCCAGTAGGAATAGACAAACTAATATTATCGTAAATAACACGTTCACCTCGTTTAAAGGTAAGGTTTTCGATTTGTACTAATTTTTCAGGCTGTTCAGAATTGGGCATTTAATTAACATCAATGTTGTTTAATTTATTCGCTATAAGTTGTGTTTTGTTAAAGACACGGAAACAGCAATAAAAATTCTTCAGAATATCAATTGATTTTACCTGAGCGGCGGCAATTGTTCATTAGAAAAAGTAAGCTAAAGGACAATTTAATGTAAGATTAGCGGCCTAAATTGTAAGAAAATGATCATTTATTACTTTTATTTTACATTAGCTAGCGAGTTAATTGCGTAAAACAGCAGCAATCTGCTTTTTTTTTTCTTCATCGGGCATTATTTGCTTTTGTTTTAGTTCACAACCAGCGACAATTTAACCTTACGAAAGTGGAGTTATCATGTTAGAACAAATTATTATTTTATTACTTGCCCTTGTTGCACTTGTTTGGAGTGCAGACAAATTTGTATTTGGCGCTTCTTCATTAGCGAGAAACTTGGGCGTTTCGCCTATGATTATCGGTTTAACCATTGTAGCTATGGGATCATCAGCACCTGAAATGATGGTAGCGGCAACAGCTTCTTTGCAAGGTAATGTTGATACCGCTATTGGTAACGCTATTGGCTCAAACATTACCAATATTGCATTAGTATTAGGGGTTACCGCGTTATTAAAACCATTAACGGTTTCATCTCAAACCGTTAAACGAGAAATTCCACTCATATTGGGCGTTACCGCGCTCGCTTATTATGTGCTTTATGATCAACACTTTAGTTTTATTGAAGGGGTCATTTTAGTTATTGGCTTTGCCGTTTACATTCTTGCGCTACTGTTTATTACCCTACAAAAAACCAAAGATAAGCCCAGTGATGATCCTTTAATTTTAGAAGCAGAAAAAGATGTACCACCTGCTGCGCCGCTAAAATCATCAATATTTTGGCTAGTTATCGGTATGGTAGTATTGCCATTAAGTGCAGGTTATTTAGTTGAATCCTCAGTGTTCATTGCCAAAGAGTTTGGCATTAGCGATTTAGTTATCGGACTTACTATTATTGCTATTGGTACTAGCTTGCCTGAACTTGCTGCCTGCATTGCCAGTATCATTAAAAAAGAAGACGACTTAGCACTAGGTAATATTATTGGCTCCAATATTTTTAATATTTTAGCCGTATTACCAATTGCAGCACTCATTGCACCAGGAGACATCGACCCGTTAGCAACAACACGTGACGCGCCTTACATGCTTGGTGTAACTTTGTTACTCTTTATTTTATGTTTTAGCCGTAAGTTAGGTTACTTTAGAATAACCCGTGGTAAAGGGGCTTTATTATTAATCAGTTTCGCGGCTTATCAAGTACTACTATTTAATTAAAAAGTGTCGCTAACTGTACAAGCCACCTTAACAGAATCATCATTAACGGATCAGCAGGTATTAATCGAGCTAACATGCAAAATTTTAAACAATTAGCAAAAAATGTTATCAATATAGAACAGCAAGCGATTACTGAATTATTACAATACATTGATGATGATTTTGAACTTGCCTGCCAACTAATGTATCACTGTAAAGGTCGTGTTATTGTTATTGGTATGGGTAAGTCTGGGCATATTGGTGGGAAAATAGCGGCAACATTAGCCAGCACTGGCACTCCCGCTTTTTTTGTTCACCCTGGTGAAGCCAGTCATGGTGATTTAGGCATGATTACTAGCGACGACGTAGTGTTAACTATTTCAAATTCTGGTGAAACCGTTGAAGTACTCGCAATTATTCCCGTAATTAAACGTATTGGTGCCAAGCTTATTTCTATGACGGGTAATGCAGATTCAACTCTCGCTAAATTAGCAGACACTCATATTTGTATTAAAGTAAGCACCGAAGCATGCCCACTTGGCTTAGCGCCAACATCAAGTACCACAGCAACCTTAGTAATGGGCGACGCACTTGCCGTCGCTTTACTCAATGCCCGAGGATTTACCGCTGATGATTTTGCTTTATCACACCCTGGTGGCAGTTTAGGTAAGCGTTTATTACTCCGCCTTGAAGATATTATGCATCAAGAAGAACGTATTCCTGTGGTTGCCGATACTGCGTTTATTAAAGATGCACTGGTAGAAATGTCGCTCAAAGGTCTTGGTATGACCGCCGTTGTTAATAAAAATAATGTCCTAACAGGGTTGTTTACCGACGGTGACTTACGCCGTATTCTTGATGAAGAAGTGAATATCCATCACGATACTATTGCTAGCGTTATGACCCAAAAACCTCGTACAGCTCATGCTGATATGCTAGCTGCGCAAGCGTTAAAGGTAATGGAAGATAATAAAATTAATGGTTTAATTGTCGTCAATGAATTAAATCAACCAATTGGTGCAATGAACATGCATGACTTATTAAAATCAGGAGTGCTGTAATTGAATACTCTATATGGCGAAGTTAACAGTCACACCCTAGCACAAGCTAAAAACATAAAACTATTAGTGTGCGATGTCGATGGAGTTTTTTCTGATGGTCGTATTTACTTAGGTAATGATGGTGAAGAACTAAAAGCTTTTCACACCAAAGACGGCTTAGGCATAAAGTCACTTGGTAGTTCTGGTGTAGCCGTAGCAATAATTACTGGCCGCAATTCAGCTATCGTAAAGAACCGTATGACGGCTTTAAATGTTAAACATATTATTCAAGGGCAAGAAGATAAGTTACCCGCGTTAACCGCCCTTGCAACTGAACTTAATTTACCGTTAACACAAATAGCTTACATTGGTGACGATGTACCTGATATTGCCTGTATTAACGCGGTAGGATTAGGCATAGCTGTACAAGACGCTCACCCTTTAACGCTACAAGCTGCAAATTACATAACATTTACACGCGGTGGCTTTGGCGCAGTAAGAGAAGTGTGTGACTTAATCATGCAAAGTCAAAACACCTTAACATGTGTTACGGGCGCTAGTGTATGAATAGGTTAAACAGCCTAGCCTTTTTTATTTTAGTATTAAGTGCCACTATATATGGCATTATCGTTTGGAAAGGAGAACTTGTTCAACCAGACGATATTATTGATAGTGAAGAAACACCTGACTTTATTGCCGAGGCTTTAAAAAGTAATATCTACACTGACTTAGGGAAATTATCTCATACTATTGAGGCAGATCGTATGGAGCATTATTCAAAGCAAGAATTAACACGCTTTGAGTTACCCAATTATACGTTATACCCTAAAAGTAGTAAGGCACCTTGGAAAGCGAGTGCAAAAGAAGCGATATTATATAAAAATAACCGAGTCGTGTTGAATCACCGTGTCCGCTTAAAATCAACCGAACAAGATAGTTTAATAGAAGAAGTTCATTGTAAGTATTTAGAGCTAGACTTAAATACAAATATTATTAGTTCAGATCAAACCGTTGTAATAATCGGTAAAGATTTTACCATGTATGGTTCTGGACTGATTATCGATTTAAACACTAAACAGATGACGCTAACTGAACATGTACGTACCCTTTATAAGAAAAATCATGAATAAAAAATTTAATACGCCACTTAGCTTATTACTTGGTAGCGCTTTGTTTTTCACAGCGTCACTTAACGTAGTTTATGCTGCCAAAAAAGACTTAAATCAAGAGATCACCGTTGACTCTAAAAAAACAGCTGCCGATTTAAAAAATAAAATAGCGAGTTACTTAGGTAGTGTAAGTATCAGACAAGGCTCTATTTTGATTTCTGCAGACTTAGTACAAGTTTTTAGTAACAAAGATGAAAACAGCGATGAAAAGTCTGATGTCTATTTAGCTAAAGGCTCTCCCGCTTTATTTCAGCAAGAGCTTGAAGATGGCAGCTTAATTAGCTTACAAGCCGATGAAATAAAATATCAACCAAGCTTAAATATAATTACTGTGGCAGGAAATGCCGTAGTAAAACAAGCAGGTAGCGAAGTTAGCGGCAGCAAAATTATTTATAATACATTAAGTGAGAAACTTGAAGCCGAAAGTAATAATAACGAAACAGTCACCACCATATTACAGCCAACCTTACTGAAAAAGCAAAAAGCACTAAAAGATAAAGCTAAGAGCGACCTTGATAAAGAGCCAAAGACAGTCAGTGAGACTACTGAGCAAGCACCTGGAGAAGCGACTAAAGAAGAAGGTGACTCAAGTGTCGAAGGTTAATACATTAGTTGCTAGTGGACTTGCTAAGTCATACAAAGACCGACAAGTTGTTAAAGATGTTAGCTTAGCCGTCAGCACTGGGCAAATTGTTGGCTTGCTTGGACCTAACGGAGCAGGAAAAACCACCTCTTTTTACATGATAGTAGGGCTTGTACCTAACGATGATGGGCAAATAATACTTAACGACCAAGACGTTACATTATCGCCTATGCATGAAAGAGCAAGACAAGGTATCGGTTACTTACCACAAGAAGCGTCAATTTTTCGCAAGCTTTCAGTAACTGATAACATCATGGCTATTTTACAAATACGCAAAGAGTTAAACGAACAACAGCGCCTAGAAAAACTAGAGCACTTATTAGAAGAGTTCAATATTTGTCATATTCGCGATAACTTGGGCATGAGTTTATCTGGTGGTGAGCGTCGACGCGTAGAAATAGCACGAGCATTAGCCGCCGATCCACAATTTATTTTACTTGATGAGCCTTTTGCCGGTGTAGATCCGATTTCAGTTGGCGACATTAAAAAAATCATCATACACTTAAAGCAACGAGGAATTGGTGTATTAATAACTGATCATAACGTACGTGAAACGTTAGATGTGTGTGAACATGCTTATATTGTTAGTCATGGTGAAATTATCGCTCAAGGTGATGCGGATCAAATTCTTGCCAATCAAAAAGTAAGAGATGTATACCTTGGCGAACAATTCACGCTATAGTTATAGTATCAATCCGAATCGTAGAAAAACGTGTTCAATGGGTTATTGGTCACACCATAACCATTAAAAATAATAACAGGAAACCACATAACATCGATGCGCCCTACATTACAGCTCCGTATTGGACAACAGTTAACCATGACGCCACAATTGCAGCAAGCTATCAAGCTCCTGCAATTATCAACGTTAGAGTTACAACAAGAAATTCAAGAAGTGCTAGAGAGCAACCCGTTATTAGAAATTGACGAAAGCAGCCAAAGCGATAGCAACGACGAAAAAAATAGTTTAGAAGATGCATTCTCTGCAAACTCTAATGATGCACAAAGTGATAATAACAGCAGTGATGGTAGTGAAGACCAACAGGCTAATATTGACGAAATAAGTACTAGTGAAGCGCTAGAGAAAAGTGATATTCCTGAAGAATTGAATATTGATACTACTTGGGAAGAAAGTTACAGCGCAGGCGTTTCTAATACAGGAGCTGTGAGCAGCGCAAGTGAAGATTACACTTACCAAGGAGAAACGACCGACTCAATTCAAGGTCATTTGTTATGGCAAATGGAATTAACCCCTTTTTCAGATACCGACCGCACTATTGCAACCGCCATTATTGAAGCGGTAGATGACGCTGGCTACTTAACGGTTTCCTCAGAAGATATTCTAGAAAGTGTTGGTATTGAAGACGTCGAATTAGATGAAGTTGAAGCAGTATTAAAACGCATCAATATGTTTGATCCTGTCGGCGTAGCAGCACGCTCAATACCTGAGTGTTTACTCATTCAATTAAACCAGTTTGATAAAAACACTCCTTATTTAGCTGAAAGTAAGAAAATTATTAGCGAGCATATTGATTTACTTGGCAATAGAGATTACCGCCAATTAATGCGCAAAACGAAATTAAAAGAAGATCAATTACGTGAAGTAATGCGCTTAATTCAGAGCTTAAACCCTCGACCAGGTGATGCGGTTATTACTGGCGATGATCAGTATGTTATTCCTGATGTTTCCGTTGAGAAAAAAAATGGTCGTTGGGTGGTTGAACTAAATTCAGATACCGCACCTAAGCTCAGCATAAATCAGCAATATGCTGCAATGAGCAAGAGTATGAAGTCCTCTACTGATGGGCAATTCATTCGTGCCAATTTACAAGATGCAAAATGGTTTATAAAAAGTTTAGAATCGCGCAATGATACTTTATTAAAAGTTTCGAACTGTATTGTACAACGCCAGCAAGGCTTTTTAGAGCATGGTCCAGAAGCTATGCGTCCAATGGTTCTGAACGATATTGCCGAAGCCGTTGAAATGCATGAGTCAACCATTTCACGTGTTACCACGCAAAAATACATGCACACCCCTCGTGGTATTTTTGAGCTTAAATACTTCTTTTCAAGCCATGTCAGTACTGAGAATGGTGGAGAGTGTTCTTCTACAGCAATAAGATCGCTAATCAAGAAACTTATTTTGGCAGAAACACCTGCTAAACCGTTGAGTGATAGTAAAATGGCTGACTTATTAGCCGAACAAGGTATTAACGTTGCAAGACGCACAATAGCTAAATATAGAGAGTCATTATCTATTCCTCCTTCAAATCAACGAAAAAGCTTACTTTAAGTAACTCATCAAAAGGATAACGCTTATGCAAATCAATCTTACCGGTCACCATGTCGACATTACTGATGCGCTTCGTGAGTATGTAAATACTAAGTTTACTAAGCTAGAGCGACATTTTGATCAAATAAATAACTCTCATGTTATCTTAACCGTTGAAAAGCTTGAGCAAAAAGCAGAGGCAAACCTTCATATAAAAGGCGGTGAAGTATTCGCTTCGGCTATTAATACTGACATGTATGCCGCGATTGATACTTTAGTTGATAAGTTAGATAGGCAAATTCTTAAACACAAAGGCAAAGCAGCGCAACATTAATTCGACAAAAGTCGCGTAGCATAAAGCCTTAAATCACCTTAATATAAGAGCCCAATCTATGGGCTCTTCCACTTACTTTTAGCAATTTATGAAATTATCAGAGATTTTAACCCTCGACTGTACCTTATGTGCAATAAAAACCACCAGTAAAAAGCGAATTTTAGAAGAGATTTGCCAATTAGCCGCTAATAAGGTTACCGAGCTCGATCAAGACGAACTACTCGATAGTTTACTTGATAGAGAAAAAATGGGTAGCACAGGTATTGGAAATGGCATAGCGATACCTCATGGTCGTTTGCCAAATAGCAGTAAAGCGGTGGCGGTACTAGTTACAACCGAAAACGCCATTGACTTTGATGCTATTGACAACCGCAGTGTCGATGTTTTTATCAGTCTATTTGTTCCTGAAGATAGCTGCCAAGAGCACCTTAATACGCTACAAAGTATTGCTAAATTATTTAGTGATAAAAAGGTCATAAAGAATGTCCGTAAGTGCACTAGCAACCAAGAACTGTTCGATGTTATTCAACAAGCAAGTTAAACGCTAATGAGTTGTGGGGAAAGCGTAAAATGAAATTAATTATCGTCAGTGGCCGCTCAGGATCAGGTAAATCGGTTGCGCTAAGAGTGCTTGAAGATTTAGGTTATTATTGCGTTGATAACATACCGGTAAACTTATTACCGGCCTTAACTCATACCGTAATTAACGATTATGAAACTGTTGCGGTTAGTTTAGATGTACGTAATTTACCGAAAGATCCACAAGATATTCCAGAAATAATCGCGTACTTACCCAAAGCGGTTGACGTAACCACTTTATTTCTTGATGCTGATGATAACGATTTAATTCGCCGCTTCAGTGAAACCCGTCGTCTTCACCCACTGATTAAAGAAAACTTAGCACTAGATCAAGCAATTACCTTAGAGAAAAAATTACTCGAGCCAATTTCAGTGAGCGCTGATTTATACATTAATACCAGTCAATTGTCTCCACACCAACTAGCTGACTTAGTAAGGGAGCGCATTTTAGGTAAGAAAACCGGTACTATGGTACTTGTTTTTCAATCCTTTGGCTTTAAACATGGCATCCCCGTTGATGCTGATTATGTATTTGATGCACGATTTTTACCGAACCCTTTTTGGGAAAAAAACTTAAAAGAGCACACAGGTCAAAACCAAGAGGTGAAAGATTTTCTAGCAAGTCAGCCAATAGTCACTAAGTTTGTTTGGCAAATAAATAGCTTTATGATGACCTGGTTACCACACTTAGAGCGCAATAATCGTAGCTATGTCACCATAGCAATAGGTTGTACCGGCGGTAAACACCGCTCAGTATATATTGCAGAATTATTAGCAAAAAACTTTCGCAAAGAGCGTGATGATGTACAAACTCATCACCGAGATATCGACGTAAAATCAACCTAAATAGGCCAGCTTTAGCTATGGTTAGCAAGAAATAGCGACATTAATAATTGAGTAATAAGGAAGATTTATGACCACTCACCAACAAACCGTCACTATTTGTAATAAACTAGGTTTACATGCAAGAGCCGCAACCAAACTCGCCCAATTAAGTCAAAAATTTAGTGCTGATATCACCTTAGAATTAAATCAGAAAGAAGCGAATGCAAACAGTATTATGGCGTTGATGTTACTCGCTGGCGGAAAAGGTAAGTCGGTTAATATAACCGCAACAGGTGATGATGCAGAGCTCGCTTTAGCAGAAATATGCCAGCTAATATCTGATAAATTTGACGAAGATGAATAAGCTAAGCCACAAATTTTATTGCATAATTTATAATAAATAATCACAGAATAGCTGATAAAAACACTACGTTACGATAAACTTAGTACAACTTCCAAGGAGACTTTCCCACAGCTAAATATTCGCTTGAGTTAAAGCGATACCTTAAGACCGCTAGAACTAACGAGCAGGGCCGCTATGCCAGAGATATCAGAGCAAGATTACAGTCAAAAAAAATTACAGCAAGTTAATGAAGCATTAGGTAGCGGCATGTTTGTTTATGTTCGCAAGCTTTTGCAACATATGCCCGCTTATGACCTCGCTCTGATATTAGAATCTTCAACCACTAAGAGCCGCCCTGTATTATGGCAACTTATCGACCCAGACTTTCACGGCGACGTACTCGAAGAGCTTAACGAAGAAGTACGAAAAGGTATTCTTAAAAGCATGCAGCCCGAAAAGCTTGCTGCTGTTGCCGAAGGCATGGACGTAGATGATCTTGCTGAAGTACTACGTACACTACCTGATGCTGTATTTAAGCAAGTTCTAAATTCGATGGACTCCCAAGATCGGAGTCGAGTTGAAGCAGCACTCTCATACGAAGAAGATACCGCTGGCGGTATTATGAATACCGATACAATCACCTTACGTCCCGATGTAAGCGTTGATGTAGTATTACGTTATTTACGCCTTAAAGGCGAGCTACCTGAGTCTACCGACTCCTTCTATGTTGTTAATCGAGATAACCGCTTTATTGGCGCAGTGTCTTTAGCGGCTCTTGTTACCGCTAAGGCTAATGTGATTATAAAAACCTTAATTAATGCCGAAATTGAAGCGGTACAAGCCGATATGCACGAGCAAGATGTTGCCCAATTATTTGAGCGACATGATTGGTTTTCAGCGCCGGTCATTGATGAAGAAGGGCATCTATTAGGTCGTATCACCATTGATGATGTGGTTGATATTATTCGTGAAAATGCCGAGCACTCAATGATGAGTATGGCAGGTTTAGATGATGAGGCCGACACCTTTGCGCCCGTTATTAAAAGTACTAAACAACGCTCATTATGGCTTGGCGTTAACCTGATTACTGCACTACTTGCGGTTGCAGTTACCAGCATGTTTGAAGGGGTTTTTCAACAACTCGCCATTTTAGCGGTACTGAATTCTTTGGTGCCAAGCATGGGTGGTGTTGCAGGTAACCAAACCCTAACACTTGTTATACGCGGTATGGCACTTGGTCATGTCGGTGGTAGTAACGCCAGAGCATTACTAAATAAAGAGGTTGCTATTGGCTTTTTAAATGGCATTATTTGGGCAGTGCTGATTGCCAGTGTAGTGGCGATTTGGAAACAAGATTTAATGCTAGGCGGCGTTATCGCCTTTGCGATGTTAATGAATATGACAGCGGCTGGTTTGGCTGGGGTTGCTATTCCGCTACTGTTAAAGCGGATGAATATAGATCCAGCCTTAGCGGGAAGTGTAATTATTACCACGGTTACCGATGTTGTTGGTATTTTTGCCTTTTTAGGGACTGCCACCTTGTTTTTAGTGTAAACAGCCGTAAGCATTAGCTACTGCTTTATCTTAACCAACCAGAGTTCGGCTTAACAAATGTTTCTCTTGCAGCTACTTTTCCTAGCTTCTTCGTCAAATTTACTTGCAATGGGCCAGCTATTGACGCGAAGTTTGCCTTGCTTATCATATAAAAAGAAGAAAAACTATCAAGCCAGCGATTCAGAAAAGTAATTTTTGCTAATATTTCAACTTGTTAAATATCTCTTAAACCGAGTTCAGATTAACTAAAAACGCCGATGATATGAGACTGTCATCGGC
>NZ_JAHKPW010000031.1 GCF_018860755.1 Colwellia sp. D2M02 | reverse complement strand
CGTATTGCTAAATCACTTTTATAATAGTTATGATGCGACACCATTAGCATCATTAAAAGATGAAGACGAGAGTGAATACGACACTTATAGTGACGATTATGACGAACAATACTAATAACAAAGCTAAAGCTAAAATTAATAGTAAAAACAATACCATTTGAGGAATATCAATTGACTAAAAATGCACTAATTCTTGCTTCAGATATTATTGAAGACGCTCAACACAGCGGTAGACGCGCAGGTACCTCATTAGAAGCGATAGCTGCGGAGCAAGGCGATGAAACCATGCTTGCTGTGTTGTCTGAAATGGATATTTTAACCGTTGCTAAAATTATTCGTGAGCACGATGCCACTATTCCTTCCATTGCTACTTGGCTTATGGACGCTGAGTCAATTAAACAACTATTAAATGTTGAACCATCTTATTGGCAAAATATGGATGAAGACAGTGTATTTTGTGCGCAAACAGAAGCACACAGCTTACTATCGCAAATATTCTTATCTTATGAAGATGACGAAAAGCAACGTGAGTTACTCAAAGCCATTGTTGAAGATGATTTTGGTTTACTCTATTTATCACTACCTTTTATTGGTCATGATTTCTCTGAAATGGAATACGACGAAGAACAGCTTTCAGGCAGTATTGAAGAGCTGTTATTAAAAATAAAAAACCTTGATGAAGAAGCCTACCGTGAAGTATTAACGGTAAGCAGTAATGGTACTTTAGCTAACATTGAAGCCATTTTAAAACAAAATGCCAACAAGCAACGTGTTACCTCTGTAGAGATGGACACCGATGACATGTTTGCGCCGCTGTAGGTAAAATGCTTAGGTTAATACTAGGTTTTACTGATAAATCAACGAATAAGGCGCTAAGTGCCGGTTATTATGTATAAATTAACAACCGGCATTACTATAGGACAGTAAATGAAAATAGCAGAGTTAAGGCAAAACCCTTTTATACTTTTAGTATTGAAAGACGGTGTTACAAATGGTGATTTCTCAGCAGAGTTTATGCATAAAACTCAACAACAACTCTCTGATATGTCGCTACGTATTGCGTCAGACTGCTTATCTATAATTTACGCGGACCAAATTAAAAAGGCCTGTGAAATTGTGTTAGGTATGATCAATTTAGGTTTGTTAAGCCAGTGTAACAACGACTCTGACAAAGCCATTGAAATTATTAAAAATCAAGGTATTGTCTTTTGTTTTCGTGCCGGCTGGGCAAAATACGCTGAGCTGAAAAACATCGCCCCTGAGTATTTTAAAGAGATACCTATCAGCACTTATGCGTTGGGTGTCAATGATACCGCTGACATTATGTTAAAGCATACTACGCTGGTAAAAAATGCCTATAAAAGCATTAAGCTATTAGAAGTACATAAGCAAGTATCCGCTAAGTATAGCGCTAACACAGTAATACCTGAGCATGATGAAGACGTTTTACTCTTTGAGCTACAAAAGTTTTTAAACTCTGCGCTAGGTTTATTACTCATAAATTCTGACCGTAATGTTTTTAATAGTGACCTATATAACCAATTAGTCACTTATTTAAGTACAACGCCGGCAGAGCAAATAGCAGCGCAATTAAGCAGCTGTACTAAAACGCTCATTAGTAGCTTACCGTTAACGGCAAAAATGTACCTTGAAGAAGTGACATTATTTGAATTTTCAGAGCTTAAAAAAGTAATCGCCTCACCTAAAACAGTCGCGATTTATTTGCCCGAAGTATTAGAGTTATCAGTGAATGTAACTAATGAATTACATGATGACTTTGATGGTGGTTATGACTTTGGTATTGATGATATTGATGACGATATTGCCTATTTAAAACCAAATTCTGAATAATTGTTAAGCTCATAACTAACATTATAAAGCTAACGCTCTGTAACATATATTTAATCTGTTACCTCAAGCGTTAGCTTTTTTTGTGCAAATAAATCAAACGTCGCTGGCTTTTATAAATAAGCCTCAAAAAACTCTGGTGCTATAAATACAACCACGTTAATAAGCATGACAACGTTATCCACATTAATATTACCAGCGGTAAACCAACGCGGACAAAGTCAGAAAACTGATAACCACCGGCATTCATAACCAAAATATTGGTTTTATAAGCCATAGGCGTTGCATAACTTAAGTTAGCGCCAAATAATACCGCTAAAATAAAAGGTTCAACGGGTACATTTAATTGTGTTGCCACTGAAATGGCAATGGGCGTACCAATAACCGCCGCGGCATTGTTTGAGACTATATTGGTTAATACCGCTAGCATTAACATTAAGGCTGATAGAATGCCCGCAGGCGGTAAATCAAAGGCTAAAGCGACAAACATTTGGGCAATATATTCTGCGCCCCCGGTTTGCATCATCGCGGAGCCTAAAGCAAGTGAAGCCACCACAATAAGAATAACCTGACTACTTAGCGCTGATGAAATATCTTCCCAGCTTAAGCACTTAGTTGCTAATAACACCACAATACCGCAAATAGAGCTGATCGCTATTGGTAAAATACCCAGTGCGGCAACCGTTACTACACCAAAGAGTACGCCAAGGGCAATTGGCGCTTTTTTCGAGTAAGGTAAATCAGCCGCGCCATCAATAATTAAAAAGCCGCGATTTTCTTTTAATTCATCAATTTGCTCAGCTTCACCTTGTACTAGTAAAACATCACCGGTGTGAATAATCATATTACCAATACTACTACGCCCTATCTCCATCGCTTTACCATCTCGGTGCAGCGCCACGACTGAAATACCATAACGCTTAGCAAATTGTACATCTCTTAATGTACGACCCACTAAACCTGATGCTTGAATTACAACTATTTCTGCCAGCATTTGTTTTTCGGCATTAAGAGGATGGTTTTCATCTACTTTATGAGCACCTGAGAACATGGTTGCCTGTATTACCGACTCAAATTCTTTCAGTTGATCAGGGTAATCTTTTACATGTAAGCGATCGCCTTCACGTAAAACAGTATCAGGAAAAGGTCTCACATTACGGTAATGAGGGCTGCGTTGAATTGACTGAATTGTCATTTGATCATCAGTGAGTTTCAGTACTTCTGCCACTGTTTTGCCATTTGAAATACTGTCTTCATTAATATTTAAATAAGCGCTAAATAATCGTGGTGAGGTATCAGCAAGTGACGGCGAGCGCTTAGGTAATAACTTAGGTGCAACAATCCATAAATAGGCAATAGCAACCGTCGCTGCAATCACCGCAGGTAAACTAAAATCAAACATGCCAATGCGTGGTAAGCCCATATCACTCGCAACACTAACAACCAGTAAGTTAGTCGAGGTACCAATAGTGGTTGTCATACCGCCAACTAACGTCGCGAGCCCCATAGGCAATAACATGGGTGAGGTGTCGGTTTTGGTTCTTAAAGCCACGTTTGCCAAAATAGGTAATAACAAAACGACAATCGGCGTATTGTTAACAAAGGCACTTAGCGTTCCAGCAATAATTAAGGTTATGAGTAATGAGAGTGCAGGACTAATTTTCCACAGTTTTGCTAAATTTCGTCCCACGGGCACTAAAGCGCCCGTTCGAACTAAAGCGTGACCAATAATCATTAAAGCACAAACAGTCACCAGCGCCTCATGGCCAAAACCAAAAAACAGTGACGATGGCTCTAACATCTGATCATTCACTTCAAAAGGGAATATTGTAAAAACTAAACACAGTAAAACCAGCACTGATAAAGACGACGTTTCAAGTGGAATGTCATCGCGACGGAAAAAGTACAATGCAATAACAGTGATTAATAGCATAGCCAAAGCATGGTTATTAGGAATGTCAGGTATATTCACGGCAATCTCAATTAAAATTCAGTAAGCAATCATTTAATAAACAATAATCTAATAAACAATGTGTTAATAAATAACAGTTTAGTAAAGAAGCGATTAAATAATCTATTAACGGTTAAGTTAACAGAGTAATACATTTTATTAAATGTGCTTAGTTACTTTTATTCAAACCGTATAATAACGTTACGCAAGCGAGTTAATATAGTTTTTTAGTTAGTTTTTTCGTTTAGCATGGCTTATGCTCTACCGATGTACTTTTATTAAAAGTGAGATAAAGATGAAAGCAATTGGTTACAAACAGCCTTCAGAAGTTCTTAATAACGATGCTTTAGTCGCTATTGAGCTCCCTACTCCAACCGCTTCTGGGCATGACTTGTTAATTGAAGTTAGTGCTATTTCAGTTAACCCTGTTGATACCAAAGTCAGAAAGTCTGCGTTGCCGACAAATGACTTTAAAATTTTAGGTTGGGACGGTGTTGGCACCGTAAAATCTGTTGGCGAAGAGGTTAGCTTATTTAATGTAGGCGATCGCGTGTTTTATGCTGGTGACTTAACCCGAGATGGCAGTAATGCACAATATCAATTAGTAGACGAACGTATTGTGGGTCACGCGCCTAAAACCTTATCAGACGCACAAGCGGCAGCATTACCGTTAACCTCAATTACCGCATGGGAATTACTGTTTGATCGCCTTAATATTAAACAAGGTGCAGAAGAAGAAAACAAATCACTACTCATTATTGGCGCGGCCGGTGGTGTAGGCTCTATTTTAGTGCAATTAGCCAAACAACTTACCGCGTTAACCGTAGTTGGCACCGCCTCAAGAGCAGAAAGTGTTAAGTGGTTAAAAGACTTAGGGGTTGATAAAGTTCTTGATCATAGTGCTTCGCTGAGTAAGCAAGTTAGCGATGAACAACTGGCTGAATTTGATTATGTGATCAGTTTAACTAATTCTGATGACTACTTAGAAGAGGTAGCGCAGATCATCAAACCGCAAGGTAAATACGCACTAATAGACGATCCTAAGCACTTTGATATTTTACTTTTTAAACGTAAAAGTATTTCAATTCATTGGGAGTTAATGTTTACCCGCTCTCTGTTTCAAACCGACGATATGATAGCCCAACATCGACTTTTAAATGAAATTAGTGCATTGATTGATGAAGGCGTTTTACAAACTACCCTAGGACAACACTTAGGAAAAATAAGCCCTGAAAATATCATTAAAGCGCACCAAATTTTAGAATCGCAACAGTCGCGTGGCAAACTGGTTTTAGAGGGGTTTTAATACATCATTGATAAAATGTTGCTTAATACACTAATAACACACTGATTAAGCAACACCAAAGCATTAAAAACGACTAATAACAGAATAAGTTAACACTCTACCTTAAATAACTTAAACACTTATCAACTTCATTTGCTGAGCCCATAATAACAGCAACTCTTTGATGAATATCAGACGGTTGAATCTCTAATATCCGTGTTTGTTCTGTAAATGCTTTCCCTTTAGCATTTTCAACTAACATAGCTAATGGGTTAGCTTCATATAGCAAACGTAGCTTAGCAGGTTGCTCAGGCTGATTTATATTATTAGGATAACAAAAAATACCACCTCTCGACAATACTCGATGCACATCACCAACCATGGCACCATTCCAGCGCATATTATATTTTTTAGCACGTATGCCTGCCTTCCCTAAGATTAAATCATTAATATAGTGAGCAAACTCGGCCGACCACTGGTGAAAGTTTGACATGTTTACTGCAAACTCTTGTGTTTCGGTCGGTATTGATAGTTGTTCCGTGGTAAGTAAATAACAGCCCTGAGTTTTATCTAGGGTATATAAACGCGTTGGCCCACCGGTAGTCATCGCCAACATAGTTGACGGGCCATATAAAACATATCCCGCACAAACTTGCTCCGTACCTTTTTGTGAAAACTGTAACTCACTGTTTGCAGGAGCATCATCTTTTGCACGATAAATAGTAAAAATAGTGCCTATTTGACCATTAATATCAATATTAGATGAACCATCAAGTGGGTCAAAAGCAACAATGTAAGGAGCATTTTCAGTTGCTGCTACAACAAAGTCTTCTTCTTCTGAAGCGATAGTTCGGACTTTGCCACTTTCTAATAACATATCTTTTAGTAATTGATTACTTATAACATCAAGTTTCTTTTGAGTTTCGCCTTGAATATTTTCATCTAACGTAGAGCCTAGTACGTTAGATAACGCGCCTTGACTCACCCTAAATGAAATTTCTTTACAAGCCGTCAATAAAGTTTTAATCAAGAGAATTAATTCAATTTCAACATTATCTTGCTCTAAACAAGGTATTAAGCGCTTCATAATTAAGCCTTATATCTATTTATACAATTTAGTTCTTTAAAAGAAAGTACTAAACGTTCAGCCATTGATTCTTCAGCATGGCGTAACCATACTCGTGGATCATAATATTTTTTGTTAGGCATATCATCGCCCGTTGGGTTACCTATTTGACCTTGAAGATAATCTTTATTGGCTTGATAGTAGTTTGAAACCCCCTCCCAACTTGCCCACTGAGTATCAGTATCAATGTTCATTTTGATCACACCATAACTAATTGCTTCGGTTATTTCCTCAGGATCGGAGCCTGAGCCACCATGAAAAACAAAGTTTAAATGATTAGGCTGTAAAGCAAATTTTTCAGCAACAAAGGCTTGTGAGTTTTTTAATATTTCAGGGGTTAATTGAACGTTACCAGGTTTGTAAACACCGTGTACGTTGCCGAATGAGGCGGCAATCGTAAATGCCTCACTTACACGGCTTAATTGCTCGTATGCATAAGCAACATCTTCTGGCTGAGTATAAAGTAATGACGTATCAATATTAGTATTATCTACACCGTCTTCTTCACCACCAGTACAGCCTAATTCAATTTCTAAACTCATACATATTGCCGTCATTCGTTTTAAATAACGAGCACAAGTTTCAATATTTTCTTCTAATGTTTCTTCTGATAGATCTATCATGTGAGAGCTAAATAATGGCTCACCTGTTTCTTTATAATGCGCTTCACCCTGTGCTAATAAACCGTCAATCCAAGGGAGTAGCTTTTTAGCCGCATGATCAGTATTAATAATAACTGGCACACCATAAATTTTTGCAACACTTTTAATATACTTAGCCGCAATAACACCACCTTGAATAGCCGCATCCATAGGTGATAACTGCGTTCCTTTACCAATGAAAAATGCAGCACCAGAAAAAGATAATTGCACAATAATAGGTGAGTTAACTTTTTGTGCCGCTTCAAGTGCAGCATTCACTGAATTAGTGCCAATAACATTCACTGCAGGGTAAGCAAACTGATTTGCTTTAGCATAACTAAAAAGTCTATCGAGGCTTTCACCAAAAATAAACCCGTGATTAACAACATCTGATAAACACTTCATGTAAACTCTCACCTTTTATGTAATTAGTTAACTTGCGCAGCTCGACAAGCCGAAGTAATTTCAGACCATTGTCCTGACGCTACCCATTCAGGTTTTGCAATCCAAGTTCCGCCCACAGCAAAAACATTATCTAACGCTAGAAAGTCGTGCTGATTACTTTCACTTATTCCACCTGTTGGACAAAAAGTGATGCCTTGAAAAACCGCAGCCATCGCTTTTAAAAATGGCGCACCACCAGATAAAGAGGCAGGAAATAGCTTTAATTCGGTATAACCAAACTCTTTCACTAAAAGTATATCGGCGGTATTTGAAATCCCTGGAACCACGGGAACAGGACAGTTAGCTAAATCGGTAAGTAACTGCTCTGATATTGCAGGCGTAATAATAAAATCACTTCCTGCATCAAGCGCTTTTTTTAAAATATCAGCATTAAGTACCGTTCCGGCACCAACCTTTAACTGAGGAAGTTGTTTTTTTAATGCGCGAATAATATCAATTGATGCGTCAGTTCTAAGTACAACTTCAACTAAATTAATACCTGCAGCCGACATTGCCTTAGCAATTTCAAGCCCTTGTTCAACAGTATTTGCTTGAATTATAGGTAGCAGAGTTTGCTTTCCCATCAGAGTGGAAAATGATTTCATGAGTATTCCTTGTAAATGAAGAGTTTTTTAAGTTAGCAGGTTATTGCTTTAATAAACTGTTGGTACGCCTGTTTATCGACAATGGCTCCTTTGTGCTGTATTACAAAGCCAGCAGCTTTTGATGCTAAAGCGATTGCACCATTAACCGAGTAACCTTGCATACGTGCACCAAGGTAAACACCATTAAAGGAGTCACCTGCCGATGTTGTGTCTATAACGTTTTCTATTGGGGTAACTGTAAACTCAGTCACGTCGCCATCAACAATCGTTAAAATAGTTTCAGCGCCATTTTTTATAATGAGTTCATTAATCGCAAAAGGTTTGCAGTAATCACTCACTTCTTTAACAGACTTCATATCAAACAACTGCTCAAAGTCATCAACTCCGGGCAATGATAAGTCTGACTTACTGAGTGCTAATTCAAATTGTTGTTGTGCTTCCTTAGGACTGCTCCACAAACGTGGGCGGTAGTTAGGATCAAAGACAATTTTAACGCCAGCAGTCTTTAACTTATCAATAAGCACCCAAAAATCAGCGCGTGCTTGAGGCTGAATTACAGCTAAAGAAATTCCCGAAAAGAAGAACATATCGCCTTTAGTTAGTTGATTGGTCGCTTCATTGTCAATATGTTCCATAATTTGACGAGCAGCTGAGTTTTCACGCCAATAAGTAAAGCTACGCTCACCCTGTTCATCAAGTTGAATTGAGTATAAGCCTGCTATTTTATCTGCTGATTTGAATACTAAGCTTGAACCAATATCTTCACTTTCAAAGTATTTGATCATATCTACACTAAATTGGTCTGTACCTACCGCGGTAACTAAATGCGTATTAATATCTGAAAATGTTCGCTTTAAATAAACGGCGGTATTAAAAACATCACCAGCAAATGATTGACTCATGATATTTGCCGAGGGCTCTTTAGAAATCGACATTAACTCAATCATACACTCACCGAGTAAAAAAATATTTTTCATTTACAAAGCCTTATAAACTTTAATTTAAGTATTTTAATAGTAAGCGATATAAACTTAAGGCTATATCGCTTACCTTTCATGTGTTAATTTTTAGGCTTTAGTGGTTCTATTTTTGGAATAAGAACCCAAACAGCTAACATTGCAATAACCGCTAAAGAGGCACCAATAACAAATGCCGGGGTATAATTACCATTAGCGGTTAAAATAGGCACGAGAGAAGTTAACCCCAAGGCACCTAACTTTGCTGCCATACCTGAAAGTCCAGCTAAAGTACCAACCGCTTTTTTACCATACAAGTCACTAGGTAAAGTTTGTACATTACCGATAGCCGTCTGAAAACCAAATAAAATGACTGCCATAATAATAACTGCTGTTGTCGGCCCTCCAGGATCAGCCATAGCTAACAAGGCGGGTAACATAATCAAGCAGCCTAATGTAATTGTTAGCTTGCGTGTTTTGTCTGTATTCCAGCCTGCTTTTAATCGGTTTTGTGCTAGCAAACCACCAAACCAAGCGCCAAACATAGCGCCAACATAAGGAACCCAGCCATAAATACCAATAGATTTAACATCCATAGCATAAACTTCGTTCAAATAAATAGGTATCCAAAATACAAATAACCACCAAATAGGATCAATAGCTGCTGAAGCTATAATAACCCCCCAACTCTGTTTTCTAGATAATAGCTCTCCTGTTGATGGGTTATATTCATTCTCATCACATAGAGTGTTTAAATTTTCTTCGCTCGTGCGTTGTCCCGTTAAAATATATTCACGTTCTTCATCGGTGATCCACGGATGTGATTTAGGTGGCGCCTTCACTAGAATAATCCAAGGAATTAGCCATAGTAACCCCACTAAACCAATAACCACAAAAACCATTTGCCAGCTAAAATATACGGTTAAATAAGCAATTAACGGAATGGCAACAATACCACCAATAGCTGCACCTGAATTGAATATTCCCTGTGCTAGAGCACGTTCTTTCGTTGGAAACCAATCCGCATTACTTTTAGCAGCACCTGGCCAGTTACCTGCTTCAGCGACACCTAAAATGGCTCTAAATATACTAAAGCTCATAGCCCCTTGAGCAAATGCGTGAGCTGCGGTTGCTAATGACCAAACGCCAATCGACAATACAAAGCCAATACGCGTTCCTACCCAGTCAAATATTTTTCCAAATATAGCTTGCCCGAACGCATACGATAAAATAAATACCATTGAGATATTGGCATAAATTTGTTTGCGCTCTAATGCCGACTCGTCAGGAAATAAGTCTTCAACAATATCAGGCCAAAGTACAGAAAGCGCAGAGCGGTCGATATAATTAATAACCGTCGCTAACGCAATGAGGGCAATTACCCACCAACGTAAGTTTTTCATTTTCATTCGGCATCATCCTTTAGAAAATCTTTTCTTGGAGGGCTAAAAGTGTCAATTAAAATACCGCCTGTTGGACACGTAGCGCCATGATCAGCATGCGGAGGTATCATGCAGCTATCACCTGGCTTTAATATTTTTGTTACGCCATCAATATTAAAGTGAAATTCACCTTCTACAACATAAGTTACCTGAGAATGTCTATGTGCATGGTTATAACCTATAGCGCCTTTTTCAAACCAAATTTTTACGGCCATTAACTCATGGTTATAACCTAACATTTGACGCTTTAAACCACCGCCAATATCTTCAACTTCTGTTTCATTACCGAATAAAAAATGACTACTTTGACTCATAACTGACCTACCCTTTATGCTGTAATTGTTTAATGTTGAATAATTTATAGCGACCATCAAACTGGTATTTAGCGCCATTAAATAAAAATGTATTTATCTGATTAGCATTTACTTTTTCGGTAGCGTTAAACGCTAATAAGTAACGCTTACCTCCCGCTAGCTTAATTTCAATGATATCTATATGCTTATCTTTGTGGTGAGCTAATTGCTCAATACTACTCACGGCTGAAGTTGTAAATTCTTTTGATGGGTTATATTCACCATGCGGCTCTAACACGCTAACAAAAGTATGTTGTTTAGCTTTTGCTTTACGATTAATAAACGCATTTTCATTACGTAAATTAAATAACGGATCGTTAGCACCTATTTGAGTAAATAGTATCGACGTGTCTCCATCCATGATAGACGAATTAGTATAAAAGCGACCATTTTCATTTAGCCATGTCACTTGAGATAAACCAGCCTTGGGTTTTGACTGAGCTTTCAACCATAAATGTTGGTAACCATTGTCTTTACCTAATACCGACAAGCGGCTTAATTGGGTGTTTAAATCAAAGCTGGTGCTAATTAAGTGACCTTTATAATGAACAGGTAAGTCGTATTGGTGTTCTTTCGTTGAATTGGCTTCAAATACATCTACCACAAACGATTTAGCAGCCACTTCTTGTTGAGCTGGTAGCTTAATAAGGGCGATAGTACGTTTCAATGACACCCCTTTATAAGCACTGTCAATTTTGGCAGAGCTGATGGTTATATTTTTACTTTTGTCAAAAAAAACAAGCGTTGGGTAGTTGGCGTTTCCTGTATCAACATTACCATTAAAGTGTGATTTTTCATCGACAACCATCGTATTATGAGCAACCGTTTGTTTAGCCCACGTTTGGTTTTCAGGTAAATAACGTCCGCCATATTTAGCTTCTACGTTTAAGAAACGCGCAGCACCGTAATCCGATACAATCTCTTCACCTTTATCGTAAAACTGCCACGTTAATTTATCAAAGTGCCCATGCCCTAAACCTTGTGCAGCTGGTTTAAATAACACGGCTTGCTCACCATTAACGTTTTGACGCATGATAACCAGTGCACCTTGTTCGCCATTATTACCATCACCATAAGCAATAGATTGAAACTGATATGGTTTTTCTAATTTATTGTCGAGTGCTTGAGCAACCTTTAAACCATCTCCCGTGAGCAAAATTTGGTTTTGCTGCTTAGCAATATCTAATAACCCTGCATCACCGGTTAAGCCATATGCAATAGCAACACCATGCACTAATTCAATGGTATCAATACCTTTGTCTTTTATTGCATCGTTAATAGGAAAAAATAACTGGTTGTAACTTAGCTGAATAGTCGTATCAATAGCCTTTAAAACAATACCGTCGCGATATTCAAATATTTTACGCTCTGGTTGATTAGCTTGAATGGCTTTAGCAAACGTGACAAACGGCATTAACGCATAACGTTGATAATAAGGGCCTTCGTTATAATAACCTTGCGGTGAAAAAAGCTCATCTAATTGTCTTAAAAAGCCACCTGTACCCGACTTATCTAAACCATAAAGCGCTTGCTCAACCCAATCTAACTCACCCAGTACATAGCCGGTCATACCAACAGCAGCGGTTGTCCAAGTACCGTGGTTATGAACTTTATTAAAGGTCTCGGGTGAGTCTACCGATAGAAATTTCACGATAGGTCTAAATAAACCGTTTTCAATTTTTGTTTTATCTTCTGCTGATAAAGAAGGTAAAATCAAGTCATAAGCTTGGCTGGTATATACCAACCAAACTGCTTCATTTAAACTTTGCCAAAACAATTTACCAGGGTTTTGTTTGCCCATTTTTCTTTTTGGGTGCAGCGGTAAAGTAGGATAAAGTTCAGCATATTTAAATAACATGTCTCGTACATAATTAGCATACTTTTCGTCTTGGGTTAATTGGTAAACCACCCCCATATTCACCATTAACGTGTAGTTTTCTTTATGGCGTTCATGGGTATAACCACCGCCGCCATCTGCAGGCACAGGTACAATAATAGCTTGCATTAGTTGTTTATCAGCGGCGGCTTTAGTACGAATAAATTGCTCTTTAAACTTACCTGATTTATTCAAGCTACCACGCATATTCTCAATATCTACTGCACTAATAACAAGGTTAGGGTTTTGACTAGCCATTGCGATTGATTGACTTGTCATCAGCGTAGTAATAATAACCGTAAGAGCAGTTAACCAGCCCTTCGAAAAAGCCCTACATGCTTTTTTTATTGAAGTTTGAGTAATAAGAGTCATAAGTCCCACCATTAAGATTGCTTGTTATTTAATAACAAAGCCGTATGAGGGCCTTGAGCATGTAGCTCTTTTACGCTGGGCGATGCCGTATTATCAAAGGTATTATTTTTTACGGCTGTTTTAGGCTCACCAACGGTATGTTCAATAACAACATCAGCAGAATTATCAAAAGTATTACCTTCAATATTGGTTACCTGAACACCATGTAAATAAAGGCTTGAAGCGGTTTTGTTGCGGTTACTTTTACCGCTATTTTTAATCGTATTATTACGCATATTAAGGTGCGGGCCAAAGGTGCTTTCATCTGTACCACCTCGGTATAATTTAACTAAAGCACCTTGTACATTGTTAAAGGTATTGTTATTGACAATAACGTATTCAGCATTATAAATACCTAAGTCTTCAATCTCTTTATCTAAGCGTAAAAAGTCACCTGTGATATTAGTAAAGTGGTTACCCGACAACTCGATATAATCCGCAAAAGCACCACGACCTGAATCGAAAAAATGGAACGAGTGATTAATATCAAGTGCGCTTACATTACTGTTGCGCATAACAAAACGATAGTTATCAAGCATGCCCCACTTTTGAGTACGAACTAAAGAGTTACCTGCTGCATCAGGGCTGTTAACCCCACTAATATCAAGCCCATCAATCGTTAAACTACCACCATTAGAGATTTGAAAAAGTGTTGAACGCTGAAAAGTGATTTTAGCTTTACCTTGGTTTTTTGCTTTAATCGATAATGTTTTATTAATATCGATTACTTTTCTCACATCATATAAACCATTCGCTAAAACCAAAACATCACCGTCATTAGCCGTTAGAACAGCATTAAATAAGGCATCATCTTTTGCAGGTACTTGAATGGTTTTACCTGAATCAAATGCCGTTAAACTATCAACTTTTGCATACCAACTAGGACCGGTGTCAGACTTTGAAATTGGAGTAATACTTGTTTTAGCACCTATATTACTAAGTGTTGTACTGACAGGATAAAGCAAACCATTATTAGCTCGCTTCATTTCTATGTGTTGTTGTTTGATACCTGACGCTAACGCGCTAAGCGCTGAAGTATTCGCAACATTCCCATTAAATTTAATACCGCTTACGTCATCAAACAGGGTAAATGGCTGTTGCTTATTTTCATTGAAAATTAGATTGTTTTGCATGCTAGAATTAATAGGTACCGCACTTCTTTCTGCATCACTACCTGCGGCTAATTGAACATGTTCAACATTTATTAAGCTATTGTTTTCTATTAACGCATTTTCTACCTGATGATAACGATTAATTGTTGAATTAGGTACGCCATTCATGACGGTAAAACCACTACCAAAGCGATAGCCAGTTAACCCTTCTAGGTAATTATTTCGAACCACTTGATCTTTGTTAATTACACGAATACCTCCGGTATGATCGACACCATTACCAAAGAAAACATTATCTTCGATAATATTGCCGTTACCATGGCGTAAGGTTAACGTACCTCTTGATTCAAAGAATACATTGTTTTTAATTTGGTTTTGACCTGACTTAATTGAAATGATTTCAACTTCACCATCACAACGATCAAAATAGTTATTTTCAACGACGGTAAATGAATTAGACAATGAATAATGGCTAGTACCAATGCGTAATGTTTCACCACCATTAGAGCCAAAAATAGGACGAGGACCAAAATAGTTATGATCTATTTGGTGATGATTTTCTAGACTATTTTTACTATCAAGACGTACCGCAACAGTTACACCTTTATTGCGTTTACCACTAACATAACTATGATCAAAGCGATTATATTGACCATAAAGTGCAACCCAATAATCAGACTCTTGCTTGTCGGGATTACTAAAGTTATCAATAACGACTTCTGTTACACGTGAATGATACGCTAAATCTTCTTTATTGCTTCTAAAAGCAATAACGGAGCTGCTTGGCGTATAACCATCTTTAAACACCAAACCAGAAACAACTAAATACTTCCCTGACAAACGTAAATTGGATTGCCCACTAAGAATAACTTTACCTTTAGTTTGTGCTTTTAGCGTTATTGGTTGCTGCTCAGTTCCCTCACCCTTAAACAATATTTCAAAGTCATTCCAAGTACCTTCAGCCAAAATGATGCTGTCGCCTGCTTGTAATTGCTGTAATGCATTGTTATAAGAATTTTGAGAGTCAACCAACCAGTTTTTCGCTATAACTTGGCTAGATAAGCACAACGAAAACACAAGAACGGTCACTGCTTTTAAATATTGAATTGAGTTCATGAATATCTCTTTTAATTTTTCTTAAATTAAGAAGGAGTCTCTGAGCTAATGTAAAGCTCCTAAAATAATAAATGCTGACGTGTTAATAAGTTTTACACTAAGGTATAGCATTTACTTTAAGGTTGGCTTTCTCACTTTCTTTCCTCGCTTTTATATTTTTATTTTGCGGCTAATTAAATAGCTGAGCTATATATAACCAACAACCAGACCAAATGTCAACCAATTAGCATTACCAATAAACCATGATAAACACAAAAATGTAATACCAATATTAAAAACAAAGGCTATAATAAAGGTCGTAATGAGCATACCAAAAGATATGACAGCTAATAAATAAGTACTGGTTTGCTTTTGCTATAAAGTGTATAAGTAGATATGATATGTATTCGCGGCCATTATTTGTGGCGTGGGTATAAATAGAAAATCGCATTAGTAACTATAGTTAAGGAATTATTATGAGCAACCGTAGGTTGTTTTGGAGTATTGTAGATAAAATAGAAGCTTTAATTGACTCTGGAATATACTCTCCTGGTAGCCGTTTACCTCCAGAAAGGGAGTTAGCTGAAACGTTTAATGTCAGCAGGCCTACTGTGCGCGAAGCCATTATAGCTCTTGAGGTACGAGAGAAAATTGAAGTTAAGACAGGCTCTGGGATTTATGTATTAAAACCAGCAAACCAGCAAGCTCCTTATCAAAAAATAAATGCTTTTGAAGTCACTCAAGCCAGAGCCTTAATTGAAGGTGAGGTAGCAGCAATAGCAGCAACCACCATTAATGAAGATGAACTAGCCCGCTTACATCAAACCTTAATTGATATGGAAAACACTGACTTTATCGCAGCTGCAGATAAAGAGTTTCATCAAATAATAGCAAATGCTACCAGAAACAACGCGATGATATTATCAGTAGAAAACCTTTGGAAGTTACGCTCTTCAACACCAGAAATAATTAGAGATTATGATAGTGTTTGTAGTAAAGACAACTCAACGACCTTAGCTGAACATACCATGATTTATCAAGCGTTAAAATCTGGCGATGCAACGCAAGCTAGAAGTGCAATGCACACTCACTTTAATCGTCTTATCAATGCGTTATTTGACGCGGTAGAATCAAGAGCTTTAGAAGAAATCAAACAGAAAAACAATGAAAAACGTGGACTGTATTCGATTCCTCACTCTAGCGAACTCTAACTTACCACTGTCAACAAACACCTTATCAAAGGCCTTTCTTATGAAAGGTCTTTTGCGTTTTAGAGGTATTAAAGTGAGAATAGATAGCCTGAACTAGGATTAAAATATTTAACGATATACCTATTAAAAACAACAACCTCGATATTCTTCCCTATCGATAAATACTCAACACTAGCAAGACGGGTTTGTGCGTCAAGAGTGAGTCTATTGCAAATGAGTCCAACGCGGTTAGTAATTAAAGTAGCAGCTTGAGATGAGTTTATTATCCTGAGATCAAGTGAAGTAATGAATAAACAACACGAGTAGAGGTAAAGCGAGGTTAATTGGTATTATAGATGGGGTGAACACTTAACAGCCCCTGTTACATTGTGAGGCTTTGCTCACTGTAACAAGGGTTATCAATAAATGGCTTAACTTAGACTACTTAGGCTACTTAGCTAACTTAAGAAAATAATCAAAAATCTCCGGTACATTACCATTACCCATATCCGCATCTACGGCAGCATTTAGGTTAGCTGAAGTCCCCTCAGCAATTTTTGAGACAGTTCCTAAATCGTTAACCATCTCTAAAAAGTAACCTAAATCTTTATTCGCATTAGCGATAGAGAAACCCAAGTCACTTACACCATCTACAGCGTAATTTTTACAAAAAGCCATAAAAGGTGAGTTAGATGGACCAGTTGACATAATTTCAAATAATTGCTGGCGATCTACGCCCGCTTTATCAGCAACAGCAAAGGCTTGTGACATAGCTGTTACTGTAGTCATCCCCATAAAGTTATTAATTAGCTTCGTTGTATGGCCAGCACCTAGGGCACCTAAATGGAATACATTTTCACCTTGCTGCTCTAATACCGGTTTTACTTTATTAAAAGTATCGATGTCTCCCGCCGCCATAATATTAAGTAAACCATCTTTAGCATGCGCAGGCGTACGGCCTAATGGAGCATCTATCATACCCGCACCTTTTTTAGCTAAGTCAGCGCCAATTTTACGTGTAGAAGCAGGGATAGATGTGCCAAAGTCAATTAAGACAGAGCCCGCTTTAATTCCCTCTAAAATACCATTTTCACCGTATACAACCTTTTCAACAACAACTGAAGTCGTAAGAGCAAGCATAACGATATCACTTTTTTCAGCGAGCTCTTTTGCCGAAGTAACTTCAGTCGCGTTACCGCGAGCAATAACCTTAGCAACAGCCTCTTTATTAAGATCCATTACGTTAACTTGAAAACCTCGTGTTTGTAAGTTTTCAACCATGTTTCCGCCCATAAGGCCAAGCCCAATGAAACCTATGATAGGTTTTGTCATATCTAACTCCTAACTATTTGATGTAATTATTTGAGAGTGAGATTGCTCACCTCATAGGTTGGCGTACCTGATACTTATATAAAATAAAAAGACACCAATTTTTCAATTTAATATTATTTGGTAATAACAGTTATTATAAAACATTAACCAAAACTTTTATTTTATCTAATAAAAAACATCTTAACTTAATGATTACTTCGTATGTATTTAGCCAAAACCCAGCTAAAGCCTTGTTATACCGAACACTACAGATACTAACCAAACCAACACCAAGTGTCAACCAATAATAAACAATTGGTAATAACAAGAAGAAGGAGTTGTAATAGTGATTGTTATGTAAACTTTCTTTACCTAACTCTCATTAGCCCAATAAAAAATGCAGTATTTAGCTAAACCTAAATACTGCATTTATCTGATTATATGGATTGCATCTCTTGAGTTAGCTTAAAACTTAGCGCGAACCCCAAGCGTTAATCTACGGTCTGCTTCAGTGTACTTCCATGCTCCATCAAGCTCAGAGGTATAAATAGACGCTTCACCGGTTAAGTTAGTTGCATTACCCACAAGCGTGAAATGCTCATTAATATTCCAACTAGCTGAAAAGTCTAACTGGCCCCTATCATCACGATAGTTATTACCATAAACCGTACCATCATCCGTTTTAATTGTGCCTAGGTAGTTTATGTTTTCAACACGCTTTTCATTTTCTGTGTCTAAGAAGCTATCACGATAGTTATAAGCTAAACGAAGCGCAACATCCTTATATTCCCAAAAGGCTTGTAAATTATAAGTATTTTTAGATATTTGTAATAATGGGCTTCCGTTAGGTTGCTCACTATCTGCATAAGTATAGTTTGCACTTAATCCTAAACCGGAGAATGCACCGGGTAAAAAGGTAAAGAATTGTTGATAACCAATCTCAAATCCTTGCACTTTACCATTTTCACCATTGGTATCTTTAGTGGTAGCAATACCTGTTTTACCAGCATCACGTAATGCTGCAACATGCTCTAAACCTTCAGCGTCAGTAAATTGAGTGCTGTCTGAATACACCATATCAGATTGGCTTACGCCTGCAGTATTAAGCTGACAAACGTTATTCCACTGAGTAACATTTTGACCTGTAACCGTTGATGAATCAGCAATACAGCTCGTTTCATTACTTAAAAATGATTCAACATCTTTATAAAATACGGCAAATGATAGCGCGTTACCCTCACCAAAATAATGCTCTATTGAGATATCAAACTGCGTTGCACGATAAGGGTCTAAATCGATAGACCCCTGAGTCGCCCCAGTGATGTCATTATTAATATCAAATGCTGGACTTAATTCGCCAAAGTTTGCGCGGCGCATTACCTTAGCTGCCGCAAAGCGGAATAAGGTTTCATCTGAATAATTATAGGTAACATTTAAACTTGGTAAAAAATCACTATAATCGTTATCGCCAGTTACTTTTTCGCCGTTAAGATATACCGTTGAGTCCAAATTGGTTTTAACATAACGTCCACCCACAATGGCACTAATATCATCAAAATCTAAGTAAGCTGATAAATAAACAGCAGCGGTATCTTCAGCAACATTTCTATATGCACTCTCTTGAAACTCTTGGTTGTCAGCTAAACTACCTGTTGTTGCTAAACTCGTTCCAGCTAATAATTGCTGAAGTTGGCCATAAGAGTTTTCTAGGTTAGATAAACCGTTATAAAGCATATACGTTAATAAATCGTTTTGACCTGAATGACCGATTTGATCAAAAGAATTATCGTGACTAACAACACTAAAGCTATTAGGGAATGCCGCATTGTAGTCATCAATCCATATTGTTGCTAATGAACCGTCACTGTTTTTAGCATTTTTATAAATATCTTTAACTTCTTCTTTATATTGCTCGTACTCATAATCACGTTTAGTTGCACGAACACCAGCCTTAACTTTAGATAACCAACCTAAGCCAAGTGGCTCATCAATGGTTACATCAAAACGTACTGCCGTTTCATCATTATAAGTTCTTTTATCTTCGGCTTTAAAGGTACGTAACGCTAAATTCTGGTCACTCGTAAAAGCGTCAGACTCTGAATGTATAATACTAGGGAGTCTATTACCTGATTGCGAGAAAGCACCATCGTAAACATGGTTAACTAAGTCTACACCACCACTATCTAAGAAGGTTTGCTTTTCAATTGGGCGTAAAGTAAATTCGGCATCAGGTCTGATGCTCTCTGAAGAAGCCACCGCAATCTCACCTGAAATCATAATATTATCGGTAATATTCCATTCAGCGCCTAAAGCATTTGAAAACGACTCGGTTTCGCGAAAATCACTATAAGTTTTAGGAATACCAAACTCATTAGTTAACGTATAGTTGTTAACGCCGTTAGCATCTTGAGTAGTGTTTTCGTTCGTTTGTAGTGCACCCACTACACCTAAAATTGAACTACCTTCTTGCTCCCCAGATCGCTTAGTACCATTTAGATCAAGGTATACCATGCCATTGCCTGACTCTGGAGCCCACTGAAGTGATAAATTTAATGCTGTGCGTTCACGGCTTTCCACATACTGTTCAACACTATGCTCATCTCTTAGGATAATATTACCACTTGGCGTATTACCTTCAGCACCATTAATATCAGTATCTACAGGTCTAGCTTTACTTGAAAATTGATCTTGGCGAAGTTCACGATCTTGGTATGAAAGCATAACAAGCGCACCAAAGTTACCGGCACTACCTAAGTCCCAATTATCACCAATTGAACCACTAAAAATAGGCGCTACATTCTCTGTTTTATCGGCATATTCACCATCTAAAGACATTGCTGCTGTTAGTTTTTTTAACTCAAGTGGCCTTACTGTTTTTAAACTAACAGTCCCCCCTAGCGCACCTTCAATCATGTCCGCAGTAGGCGATTTTACAACCTCAACCGCCTTTAGAAAGCTTGACGGGAAATCTTGAAGACTAACACCATCGCGAGAATCACCAATAGTAGAACGGCCATTCAACTCAACTCGGTTTTGAGGTAACCCACGTATAGAAACACTATCACCAACACCAAAGTCACTATTGATTGATACACCGGTGATACGTTGTAGTGCTTCGGCAATATTATTATCTGGTAATTTACCAATATCTTCAGCAACAATTGCATCAACAATTCTGCCATCGGTACGTTTAAGTAATGATGCTGCCTTCATACTACCGAGCATACCTGTTACTTGAATAACTTCAATGTCTTCGCTTTTATCTGAAGCTTTGTTCGGTTCTTCAGCAAATGCAGAAATTGGTAATGCTAAACCTAAGCAAGCAATAGATAAGTTATTACGAATGTTCTTAGCTGAAAATAACTGCTGGACACTTATCGCAAGCCTTGTTTTTTTTGTAGTAATTGTCTTGTTCATGTTCCCCACCTTGAATGTTCACATTGAATGTTGAGCCTGATAATTTTTCAGATTTTTAAATAAATCTCTTTTGTTTAAATTAACGACACATACAACCTAACCAATACCCAATAACCTGTCAACTAATTTATATTACCAATTATCGTTTTTAACATTATATTTACAACACAAAGAAAAGACCAATACCAGATAATTGGACTTACCAAAATAAATTACCAATAAATATTTAAGGATATCAACAAGTAAAATTGAACCCAACAATAAAATAAGAATAAAACTATAAAGGGAAGGTAATATTTAGCGGTAACGCTATAAGTGCATAAATAATGGTATATGTACTTATAGCATAAGAACTGAACTATTTTGCTACATAGAAAAAGCATCTTTGAGATTTAACGATGTGCTAATAATTAAAATTGGTAAACGCTTAAGGGGGAGGCATCTACCTTTTAGTTATGGTGACTTGTTATAGGTGCCTTGTTATAGATTATTAGCCATTTTTTCTACTTTAGTTAACCAAGTTTTACGAACTTGTTCACTCGCACTGATCACTGGCCCAAAATAAGTTGCCGAGGTGTTTTTGATCCCTGAAAAGTCCAAAATAGTACGTTTTAAGTTTTTGTATATTGGATTGCCTTGAACATACTTATACCAAAAGGTTGGCGTGTCTAACGTAATAATGAGCTCTGATGTACGCCCTTTTAATAACTTTTCAGGGATTGATTTTCCTTTGTGATATTTAAAAGCAAAATCAGGTAAAAACGTTCTGTCAATAACTCCTTTAAACTTTGCAGGCATACTCCCCCACCAAACAGGGCTAATAATTACGATATGCTCAGCCCAAAGTAACATTTCTTGAAAAGCAACTAAGTCAGGCTCTAACGCGAGCTCCTTATCGTACCCTTCTTGCAAATTTATTTCGAAGTTCATCGCATTGAGGTCAATTTGTTTTAACGCATGCTTGCTCCCTGCTGTTTTAGCATAGCGCTCTGCTATCGATTTACAAAAACTTATAGATTTAGGGTTAGCATTGATGACGAGTATTTTTTTCATTGGTTTAACCACCTTGTTTCATAAAAAAGGCAGTGTAAACTCTGTCCTATAGGTCAGAGTCAAGCGCTTTTAAGCATTGGTCAATTGAGCTTTGACAAAGTATAATATGGCTTTTTTGTTTTTCTAAACGTGCAATTTCTTTTTCTGCCATACGATATTTTTCATTTAAAAAATCTCGCATTAAATACCAGTCAAAATCTTGTTGCTCATTAAGTAAGGTCAATAGCTCAGCAAGAGTCACTCCTAAGCTCTGCGCCTCTTTAATCACTTTAATTGTTTCAACGTTTTCTTTGCTATAAACCCGATAGCTCCCTGATCTTGCGACCTTCAAAAGCTTTATTGACTCATAAAGTCTTATCGCTCTTTGTGTAGCGCCAGAGAGCTTTGAAGCTTCACCAATAAACATAAAATATCCCTTTTCATTAAATACGAATAAACTTGCACTCGGGTTAAAAATTTAATAACTGCCCCTAATATTAAAAAATCATTTAGAAGTGGCACTTAAAACACGAGTAACGACAATAATATCAAAGCGCTAACACTGAAGCGCTAACAATAAATCATCACAAATAATAACGCCTAGTTCATCGCCTAGTTCATCGCTTAATTTAGCTTAAGATCATTACGTGATGATTGCTGACGTTAAAAATCATAAGTAATTACGGCAAAAAAATAGTGACAAAAAAATCCCCAATAAATATGCAAAACAGCTTATTCATTGAGGATTTTAATAACAACTTACTATAACAACTTATCTCACGTTAAAAGTCTCTATATCAATAAATATCACCATATAAAGACAATTAGATAAAGTTTAGTGCTAGTGCTGGCTTAACTTTCCAACACTAACTATGCTCGTTTTTGTGCTTGCATTTGACTATCAAGGTATTCATCTAAAGTACCTTGGAAATCAACTAGCTTTTTATCTTTAATATCAATAATACGTGTGGCTAAGCTTGATACGAACTCACGGTCATGGCTGACAAAAATTAATGTGCCTTCAAAGTCCTTAAGAGCATTATTAAGCGCATCAATGGCTTCAATATCCATATGGTTAGTCGGTTCATCCATAATTAATACGTTAATATCAGCCATCATTAACATACCAAATAATAAGCGGTTCTTTTCACCACCCGAGCAGTTACGGGCTTTTTTATTGGCATCGTCGTCAGTAAATAATAAACGACCTAACATGCCACGCACACTTAAGTCGTTATGACACGGTCTACGCCATTGTGACATCCAGTCCATCAAGGTTAAGTCATTATCAAAAAATGACCCGCTGTCTTGCGGACAGTAGCCGACTGAGGCATTTTCAGACCATTTAACTATACCTGTATTTTGCGTTAACTCATTCATTAAACAACGTAAAAAGGTAGTTTTACCCACGCCGTTTTCACCAATAATAGCAAGCTTAGCACCTGCTTCTAATAACAAGTCACCTTTTTCAAAAAGCACTTCACCATCAAAGCCGTGACCTAAGTTTTCAAGCTCTAGCGCTTGTCTGTGCATTTTTTTACCCGGAGCGAAAGCAATTTTAGGGGTAATACGACTTGAAGATTTAACATCATCAAGCTTAATTTTATCCATTTTTTTAGCACGAGAACTGGCTTGTTTCGCTTTTGAGGCGTTGGCACCAAAACGGTTTACAAAGTCTTGTAGCTCAGCAATTTCAGCCGACTTTTTCTCATTGCCCGACAATAATTGCTCACGTAATAAAGCCGATTGCGCTAAGAAAAACTCATAATTACCTGGGTAAATACGTAACTCACCGTAATCAATATCAGCCATATGCGTACAAACAGAGTTTAAGAAGTGTCTATCATGAGAAATAATTATCATGGTGCATTTGCGTTTATTTAACTCGGTTTCTAACCAACTAATGGTATGAATGTCTAAGTTGTTGGTAGGCTCATCGAGTAATAAAATATCTGGATTAGCAAATAACGCTTGCGCTAATAGCACACGTAATTTCCAACCTGGGGCAACTTGTTGCATTGAGCCAAAATGAAACGACTCTTCAATACCTGCCTCGAGTAGTATTTCACCAGCGCGAGATTCAGCAGTGTAGCCATCCATTTCAGCAAATTGGCTTTCTAAGTCACCAGCGCGCATACCGTCAGCTTCGCTCATTTCAGCTTGTGCATATATAGCATCACGCTCTTGCTTTACTTGCCAAAGCGCCATATCACCCATAATCACGGTATCAATAACGCTATGTTCTTCAAAAGCAAATTGGTCTTGACCTAAGGTGCTCACTTTATTGCCAGGTGTGACTGAAACGTTACCTGATGATGGTGCTAAATCGCCGCTAAGGATCTTCATAAATGTTGATTTTCCACAACCATTAGCGCCAATTAAACCGTAGCGGTTACCATTGCCAAATTTAGCTGAGATGTTTTCAAATAACGGCTCTGCGCCAAATTGCATTGTAATGTTCGATGTAGAGATCAAAGGAAGTTCCTATTTTTGCTAACGAGCAGCGTTAAGTTAACCAACTATAAGTGTCTAAAATCACTCGTGATTAACTGATACGCGTTGATGGTGACAGCCCAATAAAGCGGTTATAACCGTTATTATTATCAGACCAGCAGAATTAAAGTCGCGCATTATACAGCAATATCGTGTTCGACCCCATCTAATCTTTACTTTTTTGACGTTTTTTTCAGCAAAGTATGAGTGATACACCTTGCGAGTAATACAACTAAATACTTGCTTTGTTCAAATAAAAAGCCGCCAAAAGGATTAACCTTGGCGGCTCAAGTAAATAGAGTAGCTGCTAAACTAGTTTTTGCTATACGTACTAAATAAACTTAGTTATTTAGGCTCACTATGACAGTAACCTTTCAATATAAGGCCTTACTTGTTCAACATTAACGCAGCTATTAGGCACAGAGATACTGCGATAACCGTCTCCTAAAAATGCACGATCAACTTCAATCAGTACGCCTGTTTCTGCGCCATTATCAACAAAAGTCACTTCGAGTTCTTTGGCACTGAAAAATGATCGTGACTGAGGTTTAAACTCATACTCTTGATAACATGGCAAGTGCGATTGAAAATTGTTAGTTCTTACGCCGCCAGCTTCGATATCAACTTTAAATAACGAGTAACCACTATCCGAAATAACATCTAGTACTGCTAACTGTGTTGCCGACGGAAGGATAACCAAGTGATCTTTATCTGAGCCATCAATACCGCTTTTAATATCCAACCCTGTTTTTAACCAAACTTTACCAAGACTGCGCCCAAACAACTCTGTTGCTGGTGTTTCAGGATGTAATAGCAACGAAAATTGACGGGTAATAGTTTCATTTGGCTTAATCGTAAGGTTCAGTTCTTGGTTCCAATGCTGTAAAACCAAATTTTTTTGATAGCTTACGTCTTCATCGCCAACATTTTTTTCTGCTTTTGCTTGCGCCATAATAGCCAGCTCTATCGCGTTTAATTCTTGCTCAACATCACCACCGGTAATAATAACTTCAATATCAAACTTCTGCCCTGCTTGTAGTGTATCTGATAATAAAACAGCATCTATTTTGGCCTTACCAATACCAACGCTCGCTAATATTTTTTTAAACATAGTGCTCTCTTCTAATAATTTAAATGGTACTTATTTAATGATATGAGGGCTGAGTAATACCTCACTTATAAAAGACTTATGGGCTAGTTATTGATATTTAAAGTATAAAAAAAATAAGAGGTAAGAGCCAGAGCTAACTAAGCTTGCTTTTTAGTAGCGCAGCTAAATGAACAAGTCCAACGCTAAGGCAAATAAGCGAGCTATAAAGCCAAAATTCAGCACTACGCCCCATAGGATTACTCATGAAGAAAAAACCAGCAACACCACGGAGCAAGTAAACGGCAGTAATAAACATTAATACAACGCGCAACAACACTAAACGGCGAATAATGCCTGCCGCTGAAAAAGCATAAAGTGACCAAATAGTCAGTACAATAGCAATGAAGCTGGTGATTATTGTTGGCTCTATACTACCTTGTTCAGCCATTAGCGCCATTTGCTCGCCAGCCCCTAAAAAACGATACCAAGGCGCACCAAAATAAATACAAGCAAGGTGTAATAAAGCGGCAATAGCGCTTAACGCACCTGCCAGTATGAAAAGTTTTTTACCAAACATTACCATCCATCCTCTTTTTAATTGACTTACTGTTAGCAGCCTTGATTTTAGCTATTATGCGTTGAGGTGGCTGCTTTGAGCTAAGCTACTTGCGGGCACTTTGCTGCTAAATACTTGTTTATTGCTATATTTCATAGCATTTTCATGCTCGTAATCTCGTATCTGTGTTTTCTATCTTTTCTATCTTTATTAGATTGGATTGAAATAGATTGGGTTAGATTTAGAGTGTTCGAGCATTAATGTGATGTTTTAAACGTCTAATTGAAAAGTCATTAATATCACCGACAGAGCAAGAGTAATTATAGGTAAGAGTATATAAAAGCCTTGCGATTTTTCTTTTAATAAACTGGCAATAGCTAAGCCTGTACCAATACAAAACCAACCGAATATGGTTCCCCACTCAAACACTTCTAAAAAGCCAAGCTCTGTTTGATTGTATAACATGCTTAATAACGGAAAACCGAGCACAATAATAAATGAGCTTATTCCCAAAAGCGGTTTGTTTTTTTTTGCTTGTCTAAATTCCATGATATTTTTTATCCGTTACTGCTATAGGCTCAGGCTACATGGGGCTTGCGTTGCCCCCCTCATTGACTAAAACCAAACGATTTAAATAGGTGACTTAATATCACATACTTTCAGTAACTTATAAAGGATTGTATTAATTAAACTCAATTTTCTATATTAACTCAATTTCCTATTAACTCAGTTGACTAATAACCACATGTTTTATCGACCGCTGTCGGTATAATGCCTTCTAATCGATATTGCTTAATATTATTTGCAACCACTAGCGCGGCACTAGCCATTTGAGTTGGCGCAGAAATGTGCGGTAAAATTGTTATTTTTTCATGACTCCACAATAAGCTATTAGCAGGTAGCGGCTCAACATCAAACACATCTAATACTGCGTGCGCTAAATGACCGTTATTTAACAACGCAAGTAAATCATCGCTATTAACTATGCCACCTCGTGAAAAATTAATTAACTTTGCACCTTGCGGTAATAAGCTTAGCGTGTTGTTACTTAATAAGTTTGCTGTTTGTGAGGTTAAAGGGAGCAAGCTAATTAAAATATCAGTTTGCGGCAATACCGCCCGTAAGCCTTCTTGATCCGTAAAATGTTTGATGTTGGCAATTGACTTAGGCTTTCTACTCCAAGCACTCACGGTAAAATTAGCGCGCACTAGACTATTTATAGCTGCCATGCCTAACTCCCCTGTTCCTAAAACCGTAATACGTTGCTCGGTTGGCGCTTTATAAGGAAGTTGCAACCACTGTTTTTTGGCTTGCTGTTGTAAATACTCAGGCATATTGCGATGTAAATACAGCGTCCAAGCTAACACCGCTTCTGCCATAATTTTTGCTAGTGTGTCATCAACTAAACGCACTATAGGTATAGTTTGTAAGCTTGATTCTGTGGCTAACTTTTCAACGCCAGCCCACAGGCTTTGTATCCAAGCAAGGTTAGGCAACTGCGCTAAACGTATTAAGTCAGTCGCTTTCGGATTAGCTACAATAGCAATATCAACATCCTCGACCTGCTCTGGTGTGAGTTGCTCAAATAAAATGATATTTTCATCGGGTAACAGTTTTTGCAAACTAGCCAACCATAGCGCTTGCTCCTGGGCAGGTTGTTGTGAAGCAAAGGTAATTATTTTCATAATGTTTTCTCAACGTGATGGCAGTTTGAGTGTATAGCCTAAAGTATTGCTCAAATTGTAAAGCTCAAGGTAATAATCGCTATATCTGCCTATTTACGGGTTTATAGTAATTCACTATATTCCTTATGGCTATATAGCCTATGACTAACTACCGACGATAAAACTATGCTGATATAAACAACAACCAAATACCACTATTATTATGATTTTTTACGTGAAATAGGCTAGAATGCGCGCTGAATTTTCAGGGTTAATCATTTTATTAACACTTAATGAATAGCGTAAATAAAAATAAAACGGACTTTAGCTAAACTTTTCCATGAAAATCACACAATAAAAAATACTTTCAGTTACCTTAATTTATAGTAAACACTTTAAATAATAGTAACTTACTATAGTTAGTTTGAGGGAAGAAGATGAGAATTCTTCACTGCCCCCGCAACGGTAATCACATTAACTTGTGTCAGTCCGATCACTCAAGCCAACTTAACTACACCGTGCCTGTCACGGCAACCACCATGATGCGGAGGGCATCATTCACGAGGTCCTATGAATAATAAGCACAAAAATACCCCAACTAAATCTTTTTTATCGTTAGCCATTACCGCCGCTGTTTCTAGTACTTTTATGGTATCGGCTTATGCCAACAAGAATAATGCAGTAACTAACGATGTATTAGAAGAAAATATTGAAGTGATTACCGTAACGGCTACTCGCTCAGCATTAAATATTAATGATGCGTTAACTAGCCAAATTGTGATTGACCGTCAAGCTATTGAGCGTATCAACCCAGTATCGGTTATAGATTTACTTTCTACCGTACCGAGTATTGATATTGCATCAAATGGTGGCAAAGGCCAAAGTGCTAGCGTATTTATGCGCGGTACTAGCTCAGATCACACATTAGTATTGATTGATGGCGTACGTATTAGCTCAGCAACATCAGGTGGCACTAACCTCAATACACTTTCACCTGCACTTATAGAACGCATTGAAATTGTTCAAGGCCCACGCGCCGCATTATGGGGCAGTGATGCCATTGGTGGCGTTATTCAAATATTTACCCGTAAACTTGATGGTGGCGACTTTTTTGCTGGTGCAAGTATTGGTAGCGATAACTACCGTAAATACCAAGCAGGCGTAGGTATTGCTCATGGCGACGGTCAAACTAGTATTACCGTTAATCATGAAGAAAGTGATGGTTTTGATGTTCAAGATAATACTGAAACCGATGACGATGGTTACGAGTTCACCTCAATTGCAGTGCGCGGCCAGCAAAATGTAAATACTAACTTAACTCTCGATTGGCTATTTACCGCAGATCAAGGTGAAACGGAATACGACGGCGGTTATCAAAACCAATCAGATGTAAACAACTACGCTTGGTTAGTACGTGCAAACTACGAAACTAACATTGGCAACGTTATAAATAACACCGTTGCTATGGTCGGGCAAAATGAAGATGCCGCTGACAGCTTAAAAGATGGCGTATTTAAAGGCAGCTTTGAGACTCGACGTAACCAGTTTTCATTAGTGAATCACAGCCAATTTTCTGAAGATGTACAATTAAACGTGGGTATTGATCATTACCAAGATGATGTATCGGGAAGCGAAACCAGCTATGAGCAAACTAAGCGAGATACAACCGGTATGTTCGCCCACGGTTTATTAACCAATAATAACTTCTCATATGAAGCAACACTGCGTTACGACGATGTAGAAGAAGTAGACTCTGAAGTAAGTTACAACTTAGGTGCAGGTTATAATTTCAGCACAAACAGCCGTGTAGTACTTAATTATGGTACGGGTTTTAAAGCGCCAACATTCAATGATCTATATTACCCTTATAGCGGTAATCCAGAATTAAGGTCTGAATATTCAGACAGTATTGAATTATTTTTTGAAACAACACTAGCAACAGTAGATACCAGTATTCACTTTTATCATACTGACGTTGACGACTTAATTGCATGGACAAGCGCAGGCCCAGAAAACTTTGAAGAAGTAGAAATTAGCGGCGCTGAATTTGTCGCGAGTTATTTAGGTTTTGGCGGCAATCACGATTTTAATGCTTCATATACTGACGCTGAAGATCAAAAAACCCATAAACAACTTATTCGACGCGCAAAAAACAAAGCCAGCTATAAATTTTCAACGTCTATTGCTAACGCAGATATTTACGCTGAATACCAATATGTTGGTAAACGAACCGATCGCGGCGATGTTAAGTTAGATGCTTACCAAGTCGTTAACTTAGGTTTTAATTACGCAATTATGCCGGAATTAAAACTGAACGCGCGCGTTACTAACTTATTTGACGAAGAATACCAAACAGCTAATGGCTATAATACCCAAGAGCAAGCCTTTTACTTAGGAGTTACCTACCAGAACTTTTAAGGAGCTAGGTAACTTTACTCGGTAAAATAACAATGAAAAAGCCAAAAGGTACTATGCCTTTTGGCTTTTTTAATGGCTGTATCTCGTCCTGAAATGTGTTTACATATTTAGGACGGGACACGACGTCAAAACAGCCATTCTTAGTAGTTAAAATAGAAAAGCCTAATGTTCACAGGTAAGTCCCTATAAGCATTAACACAAAAAACTTAGGGTAGTAGATTAACCACATGAAAAATATAAACTTAATCATCACTTTCTAAGTTAGATATTACTGATTTATTTAAAAATCATCCAATTATCAATACTCTCTAAGGTTTTAGCCTTTCTAATTCATTTAATTTATGAAATATTAAGTTATGATGAATTAATTTTATGGGGTAATCATTACAGAAAATTATCCATAATAAGGTGATAGGGCTATAAATGGTCGCACGTATATCGAGCTATATTCTTGCACTAATATTTTTTGCTTCAGGTGGTGCGAAATTATTATCGCTACCATTCGAGATTGAAGCATTTGTACGTTGGGGTTACCCAATCGAGTTTATGTACTTAACGGGTATAATTGAAGTTTTTGGCGCATTAGGGCTACTAATTACAAGGCTATCATCACTCTCTGCACTATGCTTGGGCGGGTTCATGCTCGGCGCTATTGGGACGCATTTTGTTCACAAAGAGTGGCTAATGCTAACAGTAGCTTCTCTGATAATGCTTACAGCATTTTGGCGTGCTTGGTCTGGTAGAGAGGAGATTAAACAATTTATAATTAGGCAACGTAACCAATAGCCTAACTTTAGAAACGGCAAAAAATAACAAAAAAGCGTTAGCATTAAAAAATGGAGCTTTATCAAATGACACACCTACAAAAATTAGCCGGAGTTGCCGCTATTGCTGAAGGACTAATATATATAATAGCTTTTATATACTTTGGGACATTTTTCACCTACCCCATAAATGGTAGCCCAGTAGAAAAAATAACTTACCTCGCAGAAGTACAACTTACATTTTCATTAGTCTGTTTATTAATGTATGTAGTATTTGGCGTTTTTCTCGCCCTACTGGTTGTTGGCTTACATGAAAGAATTAAGCACACAAATACCCCAACAATATTCATTGGGTCGTTATTTGGTGTTATTTGGGTTGGGCTTGTCATTGCCAGTGGTATGCTTTCAAATATTGGGCTTGCTCATGCGATTGAGCTAGCGAATAAAAGCCCGGAGAAAGCTCTCGAGCTATGGACAACCATTTCAGTCATTACTGAAAGTTTAGGCGGAGGAAATGAGGTTGTTGGTGGTCTATGGGTTTTATTAGTTAGCATTGCAGCTATGAAAGGCAATTGCTTGCCTCGTTTTATCAATTTTCTTGGGTGTTTTGTCGGTATGGCAGGTATTGCCACTATTTATCCTAACGATACTTTTACGGAAATATTTGGTGTATCACAAATTGTTTGGTTTATTGGGTTGGGGCTATATTTACTATCCGAAAAGAAAGCACAAATGACTCAAACGAACAAAACAGCTCGGTTGTAGTTGTTCACCGCAATTTTATATCACCATTGATAGTTCTTATTAGGGCATCAAAAATTAACGGAGTATTCGATTATTGTGTTTACAATTAACAAGGTAAATGTCCCAATTCGTAGTGAGATATTCAAAAGCCTAAAAGGTGCTTACTATGCTGACTCATACGCTTTTTGTTCAAACAAAGGAGATAGAGTTGCTTTGCAAGTTTGGTTAGACCATGCAAGTAAAACACCTGCTTGGGTTAACTTTTTAATGGCGACTCGCAATAAGGTTGTCTCAATATTTGGCTTGAAAAATATTGGTCACTTAGGTGACATAGATACTAAAAAGTTAATTAGTGACTATAAAGTGGGCGATAAAGTGGGAATATTCACTTTGCTTTTTTTAAGTGATAGTGAAGCCATATTAATCGACTCGGATAAACATCTAGATGTAAAGATTTCGCTGTATACCCACAGAGAAAAAGCTCATTTAGTTTCCATTTCAACCGTAGTTCATGTACATAATTTTATGGGAAAATTGTATATGTTTTTCGTAGCGCCGATGCATAAATTAATTGTACCGTCGGCGATTAAACGAGCCGAAAGTTCTGATAGCTAGCTCTAATACCTAATAAAAAGTACAGCTGAATAAAAATTAGCACTTAGTAGTTAACCTGAACTCGGTTTAAGAGATATTTAACAAATTGAAATATAATAAAAAATTACTTTTCTGAGTCTCTAGCTTGATAGTTTTTCTTCTTTTCATATGATAAGCAAGGCAAATTTCGCGTCAATAGCTGGCCTATTGCAAGTAAATTTAACGAAGAAGTTAGGAAAAGTAGCTGCTAGAG
>NZ_JAHKPW010000090.1:72372-87016 GCF_018860755.1 Colwellia sp. D2M02 | reverse complement strand
AAGGCTCTGCCTTGTATAAAAACCCAACAAAAAGCTGCAAAAATAATCTCGGAAGATCAACAGCCCCTAATGAGCCCAGGTTTTTTTTACGCTCTGCTTTCTTTAATCACTAAAAAATACGGTTTCTTTTTTGACAACCGTCGTTGGTTGATTAACTGATTGAATAATAAAACTAATATTGGTCATCTTCTGCTGTAAGTTATAACTGTCAACACTTAGAGTTAGTGGTACTTCTTGCATTTTTCCTGCAGCGACTTGTACCGTTTTTATTGGCTCACCTTGTATTATTTTATCTAGTTCAATATCTTCCACATAAATACGGTAGTTGGCACTTTGCTGGCTTTTATTGAGAATTTTTAAGGTGTAGGTATTTTCTACCATGCCTTCATAATTAACTCGATATAACGCGTTTCTATCACGTAATACTGAGGCTTCTAACGGTATACGTTCATTAATCCATAAACCTAATGCAGCAACGAGCATAATACATAAGCTACCATAAGCGGCTAATTTAAGGTTAAATGGCTGTGGCTTTTTACTTAACAGTCGTTGCTCGCTAGTGTAGCTAATTAACCCTGTAGGGTAATTAAAGCGGCTCATTGTTTCGTCGCAAGCATCAACACATAACCCACAGTTAATGCACTCATATTGCATGCCGTTTCTAATATCAATACCAACAGGGCAAACTTCAACGCATAAGTTACAGTCAACACAGTCGCCTAAACCTAAGCTTTTATGATCGGCTTTACGCTTACGTGGGCCTCTGCTTTCGCCGCGCTTAGTGTCATAGGCGACTAAAAAGGTGTTTTTATCAAACATGGCTGATTGAAAGCGAGAGTAAGGGCATAAGTAAATACACACTTGCTCTCTCATCCAACCGGCATTTCCATAAGTACAGAAAGTAAAAAACACTACCCAAAACGTAATTAAGCCTGACCATTCAAAAGCGATCATTTCACTGTATAGATCAGAGGCTGGAATAAAATAAGACATAAAGGTAGTGGCCGTAAATAACGACATGACTAGCCATATACTGTGTTTAGCGACTCTTTTTTGTAATTTATTAATACTCCATGGGGCTTTGTCTAACGCTTTACGTTGATTTCGCTTACCTTCTATACGATGTTCTACCCAAATAAAAGCAAGTGTCCATATAGTTTGCGGGCAAGTATAGCCACACCAAACACGACCAAGCCATGTGGTAATAAAAAATAGTGCGAATGCGGCAACCATAAATATGCCTGCTAACAGTACAAAATCTTGTGGCCAGAATGTTACTGAAAATAAACGAAATTCTTGTTTAGCAACATCGAGTAATACCGCTTGTTCACCATTAAATTGAATAAAGGGAATGGCGATAAAGGTGAGCATTAATAACCAACCTAGGTAGCGTCGTATTCTTTGATAAAATCCTTTTTGCTCTCTTACATAAATAGATTCATTAGACTTATAAGGTTTAATGATGAGGTGTTCTTCTTTAATATCAAATTTCATAATTATTTACAGGGTCATAATTGAGTAATTACCCTGATCAATATCAAGATTTACGCCAAAATTTATTTTTATTATCTATTTGTATTTTAAGGTTTTTATTTGATGGGTAGGAGCTTTAAGGCACGCTATGTCGTGCATGCACGATATAGCGTGGATTTTGTGTCTGTTGTGGTGAGCAAGGGTTAATTACTATTGGCAGTTATCGAGAGATGTTAAGCTTTTTCATGCGAGATCTTAGTGTGCTGTCAGGTAACCCCAGCACTTTTGCTGCGCCCCTATTGCCACCAATAATCCATTGGCAATCCGTTAAAACCTCGGTGATATAAGCTTTTTCGATTTCTGCTAGTGGCTTATTTATTGAGGGGATTGCCGCATGACTTTTAGTAAATTTTTGCTGAATATTGAGGGTGCTTGATTGGGCTAGAATAACTTCACGCTCAAGAATGTTTTGTAGCTCTCGGATGTTTCCAGGCCAGTGATACTGGGTTAGTTTTGCTAAACTACGCTTATTAATATGGGTAATGCTTTTGTTAAGTTTGGCATTCAGTTGTTTGAGTATACTGCTACATAATAGTGGGATATCTTCAATGCGATCTCTTAACGCTGGAATGTTAATAGGGAAAACATTTAAGCGATAATATAAGTCCATGCGAAATTGGCCTTGCTCAACCATAGCGAATAAATCACGATTAGTCGCGACTATGATACGAAGATCAACGGCAATGGTTTTACTGCCACCAACGCGCTCAAATTCGCGCTCTTGTAATACCCGTAATAATCGACTTTGTGCCTCGAGTGATAACTCTCCAATTTCATCTAAAAAAAGTGTGCCTTTATCGGCCAGTTCAAAACGCCCCTTACGACGCTCTATGGCACCGGTAAAAGCGCCTTTTTCGTGACCAAAGAGCTCAGACTCGAGTAAATTAGCAGTAAATGCAGCACAATTAACTTTCACCAATGGCTTGTTGCTACGGGCACTTAGCTGGTGTAAGTTGCGCGCTACGACTTCTTTACCCGTACCATTTTCACCTAAAATTAAAACCGTGCTGTCGGTTTGTGCCACTAACTTTATTTGCGCTAGCATGGCGGTAAATTTAGCGCTATTACCTTCTAACCCAGAGCCTTGCCATGCTTCATTAATTTCACTTTGTAGGTAAGTGTTTTCTGCTTGTAGCTGTTCGGTCAGCTCTTGTACTTTTTTTAACGCGTCGCGTAGGTTATTGTCGGCAAGCCGCTGTTGACTAACATCTCTAAAAACTGCAACCGCACCAACAATCACATTGTCTTTATATACAGGGGTTGAGGTGTATTCTACGGGAAATGAAGTGCCGTCTTTACGCCAAAATACTTCATCGGTAATTTTACGTTCGACACCATCGCGCATTGAGTTATAAATATTACATTCTTCACTAGGGTAATGATCGCCATTCGCATGGCTATGATGATGATATTGATGAATATTTTTACCCAGTAATTCTTCAGACTTCCAACCAGTCATACGTTCTGCAGCGGGGTTAATAAATACCGCATTCCCTTCAATATCAAAACCATAAATGCCTTCACCCATGGCATTGAGAAGTAAATTTGAATCAGCTAAGTAGGCTTTAATATTGTGGTTAATATCTTTGTTATGGTTGTCTTTCATATGAAAACTATTCACTCTTTATCAGTGCACGATATATCGTGGTTTTGGGCAGCATAACAAATTAAGTATGAAAAAATAAGTGCGCCTTTACAACGCTGAACTTGAGACCTTGATAGTTTTTAGGGCTAAATAAGTCTTTTTGCCATGAAAAATCCCAATGTTTATCTGTTGAAAAAGAATACCAGTTGTTTGTTTTTTAACCTTGACATAAGAAACTGATACACGTAATGTTTTTGTTAATTTTTTGTTGCAACATAGTTTACAATCTTTCGATAAGTCAGCTCATCAAGAGAAATAATAAATGCGCATGAAAAAGCGCTAAACAATAAAAGGTAAGTGTTTATGAACAAGCTCAAAGTACTTTCTGTGTTAATTTGCGGTGGTATAAGCACCAGCAGTCTCGCGATTAATCCACAAGTGGACCCTGAGAATCCAAATGGCTATGTTGTTTCTCGTGTTGAGCTCAATGCCTCGCGTGATGCTAAAACTGCAGACCCTATGTACGCTATTTGGGCAAAAGCTTTAGAAACAAGTAGTAATGCAGTGGTTGAGGCAATCTATCCTAATTTACCGACTAATCCTGATAATGTTAAGCGCGCCGAGCGTATTTTCCCCGAAGCTGAGTGGGATTTTTTAACCAAAATGGCAGCACCAGAATATACCTATACGCGCTTTTTACGTGCCATTGGCAAATTTCCTGCGTTTTGTGGTGACTATATTGATGTCGCAAAAGATGCTGACGCCATTTGTAAAAAATCAATAGTGACGGCGTTTGCCCATTTTGCTCAAGAAACTGGCGGTCATATTAGTAAGGATAACATTTCAGATAACCCTCAACAGCTTGAAGAGTGGCAACAGGCATTGGTACACGTGCGTGAAATGAGCTGGTCAGAAGGTGATGCAGGCTATACGGTTGGCTGTAATGAGCAGAATTGGCAAACATCACGTTGGCCATGTGTCGCAGGGAAGGGTTACTTTGGCCGTGGTGCTAAGCAATTATCTTATCACTTTAACTACGGTGCTTTTTCTGAAGTGATGTTTGATGGTGATGCCTCGGTATTATTAAATAACCCTGGTTTAGTTGCTGACTCATGGTTGAATATGGCGTCTGCTATTTGGTTTTTCTTAACGCCACAAGCACCAAAACCAGCAATGTTACATGTTATCGATCGTACTTGGGTGCCATCGCAGCGTGAAACCAATGCGGGTATTGGTTATGGTTTTGGTACCACAATAAATGTCATTAATGGTGGTATTGAATGTGGCGCTCAAAATGAAACTAAGGGTCAACCCGTTAATCGTATTCGTTACTGGGAAGGTTTATCGGCTTATTACAATATTGATATTCAGTCGGATGAATTAAATACTTGTTACCAACAAACGCCATTTGGCAGTATTAACCTTGAAGGGGCTACGGATGTACTTTACACCAACTGGGAAGGTGACTGGACCTATTATGCAGATCGCCCAGAAGGTCAGTCATTTGAATGTAAGTTAGTTGCTTATCAAACCGCATACTCAGCGTTAGTGCCTGGCGATTATGAAAAATGTGTTACTAACTTTCATAACTCTCACGCCGGTTGGCCGCAAATTCGTGTCGTAGATCAGCTCGATACACCGGTTGTTGAGCCTCCTGTCGATGGTGTTGCTGCATGGGTTGATAGCAAAGTTTACTTACGAGGAGACCAAGTATCTTACCAAACAGGGATTTACGAAGCTAAATGGTACAGCCAAGGAAATATTCCAGGAGCAGGGGATCCTTGGAAAGTGATTAAAGCACCAACCGTTACTCCTTAAGCAAAGTAAGAGCTTATTTGAGAGGTATAAAAACGGTATAGAGCTATCTATGCCGTTTTTAGTTAATGTGATTATTACCTATTGTTTATATTAATAAATTTAATGATTTAGCTGATTGAAAGCTAATAGCTATTAGGTTATATTTTATACTCATTTTTTTATATGGAATTAGTTATGTTAAAGAAATCTTTACTAATTGCTAGTGTTGCACTAATAACATTAGTTGGCTGTGGCTCAACGCCACCAATTCAAGCGCAAGAAAAAACGATAGCTTATCAAGGTAAGGTTTATGTCTTCGGTGGTCAGTACGACGAGAAACGCAAAGAAGTAGAGCTTACGGTAAATGGTGATCCTGTAATGAAAGGACGTTTTCCTCCGTATACTCCAACATTAAACTTAACAACCAACTATCAAGATGTTGAAGTGTCTAGCCATTGTTACTTTAGCTCAGTTTTAAACCGTCAAGGTGGTGTGTTTGGGGCGGTGGCTGGTGCTATTCAGTCATCAAATTCACAATCAGGTGACAAATGTGATATTAAAGTTGCAGGTGAAACACTAGAAACTTTATATTTTTAAATTAATTATCATAAAATTTTTCCGTTAGCTTTGGTTATCGGTTGATTAGATAAACAAAAGCACCTTATATAAGGTGCTTTTTTATTTTCATCAGCACTCTTTTTTCGTCTTGATTGTGTAGTTAACGTACAATTTTTTAGCTTTTTTGGATGCTCAGGTGACTATATCTACTTAAGTAACTCTCTTTATTAAAATTATGGTGGTCTATTTATAATTAAGTCGCGAGAATAATGCTGCTTAACTCACGGTTTACGCATTAAATGAGTGTGAATTTTTGATGATTAGCGATTATGAAGTCAATGAGTACCCTCACTCGTTTGGCTAAATAACTCCTGTTTGGATAAACTAAATATACAGGTAATTCAGCTGGTTGTGGTGTACAACTAAATTGTAAAAGTAAGCCAGCCTCTACGGATGCTTGACATAAATTGATAGGCAATATAACGACGCCTTGATGAGTGCAAGCTAAATCATGTGCCAATGAAAAGTCATGTGTAACCAACTTAAAGCGCTGTGATTTGTTCAATGGTGCAAAGATAAGTTGAGTTGATAAGCTCTCTTTACATGCTTCTTTTCCTAGCTGTTTAACTACTGATGGGGAGGCGAAGTAACCTAGCTTAGCTTTTCCAAGCTCTCTCGCGATAAGATCTAAATCGCCAGCATCACGACCTCGAATCGCAACATCTATATTTTCAGCAACAATATCCTGTGGTGTATCGGTAACCATGATCTCAACACTTAAGTTAGGATAGCATTGTTGAAATGACGAAATAAGTCGAGCTAAGGGCATTTTTGGCATCGCAACAGGAACAGAAATTTTTAGTCTGCCTGAAAGTGTGTCATTTTGAATTAACGATTCTTCAGCAGAAATCAGCATGCCTAGGGCTTTTTGGCATACTTGCAAATAGTCTATCCCCTCATTAGTTAAACTAACATTTCGAGTATTTCTATTGAATAAGCGAGTATTTAATCGCACTTCTAACGCTTTAATACGGGCGCTGACTGTTGATCTGGGTAAAGCAAGATTATTACCCGCTTGTGTAAAGCGATTGCTATTTGCAAGCCAAGCACCCAAGCTGACTTATAGCATCGTAATAGTCAGGCTGGCATAAACCCAGGCAAGATAAGAGCAGCTTACGAGGTGGATTTCTTACCTGAATACAGCATAACTTTACTGATACCTTTCACATACCTTTCACATTCACTCGAATAAGCTTATCGGCAATTATGTTATTAAAAGGCCATCAGATATGTCTACTGTTACTCAACCTAATTCGATTCAACCCAATGCGATTCAACTCAGCTCTATTCAACTAAAAAATATTAGCCAGTCCTTCACACTGAATGAAGCGAAAGTGACCTTATTTGAACAGCTTAACTTAACCATTAAACAAGGGCAGTCTTACGCGATTACTGGTCCGTCTGGGGCTGGTAAATCAAGTTTATTGATGTTGATGTCAGGTTTGGAAAAGCCGACATCAGGTGAAGGGTGTTATTTAACAGGTAGCCAAGTAGCAAGTTTAGAAAGTTTGCGTACATACATTGGCTTTATCTTTCAACAGTTTCATTTGTTACCTGAATTAAGCGCATTAAATAATGTTGCCCTGCCGTTGAAGCTACGCGGAGATAAAACTGCAGTGAGTAAAGCGATAGCCATGCTCACTAAAGTCGGTTTGTCAGATCGCATGCACCATAGTCCCAGTGAGCTCAGTGGTGGCGAGCAACAACGAGTTGCCATTGCACGAGCCTTAGTTTTCCAACCGCGATTTATTTTTGCCGATGAGCCGACTGGTAATCTCGATGAAAAGAGTGCTGGAGATATCGCGAATACGTTATTTTCTTGCTGTAAAGAGAATAACGCGGGTTTGGTTATGGTAACCCATAGCGAAGGGTTAGCGCAGCGTGCTGACCATATCTATCGTTTGAACCAAGGGCGACTCTTAAAGGATAGTAACCATAACAGGGAAAGTAAGATTTTGGAGGCGGCATATGTTAACTAAAACACAAGGTAGTGCAGCACCAAGTTCTGTTGCGGGCTTTATCATGAAAGCCGGGCTTAATTTTTCACTGGCATGGCAATGCTATCGTCAAGAGTATCATTTACCTCATCAACGCCTGCTTCGCTGGACGCAAGCAATACTCTTGATTTTTATGCTGGCGTTAAGTCAGTCAAGTGAGAGCGTTCAACACTATTTAACTAATAACCTACAAGGGTTACTTGGCGCTGATGCTCTTATTAGCCAGCATCAACCGCTAGCAGCAACACAATTAGCAAGCTTAGCTAAACAGGTTGATGACGTCGCGCAAACTCAGCAAATAAGCATTAATTTTAGTCATGATAATAGCTGGCAATATATTAGCCTAAAAGGTGTTGATGATAATTACCCTCTACAGGGAGAGCTATTAACTGCTAATGCTCTTGATGGGGTTACATACGCGAACTCGACTGGCCCGAAAGTAGGTGAAATATGGTTTGACAGTCGTTTATTGTCGCGATTTAGCCTGAAGTTGGGTGACGCGGTAAGCATTGCCTCACAATCTTTTACCGTAACAAAATTGCTAGCTCATGAGCCTGATCGCTTGATGGAAGGACATAATGTCAATATGCGTGCAATGATCAACATTGCTGATATGAAGCAGCTAAACTTTAGCGAAAATTTAATACAGTATCGTTATTTACTTGCCCTTGATGAAGACAACATAACGACACTACAATCATGGCAAAAACAGCAAATACCTGCCGCCGAATTTATGCATAAAAAAGGCAATCATCCGTTAGCATTATTTTGGAAGCGAACAGAAAACTTTTTAGGCTTAACCTCCATCTTATTGTTTTTTATGGCAGCTGTTGCTATTGAGCAGCTTTCCATCAAGCATAAAAGTAAAGAGCAGTATTTTGCCGCGGTGTGTATGAGTTTAGGTGCTAGCTATCAAACGGGTATCGTGGTGTCTATCATTAAATGGTGCTATTCATTGCTACTACTATTGCCCATTGCCTTTATTTTAGCCGCAGCAACACATTGGCTTATCATCAGTCATTTAGCAGAAAGCTTTGTGAATTTAACGTGGCAATGGCACCTTGGTTTATCCTTTAGCACCTTAGGCTTTGTAAGTTTATTGTTTGCTTTATTTTATCTACCCGTGTGGTATTCGTTAGCCAATAGCACTATTGCGTCACTCTTTACGACTGCAACGAGTGAAACGAAACAATTAGGGCAAAAAGTAGCGGCGTTAATGGTCTTAATCATTGTGGTGTTTGCTTATTCAGATAATGGCCTATTAACGACGATGATGCTTATTGCCATGGGGGTGACTATTGCTCTCATTTTAGCGCTTAGCTGGTTGACATTGACCTTGGGTGAAAAGCTCACACAAAACCTGTCAGGGTTATTACCTTTTGTCTTTTTCATGATGAAGCAGCGCCTAGTGAGCAAAAGTACCCAAATATTAGGGGTAGGTTTATCAGCATTCCTCCTGTTATTTACCCTCATGTTAATGCACGACTTGGGCAAAGCAATGTCGGTTTATCAGCGAACTCACGATGGCAATTTAATGGTATCGCAAGCCACTACGGATCAAATGAACTACCTTCATCAGTGGGCGTTGGATAACGATATTAGTATTCGCCAAAATAAAGCTTATATGCATGCCAAGCTCATAGAAGTGAACCAACAATCGCTTAAGGAATTTGCCGGGAAACCTAGTGACAGTTTAGCGCGCTTCTCAAGAGACATAAGAATGCACTGGGCTAACGAGCTACCAAGTAATAACCGTATTGTATCTGGTCAATGGTGGCAAAACGCAAGTGAGAATTGGCAGCAAGTCTCAATAGAAGAGGAGGTGATGACGGATATCGGGTTGGCCTTAGGTGATGAGGTGAGTTTTATGGTTGCAGGTAAACGCTATAACTTTATCGTTGCTGCTAGTCACGCATTCAAGTCTGGCAATGGCTCAATCACGTTTTGGATACAAATGCCTAGCACTGCGATCGCCCACATTCAAGCAACGCATTACCATATGGCAAGTATCGAAGTGAGCGATCAACAACAGTCTTTATTGGGTAACTTATGGCAAAAATATCCGACATTGCGCATGGTGTCTTTAAAAGAGATGACCGCACGATTTGACTCCACGCTTGCAATGATAACGACGGTAATCACAGGATTTTCAGTGGTGATTATTTTACTTGCGATTATTGTTATTCTCGCGTCAATTAATGCAGCGGAAGCGAAGGAAAGGAAAAAGAACAGCATTATCATGAGCTTTGGCTTTTCTAAACGCACGTGCTTTCAGCTTAATATTATTGAGTGGCTTATCACGGCATTGATTGCAGCAACTGGGTCAATAGTAGGTACTTACCTTGCTGGATTACTCATCTATCAATCACAGTTCTCCCTAACCTATCAACCTGACTTTATTTGGCTATTGGGAACCTTGTTTATTATTTTAGCGAGTGTTACTTCACTAGGGATTTTCGCTAATAAGCACAGTTTAAATAGTTCTGTTAAGCAATTAATGACGGACTAACCTTGTAAAGTTGTAAAAAAACGCGCAGTGAGAAGCTTTTATCTCGGGTATTTTACCTCGGTTTCACATCAGTTTCACAGACTCACTGCGATGCTATCCCCTGAGCAGTTTTATACTCGCACTATCTAACCTAACCACCTAATATTAAAAAACGATTAAGAGAGACATGATGAAAAACATTACTCAAAAAATAGTTACAATGATTTGTTTAGTCGTCGTTACTTTGCCGGTAAAAGCTACGCTTGATAAGCAAGTTACTCAAACAGACCTTAAGAAAAAAGTGCTGATGGTAGTCAGTGGCCATGGCGAGGAGCAAGGGGAAAAAGCGCCTGGCTATGAGTTTGGTGAATTTTCAAAAGCCTATTTAGTGTTTCAAGCAAATGGTATTGACGTTGATGTCGCTAGCCCTAAAGGCGGTAATGTGGTCGCCGATAAATATGATCCAGCGACACGCTACAATGCGCAAACTCTCGCGGATGAAAAGATTATGGACAAGTTAGCAAATACTTTTGCCACCGCAAATATTAATGCAGCTAGTTATGACGGCGTGTTTATTGTTGGGGGGAAAGGGGCAATGTTTGACTTACCAAAAGATAAAGCACTGCAAACGCTAATCAGTGACGTATACCAACAACAGGGCGCAGTGGCAGCAGTTTGTCACGGCCCCGCAGCACTAGTAGACGTTAAGTTAGCGGATGGTACTTATTTAATTGCCAATAAACACGTCAATGGTTTTACTAATGAAGAAGAGCAATTGTTCGGTAAGAAATGGTCACCAACGTTTGATTTTATGCTCGAAGATAAGCTAGTCGAGCGCGGCGCTATATTTCAGAGTAGTGATATTATGTTAAGTCATGTTGCTGTTGATGATCGTTTGATCACCGGCCAAAATCCAAGCTCTACGGTGGGAGTAGCAACAGCGTTAGTGACGAGCTTAGGCATTGACGCAGTGGCTCATGAGGTCTATCAAGAGGATCGTACGCTTGCGTTAATCGCTGATTTTTTAGCTGGTGATCGTGCGGTTTTAGCCCAAGCTTCTCAGCGTGCTGCAAGTGAAGAAAAATCAAAGCAACTGAGTTTGTTTGGTATGTATGGTTTTTATTTTTTCAAAGTAGCAGAAAAAGAATCAGAAATTGCCCAAGCACTAGATTTAATGACAATGGCTCAAGCAGAGCTAAACAACCCTGTGCTTGATGTCACCATTGCAAAAGCACAGCAAAAACTAGGTAAGAATTTGCTAGCAAAAACCACACTACGACAGTTATTAAAGACTAAGCCTGAATATCAACCAGCGCTAGAGCTATTGGCAACATTATAGTAAGGCTATAACAACTAAATTAACTAAATAATTCAGGCTTAAGGGGGCAATAACTTGTTATTACCTCCTTAAGCTTTTAACGTTTACGCTTAAATAGTGAATTAATAGCGCCAAGTCGCTTTCAATGGAGTTTTTTATGGTCAGTACTAATACCTCATTACATATATTATTAGTGGAAGATCAACTTAATATTGCGCGCAATGTCGCTGAGTATATGGAGGCTAAAGGACATGTGTTTGACTTTGCCATGCAAGGTCAGCAGGGGCTAGCGTTGGCGTTAAGTGAGTCTTATGACCTTATCATTCTCGACTTAAATTTACCTGTGATGGATGGGTTAACGGTATGTGAGCAATTACGGCTTAAATCATCACGCCATATTCCTATTTTGATGTTAACCGCTCGCGACACTATTGACGATAAAGTCAGCGGTTTTACTGCTGGCGCCGATGACTACCTAACTAAGCCGTTTTCATTGCAAGAGCTTGAAGTTCGCTGTTTGGCATTATCGAGAAGACATTTATTGCAAACCGATGATGTTGTTACCCTTGGTGAGTTGCAAATAGACCGTAAACGTAAAACTGTACAGCGCAAAGGAGTACCACTTAATTTACACACTATGGGTTATCGCATTTTAACGTTCTTAGCAGAAGAGTACCCACAGGTGGTCAGTCGTTCTCAATTAGCACAAAAGCTATGGGGCGATGAGCCAACCGAGTCTGATGCATTACGATCGCACATTTATCAATTACGTAGTGTGTTAGATAAGCCATTTAGTTATGCGATGTTGAAAACTCGCCACGGAGTTGGCTTTGCCTTAGAAGTTGCTAACGGTAAACGTGAGCAGGGTAGTGAATGATGAAAAGCAAAATAATAAATAAAAGTTCAGCTAATGAAAATAGCACCAATAAATACCATAGTTTGAGCCGACGTATTGTCGCGCAGTTTTGTGTATTTACCTTAGTCTTATCATGTTTTTATAGTGCCTTTGTGTTTTTAGCTATGTACGCATTAGAAGATAGCTTTATATACACAACCATGGCACAAGAAGCTCAGTTAATGCAGGAAGGCTATCAGCAGCACCAACAATGGCCGATACCTCGCCATCACTATATGAAGCTCTATCTATCAAAGGAAAGCTTACCAGAGCTCATTAAAGTGCAGTTATTAACTGAGCCTAATGCAGGTGAGTTCTTTGGCGAACAAGGAAAGCACTATCATTTATATGCACTTCCTAAGGTAGCGCCTGAAAAACAAAGTGATGCCGAGCAAGCTTATTTATTAGCAGAAGTGAGTGAAATGTTACTCGTTAGGCCTATTAGCGGCTTTTTACTTAAAGCGATGTTGGTTGTGTGTTTAGTCTTAATTATTATTGCCTGTACTATTGCGTGGCTGTTAGGGCGCAGTACAGCAAGACCCTTACAGCGGCTGGCTGACTTGGTTGATGGCGTTGCGCCTGAAAATATTCCGGATAAGTTCGCACAACGCTTCCCAAACAATGAAATTGGTCTATTGGCACAAACCCTTGAAAATACGCTAGGACAAATTAAATCAGCGTTAATCCGCGAAAAACACTTTACCCGCGATGTTAGCCATGAGCTTCGAACCCCCGTCGCAATTATTAAAAATGCCGTTGAAGTGTATCAAACCAGTCATACCTTAGACCCTGAACTACCGCAGCAACAATTACTCCAACAGCAACTAAAACAACAAGCTACCGATGCACTGATAAAACGTATCAGTGATGCTAGTGTACAAATGGAGCAAACGGTGACCACCTTATTATCACTAGCGCGTAACGAACACACCTCGGTTGCTAAATCGTCGGTGAATTTATTGGCGCTAGTCGAGCAGGCGGTGATTGATCACAGCTATTTGCTGGCAAATAAGACTAATGGTAACTTAGTTGAAGTGCTAGTCAGTGACAATACTAATGTGAATCTAACACTGCAACCAGGCATGTTAAAAGTGTTACTTGATAATTTGATCAGTAACGCCTTTCAATATACCAATGCTGGTGAAGTGCTGATTAGTTATGAAAATAATCAGCTTGTTATTGCAGACACAGGCTCAGGCATAGAGGCAAGTATTGTGGATAAAGTCACTGAACTTATGGTTAAAGGTAGTCAGAGTACTGGTTACGGTTTTGGTTTATCGATAGTGAAGCGCTTGTGCGAACACCAAGGTTGGCAGTTAAGCTTGAAGAGCGAACAAGGCACGCAGATATCGGTACGGTTTTGAATGAGAAGCTTGCTTAAGTTAAAACCGTAGGCAATAAAAAAGCACCTTATATAAGGTGCTTTTTTATTATTAAGCACGCTTGCGTGCTTAATAAATTGACTTAATCAGAAAATTAAGCAGATTTTTTCTTGCGACTAGCAGCGAAACCAATTAAGCCTAAAGCTAAAATAGCTAAAGAACCTGGCTCAGATACTGCTACTGGAGCAGGAGAAGTAATTGATGCTGAAAGTGCAGATTGTTTTGTTCCGTCAACCGTTAAGTTTTGACTAGAAAGGAAAAACTCCGTTGATGTTGTGATGAAATCATCGTGTACTACATCACCAATGATGTATAAACCTGTAGTAGCGCCAACAGTTTCATTTGCACCAATTGCTGTAGCGATGAAGCTAAAGCCGTTAACATTCCATAACTGTAAACCGATGATGTTATTAATACTGATAGGGTTAGTATCTAATGCCACTGCATCACCTGCAGTTAAATAAGGTGCATAATCACCAGCTTGATCAACAAGAGCAATGTTTGCAAAGATAAAATTAATAAGGGTAACTTCACCATCTGCATTTAATGTGATATCTGCAACACTGAAAATATCAAATGAACCGTCAATACCTGATTTAATCGGAGTAGCTTTAGCTGTTGCGGCTAGTGTCAGTAATAAGACTGCGGCAAATAAATTTCTTAACATCATTTTCCCTTTAAAACTAAATTATATTCTGTAAGTGTAAACGGTGTGACATTGTGATCAATCAAACCGTAAAATAGGTTGTGTTATTTAATCAATTATATAACACAGGCTCTATTAAGCACAAAACAAGCCATATTTTCATTTGTTTGTTTTAAAACGATTTTTTGCATTGTTTAGTTTTTTTACTCTAAATATGTAAAAGAGATGTAAAAAAACTAGACGGTCAATAAATATACGTTATAACCAGCCTATATTGCGTAATACAGGCTTGCTACAGTAGTTAACCTGAGATCGGCTTAACACATGTTTCTCTAGCAGCTATTTTCCCTAACTTCTTCGTTAAATTTACTTGCAATAGGCCAGC